>JAEZXR010000134.1 GCA_023419605.1 Bacillota bacterium | reverse complement strand
CGCCAAAAATCAAACAGCCATTGAAAATCAGGATATGGTTCAGGATTTTCAGTGGCTGTTTTCAATAGCCTTAACAAAAAGGGAGCTTCGCTCCCCACTAAAAAGTAGTTTTGCGACACCCCCTTTTTTGCTGCTTGGACGGCTTCATAATTATGTCAATTTACGAAGCTTGTCAAATGCTGTATAATTTAGTAGATAGATAAGTTTTCATGAAGCCATAAACCGAGGAAATGATTTTATAAGCAATGAATTGAGTGTTTGCGATATAGGGTAAGGAAATACAAGCACGCAAAGGAAAGCGTGTAAAAACTTTGGTGCGCTGCATGTAGATAGGAGGGATGAAATGAATTCGATTAAAAAGAGAGATTTTTTTCATCGACTGGGAACGAAGTTTTATCTCTGGGTTATTTTATTTATTATTATTCCTGTGTGCTGTGTATTTATCTATAGCTTTAAGTCTTTTGAAGGTATCATGAAGGAAGAAGTAAGCCAGAGAAGCATAGAGAACATCGCGGGGATCGAGAATGAAATCAACAATATGTTTGATAACATTGTAAAGGTATCCAACGTGGTTTCTAACGACGAAACCATTCAAAAAGCATTGATGGATACCAGCCTTAGCTATTATGACCGTACCGTTGCGATTGATAAGGTCCTGAATAATCTGATTGACAGCAACGTTATTCTAAACAAAGTGAAGATCACGATATTTGATAAGCAAAGCAATGTATTTTCAAACTGGTCATTGAACTACAATGATTACCAGTTTCTGTACCGGGAGGATTGGGTGCAGCAGGCGGTAAACTACAACGGACATCTTGTATGGAGGCTTTTTGAGCCTTCATTTATCAAAGAAGATACGGCTAAAAACTATATTTCTCTGGCCAGAATCATAAACGGGTCGGCTGGGGGCGGGACCAACGCCGGTGTCCTCATTGTCAGTGTCAGCGAGGAGGCCTTTATCGAACTTTTTCAGAAAAACAAATATATTAGCAGCAAAGACGACTGTGTGATTATCACCAATAATAAAAACAAAATCATCATGTCCCTGGACAATACGGACATTAGCGGTAAGCGTGAGGTCAGCGAGCTGCTAAATGAAATATCCCGACAGGACAGAGGGTATATGCTCAGAGAGGTGGAGAACAAGAAGTACCTTGTGAATTACTATACCATTACCCGGGTCCCCTGGACCTTCGAAAACAGTGAGTGGAAAGTGACCGTTTTCACCCTGTACGATAAAATCATCTATAAACTGAAAGCATTCTCATCACAAATCATTTTGTTTTTTGGCGCTTTTATTCTCGCTGTTCTGATTATTGCGGGCATTCTGACGTCAAAGATTGTGAAGCCCATTCAGCGATTGAATAAAAAGATGCTGCGGTTCAATCTGGAAAGTGAATTGACAGGGCTGGACATCGACCGGAAGGATGAAATCGGGCATTTGAATCTGGCTTTTTATAAGATGGCGGAAAATATTAAAGAGTTATTTGACAAACTGAAAACGGAACACTCCATTCGGGAAAAGTACCGTTTTGAATCGCTGAGAGCGCAGTTGAACCCGCATTTTCTCTTCAATACCTTAAATACCATCCGGTGGATGGCTATTATTCGCCAAGCCGATAATATCGTTGAAAATATCGATGCTTTGGCTAACCTGCTAAAATTCAGCATGAGCAGGGGCAGTGAGATTGTTACCCTCCAGGAGGAAATTGAGCATATCAAAAGCTATGTTTTAATCCAGAACAGCCGCTATGGAGGGAAATATGAACTTTGCGTGGAGGTGGATCCGGTCCTCCTGGATATGAAAATCATTCGGTTCATCCTCCAGCCTGCGGTAGAAAATGCCATCATCCATGCGTATAAGGACACCGACCGGCAGGGATGCATATTGATAAAGGCTGATGGAGAAGGAGATAACCTGAAGCTCTATGTTATGGATGACGGTACCGGCATCAGCGCGGAAGTGCTGGCCGGAATCATGGTAGAAGAAGGGGAAGACGGCAGGGACGAAAAGAAAATTACAGGGATTGGCTTGAAGATTGTAAACGAAAGGATTAAAATGTCATACGGACAACAGTATGGAGTTGAAATACAAAGTGAAGAAGGTAGGGGCACTGTTGTTAAATACACGCTGCCGATGATCATGGAAGGAGGTGGCAAAATTGCTGAAGGTAATGCTGGTTGAGGATGAAATCCTTGTTAGAATCGGAATTAAATCCATTATGAACTGGGAAGAGCACGGCTATACCATTATCGGTGAAGCCTCCAATGGAGCGGAGGCTATGGAAAAGATCCGGGAAAACGTTCCGGATATTGTGCTGACTGACCTGATTATGGACAAAATGAATGGCTTTGAGCTTATAAAGATACTGAGAAAAGAGTATCCTGCGGTTAAAATTATTGTATTGAGCTGCTACAATGACTTTGACAATGTCCGGGAAGCCATGCGGCTGGGGGCCAGTGATTATATCTTCAAACTGACCGTAAAACCGGAAGAACTGCTGAAAAACCTGGATACGGTGAGGGAACAAATGGGGCCTGCGGTGACTTCCGGTGCCGCCAGCGAAAGAGTGGACAAGATCGTGCATAAGAATCTTGACGCCATTAAAAGCAAATTGATACGGACTGCCATTGAAAAAAGCTATGTAAGTGCAGCCGATTGCAGGAGGGAATTGAGGGAACTCAATACCAGGATAGAATTTGAAGACAATTACGTTCTCTTCTATGTGAGTGCGGACGAGTTTTATCTGGCAAAAGTGAATAGCGTAATTAAGGAAAGGGAATTGTTGAAGTTCTCCATGCTCAATATCCTGTCAGAAGTTTTTGAACGGTATGAAACGGCAGAGGTTTTTGATTATGAGGGTGGAGATATCCTTGTAGCGATTAATGTCAATGGAGCAAAAGGGGAAGAATTTACGCAAACCATCAGGGAAACCTTTGAACGGCTTCACGAGTATATGAAACGGTATCTGGGCATCAGCGTATCCGGGGGTATCAGTGAAAGCCACCGGGGCATTCATGAACTGGATAAAGCCTATGGAGAAGCCGTAACAGCGCTGGAATCGAGGTTCTATTTGGGAGGGGGAAGCTTTTACTTCTTCCGGGAGACACCGGCCGAACCGGAGGAAAGTAGTATAAAACTGCCTGAAGCTCTGGATTGTGCCCGGCTGGAAGACCTTCTGGAGCATATGGAGGGCGAAAAGGCAAAAGCTTTTATCGAAAGTTTTTTTGACTTCATCGAGGAACATAATAAAGTTTCAAGGCATAAAATCCGCAATCGGCTTCTGGACCTCCTTTACCCATTTATCACTGTTGCCAAAAAGCGAGGGGTGGAGCTGGATGCAATGAAAAATGAATGTGGATTTACACCCTATCAGGTTCTCACAAAGTATGAAAGCCTGAAGCAGATCCGCAAATGGTTTTTGTATTTTGTCGACGATTTTAGGGAGGAATGCCGGAAAAGGGGACAGTCCAAAAGCAGGGAAGAGATTCTGAAAGTGAAGGAATATGTAAAGGCAAATGTGGACAAGGAAATTGGTGTTTCTACAGCAGCAGAACTTGTGAACATGAGTGAAAGCTACTTCTCTCATCTGTTTAAAAAGGAGACAGGCAGCAGTTTTATTGACTTTGTAAATTCCGTTAAGGTAGAGAAAGCAAAGGAGCTATTGCTGCAAACAGACCTGAAGGTGTATGAAATCGCATTTATGGTGGGCTTTGAGAACTCCAACTATTTCAGCATGCTTTTTAAGAAGGTCACTGGAAAATCACCCAATGACTACAGGCGGTAACCGAAAGGTTGCCGCTTTTTTCTTTTGAGGCACTTGGAAAATCGAAAAATACTATAGAAAAATCAAAGAAAATTAGAGTTGCACAAAACTAGCCAATGTTTACGGTGTATTTTTGTGCAAAATATCAAAAGATAAATGATAAAGTAAACAGTTCTGTTTATCCATATTTTTAATTTCTCCGTCTATAATAAAACTGTACCGATTCAAAGCATTGCGGAATGAGTAAAAATAAAAGGAGGAAGAGTTGTATGAGAGGAAAGCTACGGATTGTATCATTGGCTTTGGCAGCACTGATGACGGTATCTGCTTTTGCGGGATGCGGAAAAAAAGAAACACCGCAGGAAAATGGCGGAGCAACACCCGGTGCAAAGAAAACTGTCACATTGAAAATGTGGGGAGGAGTACCGCCGGAATCCGGCCCTCAGGCGGCGTGTGATAATTTTAACAAGGAGTTTGCAGATAAGGGTATCAAGATCGAATATGAAAGATTCGTAAATGACGACCAGGGAAATATGAAACTGGAAACGAACTTGTTAGCGGGAAGTGATATTGATATCTATGTTTCCTACGCCCTTGATTTTCTTAAGAAAAGAGCTACAGGGAACATGGCGATGGATCTGACCCAGCTTATGAAAAGAGATAACTTCGATTTGGCGGCCAACTTCGGGGGAGCCATGGCAACCTCGTATAATATTGATGGGAAAACTTATGCTATTCCAACGAAGATTGACCAATATGGTATCGTTTTAAACAAAGATATGTTCGATGCGGCAGGAATTCCGATTCCGACCTCCTGGACGCTGGATGAGTTTAGAGATATTGCCAAGAAGCTGACCAAAGGAGAAGGACAGAACAAGGTGTATGGTATGTTCTTCAATTCACAGCAGGATCTATTCTACCCTACAACGTACTTTGCAGCACAAGTCCTGGGAGGGGACGTATTCTATAAGCCGGGCGGAAAGGAAACAAACTTCACTGATCCTGCCATTGTAAAATCCATTAAAACCGTTGCGGAAATGATGAATGTAGATAAGAGCGCACCGACCCATACCGACAGTGTAACACAAAAGTTGACACAGGAAGGGATGTTCCTCAGCGGCAAATCTGCCATGACCATCGGACCATGGATGATCCGCAGCATCAAAGATAAGGCAAACTATCCCCATACCTTCGTAACTGCCTTTGCTCCCTATCCAACGCCTGAAAAGAAGTCGGATTTGTACTCGCAAGGTGGTCTGGGTGATTTGCTTTCCATTAACCCAAAATCCAAAAACATCGAAGAAGCTTGGACATTTGTTAAATGGTATGCGGAGAAGGGAATGCTTCCTTTAGCTAATGGAGGAAGAGTACCCGCCTATGCGAAATTCGATAAGGATGAGATCCTAAAGGCATTCGTTAGCGGGGCGGAAGATATCCTTGACAGTAAAACTACAAAGGAAATCCTCATTGCGCCAAAAACCAACTACGCTGTCCCAACCATAACAGAGAAGCTGCCTGAGATCAGAAAAGTATTAAGCGAGGAACTGGAAGCGATCTATATCGGAAAGAAAAAGACCGAAGACGGTTTGGCGGACGCAAAGAAACGTTCCGACGAACTCTTAAAGAAGTAATATTTCTGTACAAGCATGACACTTTGAAGATGATAATTACCAGTGGATAAATTCAGAGGCAAAGTGACGTGGCTATAGGTAAGGGAGTGCAGAGAAACTGCACTCCTTTATAAAGGCAGCGTACTTTGAACTTTATAATAACCGGTGGGTAAAACGCCCGGGTTTTGGGGCGGCTTGCCTGATGGATGAATTTGGAATCAAAGTGCGATACCTATAATAAAGGAGGTCATGATCGGTGAAAATCAGCAAACAATTAAAAACAGATATCGCCGGATATTCATTTATAGCACCAAACCTTGCTGGGTTTCTTGTTTTCACCCTGTTTCCGGTTCTGTTTTCCGCCGTCGTAAGTTTTACCGACTGGGATTATACCCAAGGCTTTGGAAGCATGAAGTTCAACTGGGGTAGAAATTTTATTGAAATGTGGAGTGACAAATGGTTCACAGCGTCACTTTTAAATACCTTTTACTATTCCTTTACCGTTGTACCGGCCACTGTTTTTATTGCGCTGGTACTGGCAGTGCTCATTGACAAGTACGCCTACTGCAAGACGCCCATTCGGTTGGCTATGTTTATGCCGTATATTTCAAACATCGTTGCAGTATCTATCGTATGGGTGATGATGTATTCACCTTTTGGCCCTATTACACAATTTGTGAAATTTCTCGGGGTTAAAAATCCCCCGCAGTGGCTGGGAGACTATAACTGGGCCATGCCCGCCATTATCCTTATGTCCGTTTGGTCCGGGATCGGCTACGCCATGATGATTTATACATCCACCATTCAATCGCTGCCGACGGATCTTTATGAAGCAGCAGATATTGATGGAGCCAGTGAAGTACAGAAGTTTTTCAAGATTACGGTTCCTATGCTCACACCTACGACATTCTTCCTTGTAATCACCAGCTTTATCTCTTCCTTCCAGGTGTTTGGGCAGATCATGATCATGACACGGGGAGGCCCGGGTACATCTACCAATGTACTGGTGTACTATATTTATACAACCGCATTCACCTTCTATCGAATGGGTTATGCGGCGTCCATCTCCTGGATATTGTTTTTGATTTTGTTTATTATCACGATGATTCAGTGGCAGGGACAGAAAAAGTGGGTTAGCTATATGTAGTTGAGGAGGCGAAATCATGGGGAAAACTGTAACACACGCTCAACCCGAAACACAGAAAATCAGCAGGAGTACTGCAAAAAATAGAAGAGGCCGTCAGGCCTTTGCGGTAAGGATGGTGTATACCCTCCTTATTGGAGCCCTGGCATTCACGATGATCGTACCGTTTCTCTGGATGCTTTCAGCGTCCTTCAAGATTTCCGCGGATGTATTAAAGCTTCCCATCGACTGGATACCGGATTATTTTTATATTAAGAACTTCAAGGTGGTATGGAATATCGGGAAAGTGGCACCGAGGGACTATCATTTTGCCCTCAGCTATTATAATTCCTTAAAGGTATCCTTGATTAACCTGGTAGGGGCTGTTCTTACAAGCTCTCTGGCAGGATATGCCTTTGCAAAGATAAAGTTCAGAGGGTCCAATACGGTTTTTCTCCTTTATCTGTCTACGATGATGATTCCTTCCCAGGTTACACTGATTCCGAAGTTTGTTCTTTTTGATAAACTGGGAATGATGGGAACCCATCTGACGCTGATTTTACCCGGAATCGTAACCATCACCGGAACCTTCCTCATGCGGCAGTATTTTATGCAGGTACCCAATGAACTAAAGGAAGCGGCCCATATTGATGGTGCAGGTGAATTCAGAACCTGGGCGCAGATTATGCTCCCGATGGCAAAGCCGGCCATGGCATCGCTGGCTATGGTGGTATTTCTCTGGAGCTGGAACAATTACCTGGAAGCCCTTGTATTCCTGAGAGACTGGAGAACTTACACCATTCCGGTAGCTCTGAGTAATTTTATCGAAGAAAGCCTGACGGAATATAATCTTGTAATGGCGGCGTCCGTATCCGCTTTGCTGCCGGTCTTTATTGTTTTTCTTGTAGGACAGAAATTTTTTGTGAAGGGCCTTACCGCTGGTGCGGTCAAAGGATAAAAGGAGGAAATCGGAATGACAAAATATTATGCAGAAGTTGCAAAGCAGATACCGGTGAAAGAGGAAGTGGATGTGTTGGTTGTCGGAGGGGGACCGGCAGGCTTCTCCGCCGCTGTCGGTGCAGCAAGAAAAGGGGCAAAAACCATGCTCATCGAACAATCCGGCTGCGTAGGCGGAGTGGCTACTTCCGGACTCATGAGCCACTGGACGGGAGAAACCAGAGGGGGCTTTTATGAGGAGCTGCTGGAGCGTTCGGCGGATGTGGAGGGATCCGGCGGAAATATGGGCAGGCATGGCTCCCAACGGCAGATTATAAATCATGAAAAGCTAAAAACCGTCATGCTTGAAATGCTGCAAGAGGCAGGGGTTATTCTTCAACTCTATACCTTTGCCAGTGAACCCATTATGGAAGAGAAGAAAATTATAGGCGTTATTACGGAAAGCAAATCCGGTAGAGAAGCCATTATGGCGGGAATTGTAATCGATGCCTCCGGGGATGGAGATATCGCTGCCCGGGCTGGAGCCCCCTTTTACCTGGGGCGTGAATATGACGGCAGGATGCAGCCCATGACCATCATGCTGCAGGTAGCGGGCGTCGATACGTCAAAAGTCACCTATGTACACGGCTTTGAAGATACCTATGACCTTCCCGGTGGGGACATACAATCGCTGGGAAGAAAACACATTCCCTACCCGGCGGGACATGTCCTGATCTACCCGTCGCCTCTTCCTGGCGTAGTAACTCTGAATATGACCAATTGTATAAAAGCGGACGGGACAAAAGCGGAAGACCTGACCCAGGCGACATTGACCTGTAGGGGACAGATCCAGCCCATTGTTGATTTTTTGAGAAAATTTGTACCGGGTTTTGAGCATTGTTTTGTTATAAATTCATCTGCCCAGATCGGTGTAAGGGAAACACGGCATTTCATCGGCGAAAAGACCCTTACGGAACAGGACATAATGATGGCAAAGGTTTTTGAAGATTGGGCGGTGGCAAATGCTCACTTTAACTTCGATGTGCATAACCTGTCAGGAGCCGGTCTGGATGAAACCGGGTGCCAGAAGCATTTTAAACAAACCAAAGGATATACCATTCCCTATGGGTGCTTTATACCCAAGGAAATTGATAATCTGATGCTGGCAGGAAGAAATATTTCAGGTACGCACATGGCACATTCCAGCTACAGGGTCATGCCCATTTGTGCTAATATGGGGCAGTCGGCAGGAACCGCGGCAGCTCTGTGCAGGGAAAGGAACTGCACACCACGGAGCCTGGAGGTCTCCATACTGCAGGAAGAACTTATGAAAAATGGCGTTAAGCCTGAATAAATACAGTAAATCAAGGGGATGGTTCTCCTGCTTCCTCTGGAAGAAGTAAGAGAACTATCCCCTTGATTTCATCCTTGGTTTTCATATTTGCAGGAATTTAAAGAAATCAGGCAGATATTTTAAGGTGCGGAAATACAAAAAACTGTAGAATGAAAGTGAGGAAGGACTACAGTTTATGAGGAGGATTTGCAAATGGCTAAAATACAGGTAAGTAAAAAGTATGATGTGGTTATCGTAGGTGGTGGCATGTCCGGACTTTGCGCCGCCATAGCCAGCGCCCGGCACGGTGCGAAGACCGCTTTGATTCAGAATCGGCCGGTTCTAGGTGGAAATGCCAGTTCGGAAATCAGAATGCACATCTGCGGTGCCGATCATCATGGGAGCAGGCCGGATGCCAGAGAGACCGGAATTTTGGAAGAGATTCTTCTGGAAAATAGGAAGAGGAATCCAAACCATTCCTTTTCCATATTCGACACTGTGCTCTGGGAAAAAGCGAACTTCCAGGAAGGGCTGGACCTTTACCTGAATACCCATATGACGGAAGTGAAGGTTGAGGGAAATTTCATAAAGAATATTATTGCGGAACAGATAACTACGGAGAAGGTTTTCGAATTCACCGCAGAAATTTTCATGGATGCAACAGGGGATGGGACTTTGGCCGCATTATCCGGGGCCGAGTATATGACCGGGCGCGAGGGAAAAGATGTATTTGGAGAGCAGTATGCTCCGGATCAAACGGATCATATCACCATGGGGAATACACTGCTGTTTAAAGCTGTGGATACCGGAAAACCTGTAGTTTTTGAAAAACCTTTCTGGGCCAATACCTATGCGGAAGAAGACCTGGCATACAGGGGGCACAACGAGTTTACCTCCGGCTACTGGTGGATCGAATTGGGAGGCGGGGAGCTGGATATCATCGCTGATGGAGAAGAATTGAGAAATGAACTTTTGAAGGCTGTCTACGGAGTTTGGGACCACATTAAAAACAGCGGTCACCACAATGCAGAGAATTTTGATCTTGACTGGGTGGGTTTTCTGCCGGGAAAAAGAGAGAGCAGAAGAATTACAGGAGATTATATACTGAAGGAACAGGATTGCTTTGGAGGAACCTTGTTTGAGGATGCTGTGGCCTATGGTGGATGGCCTATGGATATGCACGTAGTGGAAGGGCTGAGAACTCGCCTGGAGCCTACTTTATTCCTGGGCTTGAAGGAAATGTATACCATTCCGTACAGGTCTCTGTACTCCAAAAATATTAAAAACCTGATGGTGGGTGGAAGAGCTATCAGCGCATCCCATATGGCCTTCGGCTCCACCCGGGTCATGGCAACCTGTGCAGTTGTAGGCCAGGCAGGCGGTACGGCAGCGGCCATGGCAATCCAAAAAGGGATTTTGCCAAGGGAAGTGTTGCAGCATATCAAAGAATTGCAGCAGACCCTTTTGAAGGATGACTGCTTTATTCCCGGATTCGCGAATGAGGACGGGAAGGATTTGGCAAGGAAGGCCAGAGTCAGCTGTTCTTCAGCTTTGGAAGGTGCTGATTGTGAAAATGTTACCAATGGTGTTTCAAGAAAGGTGAAGGAAAACTCAAACTGCTGGATCTCAGAAAAGATTTCCGGTGCAGGGGAATGGATTGCACTGGAGTTTGATAAAACGGTTGCAGCAGAGGAAGTTCACCTGAAGTTTGATTCCAACCTTTCGAAGGAGATTATGATTTCCCTCTCCCATAGTGCGCTAAATAACCAGATTCCAGGAATTCCTCCTGAACTTGTTCGGGATTACAGGATTGAATTTTATTGGGGAAATGAAATCGTGCATAGGGAAGAGGTTAAAGGAAATTATCTCCGGTTCAGGACGCATAAGCTGGAAAAGCCGGTAAACTGCGATAAAATCAAGGTGAATGTACTGGGAACAAACGGAGATCAACACGCGAGAATTTTCGAAGTGAGAGTGTATGGAGAAGCGTAACTCATCCCCTAACCCCTTCTCTTTCAAGAAAGAAGGGGAGCAAGTTCTTCTCCCCTCTCTTTTGCAAAGGGAGGGGCAGGGAGGGGAGTTAGTTCCTAATGCCCCATACCGTAAGTTTTTAGTTATACTGAAATAGACAGCATCACGGACAATGTATAAAAAATGCACAAAAAATTGTGAAAACAGCGACGAAAAAACTACATCCAGATAAAGAGATGTGAAAGTTTTCTTCTTGTAAAATGAATTATCCTATGGTATCATATCTATAAATTTAAACAGATTTTGAGGCTGTTATGAGGCAGCCTGATGATATGGCATAGAAGCTTTCTGAGGTACAATGTTTGTACCCCTGGAAAGCTTTTTGTTTTTTGCACTGCTTATATAAGCTGTAAAGAGGAGGGGAATACATGGAATACGGGAAATTCATCGTTTGCGGGGAAGACAAAAAATCTTTGGGTAGCGTAAAAAATGCACTGGTTTCAAGCGGGCATATTTATATTGGATATGCAAAAGAACCTTTAAATATATTGCGGCATGTTCGAAGTCAAAACCCGGATTTGCTGGTCCTGGACATTGGAAGCAATTTCCGGGATCTGCGGCAAACGTTGGAGGTCATTGACGAGGAACTCCTCTCGGCCTGTATATTGCTGCTGGAGAGTAGAAATGAGGAGGTTTTTAGTTTTCTTTCCGGTACCCGCGTTATGACCTATATGACAAAGCCAGCCTTTGATGAAGTGATTCTCCAAATTTCAGATATTGTTCTCATGAACTACCGGCGAGTCTGTGAGTATGAAAATAAAGTAAAAAAGCTGAACGATACGCTGGAAAGCAGAAAACTCATCGAGAAGGCAAAGTGGATATTGGTTGAGCAACAGGGGATGAGTGAAGGGGAGGCTTATGAAGCCATTAAGAAAAAGAGCAGGGACAATAGAATTCCCATGAAGGATATCGCAGATGCTATAATCTTGACAAGAGGGTGAAATGAATTACGATGCGGCGGATAGTTATATTTTGCCATTCCGAAGCAGTATAAAGTGAAGATATATTGGAAAATTGATATTGCGGTAGTAGTGAAGAAATGTATCAATATAAAAATGCAGCTTTTATAATATGAAATTGCATAAAAACGTAAAAAATTAAAAAATAATTAAAAAACTATTGTATTTATGAATGAAGTATGGTACTATAGTTTCATTAATCAAAAAATACAATACAGGTACTCATTGATTCCTTGATGAATTTTGTACTTGTGGCTACGTCGCCAGTGTCTATAGAAATATGGATTCTGGCGTTTTTTGTTTTATACCGTGTACGGGGTGAAATTCTTCCTGTGCAGAATATGGATTGCTCTTATACCGATTATCTATGTCACTGCAATTATTTCTACTTTCGGATATAAAAGATCCCCCGATTGATCTGGTATATCCAAAGGCCAGGGCGCCTGATTCCCTTGAGGAATCATGGCGCCCTTTTGCTTTTGTTCTTGCAAATTCTAATCCTCCCGCAAGAGGGTTAAATATAAAATTCAGGAGGTCACGATTATGAGACAGGTAGCGATTTATGGAAAAGGTGGGATTGGAAAATCCACTACCACACAGAATTTAACAGCAGGGCTTGGAGAAATGGGAAAGAAAATTATGATCGTAGGGTGTGACCCGAAGGCAGACTCAACCCGCCTGGTGCTCCATGGTTTGGCACAAAAGAGTGTTCTGGATACGCTGCGAGAAGAAGGGGAAGAAGTGGAACTGGACTCCATCATGAAGACCGGGGCTTTTGGGATTCGCTGTGTTGAATCCGGCGGACCGGAACCGGGAGTCGGTTGTGCCGGAAGAGGGATCATTACTTCCATCAATATGCTGGAGCAGTTGGGGGCTTATACGGATGACCTGGATTATGTATTCTATGATGTTCTGGGTGACGTTGTCTGTGGTGGGTTCGCGATGCCGATCCGGGAGGGAAAAGCGCAGGAAATCTACATTGTTGCCAGTGGCGAAATGATGGCGCTGTATGCTGCGAACAACATTTGCAAAGGGATTCAGAAATATGCAGCCACCGGCGGTACTCGTTTGGGCGGCATCATCTGCAACAGCAGAAAGGTGGATGGAGAGAGAGAACTGCTGGAAGCCTTCGCAAAGGAATTAGGAAGCCAGCTTATCTATTTCGTGCCGAGGGAAAATCTGGTACAAAGAGCTGAAATCAATAAGAAAACAGTGATTGACTTCGCTCCGGGAGAACCCCAGGCCGATGCGTACCGCGGACTTGCAAACGCGGTGGACAGCAACGAGATGTTTGTTGTTCCGAAGCCAATGGTTCAGGACCGTCTGGAAGAAATATTGATGGAACATGGTATATTGGACATTTGATGTATGAATCCGATGAGGCCTGTATCAAGTAGGTAGAACTCTTATAAAAATCATTTGGAGGGTGTAATTATGGTGATGATTAGAGCGATTATCCGGCCTGAAAAAGTAGGGGTAGTATTATCGGAGTTGAGTGATGCCGGATTCCCGGCAGTTACTAAAATGGATGTTATGGGACGGGGAAAACAGCGCGGTGTGAAGGTTGGAGATGTATTTTATGATGAAATTCCCAAAGAAATGCTGATGATGGTGGTTAAGGATGAAGATAAGGATGATGTTATCCGGATTGTTGTAAAAAATGCGAAAACAGGCGAAAAAGGTGCTTTTGGGGATGGAAAGATCTTTGTAAGCCCTGTAGAGGAAGTATACACCATCAGTTCGGGAAACAACCAACTGTAAGAGGAGGGGATGTAATGAAAGAGGTAATGGCTGTCATACGAATGGATATGGTCAACAAAACCAAGGAAGCGCTGCTGCTGGAAGGACTCTCCTCCATGAACTGTAGGAAAGTGCTGGGCAGAGGAAAGAAAAAGGTTGATTTTTCATTCATCGAAGGAATCATATCCGGTTCTGAAATCACTTCTCCTGTAATTGCAGAAAATTTATCCGAAGGACACCGGTTAATTCCCAAAAGACTGATTTCCCTGGTAGTACAGGACAGCGAAGTAAAAAAGGCGGTAGAAACACTCATCAGCGTCAACAGCAAAGGAAAGCCCGGGGACGGGAAGATCTTTGTAATGCCCGTCACGGATGCAGTCAGAGTAAGAACCGGGGAGTCCGGTGAATTGGCAATATAACGAGGCATAAGATGGGCCCCCGCCCCACCTCTATAGGTGGCGGGTACCGATTAACTTTATAGGCGGCGAGCATATCTCCCGCCTCGTTGAAACAGCTGGTCGCAAGCAAAGCTTGCTGCTCGCCCATGCAACCTGGGTGTGTTGAAATTGCTCCGCAATTTCTTCCGTTGTTATAAACATAGGAATTGAGAAGGCAGAATGAAGTGAGTTTAAAAGCTTTATTTCATGCAGCCATTCAAAATTCACAATCCAAAGGAATGGAGTGATTTTATGAAGCAGAACACGGTGAAACAACAGGTAAACAGGATGCTGGAGAAGTATCCTGCTGCCGTGTTTAAAAATAGAAAAGAACACGTAGTGGTAAAGGAAAATGAACTGGAAGAGGCCCAAAGAATAACGGCGAATACGAGAACCATCCCCGGAATTATTACCAACAGAGGATGCTGTTACGCGGGTTGCAAAGGGGTTGTAGTCGGTCCTCTGCGGGATGCCTTGATTATTACCCATGGACCCATCGGCTGCGGTTACTACAGTTGGGGTACCCGGAGGCATAAGGGAAGGACTGCGGGCCATGAGAAGAATTTTCTCAATTATTCCTTTAATACCGACCTTCAGGAGGGAGATATCGTTTTCGGCGGAGAAAAGAAGCTGAGACAGGCAATCCGGGAAGCTGTGGAAATCTTTCACCCGGAAACCGTTATGATTTGTTCTACATGTCCTGTAGGCCTTATCGGGGATGATATCAATGCAGTTGCCAGCTGGGCACAGAAGGAATTCGCAATCAAGGTTCTGGCTTTCAGTTGTGAAGGGTATAAGGGAGTCAGCCAATCCGGCGGCCATCATATCGCCAATAACCAGTTGATCAAACACATTATTGGAACCGGCGACAAGGCCGTCGGTAAATACTCCGTCAATATTCTCGGGGAATATAATATCGGTGGAGACGGGTGGGAAATCGAGCGGGTGCTGAAGAAAATCGGTTACCATATTGTATCCGTAATGACGGGGAATGGTACCGTTGAGGAACTGAAAAGTGCGCATAAGGCAGACTTGAACGTAGTTCAGTGCCATCGCTCCATCAACTATATCGGTGAAATGATGAATACGAAATACGGAACGGATTGGATCAAGGTAAACTTTGTTGGTGTCAAGAGTACGATGAAGAGTCTCAGAGATATGGCATTGTATTTTGATGACCCGGACCTGATGGCGAGAACGGAAGCGGTGATTGCAGAAGAGTTGTCGGAAATCAGTCCGATAATGGAGCAATACCGCGAATCCTGTGAAGGGAAAACGGCAGCACTTTTTGTGGGTGGCTCCAGAGCCCATCACTATCAGGTTCTCTTAAAGGATCTGGGGGTTGAAACTGTTCTTGCCGGGTATGAATTCGGTCACCGCGATGATTATGAAGGCAGGGAGGTAATCCCCACCATCAAGGAGGACGGTGATAGTAAGAATATAGAAAGCATTGAAGTTGAAGCGGATTCCAAGCATTATAAGCTTTATCTTTCGAAAGAGCAATTGGAGAAACTGAAAGATAAGCTGAAGATCAATTATTACGAGGGTATGATGAAGGAAATGCCGGATGGAAGCGTTGTCGTCGATGATTTGAACCATTTTGAAACAGAGGAGCTGATTAAGGCGCTAAAACCCGATATCTTCTGTTCCGGTATCAAAGACAAGTATGTGGCGCATAAGCAGGGGATATTCTCAAAGCAGCTTCATTCATATGATTATAGCGGTCCATATGCAGGTTTCAAAGGAGCTGTCAACTTTGCAAGAGATATCGCAATGGGTCTCACTACACCTTCATGGAAATATGTCACTCCTCCATGGAAAACGGAGCCCATGTTGGAAGGAAGCATAGTAGGGGGGTAAAGAATATGTTGGAATATACACCAAAGGAATATGCAAAAAGAGATGCATTAAATATCAATCCGGCGAAAACATGCCAGCCGGTGGGCGCCATGTATGCCGCACTGGGAATACACAAATGTCTTCCCCACAGTCATGGTTCGCAGGGATGCTGCTCATTTCACCGGATGTTTTTAACAAGAAACTTCCGCGATCCCGTTATGGCATCGACCAGTTCCTTTACAGAAGGTGCTGCCGTATTCGGAGGAGGTACGAATCTTAAGACATCCATTAAAAATGTTTTTTCCATCTATAACCCGGACATTATTGCTGTACACACCACCTGTCTTTCCGAGACTATCGGAGACGACATTCCCACCTATATTGCACAGTCCCAGGTGCCGGAGGGGAAAATTGTTATCCATGCCAATACACCCAGCTATCAGGGGTCGCACGTAACAGGGTTTTCCAACATGGTAAAGGGCATGGTAAAGTACCTTTCCGAAAACAGGAAAGCACCCAACGGCAAATTAAATATTATTCCCGGTTTTGTGAATCCCGGGGATATGAGAGAAATCAAGCGGATGATGAAAGCCATGGGTATACCCTTCGTCATGTTTCCGGATACCAGTAACGTAATGGATGCACCCATGACCGGAAAATATGATATGTATCCCAAAGGGGGTACGAAGGTGGCGGATATCATTGATACGGGGAATTCGAAGGCAACCTTGGCATTAGGAAGCTTTGCCTCTGCGGACGGCGCCTATGAATTGGAGAAAAAATGCAAGGTCCCTGCAAAAGTGCTGAAAACTCCCCTGGGAATTAAAGCGACGGATGATTTCCTGATGGCACTTTCTAAAATAACCGGAATCAACGTTCCGGAAGAACTGGAAGAAGAGCGGGGCCAGTTGGTAGATGTAATGGTGGATTGCCATTATCATTATCATGGCAAGAAGGTTGCTATTTTCGGTGACCCGGATTTGGTTCTGGCTCTCACGGAGTTTACCATCAGCCTCGGAATGATACCTCAATATGTACTGACCGGAACTCCTGGGGAAGCTTTTGAGAGGGAAGCCAAAGCCATGCTGGAAGCGGCAGGTATCGACGGAAAAGTAAAGGCCCTGGGGGACCTGTTTACCCTCCATCAGTGGATGAAGGAAGAACCTGTGGAGCTGTTAATGGGAGGAACCCATGGAAAATTCATTGCCAGAGCGGAAGATGTACCTTTTGTAAGAATCGGTTTCCCCATTCTGGACCGGAGCGTACATTCTTATATGCCGGTGGTGGGATATAAAGGGGCCATGCGGGTTATCGAAATGATCAGCAATGCCTTGCTGGACCGCCAGGACAGAGATGCAGCCGATGAAGATTTAGAATTGATTATGTAATGAGTGGGCCCTTACTCCTAGACTACGATCTTTCACTTTACTATGTATTTAAAAAATAATGGGGAGAGTACTTCGGAGTGGTCTTGCAGATTTGACCTTCATCCTCCAGCTCCACCTCCCAAAACCGGTAGAGGGAGAGAGCAGAAGAGATCCGGATTTCTCCTTCTACCAAGCATAGGAGAAGAGGTTAGGGGATGGGGAGGATGAACGAAGGGAAAGCCTATTGCTGAAACTGTAAACCTTATAGTTAATTATCGGATATCGATGTAAAGGTGGGATTACCATGGAGGAACCAATAGCTATACTCACAGAAAGAAAAGATTTTATATGCCACAAATCCAAGGAGAGTGGCACCGGCGGCATGAAATGCGACCAAGATAGTGTGGCGGGAGCAGTAAGCCAGAGGGCCTGTGTTTACTGTGGGGCCAGGGTAGTGTTGAATCCCATTACCGATGCTTGCCATATTGTACACGGACCCATTGGCTGTGCCAGTTATACCTGGGATATACGCGGAAGCCTTTCCAGTGGACCGGAATTATATCGAAACAGTTTTTCAACGGATTTGCGGGAACAGGATGTAATCTTTGGCGGAGAGAAGAAACTGACCGGTGCTATTGATGAAATCGTGAAACAGTATGCGCCCAAAGTTGTTTTTGTTTATGCCACCTGCATCGTCGGAGTGATCGGAGATGACCTGGAAGCGGTTTGCAAAGCTGCCGAGCAAAGGCACTCCCTCCGGGTAATCCCTGTAAAGTCCAGTGGATTTGCCGGGAATAAATCCATGGGATATAAAGCTGCCTGTAATGCACTCCTTCGCCTGATGGGAAATGAAAAGCCCCGAAAGGTTTCAAAAGTGAACTATCTGGGTGATTTCAACCTCGCAGGGGAGATTTGGATCATTGAGGACTACTTAAAGAAAATCGGCGTTGGGATTCTGACGAAAATTACGGGAGATTCCCGGTGTGAAGATATAATGCATTCTCCGGCAGCATCTCTTAATATCGTACAGTGTGCCGGCTCCATGACCTATCTGGCAAAGGCGATGGAAGAAAGGTTTGGAATTCCTTATACCAAGGTCAGCTTTTTTGGACTGGAAGATACAAAGCGGTCCATTATGAGCATAGCAGAGGCGATGGGAGATAGGGAAACCCTTAATAGAGCCAAGGAACTGATTTTTATTGAGGAACTCCGGACTTCATGGCAGTTGGAACCCTACCGGCAGCGACTGAAAGGCAAAAAAGCGGCAATTTATGTTGGGGGAGGGTTTAAGGCTATTTCATTAATCAAACAATTTTCCGACCTGGGGATGCAGACTGTAATGGTGGGTACCCAAACGGGAAAGGCAGAGGATTATGAAGTGATCCGAAGCATGGTGGAGGAAGGAACTGTAATTCTGGATGACACAAACCCCTCCGAATTGGAGAAGTTCATGAAGGAAAAGGGAGCGGACATACTGGTGGGCGGCGTAAAGGAAAGACCCCTGGCCTACAAGCTGGGTGTTGCTTTCTGCGACCATAACCATGAAAGAAAGCATCCGCTCTGTGGCTTTGAAGGTGCGGTGAATTTTGCAAAAGAGGTTGACCTGACCATAAATAGTCCTGTATGGAAGTATATACCCCGTAAGGAAGGTGATCCCTGTGACAAATAGAAACGCTGTAAATTTAACTGTAAATCCTTGCAAAATGTGTATGCCTATGGGGGCTGTTCTGGCTTTGAAGGGAATCGAAAACAGCATGGTATTGCTGCACGGGTCCCAGGGGTGCAGCACGTATATACGGAGGCACATGGCAGGACACTATAATGAACCCATTGATATTGCCTCCTCTTCTCTCAACGAGGAAGGAGCGGTATATGGAGGAGAAAACAATCTGAAAAAGGGTTTGAAAAATATAATCACAGTCTATGATCCTGATGTCATCGGCGTAGCTACTACCTGTTTGGCTGAAACCATAGGGGAAGATATCCGGCGCATTACTGCTGAATTTAAAGAGGAAGAAAAGGCGGAAGGTGTAAAGATCATTCCTTTGCAAACTCCGGGTTATGGTGGAACCCAGTTTGAAGGATATTTTTCCACGCTGCGGTCCCTGGTAGCAGCCTTGGCTACCGATAAGACTCCGAAGGACAGGATCAATTTGATCGTACCTCCCATGAGTCCAGGGGACCTAAGGAATATCAAAAATATGCTGGAGACCATGAAGATCCAGTATGTTCTTTTTCCCGACTGTTCCGATACCCTGGATGCTCCTTATGCGGAAAGCTTTAGAAAAATCCCCCAGGGAGGAACAGGGCTTCAGGAGATTCAAGGTATGGCAGGAGCAGTTGCTACTGTGGAGATGAGTGTTACGGTGCCGGAAAATCTTTCACCGGGAAGATATCTGGAAGAAAATTTTGGAGTTCCGTTGTACCAGTGTCCCATCCCCATTGGAATTGAAAATACGGACCGGTTTTTACGGATACTATCGGAGGCAGCCGGAAAGGAAATACCGGAGAAATTCAAGCGGGAAAGAGGGCGTCTACTGGATGGAATGATCGACTCCCATAAATATAATGCCGAAGGCCGGGCGGTGATCTATGGAGAACCGGAGCTGATTTACGCGGTGGCAGGACTATGCAGGGAAAACGGCATAAGGCCGGTGCTGATTGCTACCGGAAGTCAGAACGAAAGACTGAAGCACCTTTTAGAAGAGGCGGCATCGCAAGGAGAATTTTTACCGAAGGTTGTAGATGATACGGACTTTGAATTCATCGAAAAACAGGCGCTGGAGCAAAAGGCTAATCTGCTGCTGGGAAACTCTGACGGGAAATTCATAACCGAAAGGCATGGAGTGCCGCTGGTGCGAATGGGTTTTCCCATTCATGACAGGGTTGGAGGTCAAAGATTGGTTTATACCGGTTATGGCGGAACCTTGCAATTGCTGGACAATATGACCAACACTCTCCTGGAGAGAAAATATGAAGGCTACAGGCAAAGTATGTATCAGCGGTATTATCTGGAACCGCAGCAAAATCAGGAAGAAACCGCTGGAGAAGCGAAGCAGGGAAGGTACAGCAAAGAACTGGCGGAAAAAACGAAAAGCCATCCCTGTTTTACTCCGGGAGCCTGCAACAACGCAAGAATGCACATTCCCATAGCACCGGCCTGTAATATCTCCTGTAACTACTGTAACCGGAAATACGATTGTGTCAATGAAAGCCGGCCCGGGGTTACGAGCGAGGTCTTAACACCGGAGCAGGCTGCGGAGAAGTTTATGGCCGTAAGAAGCAAGCTGCCGAATCTGAAAGTAGTAGGAATTGCGGGGCCGGGGGATGCACTGGCAAACTTCTCCCAGGTCAGGAAGTCCGTGGAGTTGATAAAGAAGCTGGACCCTGGGATTATGTTCTGCCTTTCCACTAACGGGCTGATGCTGCCTCATTATGCAGAAGAAATCATTGCCCTCGGTATCCACCATGTGACTATTACCGTCAATGCCATCGACCCGGAGGTCGGGGCTAAAATCATTGGACAAATCAATTATTTGGGGCATGTACTCAAAGGCAGCGAAGCTGCTGCCCAATTATTAAGAAATCAACTACAGGGGCTGGAATTCCTGGCTTCCCGGGGAGTTATCTGCAAAGTCAATATTGTGATGGTAAAGGGAATCAATGACCAGCACATTGAGGCAGTAGTAAAAAAAGTGAAGGAATGCGGGGCCTATATGACCAATATTATGCCGCTAATTCCTGCAAAGGGTGCAGTGTTTGAAAATATGCCCCTGACCAGCAACAAGGAACTGAACAGCCTTAGAAAGAAGTGCGGGCTCGAGCTTCTACAGATGTACCATTGCAAACAGTGTAGAGCGGATGCCATAGGAACCCTTGAACAGGATATCTCGCAGGAGTTCCGAAGCGGGTGCAGCAGTGAAAGCAGCCAGGAGGAACCGAAGGCACAGGTTGTAAGGTTTGCCGTTGCTTCCAAAAGCGGCATTCTGGTAGATGAGCACTTTGGTCACGCAGAAGAGTTTTATATCTATGAATACCGCAGCGGTACAATCCGGTTGCTGGAAAAAAGAAAAATGAAAAAATACTGTACCGGGGCCGAGGAGTGCGACAATGAGGAGAATAAGATGGATCGAGCCGTTAGTGCATTATCTGACTGTAAGGGTGTCCTTGTTCTCCGAATCGGCTATCATCCTTCCAAGCGGCTGGCGGAAAAGGGCATCCATATCCTGCAAACCTGTGCAAGAATCGAGGATGCCATCCGGACTGCCGTAAAAGAGATGGATGTGGCTGCTGAACTGTTGGAGACTGTTATATAAGACGCTATAAAATAATTAGCTGGTCTTTTTTGCGGTACTACCATTGCCAAAATAAAGGGTATAGCAAAATTATAGACCAGGCGATTATTTTACAAGCCCTAGATGTAAAGGAGATGAAGTTAATGCAAAAACCCAAGTATCATGTTTTTGTCTGTACAAGCTCAAGAATAAATGGCCAGCAGAAAGGCTTCTGCTGTTCGAAGGATGCTGTTGGAATTGTACAAAGTTTTATGGAGGAGTTGGACAGTAATGATTTGTCGGGAGAGGTGATGGTAACCAATACCGGATGTTTCGGAATCTGTGAGGCCGGTCCCGTCGTAGTCGTATACCCGGAAGGGGTATGGTACAGGGGCGTTACGACGGAGGATGTTGCTGAAATCGTGGAATCCCATCTGATCAATGGACAAAAGGTTGAAAGATTGGAAATCAGGTAGGTCTTGAGGTGGAGGGATGGTTATGTGGGCAGGGAGTAAAAAAGTATACAAAAGCAGATGGATTGATCGCACGCTGGATGAAATATGCAAAGCCCATCCTTATAGTACCGATGAACTGGAGGTGTTTGCCCAGCTTTTGAAATCCCTGGGGGTGAGCCTCATAGAGATCCATCCGGGATTCCACCGGAAAATTGAAAAAGTCCCGGCGGACTGGCTTGCATTTCGTATCGAAACTGCGGAAGATTTGAATGCATGTATTGAAAAGCAGATCAAGCATTGTATTCTGAAGGTGGAAAAACTGCCGGATAAGGAGCAGATGATCCGGCTGTACCGGAACAATGTGAAAATCACCCTGGAGGTTGCGGCCGACCGGGCAAAACAGGTGGATATGCTGGTGGCAATGCTGGACAGAAAGATGTGGAGGTATATTCATACGATACGACTAACGGGGTTGCGTGAGTACGAATATAAAAACTGGGCGGAGTCTTTGGAGAAAATAAGACAGCAGAGTGTAGAACTGGATCTGTGTCCATCCAATTCACTGCATATGGCGGGCGCCATCGCAGTAGAGGGTCTGCTGCAGGGGGTACAAACCGTAACAGGCTCATTCTCCGGGTTTGGGCATCACCGGAGTTATGCCCCTTTGGAAGAAGTCATGACCTCCATGGCAGTGCTTGGAAATGTCTTCAAGGTCTATAACCTTGCAGTTCTTCCTGAACTGTGTAAAAAGTTTTGTGAAATTACCGGAAAAACCATACTGGAAAACAAGCCTGTCATAGGAAGTGCAATCTTCACCTATGAATCCGGTATCCATGCGCATGGAATCGAGAGGGATCCCATCACTTATGAGCCTTTTGCGCCGGAACTGGTGGGACAGAAGCGGCAGATGAAAATTGGGAAACATTCGGGGAGAAAATCGGTGGAGAAGAAACTGAGCGATATGGGGATAAACAGCAGTAGACAAAACCTTGAAGCATTACTGGAGATGATTCGTTCAAAGAGCATTTTACTGAAGAGGGATCTCCTGGATGAAGAGATTGTATCTTTGCTTGAAGCCTAGATTTTCAGGCAAAGATAATGTACCGGTGTTTCATTCAGGGGTAGGGGGGAGATTATGCAGGTACGGATTGTAGACACAACCTTGAGGGACGGTGAGCAGGCAGCCGGCATTGCCCTGGGCATCGAGGAAAAAGTAAGCATAGCAAAGCTGTTGAATGATCTGGAGATTTATCAAATTGAGGCCGGAACGCCGGCGATGGGCGGCGACGAAAAAAAGAGTATTGAAAAGATGACCTCTCTCGGACTGAAAAGCAAGATCTCTGCCTGGAACCGTATGCGGACAGAGGATATACGGCATTCTCTGGATTGTGGTGTGGATATCGTTCACATTGCCGTCCCGGCTTCGGATATTCAAATCAGTACAAAATTAAACAAAGACCGTGAATGGGTGATTGAGAATTTAAAGAGAAGTGTATATTACGCTATAAGTCAGGGCACCCACGTGACTGTTGGGCTCGAGGATGCTTCCAGGGCCGATGTCCGATTTTTATTACGGATCATGGCGGTTGCCATGCTGGAAGGGGTAAAGCGGGTTCGATATGCAGATACGGTAGGAATCCTGCATCGGCAAAGAGCTTTTAATGAAATACAGCGATTGAGGGAAGAACTTTCAATGGAGATTGAGATGCACACCCACAACGATCTTGGAATGGCGGTGGCAAATTCCATTTGGGCGGCAAAAGCTGGGGCAGAGTATATTGACTGTACCATTGGCGGTGTGGGGGAGAGAGCGGGAAATTGCGATTACCTGCAGTTTATCGAAGCTGCAAAATTCTATCTGGGAAGATTTAAAAGTTTGAACACCCAAAAGATTCTTTCTACGCAAGTGAAAATAATGAATATTATCCGGGGAAGATAAGTTATTCTTTTATCGATACCGAAGCCCCTGTTGTGTGAATTTGCAGAACAGGGGCTTCGGTATCGATTGTTTGGAGAGCATTGACCCGGCACCTTCAAAAACTCTCTTTGTCTACGATTGTAGTTTTATTGTAAGCGCTTACAAATGTGTTTCTCCTCGTTATAAATATAACAAGCATATAAATATTGACATAGAAGGAAAGTATATATTAAAATTAGTGTAAGCGCTTACAATAAAATGAGAAAATGAGGGATGGAAATGTCAAACCATATTATAGAAGAAGCAAAACGATGCTTACAGTGCAAGGTTCCAAAATGTAAAGAGGGATGCCCTGTGGGAACGCCCATTAACGAGGTGATGGGACTGCTGTTGCAGGGGAATATCGCAAGCGCAGGAAAAATGCTTTTTGAAAATAATCCTCTTTCTGTGGTCTGTTCCTTAGTCTGTCCTCATGAACTGCAGTGCGAGGGGTGCTGTATACTTGGGAGGAAAGGGAATTCCGTTCATATTAGTACCATTGAGCACTATATTTCGGATTATTATCTGAACCTGGTCAACAACAGGCCGGAGAAAAATCCTGACAAAAAGGTTGCCATCATCGGGTCGGGGCCTGCGGGAATTACCATTGCATTCCTATTGGCGGCCAAAGGATATGATATCACCATTTTTGAGGGGTATGATCAAATTGGGGGAGTTCTGCGTTATGGAATCCCTGAGTTTAGACTGCCCAAAGCACTGCTTGAACGGCTTCGGGAAAAAATCCTTCATATGGGTGTGAAAATCCGGCCCAATACGCTGATTGGAAGTACGTTAACGGTGGATGATCTTTTTCGGGACGGGTACAAAGCAATCTTTATCGGCACAGGAGTGTGGAAGCCCAGGGCATTGAATATAAAAGGAGAAAGCCTAGGGCATGTTCATTTTGCCATCGACTACCTGAAGAATCCCGATGTGTACAGTCTGGGGAATAGAGTTTGTGTCATTGGGGCGGGAAATGTAGCTATGGATGTTGCCAGAACAGCCTTGCGAAAAGGTTCCAGGGAAGTAACCGTAATGTACCGTAAAGGTGAAAAAGAGGTTACAGCCCTTTCCCAAGAGGTTGAGTATGCCAAATTGGATGGAGTAAGGTTTATGTATTACAGGTCTCCTGTGGAAATCACCGATTATGGCGTAATCCATGTACGGACGGAAATGGTGAAGGAGAAAGAAACGGAAGAAAGAATTGTAGAGATTCCGGCAACAGAGGAACTGCTGGCTGCGGATAGCGTAATCATTGCTGTTAGCCAGGGGCCAAGAGCCAATGTTGTATCCAATACAAAGCAAATTGAGGTGAATGCCCATGGCTTGCTCATAACGGATGAATATGGAAGAACGACACGGGAGGGCGTTTTTGCTTCAGGCGATGTAGTTACAGGGGCTAAAACGGTGGTTGAAGCTGTTCGAAGGTCTAAAATGGTAGCTGCGGCTATCGAGGAGCATGTGGGTGTGTAAAGGGAACAGGAGGGCGTGGAGACCTTCATTGGCACCAGTACATGAAGTAACAGGCTGTAGAACATAACAAACAAGCAGATCATAGGAGTAGGGGCAGACAAAGGACGTTATGCCCCTACTCCTAATTTTCTTCCTGTGTAAAACTCCAAAGTCATAAGGGGTCAATTTTGTTCATCCAGGATTTCCGCCTGTTCTCGCCTGGAAATGGAGTTTGCGGTACCCAGGCCCAAAAACCAGAAAAGCAAGACCAGCAGAGGAAGAAAAGTGATTTTAACCCACAGGGCAGGATTTGTACCGGAAGCGAAGAAATCCGTTATGATTCCGAGCGCTATGAAATAGAATCCGATCCGGGTGCTGCTGCTGGTATAAATGAGCCTTTTCAAACTGGTGGCGGATGCATTGAATTTTTTGACATAATAGAAATCCTTTTTCATTCTGCTGAAGGCAACCTGCGCCATGAGTAAAGCACCTGAGATTACAAGCGTTTTTGAGAGCAGGTAGAGTAAAATATGTAAGATGTCTCCCCGGGAACCTGAAAAACCCGAAAGCTTTGCAGTATTGGTAGTTTTATCCCAGTCAAGCTTCAAGCCCAGCTCATTGCATATCTCACGAAGAGCCACATAGGTCTTATCATCGTAGAGAATATTGGGGATGTCGGTTTTATTTCCTTCAATCTGGATTTTAACCTGATTTACAAATATATCTACAATATCATTGCCACCATGGACGACTACAGTCGAAAGAAGGAAAATTGCCAGAATGCAGATAACGGCAAATAAAGGCATTTTATTTCTCATAGCATCATTCTCCAAATTCAGTGTATTGTCCCCATTATACTACAGTTTTAAACGGATTTCTACAATAAAAGATGCAGGTCATCAATTCGTAATATGGGAGTATGCTCCGGCTGATGGAGGTATAAACCGGATGGTTTTAAAACAATACTTTGACAATAGGACAATTTTACATTAAAATTAAAGAGAATCTGAGGGAGTTGAGAAATATGAATTCCAAATTAAAGGATGAACTGACGGATAATTTATTTGAAGCGGTACTGCTCCTGGAAAATATTGAGGAGTGTTATAATTTTTTTGAAGATATATGCACAATATCAGAGATCAAGGCATTGGCGCAGCGGCTTGAAGTGGCAAAGATGCTGAAGGAAGACAAGACCTATACCGAAATCTGTGAAAAAACCGGTGCCAGTACGGCCACCATCAGCAGAGTAAACCGGTCGTTGAACTATGGGGCTGACGGATATAAAATGGTACTGCAGCGATTGGAAAAAAACAACGCATAGAAGGGATTTATTTTGATTCATTCTATGATATAATAATATAGATAGTTGCGCTTTAACGGGAACGGCTTTTGTATCCTCGTTTTACTATCGACGATATATGGGAAGGGTAAGAAATGTTTAAAAGACTGTTTATCAGTCTGTTGATACTGTCGACGCTTGCATCGGAAGGGATTGTAAACTTTCCGGTGAAATTTTACAACATGTATCTGGTCGACATCAACCGATTTGATTTTTATGTTGAAAAAGAACAAAGTATTCAAGATAAATTAAACAGTGAAGTTGAAACCGGCGGTGCTTACGCATCTCTTTTAGAGAGCGCAGGCGATGGCCTTTTTGTGCTGTCCCCGGATACCACTGCGTTTCTTTCAAGGCTGCACTCTACGGAGCTACTGGATATTCCAAAGGCTTTTCCAACAGAGCCATCCTTTTCGTTTGCTTATAAGGCTGTACCTTTCTATGAGGCAGCTTTGAATACTTATGATAATAAGGATATTATCTTCAAGTCTTCCGACAATTCTCCTCCGCAATTTTACAACAATAGTACCGATATATAAACGAATATTGGAGTGATTGTATGCTTTACCTGCTGGTCTGTTTCATGGGAATAACAGCCGGTATGGCGGCAAAAGGCAGTATTTCCAATCTGGCGAATTTCAAGCTGGAAAAGGTATATCTTGTCATTGCGGCTTTTGTTATTCGAACCGCCGCTCAGGTGCTAAGTGCCCGGGGGATGGTGTGGGTCATCGAAAGCAGCCTGCTGATATACGGATTTACGTTTTTACTGCTGCTTGCAGCCTTCTGGTATAATCGACATAGTATAGGTGCACTGATCATCGGTGCAGGTTGCCTGATGAATAACGTAGTCATGCTCCTGAACGGAGGCAAAATGCCTGTTAGCCTGGAGGCTATGGAGCGGGCAGGAATGACTGCTATGCTGGAATTCATGAAAAACGGAGCGGACGGAAAGCATTCCTTGCTTACCGAAAGTACAAAGCTTCCGTGGTTGGCGGATATCATTCATCCTCCATCCTTTTTAGGTCTGTTAATGGAAATCGTAAGTATCGGAGACCTGGTTATCGTACTGGGCCTGGCAATTTTAACATTTGAAGCAGTACGGGGAAAAAGAATAAATTGGAGGGATTCTCATGCTGAAATTACTTGAGAAGGTTTTTGGAAATTATAGTGATCGTGAAGTGAAAAGAATTATACCGATTGTGGATGAAATAGAAGAGCTGGAGCCGAAAATGCAGGCATTGAGCGATGAACAGCTCAAAGGAAAAACTGCGGAGTTTAAAAAGAGGCTGGCCGATGGGGAAACTCTGAATGATATCCTGCCGGAAGCCTATGCCGTGGTAAGAGAAGCAGCTGTAAGAACTCTTGGACAAAGGCATTTCAGGAGTCAGTTGATCGGCGGTATCGTACTTCATCAGGGAAGAATTGCAGAAATGAAAACCGGTGAAGGTAAAACCCTTGTTGCTACTCTGCCTGTATACCTAAATGCCCTGGAAGAAAAAGGCGTTCACGTAGTTACTGTAAATGACTACCTGGCGAAGTACCAGAGTGAGTTGATGGGAAAGGTCTATAATTTCCTGGGACTCTCCGTAGGTTTGATTGTTCATGATATGGATAATGAAGAAAGAAGAAAGGCCTACCATTGCGATATTACTTACGGTACAAACAATGAATTTGGCTTTGATTACCTGAGAGACAACATGGTCATCTATAAAGAGGAAATGGTACAGCGGGATCTTCGTTATTCCATCGTGGATGAAGTGGATAGTATTTTGATCGATGAAGCCAGAACGCCGCTGATTATTTCCGGTGCGGGAGACAAATCCACAGACCTCTACAAACATGCAGACAGTTTTGTGAGAAGGCTGAAAGCCAAGATCTATATCCGTACCGATGACAAGGAACACAATGACGACATCGAAGAGGATTACATTATCGATGAGAAGGCCCATACTGCAGTTCTTACTGCAAAAGGCGTAAAAAAGGCGGAGCAGTATTTTAACGTGGAAAACCTCTCGGATTCCGACAATATGACTGTGTCACATCATATCAATCAGGCATTGAAAGCCCACGGGCTGATGAAGCTGGATAAGGACTATGTGGTGAAAGAGGGGGAAGTCATCATTGTTGACGAGTTCACCGGACGTCTGATGTACGGTAGAAGGTACAGTGATGGTTTGCATCAGGCCATAGAAGCGAAGGAAGGCGTGAAGGTGGAAAGGGAAAGCAAAACCCTGGCGACCATCACATTCCAGAATTACTTCAGAATGTATAATAAGCTTGCCGGTATGACAGGTACCGCCCTGACGGAAGAACAGGAATTCAGGACCATATATAAGCTGGACGTTGTTGTCATACCGACCAATAAGCCCGTAATAAGGATTGACCATCCGGATTCCGTCTATAAAAACCAGATAGGGAAGTATAATGCAGTTATCAATGAAATTGTGGAAGCAAATAAAAAAGGACAGCCGACGCTGATCGGTACCATATCCATCGAGAAGTCGGAGCTGCTGAGTATCATGCTGAAAAAACGCGGTGTGCAGCATCAGGTCCTGAATGCCAAATTCCATGAGAAGGAAGCGGAGATCATCGCACAGGCCGGTAGGCTCGGAGCCGTTACCATTGCAACCAATATGGCAGGTAGAGGTACCGACATCATGCTGGGCGGAAACCCGGAATTTATGGCAAGACAGGAAATGAGGAAACAAGGCTATCCGGACGATTTGATCATGCAGTCCGCAGGATTTAATGAAACCTCGGATGAGTTGGTTCTGAATGCAAGGAAGGTGTATCAGGAGCTATATCATAAGTTTAAAGAGGTTACGACGGAGGAAGGGAAAAAGGTTGTTGAAGCAGGCGGACTTTACATTATAGGTACGGAACGTCATGAGTCCAGACGTATCGATAACCAGTTAAGAGGTCGTGCGGGTCGTCAAGGAGACCCTGGAGCTTCCCGGTTCTATATCTCCCTGGAGGATGATCTCATGCGGCTTTTCGGCTCCGACCGGCTTACCCGGATCGTGGAAGCCCTGGGGCTGGAAGAAGATCAGCCTATCGAGCATAAAATGCTGTCCAGCGCTATTGAAAATGCGCAGAAGAGAGTGGAAGGAAAGAACTTTGATATCCGTAAACATGTCATCCAGTATGACGATGTTATGAACAAGCAGAGAGAAGTTATTTATGGGCAAAGAAGGCAGGTGCTCAATGGGGAAAACCTGCACGACAGCTTTATAAAGATGGTCGATGGTTTGGCGGAAAGTATTGTAAAGACTTACTGCGGAGAAGACCAGTACCCGGAAAACTGGGATTGGGATGCGATCCGGAGTTCTGCCGAGGGTATTCTGGTGCCTGTAGGCTCCCTTAACTTCAGCAAGGACGACATTGAATCCCTAGATAAGGAAGATTTAAAAGAAAAGCTCATTGAATTGATAAAAGACAAATATGAAGCGAAGGAACAGGAACTTGGCAGCGAACTGATGCGTGAATTGGAACGCGTTATTCTCCTGAGGGTGGTTGACCAGAAGTGGATGGATCACATTGACGCCATGGATCAATTACGTCATGGTATCGGCCTAAGAGCGTATGGACAGAGAGATCCTGTTATCGAATATAAATTTGAAGGCTTTGCCATGTTTGAAGAGATGATCAACAGCATCCAGGAAGATGCATTGAAATTCATCCTTAATACCCATATTGACAGGGAACAGATGCCGCAGCGTGAGAAGGTGGCAGAACCTGTTACTGCCAGCCATGGAGATGAGCCGAAAAAGCCTGTAAGCAAAAAGAGTGACAAAGTAGGACGAAATGACAACTGCCCTTGCGGAAGCGGTAAGAAGTATAAAATGTGTTGTGGAAAATAAAAAAAGATCTGTGAAAGTTTTGCTTTCACAGATCTTTTCTTTATTTCATGGGCAAATTTCAACGCTGATTCCAGCCCACGATTTGTTTGAGGTTTGCAGAGGAAAAAAACATTGCATGTCGAATATATAGTTTGGATATGCAAGTAATGAAGATATATCGGGAGGAAGAGAAATGAATTACGAAGAAGCTTTGCATTACATACATGGTACACTGAAGTTCGGCAGTAAACTCGGTTTGCACAATATTACCTGCTTGCTGGACCTTATGGAAAACCCCCACAAAAAGCTAAAATATGTACATGTTGCCGGAACCAATGGAAAAGGGTCAACGACGGCATTTATAAGCAGTATTCTCGTTGAATCGGGGTATACCGTAGGAATCTTTACATCACCGTATCTGCAAAGATTTACAGAAAGAATCAAGGTGAATCAGGATGAAATATCCCCTGAGGACCTTGCCCGAATTACTGCTTTTGTAAAAAATAAAGTGGATATCATGCTGGAGAATGGGCAGAATCATCCGACGGAATTTGAAATTGTGACAGCCATCGCATTTCAGTACTACTATGAAATGCACTGCGACATTGTTGTCTTGGAAGTAGGTTTGGGAGGCAGGTTCGATTCTACCAATGTGATTGAGTCTCCGGAAGCGGCGGTGATTACCACTATAAGCTATGACCATATGAATATACTGGGGGATACTCTTCCTAAAATAGCTTATGAGAAAGCAGGAATTATTAAGGAAAAGTGTGATGTTCTCTTATACCCACAGGCCCCGGAAGTGGAAGAAGTATTTGAAGCTGTTTGCAAGGAAAAGGAAGCCAGATTAACTCCGGTAGATCTCCGTGGAATCAAAAGCGGAAGTTTCAGCATCCATGGGCAAGCCTTTGATTATAAGGAATACAGGGAATTGGAAATATCCCTTTTAGGGGAACATCAGATAAAGAATGCCGTTATGGCCATCAATACAGTGCTTTTATTAAAGGCGAAGGGCTACAATATTCCGGAAGGCGCCATTCGAGAAGGTTTACGGAAGGCAAAGTGGCCCGGAAGGCTGGAAGTGGTGAGTGCGAATCCGCTGGTACTGATTGACGGCGCGCACAATACCGAAGGTGCGAAGGTTATGGCAAGTGCTCTTCAAAAGTATTTCCCGGATAAAAAGAAAATTTTCATTTTTGGGGTATTGAAGGACAAGGACTATAAATCACTGGTAGAGGCGATAGCTCCACTGGCCCATGGGTTTATTGCAGTAACACCCAATAGTGAAAGGGCACTGCCGGCTCATGAATTAGAAGCATTTTTAAAAAAATATTGTGAAAATGTTTCCAGAAATGATACAATAAAGGAAGCGGTGGCCAAAGCCATGGAGTCATGGACTCCAGACCAACTCATTTGTGCTTTTGGCTCACTCTACTATATTGGAGAAGTAAGAGAAATATTTATTGGATAATTAAATAAATATTCTCAACTTTCCATTTCCACTGCGTGATGGGGGTGCTGATTTGATCCGATTAAGCGATGTACTGACAGATTTTCAACTGGTAGATGTAAAGGCTCTGGAGGAAAGAAACGGGAGTATGCCTGACGATATGAGAAACTCTATCGTTTTATACAATAAGGCCTTGGAGAATCTCCGGACCAATAGCGAGGATATCGCCATCATTGAATTGAAAAAAGCGATTTCCATTAATCCTCATTTCTATGAGGCGATGAACCTTCTGGGACTTTGTTACGGCTATATCAAGGAGCAGGAAAAGGCTGCTGAGATATTTAAACGGGTAGTGGCAGCAGAAAACAACAGCGTAAAGGCTTTGGAATACATGAAAATGTTGGAGGGGGGACAGGGAAGTTCCTTTAATAGCAAAACTGTACCTAAAAACCAACGAAGAAGTCCCGGGCCTGTCAAAACAAATCCTGCTGCGGAAGATAAAAAGAAATCCGGAAGCGCAAGTCCTGCAAAGATGACAGCCAAAGGTATATTTGCTAACGACTACATGAAATATGGGATTGGGTTGGTAGCAGGTGCATTGCTTCTTTTACTGATTCAGCTTCCTTTTACCGTAGGAGAAAAAGACCAGCCTGCAGCGAAAGATATTGACTCCCCTGCGGCTACCACGACAGCAGCTGCCAAAGAGATTGAAGAGAAATACAATAAGTTGAACGAAGAGTACCAGAAGCTTCAGAAGGAATACCAGCAGGCCAGCACGGAGCTTGGGTACCTTAAGGGGATTTCAAGGCTCTCGGAGGTGGAAAGGCTGTCTTCAGCGCGGAATTATGAAGAAGGGGCGGATTTGTTGGTGCTTCTACGGTCTGTCCAGTTCCAAAGCCCGGAAAAGGAAAGGTACGACAAACTGGAAAAGGAATTTCTTCCCAAAGCTACCTGGACGGTTTTCCAGGACGGGAGAAATCTGTTTTACAATCAGAACTATAAGGATGCAATTGCAAAGATGACCAAAGTTCTGAACTACGGGGGAGAGTGGGAATACATGCCCGATGCCCAGTTTTTCCTGGCTGAAAGCTATGCTGGAATTAGCGACAAGACAAAGGCACTGGAAAATTATAAAAAGTTTAAGGAAAAGTACCCAAATCATTGGCGTATAAATGAAATCGATCAAAAGATTGCACAGTTAAGTAAATAAGGCACCGTGAAATAGGAAAGGCTGCTGAAGCTATTCATAGCTTCAGCAGCCTTTGTCAGTTTTTTGAAAGTTTTCGCTGCAGCCATGGTATCAGTTGTATAACTCTTGAAATATATACAGCAATCAGTGCGTACATCAGTGGGTAGCTCGGGGCCAGCAAACGGCAGTAATCTCCATAGGAGAGAAACGCACTGATAAGATAATGGTAGAGGATCAACAGAAAAATACTAAGCAAAAGAAATCCGTTCTGCTGAAACAGATATTTTCTGTTAAAGAGCAGAAGGACCAGCATTTCAAAACCACACAGAATAATCAGCAGGTACAGGGAGTCAAAAACAGTGGTTGCCTGCCGGACAAACTGCATGATTTTATTGGGATGGCCGGCTTTCAATATCTCGGATTCGGCGATAAAGTCCTTAAAGGGAGACTGAAGTAAAAGCTTCCAGGTCAATTGAAAGCTTTTTATACTGTACTCAATAGGATGTGTTATCATGATCTCCCGGGCGAAGCTGCCGATCTCGGCATAATGATTTGTATTCCAGTTATAGGTTCCGATAAAGTGCCAGGGTTCCAGAAATTTTCCCTCCACGATATACTGGGGAGCACTGCTGCTGAAAGCTTCTCTTACATCGTTTACGATACGTTCATTACTTCCCTGGCCTTCCATGCCGTATTGAAGTATTTTACCAAAGGTATTTACCTTCCCTACAGTACTAATCCCGAAGAAGGAGTGTTGGACCAGGTTAATACCGGAGTAGAGCACAAGTCCTATGTAAATGGCTGCAAGGCCCAGGGCAGCTGACCGCAGATGAAGGCGGAAACGGGTTCCTTTCAGAGCCAGGTGCCGGACTCCCAGAATCATGAGCACCAGTACAGGGAGCAGCATAAAAAAGGGCTTGGTGAAAATGCAAATGAATAAAAGCGTTAATAAAATCTTGAGGTACCTGTCATTGTGGTGTTTTAGATACTTCACCAGGTAATAGGCGATCAGTGTTATGAGAAGTAGGGAGAGATTTTCCGTTAAAATCATAAAGTCCCAGCAGTATACCGTCATACTGACAGCCGCGAAAAACGCTGCCAGGCATGCAGCCAGCCGATTATAAAAGGCTTCCATAACGAGTTTGTAAAGGTAGACTACGGTAACCAGGCCAAGGATGTTTTGAAGAATCACGGCAGAGAACTCCAGATGGTTCCAGGTGAAAAGTATGCCGCAGATCAACAACTGAAGAAGGTATACCGGAGGCCTGTATTCATCCAGACATAAATGGAACAATAAATTCCTTGCTCCCCCGATATAGGTTTCAGAGTCACTGATTTGTATAGGGCCCTGAATGGATAGTGAAAAAAAGATCCGCAAGAGGATGCCTGCCAGCAGTATAAGCACCAAAGGCAGGTTCTCGAAGAGAAGTTTCCTTATTCGATTAAGCATAGTATCTTTCAATTGAATGACTCCTTTATTATGGATTATTTTTATAATATTTCCATATGGCAATAGGGTTATACCCGGCTGGGTATAACTCAGTCGGTAAGGTGGCCCTCCTTTCTATCCCCAAGTACAGTGAAATAATGTATAAAGTAAATTTATATGCATTTTAAAAATGCAGAGCCATAATTAATATGTCACGACATGGAACCGGTAGAATAGCGTATGAGAAAGGGATGAACGAGAGTAGACCCTGTAGAAAAGCGGTTTGAGCCGTAAGAGAAATATGTGAATATTTATAAAAAAATGAAATAACTAAAACAAAGAAAGGCTGGGTCGCTGATCTGGCGAAACCTTCCTCTCAATACTTGTTGACAATTATGCGGTTAATGTGGTATTGTCTGCTATGAGAAAAGCTTGTTTTTAGCGCTGTTGACAGGGAAAATCCTGGAAGACAGGAGTAGGATTTATTAAAAAACATGTTTTTCCCGTTGATGGGGTAGTGAATCACTGTTTAGATGGAAGGAAAGAGACGATGAATAAAACAGAACTTTTAGGTAGATGGACAAAAGAGAAGTCGGAAGAGCTTTACGGTATTAAAAACTGGGGTGCCGGTTATTTTTCAGTCTCTGAAAATGGAGAGGTTCTGGTGCACCCAAATAAAGAAGAAAATTCGGCTGCAATTAGCCTCATGGATATCATTTCAGGTGTCCGTGAGCGCGGGCTTGATATGCCGGTACTGTTACGCTTTGAAAATCTGCTGGACTCGCAGATTTCTTTTCTCAACAACTCTTTTGGAGAAGCAATTAAGAAGCTAAATTACAAAGGGGAATACCGCGGTGTTTATCCCATTAAGGTTAACCAGCAGCAGCAGGTTATTGAAGAAGTGACCAAATTCGGTCAACGCTACCACCATGGCCTGGAGGTAGGCAGCAAAGCTGAATTGGTAGCGGCTCTTTCTCTCATGAAAGACAAGGAAGCCTGTCTGATCTGCAATGGCTACAAGGATGAGGAATTCATCGATTTGGGTCTGTATGCTGTAAAAATGGGATTTAAGTGCTTTTTTGTCATTGAGATTCCAGGTGAGCTTGATCTTGTATTGGAACGTTCACAGGCCTTAGGAATACAGCCTAACATCGGCATCCGCATCAAGCTTTCTGCAAAAGCCGGCGGCCACTGGACAGAATCCGGAGGTGACCGTAGTATATTTGGTTTGAATGTATCCCAGCTCATATCGGTTGTAGACACCTTGAAAGAGAAGAAAATGCTGGATTCCCTCAAACTGCTTCATTACCACCTTGGCTCCCAGATACCCAATATCCGGGATATCCGTTCTGCGGTACTGGAAGCAACCCGTGTGTATGCGGAACTGGTGAAAGAGGGCGCGCCCATGGGCTATTTGGATCTGGGCGGAGGTCTTGCGGTTGACTATGATGGATCCAATACGAATTATACCAACAGCCGTAATTATACGGTGGAAGAGTACTGTACGGATATTGTTGAAGCCGTTATGTCGATTCTGGACTCAAGCAATGTTCCGCACCCGGTGATTGTAACCGAGTCGGGAAGGACCACGGTCGCATATTATTCCGTATTGCTGTTTAATGTACTGGATGTAGAACGGTTTGAGGAGTATGATTTGCCGGATAAACTGGATGAGAGCACCTCGGAGCAAATCAAAAACCTGTATGATGTAAATAAAAATCTTACACTGAAAAATATCCAGGAGTGCTATAACGATGCGCTTTATTACCGTGACGAAATCCGTGACATGTTCAAGCACGGCAGGATCAGTCTTCGTGAACGCTCCTTTTCGGAAAAGATCTTCTGGAATACCATTAACCAGATTGCAAAGGAAAAGCAGAAGATTAAAAATCCTCCACCGGATTTGGAGGACATCGAGAGTGCCATTGCAGACATCTATTACTGCAATTTCTCGGTATTTCAGTCCATTCCGGACAGTTGGGCCATTGACCAGCTGTTTCCGATTATGCCGGTGCACCGCTTGCTGGAATTGCCCAAGCGCAATGCCGTCATCGCGGATATTACCTGTGACTGTGACGGAAAAATTGACCGTTTCATCGATCTTCATGATGTGAGGACTACATTGCCCCTGCATGAAATGAAAAACGGTGACAACTACTACCTGGGCGTTTTCCTGGTGGGAGCTTATCAGGAGACATTAGGCGACCTTCACAATCTGTTTGGAGATACCAATGTAGTTAGTGTGCGGATCCACTCCGACGGCAATTATGACCTTGTAAAGGAGATTCATGGAGACAGCGTAGCGGATGTACTCTCTTATGTCGAGTTTGATCCGAAGGACATGCTGGTGCGTTTTCGCGAAACAGCGGAAGAAGCAATACATGATGGTTTAATCAGTGCCAGCGAGAGAAGGGAAATCATGCGGGCATATGACAATGGGCTTCGCGGGTACACCTATTACGAGCGGTAAGGTGCAGTGCCCTGGGAAGTTAAAGCGGGTTATTTATAAAATACCCGGAGTGCAGCATTTGCCAAAAGGCAAAGGAATGGGTGGATAAGGCTCATACCGAATAGGAGGCTGGGTATATTTGCATAAAAGGGATGTAATGAAACTTAAGTTTCATTACATCCCTTTTTGATGAAATACGAATTGAAGTTGGACTGAAGAATTCTGTAGGCTGTTTTTCAACATTCATAAGGCTTCAATAAAGAGTTTATGAAGCTCACCCTTTAGATTTACATTGCACTTTCGCAATACTTTGTCTAGAGCTTTTAAAGTCAGATACAGCTTATCCTCGTAACAATTTTCACCCATGTGTCCGATGCGGAACACCTTATCCTTTAAAAAGTCGAAAGCGCCTGCAATCAGTATATTATGTTCCAGCAGCAGTAAAGCATGGATTTCCTTAAAGGATACTCCGCCAGGGACTAAAACCGTTGTAACCGTATTGGAGAACCCATCGAAAGGGTATAACTCCAAGCCTGCATGCGTAAGACTGTATCGTACTGCTGCTGCGATTCTGCTGTGCCTCGCCAGTGCGTCTCCTTTCCTCTGCCATCTTTCAACTGCCGTCTTCAGGGCAAAAATATCGCTAATCGGCTGCGTGTAAGGGAACCATTTTTCTTCATACCAGTTTTTCCAGTGAGATAGATTGCAGTAGAAACTTGTGACAGGATGTTTCCGGTATAAAATTTTATTCCAGGCATCCTGACTAATGCTTAGAAAAGTCAGTCCGGGGGGGGCGGAAAGGCATTTTTGTGAACCGCCCAGCACAATATCTACTTTCCACTCATCCGTCTTCAGCCGTTCGCCTCCTATGGCCGAAACAGAGTCTACTACGGATAGGATACCGTATTCCTTAAGCAAGGGGCAAATCTGGTCAATAGGGTTAGTGATACCTGACGGTGTTTCACAGTGGACCAGAGTAGCAATTTTAAAGTCATGATCCTTACGGAGAAATTCTTTTACTTCATCTATAGAGAGGGCTTTGCGGTAATCGGAGGTAAAGTAATGGACATCTCCCCCGTACATTTTGGCAAAATCACCAAAACCCTTGCCGAAAATACCGTTATCAATGCATAAAATCCGGTCTCCGGGCTCAATGAGAGATGCACATGCAGCTTCCAAGCCAAGGATTCCTTCTCCGTTTAATATAAGGACCTCATTTTTCGTGTTAAGGATTTCCTGTAAGCTTTCACAGGTATTTTTATAAAATTTGTAGAAGTTCTCGTCCAGATCTGGGTTTGTAATTTCCGCAGACATGGCTCTTCTAACTTCCTCATGGACCTGTGTAGGACCCGGTGTCATTATCAAGGGATTGCTCATCGATAAACACTCCTTATTTATTAAATATTTTAAATTTTCTCAAAGCAGATACGAGAGGGAGGCCAACGACTGCACCGATTGCAATTTGTATAATGTTTCCCGTTATCGAAGTCATTGGAGATAACCAATTTCCATAAAGGATGACTTCCGTCAAATAATATCCCATCATCATCCATATACCGCCGACTAGGATGGCAGTGAGGTTATATAAAAAGCTGCTGCCGTTCTTGTTTTTATTATTTGCAATAGTGCCGATGATATAACCCATGATGCCTCGTATAATAAAAGTGAAGGGGGCCCATGCCATCCACCCCGAAACGGTGTCAAACAAACCCATGCCGAAAGCTCCGGCAAGGGCACCCTTTTTTCTGCCGAAAAGAATTGCCGACACGAACAACATTGCATTCCCAAAATGTATCAACCCGCCATTCACGGAAATAGGGAGACGGATATTGACAAACTCCGTAGCGACAAAGACCAGAGCAATTAGCAGTCCTGAAACAGTAACATCCGTGGTACTCACGGGTTGCTTTATTATAGTACTTCCTGTTTTCATAAAAGTCCTCCTCTATAACATAATAAGCAAAATGTATCGATACATTTGTATGTTGTATCGATGTGGTTGGGAGTATTTTAGTGATTGCTTTCATTGTTGTCAATAGGTGAATATAAATTTACTATAGCAAAGATGGGAGAAAACGCATTTATCGTGAAAATTAGTTGTATTTAGTACAAAATAGTCAAACTCGTACATATACTTACTATAGTAGCAAAGCAATGGGAGAACGATATGAGGTCGAAGCGGCTAACAGTAAATCTTGTATTGAGTGGAGGCGGCATAAAGGGAATTGCTTATGCCGGCGTATTTGAAACAGGAGAGAAAAGAGGATTTCAATGGGGGAATATAGCAGGTGTATCGGCGGGAGCTTTGGCAGGGGCCTATGCTGCGGCGGGGTATGGGTTCCAGGAGCTCCTGGAGGTTTTAACCGAGTTTGATTTCTCTACTCTGAATATAAACGATATACCCAAAAAAGTGCCTGTGGTGACCCGGTTCATGGAATTCCAAAATAACAGTAAACTGCGAATGGATAGAAGTGTAGAGGGATTTCTCCTCAAGGGACGCGGTATCAGCCAATCGGATAGCTACCATAGTGACGCTGCCCATAGAAACCTTATAAAGGATATCGCCACTTACAGTAAGGAAGGATGCCTTTTTGACGGGGATTATCTGGAGGAATGGGTATACAAGACGCTTCAGGCCAGGGGTGTAAGAACCTTTGCCGACCTGCGGGGAGGTATCAGTGATAAGGTAAATCCCAGAGGATATAGAATGAGAATGACAGCAGTGGATGCGACACGAAAGAGGATTGTTGTACTGCCGGATGATATGGTTTTTTACGGCGTAAACCCGGATCAGATGGAGGTGGCACGGGCTGTTCGGATGAGCACCAGCGTTCCTTTGGCATTTAAACCGGTGGAGTACAAAACGGTTGAGGATGGAAAGACAAAGACCTATCAATTCATGGATGGCGGAGTTCTGGATAACTTTCCGTTTTGGCTTGTTTCAAAGTCAAGACGAATCCCTAGCGTCGGATTCAAGTTATCCGGAAAGGAGAAAAAGAAGCTGGTAAGTCTGGATACACCACTGAGTGTGATAAAGGCTTTGATCTTTGCCGCTTATGACACAGGGGTTCCTGAGCCGCAAGATAACCTTGATTTTGTGGGGGAAATCGATACGACAAAGGTTAAATTCCTGGACTTCAATCTTACGAAAAGTGATAAAGAGTATCTGTATGATGCTGGGAAAACAAGCGGTGCGTTTGTGTTTGATGCGCTAAGACGCAAATATGGGCCTGTACGTCGCATGAGTCTGCTGCAGATGCTTTATCGATGGTTTGCACGTTGATTTTTCCTAAATTGCTTTGCTTTATTAAAGTATTTGTATTATAATTATATAAAATGTGCGGAAGATACAGGTGGTTGTGAAAAAAGATATTGGAGGTTGTTTTGCTGTATCGCTTATGGGAGCAGTGAAGGGCCCGGGAAAAGAATATCTGTGTTTTCACATCCCTCTATAGATCTTGAATTGAATATTTATGCAATAGGAAGCGTGCAGAGGGATCGATAAATGCGTGCCAGTGTTTGCAATTAGGAGGATTACTATGTATTATGAAAGTACCAGAGGCGGCTTGAAATCCGTATTATCGGCAGAGGCAATTAAAGCCGGGATCGCTCCGGATGGCGGCTTGTTTGTGCCGGAAGCCCCTGTAAAAGTTGAAATGGATCAAATTGAAGCCATGGTAAGTATGAATTACAGGGAAAGGGCCATTGCGATACTTAAGAATTTTATCAATGATTATACGGATGAAGAAATCGCTGATTGCGTTAATAATGCATATTCGCCGGAAAAATTTAGTTCACCGGACATTGCGCCGTTATACAAGCTGAATGATAATATCTCAGTGCTTGAATTGTGGCATGGACCTACCTGTGCTTTTAAGGATATGGCCCTGCAGATTTTACCGCATTTTCTGGTAAAGGCAGTGAAAAAAACCGGAGAAACCGGGGAGATTGTCATACTGGTTGCAACTTCCGGAGACACGGGAAAGGCTGCACTGGAAGGATTCAAGGATGTTGAAGGAACACGTATTGTTGTTTTTTACCCCAATGAGGGTGTCAGTGAAGTACAAAGAATGCAAATGATCACACAGGAAGGCACAAATGTTTCTTCCATTGCTGTAGAAGGTAATTTTGATGATGCCCAGAGCGGAGTGAAAGCCATTTTTACCGATACTCCGCTGGCTGAATTCATAGGGGAAAGAGGCTTTAAGTTCTCTTCCGCAAATTCCATTAACTGGGGAAGATTGGTATCGCAGATTGTTTATTATTTCTCTGCTTATGCGGATTTCGTTAAAAATGGAGATATTCGCCTGGGTGACAAAGTAAATTTTGTTGTGCCCACAGGCAACTTTGGGAACATCCTGGCAGCTTACTATGCCATGCAGATGGGATTGCCGGTGAACAAGCTGATTTGTGCTTCCAATGAAAACAACGTATTGACGGATTTTATTGCGACTGGAACCTACAACAGGAACAGGGAATTTAAGAAAACCATTTCCCCCTCTATGGACATTTTGATTTCCAGCAATCTGGAAAGATTGCTTTTTGAAATTACCGGGCATGATGCGCAGGCTATAAGCCATTGGATGACCGAATTGAAGGAAACAGGAGTGTACTCGGTAGATGCGGAAACAAAGAAAAAAATCAGCAAGCTTTTCTGGGCTGACTTTACCAACGAAACCGAGACCTTGAAGACGATTGAATGTATATACAATGAATATAGATACGTGATTGATACCCATACGGCTGTCGGAGTGGACGTATATGACAAATATGTGATTTCCACCGGTGATATGACGAAAACCATTATCGCTTCTACTGCCAGTCCCTTTAAGTTCAATGAAAGCGTTGCAAAGGCGATCTTTGGAGAAGAGGCCGTGAAGGGGAAAAATGAATTCGAACTTCTGGACCTACTGGCAAGGGAATGCAAGCTGGAAATTCCCCAGGGACTCACAGGATTGCAGCACAAGCCCGTATTACACAAAAGGGTATGTGAAAAGCAGGATATGAAAGAGGTTGTAAAGGAATTGTTGGGAGTTTGACCCTATAAATGAATAAGAGCCACGGTACAGTTGAATTGCTGTACTGTGGCTTTTTTAATTGAAAATAAAAGATTGTTTCACTCTTTGTTACTTAAATTAAAGTGTTGTATAGCTAAATAAGAAATTTTTCCTAAAAAAATCCTATAAGATGTGAAAAAAGTTAAAGATTTTAATTTGGATTATATTTACAATTAGTCTATTAAATATACAAATTATAAATACTTTACTTCCAATAATCATTGCAGTCGTAAATGAATATTTGTCCCAGACTACTACAATTGCAACACTGGCAATACCGTAAAGTTAGATGAATCAAAATAGGTATAGAATAGGGAGCAAACTTTGGAGAGGGGGTGGAGGCGGAAATTTTGTTTGATTTTCTTCCAAGCCATATCAATACATAGAGAGGGGTGAAAAGCAGACCGGAATTTTCAAATTTACTACTTATATTTCAAAGTTAATTACATTAATGGGAGGTAAATTTATGAGAGGAAAAATTAAAATTCCTGCTATAATCAGTGTCGCAGTGTTAAGTTCTCTATTATTTGTTTCAACCGTTGGTCAAGCGGCTACGCTTGTAACCATCAACTCCGATGGAGCCGGAGGCCAGGATGCCTACTCGATTTTTAAAACCTATCTGGGATCTGACCCTATTGATGGTCCTGATACAGGGCACATCACGGAAGTTACCTCTGCTCCTGTAGGGAATGCTTTTGAGTTCATTTTGCATAATACGGGTGACCTTGATGGAAGCAATACGGATAGGCAGCGTAACGAAGTGAAGGTATATAACGGTTCTCCCGATAATCTTAAAGCTAAGAATGGTGAAACCTTCACTTACAGATGGAAGTTCAAATTAGCTTCCAATTACCCGTCGCACTCAAGGTTCTGCCACATCTTCCAGATTAAAGCAGTAGATGGAGATGATGGGGCCCCCATCATAACCTTCACTACGGATGGCGATTCCCTGGATGCCCGCCATACGCCGCAAGGAGCTACTATGGATAACACTACAACTATATGCTCTACTCCTTTATCCGCTGTAAAAGGAGTATGGTGCGAAGCGACTGTAACCGCTAAAATGGTAGACAGCGGAAACGTTTCCGTAACCGTTAAAAGGGTTGATAATGGTGCAACTGTTATGTCCGGTAGTGCAACCAAGGATATGTGGAGAACGGATGCAAGCTATAACCGGCCGAAGTGGGGGATTTACCGCGGAATCTTCGATGGTATGGCAGAGGCTAGAATCCAATTTGCCAGCTTTGAAATCATCAATGGGACACCTTCTTCAACCCCAACGCCGACCCCAACGCCCACTCCGACCCCGACTCCTACAGCTACGCCATCAGGAAATCTTGCACTGAACAAGGCTGCTGCAGCATCCTCTTCCTGGAGTACTACCTATACAGCAGACAAAGCCTTTGACGGTACAACAACAACCCGTTGGGTTTCAGCCAAGGGAACCACGAATGGAGAGTGGCTCCGTGTAGATTTTGGTGCAAACACTACCTACAACCAGGTAACATTGGTAGAAGATTCCGTGCCTGTTCATGTAACCTCCTTCAAGCTCCAATCCTCCAATGACGGTACAACCTTTACCGATATTCCGGGTGCAAGCGGAACGAGCATAGGCGCATCAAAAACACTCTCCTTTTCTCCTGTGACATCCAGATATCTGAGATTATACGTAGTGACCTCCACTTCAGATACCAATATCAATGAAATGAGCGTTTATTACAAATAACCGTATAACTCATGAAATGGAACCGTGGTATGTTCTCAAGGATGCACCACGGTTTTTTATAATTTAAAGAACTACGGAATGATGCAGCACTGCTTCAGGTTTTTCCTTTTACTATAGAAATCCGTGGTGTTAGCGCTACTATTCTGCTATAATGTTTTAAACAGCATAATGCAATTGAAAGGGGACATAGAATGGGAATTGTTTTTGACGCATCCAATCGAGTTTTCCACCTTCAGGCAAAGGAGACAAGCTACCTTGTACATATTTTGAATGAGGGGTATCTGGCCCATTTGTATTGGGGGAGAAGGCTAAATTCCGTTAATATATCGAACGTATTGGTTCTCCGGGGAAGATCCTCCTTTTCTCCAAAACCGGAGCCTGCAAATAGAGAGCTATCATTGGATACATTGCCACAAGAGTATCCGGGCTATGGAAATTCAGATATGCGCAGTCCGGCTTTTCAGGTACAGATGGAAAACGGCTCCACCGTATCGGTTTTAAAGTATAAAGCGCATACCATCAGTAAGGGTAAGCCTGCTTTACATGAGCTTCCTGCCACCTATGCAGAGGGGGAAGAAGAGGCGGAAACCCTGGCATTGGAATTGTTTGATGAAGTGATAGGCCTTAAGGTGATCCTATATTATACGGTATTTGAAAATTTAAATGTCATTACGCGGTCCGTTAAATTTATGAATGAAGGGAACCAAAAGCTAAAGCTCCTGCGTGCTTTGAGCATGAGTGTCGACTTTGGTGATGACGAATATGACTTCATTCATTTGCACGGAGAGTGGGGTAGGGAGAGGCATATGGAAAGAAGGCCTCTTTTTACAGGAACTCAGTCGGTTGAAAGCCGAAGAGGAGCCAGCAGCCACCAGCATAACCCCTTCATCGCTCTTGCGAGAAAGGATGCGGACGAAGATCATGGAGACGTTTATGGGTTCAGTCTGGTTTACAGTGGCAATTTTGTAGCGCAGACCGAGGTCAGTCAGTTTAAAACTGCACGTGTTTCCATGGGAATCAATCCTTTCGATTTTTCATGGCTTCTGAACAAGGGAGAATCCTTCCAGACGCCGGAAACCGTGATGGTTTATTCTCCCCAGGGGCTGGGCGGTATGTCGAGAACCTACCATAAACTATATCGTACCCGTCTTTGCAGGGGGCAATACCGGGATCAGGTCCGTCCTGTTCTTGTAAACAATTGGGAAGCTACCTATTTCGATTTTAATTCAGAGAAGCTTTTGGAGATTGCACAGGTTGGAAAAGAGATCGGTATCGACCTTTTTGTATTGGATGACGGATGGTTTGGTGAAAAAGGTGAATAACCTGGGTCTATCCTTTGGCCTGTGGTTCGAACCGGAGATGATTTCACCGGAAAGCAACCTGTACAAGGCTCATCCGGATTGGTGCCTGCATGTTCCAGACCGGAGCCGTACCCAGGGAAGAAACCAATTGGTGCTGGATTTCTCACGGGAAGATGTATGTGAGGCCATAACAAAAATGCTCGCAGATATACTTTCCAGCGCGCCTATCGCTTATGTAAAGTGGGATATGAACCGGAGTATGACGGAAATCGGCTCTGCACAGCTTCCTGCCGAAAGACAGCGAGAAACCGGACACCGCTATATCCTCGGACTTTACAAGGTGATGGAAGCCATCACATCCAGATTCCCGCACATATTGTTTGAAAGCTGCTCGGGCGGGGGAGGACGCTTTGACCCCGGAATGCTCTATTACATGCCCCAAACCTGGACCAGTGACGATACGGATGCCGTAGAACGCTTGAAAATCCAGTATGGTACCAGCCTGGTTTATCCGGCTTCTACTATGGGAGCGCATATTTCTGCTGTGCCGAACCATCAGGTGGGTCGTATCACCTCTCTGGGGATGCGCGGTAATGTAGCTATGGCGGGAAACCTTGGTTACGAATTGGATTTGACAAAACTGTCGGAAGAGGAAAAGGACATTGTAAGAAAGCAGACGGAATTCTATAAGGAAATCAGGCATTTAGTATTCTTCGGTGAATTCTATCGGCTTAAAAGTCCTTTTGAAGGAAACGAAACGGCCTGGAACTTTGTTTCAGAGGACCAGACGGAAGTATATGCTGCATACTTTGCAGTACTGGCCACGGCGGCAGCACCTCTTGCCCGGATAAAGCTGAAAGGGCTGAACCCGCAAATGAAGTATCAACGGGTGGGTACGGAGGAAGTGTTTGACGGTGCCGAGCTGATGTATGCGGGATTGGCAATCCCCAGGTTGAAAGGGGACTTCCAAAGCCTGGTCTGGAGGTTTAAAGCTGTGGGGATATAGTATTTTACAGAAACAGAGTAATGAGCCGGGAGTAATCCCTCGGCTCATTTCAAACCGTAGATAAAAAGGTGCTTTACATAAAGTGTAAAGCATCTTTTTTGTATACTTGTGAGAAATAGAAAATCAAAACAAGCCCTTCCATAACCTTTTGGCAGGGCTCGTTTTCTGTACCTTGCTTATAAGAACTATTCTCGAAATTTTCCTTCAATGGGGTATTAACCATGCTCGTTGCGGAAAAAAATATTTTTGTGCTTGACAAAACTACTACTTCGCGTTACTATATAGCGGTACTTAGTTATACGAAGTAGTGGTGGGAGGTGGTTAAAATAGAGAATCTGAGTGAAATGCTCAAGGGCGTCCTGGAAGGAATCGTTCTGGAAATTATCAGCCGTGGGGAAGTGTACGGGTACGAGATTGTTAAGAAGCTGACTCAAATAGGCTTTGACGGTATCGCAGAGGGAACGGTATATACAATATTAATGCGGCTCGAAAAGAGCCAGCTGGTGCACATTACGAAAAAGCCTTCGGACATTGGCCCACCTCGAAAATTCTACACGCTTAACGAAAACGGCATGGATGAGCTGTTTAAGTTTTGGGAAAAATGGGATTTTATCAATGAGCGCATACAAAAATTAAAAATAGATGGAGGGTTAGACGATGGGCATAAGCAATGAAATGAAGAAAAAAGTAGATCAATTTGCAAAGGAGCAAGCGCAGTTCTATCTCGATGATGCGGAACTCAGCTATATCGAAAAGCTGCGGAAAAAAGGCAGCATAACAAAAGGCAAAATTACCGCCAAGCTCGCCAAGTTCAAGAGCAGCTCGGATCGGAGCAATGAAGCCCAGGGGGATATGATCCTTTACATGAGTGATTATATGAACGATCTGATATCCCAAGGGCTCTCTGAGCAGGAGGCATTCGATAAAGCCCGGCAGCAGCTGGCCTTTGATAGCAGGAGTTCCCAGGCGGCCGACCTGCAGGAAAAGTATAAAAAGTATTATGAGCAGCTTTCCCCTGGCGTATACGAGGCCATCGGGATGTACTATGCTGCATTTAGTATCTTTGGCATCGTCGTCGGCGCTTTAGCTGGCTCTCTGTTAGGTTTATACATCTTTTCCGTGCCGCTTTGGATATCGATTGCCCTGTCAACGGCTGCCGGATTTTTTCTGGGCATAGCCACGGCCATGCTCATGCATGCATCGGTAGTGCGGAGTATCAACAGATAGTAGAAGTATTTTTTAAAACAGCACAGTATGGTTTTAGATGCGTTTTCAAAAGAAGAGAGCCATGGCATTATTCAAACACATTAGGTTCAACGATTGAATAATGGCCAGAATCGATGCCCGGTTTTCCCGGTCAACTTCTGAATACAGCTCTCTTGTCCACAGTCTGCAATGAGTCAAGGATGCAGGAAAACGAACAGGCAGCGTAAGGAAGTGACGGTATGTTTCAAACTTCCTTACGTTGCCTGTTCGTTTGCCGGTAGGTATTCAAGGCTATAAAATATCTTCGATTTCCTGGCTGTGCTCTTGCTGCAGATCTACCAGTACGGTATCAATCCGGACAATGGGGCGAAGCACTTCGCGGGGATTAATAAAGGCGATCTGTCCGATTTCTCCGGTATTAAGCAGTACATATTCATGAACATGGCTCATTGCCACATTATAGAATAGGGTATGCATAAGTCCATAATCCAGTTTACCTTTATAGTTGGCCAGCATTTCCTTAATTACAATAAAAGGATTCTGGCGGCCTTTATAAGGGCGCATGGACACCATCGCGGAATAAATGTCACAGACAGCCAGTATCTTCCCGTAGAGAGGTATCTGGTCACCTTTGGCGCCCAGCGGATAGCCGCTGCCGTCTTCCCGCTCATGGTGCATTAGAATACCCATCAGGATTTCTTTGGAAAGTTTATCCTCCTGCAGCAAACGGTAGGAATAGGTAGAATGCTTTTTCACTTCTTCATATTCTTCCGGTGTTAAGGCTCCCTCTTTTAAAAGTATATCTTTGGAGATTTTACTTTTACCGATATCGTGAAGCAGTCCTGCTGTGGCCAGGCCCTTTGATTGTGCCTCCGTCATTTTGAGCCATCGTCCCATAAGCATGGCCAGCATGGATACATTGAGTGAATGGCGGTACGTGTAATTGTCTACATCATTTACTCTGCGCATACAGGCCAGAACATCGGATGTCATGGCAAAATCCTTTCGAATTCCGTTCACTGTATCTTCTACGATTTGTTGATCTACAGGATTTCCATCGGAAATACTAAGGATCAGATGTTTAACAGATTCTTCTTTAACTTCAAAGGATTTTCTTAGAAACTTTTCCTGCTCAGATTCCCTTTTATCATCAATTTCCAACGTATGGACATGAGGGAACCTTTTTATTCCTTTTATCAACTCTTCTGTTAAAACGATTCCTCTAGGGACTAACACTGCTCCGGAAGCACTCAGGATATCATTGCGTAATACCATTTCCGGAGTCAGCATTGACTTGTCAATCAACTTTGGAGGCATTAGGAATCATCTCCTTATTTTATTGAAGTTTATGGAAAAACGAAACTCCGTAAAATAACTACAGAGCTTTTTTGTTGCATCATAGCCGGGTAAACGACGAAAAAACATGACTTTAAATTTCAATTATTATAATATCATACATATTATGACTATAATAGATATAATTCGCCATCGCAGGAAAAATTTTTTGTACTTTCCCGTTGACAGATTTCCCCTTTCTCCCTATAATACTGCTACCCAAAAGGGAATATTGATTTGATTAGCTATATAGCTAATCAAAGAAAAGAGGGGGAAGGAATAAATTTGAGAACCTTACACGCAACCATGAAAAGAAACTTTATCATTCAGATGAGGGCCTATCCAAAGGATTTCTTCATCGGCAATCTCCTGACGGCAGTATATACTGCCTTCTCGGCGTATTTCATGTATTATCTCCTGTTCAAGGGAAACCTGAAAGCGTCCTTCGTTTCCTTTACGGGAACTGACGATTACATGAGCTATGTCATCGTCGGGAACAGCATGTACCTGTTTATGGTGCGAACCTGTCTGAATGTCAGCCGGAGTCTCATCACCGAGCTGCGGACGGGTACGTTGGAAAGCTTGATGCTGGCGCCCTTCCACAGAGTTCAATACTTCGTGGGAAACATGCTGCAGCAGACCGTTACCACCTCGGGAGAGATTTTGATTATGATTCTGGTCTGTTTGCCTTTTGGACTTCGTTTCTCGGCGGTCCATATCCCGGCAACCATCCTGGCACTGCTGGCTTCCTTTTTATCGTATTTTTCCGTTTCACTTTTACTGGCGGTGGTGATGCTGTATTTTCGGGACACTTACATTTCTCAGAATACCTTGTTTGCCATCCTGTTCCTTATCTGTGGCGTGACATTTCCGGTACAGTACCTGCCGGAAGGTGTTCAGTGGATATCCAGGGGCATTCCGGTTACTGCCTCTCTGGAGCTGGTAAGAAACAGCACGCTGCTGGGATGGGGGATCGTAGAACAGGCAGGAAGTTTTATAGGGATAGTTTTATTGAGCAGTATTTATTGCATGATCGGTTTTACACTTATCAAACGGGTGGAGATTATCGCCCTGGAAAAAATACAAAGTTGATTGGAGGTAATGTATATGTTGAAGGCAGAGAACCTGGGAAAGGTTTATCATACATCCGTAGGTAAAGGATTTTTCAAAAGAGAAAAAGTAACGGTAGAGGCGGTGAAAAACCTGAACCTTGAAATCAGGGAGGGACAAATCGTAGGGCTGTTGGGGATTAACGGAGCAGGCAAAACAACGACCATCAAGATGCTGTCCACATTGCTGGCTCCTACGGTGGGAAACATCAGCATTGACGGTATGGATGCCGTGAAAAACGCCACAGAGGTAAAGAAATTTATCAATATGGTAGCCGGCGGAGAGCGAATGATCTATTGGCGTCTTACAGGGAGAGAAAATTTGTGGTATTACGGGCAGTTATATGGTGTCGAGGAAAAGGTGTTGAAAAAAAGGATGGAGTATTTGCTGGAATTGGTAGGCTTGACCGAAAAACAGGATGTCCCGGTGGAAAGGTACTCGAAGGGAATGAAACAGAGGCTTCAGATCGCGAGAGGATTGATTAATGACCCGAGATATATTTTTATGGATGAGCCCACTCTAGGACTGGATGCTGCTATTTCAAAGGAGCTAAGGGAATATGTCAAACAGATTGCCTATAAGGAAGGGAAGTCCATTCTGCTGACCTCCCATTACATGCAGGAAGTGGAAGAGCTCTGTGAGTACATTTATATACTGGATCATGGGACGGTGATTGCCCAGGGGACACCCAAAGAACTGGCACATCTGGCAAGGGAACATAAAATCCTGTGTCTGGAGCTGCAATCCATAACCAATGAACTGCACGGGGATTTAAACCGGATCTGTCTCTCGGTGGAGAAAAATTGCAGCATCCAGCTGGACGAGAAGAACAAAGCCTATACTATAACTTCTACGAAGGATTTAAGCACGGAAATAGCCAAGGTGCTGCTGCAGCATGAAGTTCCCATTAAAAAGTTCTACACCCAGGAGCCCAGGCTGGAAGATACCATTATCAAGTTGTCGAAGGGGGCGTAATCCATGAAATCCTTTTTTCGTGTTGTAAAGGCAGAAGCGCTGAAACAACACAAGAATTATTTTCATAACAAGACCATCTATATCAGTCTGTTTCTATGGCCTCTGCTCTCCTTTGTTTCAGCTTATTTTGGCTATAAACCCTTCGCTATGGAGAAGGTAGCGGGCTCTGTGGACTACGTGAATGAGGAGAATTTGATCCTGTTCGTACTCATCGGATACCTGTGCATGATCTTTTTCCGGTCTCTTGTCCAATCGGCCTGGATGTTCTCTCACGAAAGGATTTACGGAACGTTGGAGCTGATCTATCTGTCACCTGCCAACCGGCTGGCGTTCGTTCTGGGAAATTGCTTGTCTTCGCTGTTTGAAAGTGTATGGCTCTTTATCGTTTTTGAGGCCGGATTATTCGTCATCAGGGGGAATCAACTCCATGTACAATGGGAAGCTGCGGTTTTAGGAATCGTTATGATGATCCTTATGGCCATGCTTTGGGGGATGCTGCTCAATGCCTTGTTTCTTTTTTCGCGGGATACCAATTTCCTCTTTACGGTATTGGAAGAGCCCATGGAGCTTTTTGCGGGGATCAAAATTCCCTCCACTGTTTTTCCGGTATGGGCCAGGGCCATCAGCAGTATTTTTCCACTTACCTATTCCGCAGAAACCTTGCGAAGGGTGATGCTGCGCGGGGATGGACTATACCAGCTCAGGGGATATTTTCTCATCAGCCTTCTCTTCGCAGGATTTATGCTGGGGATCACAATGGTGTGTTTACGTCTGGGTGAGCGGCATGCAAGGAAAACCGGTAATATGGCATTGTTCTAGGTTGATTATCAAATAAGGCCCAATCACGGTAGGGGTGGGTTCTAAACCCACCCAACTTCCAAACCCACCCTGAATTCTACAGTGCAAGCGATTCTGGAATTGGTGCGGAAACAAAAAGGGCAGGTTTAGAACCTGTCTCTACAAATGTTGATGTAATAAATCCGATCCTACGGAGCAAACCAACCCTGCAGTGGATTTTTGACGAAGAGCGTTATATAATAGGGGAGAATACATGGATTGGGAAGGATAATCAATGAAAATCTATGGAAAAGACATTGGAACATGGAAAGTAGAATTTTTCTATTCTCCTTTTTTGAAATGATATGCAGTCTTCATGTGCTCACCCGACCGGAGCACCACCTGACAAGGCTGGAATGGGCCAAGGGAGTCAAAGAGCGGCTGGATGAGGGATTGTATGGCTCTTTGGTGGATATTGGCATCCATTTTCATGAGTGGTGTACAGTGATGGATTTCTGCAAAGTCTCTGAAAGTGTGAATGATCTGAATCTGTTGGCTGCCCTGGACTTTATTGCCGGGATGGATATGGAAACTTTTATCCGGGTTTTGTTGGGGAACTGTATAGAGCGGGATCGGATAAAGGTGTGGCTGCGAAAAAGAAAGGCGGAGGAGCCTTCAAGCCTCACAAAGGAGCAGGCTAAAATTTTTTCCGACCCCGAAGGGTTCAGAAGGAAATTAATTTCGCTCCTGAAGGAATACTATTACCTGCTCTTTGAACGGGAGCTGCTCTTTTTGGAGCCTTTGTTGATCCGTATTCTGAAAAAGCAAGGGGCTCTTTTGGAAAATAAGGGTATACTGGAGTATGTCAAAACTATACATAACCGGATTGAAATAGCGGCGGATGCTTTTTATTTTCATAAGTATACAAAGTTTATCGTACCTTTTGACAGTATTGAGAAAATCAATTTTACTGTCAGCAGCTTTGTAGATCCCCATCTTCTGATTGGGTTGGAAGCTCCAAAGGAACTGCAGCTCACAGTAAGAGCTTCCATGGAAGAGGCTGCGGACGTAGTTCCAAAGGATTTGTTCAAAACCATGAAAGCTTTAGGAGATGAAACGAGGTTAAAAATTCTGAAGACCTTATACATGCGGCGTTCCTCTACCCAAAGTCTTGCCAGGGATATCGGCGTCACAGAAGCTTGTATATCCAAGCACCTGAAAATTCTCCATGAGGCCGGGGTGCTGTACAAGGAAAGAGAAGGGAATTATATCTACTATTTGCTGGACAGAATGACCTTGGACAGGATTCCCATGGATCTATACCAGTATATGGATGGGTAAATGGATATTGCTTATTTTTTACTGATCTATGAGTAAATAATAAAAAATAGATTGACAATGGAAATTCGAAGTAGTATCCTAAATACAAGAATACTTCGGAGGGCGAAATATTCTGAGGAGGAATCAATGCTGGAATACAATGAACTTTTTGACCTGCTATTTTCAAATATAAAAAAACTGGTTTATCCGGAAGAATGGATTAACCTTGATTTTGCATTTTCGAAATCGGAGATCTTCGCCATGTTATTGGTCGACCGCAATGGTGAAGTGATCATGAGCCAGATGTCCTCCTATATCAATATTCCCATGAGCACAGCGACGGGAATTGTCGACCGTCTGGTAAAAAACGGTTTTATGAAGCGGGAAAGAAGTGAAAGCGACCGGAGAATCGTGACGATAAGACTTACGGACAGGGGAAAGGAAATTGTTGAGGGTTTTAAAAGTTTCGTTATGGAACGGGTGAGAGCAGTCAATGAGCACCTTACGGAGGATGAGCGCGGGATGCTCTATAACATTTTTATAAAGGTTATAGAGATCCTTAATAAAAAGAACGAGGACGCGGAAGAGATAGACTCTTCCAGGGAAGCAATACGGAAAATCGAAATTGAATAGAAGCCCATTTTACATGGGCTTTCCATTTGGAAAATACTTCGGATGACGAAATATTTATATTACGAAATTATGGAGGTGTCTTTATGAGAATTATACTTTATACGGGCAAAGGCGGTGTCGGAAAGACCAGCGTTGCAGCTGCAACTGCAGTAAAGAGTGCGCAGAGGGGACTGAAAACCCTGGTGGTAAGCACGGATGCAGCCCATAGCTTGGGGGATTCCCTGGACATAAAACTATCCCCGGAGCCTATAGAAATTCAGAAGAACCTATGGGCACAGGAAATCGACTCGATACACGAGGTGGAAAAAGGATGGGGCAGGGTGCAGGAGTATTTGACGGCACTTTTTACAGCGAAGGCCGTAAAGGATATCACTACGGAAGAACTTACTGTGTTTCCGGGGATGGAGGATTTGCTGAGTCTTTTAAGGATATTACACTACTACAGGGAAAAGACTTTTGATGTAATTGTAATTGACTGTGCACCTACGGGAGAAACCCTGGCTCTGTTGAGCTTTCCGGAAATGCTGCGGTGGTGGATGGATAAACTTTTCCCTGTGAAAAGAAAGGCCGTCAAGCTGCTGAAACCTGTTGCCGAACCGATCCTCGGGATTCCCATGCCATCGGATGGCGTGATGGGCGAAATTGAAAACATCTATTTGCAGTTGGACGAGATGCGGCAGATCTTATCCGACCGGGAGATTACAAGCATCCGAATCGTGGTAAATCCGGAAAAAATGGTCATAAAGGAAGCCCAGAGGAGCTTCACCTACTTAAATATCTATGATTTTAACGTAGATGCAATTGTTGTGAATCGGGTGATTCCGGACCAAGTCCAGGATCATTATTTTGCGGTATGGAAGGATATTCAGAAAAAGTATGAGGAGATGATTAACGACAGCTTTTCGCCGCTTCCGATTTATCATGCACCTCTTTTCAGCAGGGAAGTGGTAGGAATTGAAATGCTTGAAAAAATGGGAAACGAGATCTTCAAGGAAGAAGATCCCGTAAGCATAAAATATAGTTTTCGGACGCAGCAGGTGACAAAAGGGGAAGGGGAGTATACCTTATCCATTTACATGCCTTTTGTGGAGAAGAAAGACCTGTCTTTGAACCAAAAGGGAGATGAATTGATTGTAAAGGTGGGCCAAGTGAAACGGAATATCACACTACCGAGAACCTTGCTGAACTTCACCGTAAAAGGTGCAAAATTTGAGGGGGAAAATCTTAAAATCCGGTTTGGGGGTGAGGGGGATGAGCAGTAAACAAATCCTTAAGGAATTGTTGAAAAGAAAAATGAAGCTTGCGGAGGAAGTAATAAACCTGCTTCCCCAGGATACGAAAAAGCAGGTGGAAAATTTGCAGCGAAGTTTTCTTCTTGCAGTGAGCGAGGCGGTTAACGAGCAGCTGCGTGAAGAGGATGCAGGACCGGAGAAAAAGGGCGTTAAAGCCATTCCAGTGGAATAAATAAAGGTGCAGGGTCATACTCGATCTAAGTCAGGGATATGATCCTGCACCTTTTTCTGGACTTCCAGGGGAGGGGGCGATATAATATTGGCAAATGTATTTAAATGATACAGCTTTGTAACCCATTTACCATAATTTTGAGCTAAGATCATATAAGGATGTGACAAAAGGGGTCCTATAGGTTGTGCTGCACCGTGTGCAGCAGTCTACAAGCGATCCGCACAAAAGAACCCCTATGTTTTTCACATCCTCCTATAAACAGTACAACGACAGCAGGTGGAGGCAAGTTCCATGAAACGAGTCATATTCGCACTAGCAGCTATAACCTTTGGAATAATAGGAACTTTCGCGGGCATAAGGATTTCCATGAAGGAAGAAGTAAAACCGGTTCAAGCAAATAATGATACCGGGACAAAAGTATTGATTGAAAAATCGCCGATACCGGAAGCGACTGCAACACCGGGAATGACGATAAATACGGAAAAGGAAGCAAAGAAGGAAGCCGCAGCAGAGACACCGAAAGGCCAGGGGACTGCAGTGAATAATGTGGCGGTTAAGAAGAATGCAGGTCCTGTGGTTTTTCTGGGAGACTCCTTAACGGAAGGGCTTTCCGCCTATGGCTTTTTCCCGGATGCAGTGATTGCGGGTATCAACAGCTTAAATACTCTTTCTGCACAGGAACATGTATACGAGATTGCATCTGTACACCCTTCCAAACTGTTTATATTGCTGGGGATCAATGATATATGGGAAGGGGATTCGGTAGAAGGTTTTGTTGAGCGATATAGAGCGTTAGTTACCCAATTTGAGGAACAAACTCCCGGGACCCGCATTTACATTGAGTCCATGCTGCCGGTTTCAACTGCGGCCCTGGAGAGAAACCCGCATATCAATAATGCTATTATTGACGGTGTAAATGCTGAGCTTAAAAAGATGGCTCAGGAACTGAGAGCCGATTACATTGATGTGAATACGGTGATGAAGGACGAAAATGGAAATTTGCGGAGTGAATATAGCAACGACGGGGTTCATTTGATCGATTATTATTATCCTGTCTGGACCGAACAGTTAGATAAGTATGTAAAGTCCTAGAGTAAATTTAAAACCCGGCGGAATGAAAATTCCGCCGGGTTAACTATTATGTTATTTAATGAACAAACTTGCAACTGCAAGGGCTGTGATGAGAGTCCCTGCAACTTTCTTATACAGAGTTAATTGTTTCATGGTTCACACCCCGTTATTCATGGTTTCTGATGAATATATACCCGGGATGTAACGACTTGAAACAAAAATTTATTCAAGGAGATTACAGAACTTATTCCGATATTCCATGGGAGTTATGCCTGTAAGCTTTTTAAAAAGCTTTGTAAAATAGGGGACATCGCTAAAGCCCACAGCTTCCGCAATTTCATATACCTTATACCGGGGGTTGCGCAGCTGTTTCTTTGCTTCCTCAATCCGTATGGTATTCAGCAAATCGATAAAAGTGCTGCCTGTTTCCTTTTTTAAAAGCTTGCTAAGATGCCAGGTGCTCACATAGAGCTTTTCTGCAAGGGTTTTCAAATCGATATCACTTGAATAATTGTCGCGGAGGTAGGTAAGGACAGCGTTTATAATATAACTGGTATTATCAACGGAAGCAGATTTTTCCTCAGGAGCTAGTTGTGTTTCATCAATGCCGTAGTATTTTCGCACCTTTTTCCGCATATGACTAAATTCTTCATCCAGGGACTTCTTATACCGAATTTCCTCAATGGCCTGATGAATGGAGGATAAAAGCTCCTCAGTCCTAACGGGTTTCAGCAAAAACCGAAAGGCTCCCAGACGGACCGCTTCCTGGGCATATTCAAATTCCCTGTAACCGGTTAGAATGATAATTTTACAGTCATGTTTTCTTTCTCGGATTTTTGAAATCATTGTAAGGCCATCGATTCCGGGCATGCGTATATCTGTCAAAACAATATCCGGTTTCAGTGAGTCAATGAGACACATCCCTTCATCGCCATCCTCTGCTTCGCCAGCCACTACGCAGGATATTTCCTCCCATTGTATAGTTTTTATCAAGCCTTCACGAATGATTTCCTCGTCATCAATGATCAAGATCTTAAACATGAGTTCTCTCCTTTCAACAAGCTGCTAATGTTTTTTCTGCCGATTCGCAGGGGAGGGTGAGTGTTATGGTAGTGCCCTGCCCGGAGGTGCTTTCTATTTTTAAACCGTATCGATCACCAAACAGTAAACGTATCCGTTTGTGAACATTGATAATACCGATTTTTGTACTGGATTCATTGGCAAGGTAGTCAGCGCTGGAGGTTACCTGCTCAAGGATTTCCTGCAGCTTTACCCGCTTTTCCTCTTCAATACCGACTCCGTCATCCGATACAATGATTACCAGAGAATCCCCCTCAGCTTGGATCTTCAATTCGATAATACCGCTTCCTTTTTTCATTTCAACCCCGTGGTACACCGCATTCTCGACGATGGGCTGTATCAGGAGCTTTGGAATTCGGTAGTTCATTACTTCTTCCTGCACATCAAAGCTAAAGTCGATTTTTTTACCAAACCTCTTTTTTATAAGCAGTATATAGTTATCCAGATAGTGTATTTCGTTCCGGATGGTGATGAGTTTCTCGTTGCTGCGGTTGAGGTTTGCATCAATGATGGTGGAGAGGGCGGAAACCATCTCGTCGATTTCATCAACGCCGGACATGCGTGCTTTCCATTTTATCGCTTCCAAAGTATTGTAAAGAAAATGAGGATTGATCTGGGCTTGCAGGGATTTGATTTCTGCATCCTTCATTGCCAGTTCCTCTTTATAAACACGGTTGATGAGATTTTTGATTTCCTCCGACATTTTATTAAAGGTTCGAAATACAAAGCCCAGTTCATCTCTTCTCTTGCTTTCCATTCGAACGCCCAGATTTCCGATTTCCAGCTGCTTCATATTGCTTACCAGGCGGTTTAAGGGTTTGATAATGCTGATATATAAAAAGTTTATCAGCACAATCCATATGGGCAGTGTGACGAGGCACAAGGAGATTACGACAGTTCGAACCATTCGCATATCCTTCAGCATAATTTGGGTAGAGAGGGTCACCATGACTCTCCAGTTGAGGGCCGGTATTTCATCCAGGACAAAGTAATATTTGTCCTTTTCAAAGTTTTGCATGTAAACGCCGGTTTCAACAGCCGGATTAAGGAGATAATGGATGGCGGATTCATAGTCTCCCTGAAAATAGTTAAAGCTGAGAAGTTCATTGCCTTCCAGGTCAAAGAGGCTTATATTCTGTGTCCTGCTTTTGGCAAAATCATTAAACAGGCTGAAAAATTTCGCCGTGTTGATCTTATAGGCGAACATCCCGATTTCCTCTCCCGTGTCCCTGTGGTAAACCATACGGGCATGGTAGATGGCAGGACCTTTCGGATCACTTGTGTCGAAGAACCAGAGGGGTTTTTGACCGTTGCTTTTAAGCTTCTGCAGGAGTCTGTCGGTTATAATCTTTGAATAATCATGATCTGCATAGTTTTTACTGACGAAAAAGTTTCGTTCATTCTTAATAAATCGGAAAATAACCGCATCCGTCTCGGTTCTGGATAAAAGGATGGAGCGCAGATACTGTTCGAGGGTGATTTTCAAATTTCTTTCCTCGATATTATCCAGATTATCGGTGAGTATAAACTTCAGATACGTATCGTAAATAAATTCACTGGATAAGATCTGCTGTGAAAAGGAGTTTATATTTTCAATATTATTGTTAAGCTGAGCAATAATTTCACCCGAGCTATCCCGGGAGTAGGATACCATTTTATCTTCAAACTTTTGGGCATACCCCTTGTAGCCAAAATACCCTGTGACGAGGGTTGAATAAGCCAGAAGTACAAAGATCAACAAGAACAGTTTATTTTTTATGGATAAGTTGAAGGCTAAAAATCTTCGGATCGCTCTCATTGTTTCTTTCCTCCAATGTGATAAAATACAGACATATATATTCAGCCATGGGGCACGGATCGTTTACCGGAAAGAGCTTGTATCTCCGCGGTAAAGGAATACTCTAGTTATATTGTACAATATAACTTAAAAAAGTACATAGAGTGTAAGTAGAATTGTCCATCTTGCCAATATAGAACAAGATATGCCAAAACTACCGTATTTATATTTTTATACAAAAATCTATAATAAAAGTATACAACAGATCTTAAAAAAAGGGGAGAGAAATATGAAAAGAAGTGTGAGGACCGGCGCTGCGATGTTGGCATTGGCCATGGGCGTATCCCTGTTCGCAGGATGCGGCTCGTCCAATGAACCTAAAAAGGTTGGCGAAACAAATAGCAATGCGAATCAAAAGGCGCAGAAAACCACCATGCGGGTAGTATCCTTTGCAGTGGGTGAAGACCCCTTCAAGCCAGCCTGGCAGGCAACACTGAAGAAGTTCCAGGAGCAAAACTCCAATGTGGAAATTATTGATGAATCCACCCCGGATGCCAATGACGCATTACGTACAAAGGTTAAAACCGATTTTGCGTCAGGAAATGAACCGGATTTCCTATGGTTCTATAATGGTTCGGACGCAAAGCCTCTCATCGACTCCGGCAAGCTTTTCACCTTTGACGAAGAGCTTAAGAAAGATACCGGGTGGAGTGGAAGCATAACACCAGGAGCCATCGAAGCAGGAAAGCAGAATGGAAAAGTATACTCCATACCGGTGGTCGGCTTCTACGAAGCCTTGTTTGTAAACAAGGACCTCTTCGACGCCAATGGCTTGAAAGTACCCACAAATTTCGAAGAATTCAACAAAGCGGTAGACACCTTTAAAGCAAAGGACATTATTCCTATCGGTGCTTCCATTGATGAATCCTACTACCTTCTGGAGTACTTCGTACTGTCTGCCGCCGGTAAGGAAGGGCACGCAGCAGAGTTCAAGAATACCGTACCTGCGGATTGGGCAAAGGGTATAGCGGCGCTGAAGGAATACTATGAAAAAGGGGCATTTCCTAAGGATGCATTGACCATCAGTGATGAGGCAGCGAGAAATCTGTTCTATGACAAAAAGGCGGCTATGATGATCAATGGGTCCTGGTCTGTTGGACAGGTGAAGGATACAAAGAATACGGTGGTTACCTACTTCCCTGTAATTAAGGATGGAAAAGCAGGTCCCAAAGATGTAATCGGAGGATTCGGAACCGGATTTTACCTTAGCAAAGACCAGAACGACAAAAAGAACGGATTGCCTTTGAAGCTGCTGAAGTACATGTCATCTCCCGAAATCGTGAAGACACTGACAGAAAAGGCAGGTATTCCGGGCGTTAAGATCGATACCGGGGCTGCATCTCCCGTAGCAAAATCCGGATTGGATATGTTTGCCGGGGCAACCAGCGTCAGCTTCCCCTTCGGAGACAGAATCGACAAGGAAGCCTTCACCAATATAAGGAAGAACCTCGCCTATGCAGTGACAGGTAAGAAATCCGCAGAGGAACTTTTGAATGAATCCCTGAAGCTTGTTAAAAAGTAAAAAATAATTGAATCAGTTTGAAAGTAACAGTTAGGTAAGGTGGACTTACCTAGCTGTTATTTGTCAAAGGAGTTGATCAGATGGTTTTAAAGGACAAAAGGTATGTAGCACTGTTTCTTGCACCGACACTTTTGCTGGTGGCATTGTTCCTGTATTATCCCTTGGGACGGAATTTTTATTACAGCTTTACGCAATTCGACGGATATTCCAAGGCAAAGTTTATCGGATGGGATAATTATACCCGAATGCTCTCTGATCCTATTATAGGAAAAGCACTCATTAATACTTTTATTTTACTGGTATTCGCGGTTATATTCCAAGTGGGCCTTTCCGTAATTCTTGCCGTTATGCTGGATTCGGTGAAAAGGGGGTACAAGTTTTTCCGGACCGTGTTCTTTTTTCCGGTCGTTATATCCGGTACCGCTATAGGACTGATGTTTTCTCTCATTTATGGATACGATTACGGAATGCTGAATTCGCTTCTCACGCAGTTGGGCCTTGAGAAACAGGTATGGCTCAACGAAACACGATCTCTCACACTGGTATTGGTCCCGACCATATGGCAATATGTAGGGCTTTACTTTGTGATCATGCTCACGGCCATTAGCAAGATTCCGGACGAAATCTACGAATCAGCCCAATTAGAGGGCATTACAGGAGTAAAGAAAACCATTTACATCGTGATCCCCCTGATCTGGGATGTGATCACTACCTCTGTCATGTTGATTATTACCGGTGTGCTGAAGACGTTTGACACTATTTGGGTTATCACCAAAGGGGGACCGTTAAATGCCACTGAGCTTTTGAGCACCTATATGTACAGAAAAACCTTCACGGACCAGGTATTTTCCTATGGAGCCACTATTTCTGTCCTCATTATTGTGCTGGGAGTACTACTGTCCATAATGGCGAATAAACTGTTGAAGAGAGAATCCGTGACGTTATAGAGGTTCGGTTTTTAAAGAAAGGATGATGGAAATGAAACAGGCACAAATGGAGACCGGGCCTGCTTATGTTGGAAAAAAAGCAAAAAGGAAAGATAAGATCACTCTTTCCGGTATTATTGTCTATACAGTATTGATATTGTGGGCACTTACTACGCTGTTTCCGCTGCTGTGGGTAGCAAACAATTCTTTCAAGCCTTCCGGTGATATTTTATCCAACTCGCTTTCCATTGCTACTTCACTGCGACTGGAAAATTTCAAAAGCGTGTTTAACTACGCAAAGATCGACCGGGCGTTTATCAACAGCCTGATCATCTCAGGCTCTGTAGTGTTTTTCTCCCTGTTTCTCGGAGGCTTTGCCGCATTTGCCCTGTCGAGATTTGAATTTAAATATAAGGGAGTTGTTAACTCCTTCCTGTATGCGGGTATGCTGGTTCCCCAATTTGCCATTATCGTGCCCGTGTTTTGGATTCTCAGAGAGCTCAAAGTGTATGGAACTTATTTTGCGCTGATCATTCCCCAGACAGCTGCCAACATTTCCTTTGCGGTGATTGTACTCATGGGGTTTATGGCAACCATACCCAAGGAACTGGAAGAGGCGGCTTTAGTTGAGGGGGCAGGAATTCCAAGGATATTTTTCAGGATTATTTTCCCTATCTCCATCCCTGCTTTTGCAACTACGGCGATTCTGATTTTCCTATGGTCCTATAATGATCTGTTACTATCCCTGGTATACCTTCCGCAGAAAACCCTACAGCCCATTTGCGTGGTACTGTCCAATGTTTCCTCCATGTTCAGCGTTAACTACGGTGCCATGATGGCGGCGGTATTTATTACGATTATTCCGGTGTTGATCCTCTACGCCTTTTCACAGCAATATGTGATCAAGGGAATGACGGCCGGAGCTGTGAAAGGATGAGAAGGATGAAGTGGAAGAAATTTTAAAGCAGATGACATTGGAGCAAAAGGCAGGTCCGCTGATTCCTGGCCAGGCCGAAGGACAAGGGCTGCAGCAAAACATAACCTGCCTAAGAAATAGAAAAAGGAGCGATCAAGATGAAGTATGGCTATTTTGATAACGAGAACAGAGAATATGTGGTTGAACGACCGGATGTACCTGTTTCATGGACGAATTACCTGGGGGTTAAGGATCTGTGTGCGGTAATATCGCAGAATGCAGGCGGATATTTATTTTATAAAACCGCCCAGTACCATCGAATTTCCCGGTTCCGCCCCAATAGTGTCCCGATGGACCGGCCGGGGCACTACGTTTACCTGAGGGATGATGCAACAGGAGATTATTGGACCATATCCTGGCAGCCTGTAGGTAAGGATTTGGACAAAGCTGCCTATCAGTGCCGTCATGGCCTTTCCTATTCCAGGTTTCTGTGTGATTACAGTGATATCCATGCGGAGCAGCTTCTCTTCATTCCCATCAACGATGAGGTGGAGCTGTGGGATGTAAAGATCAAAAACACCGGTTCCGAGACGCGTAATTTAAGTATTTTTTCCTACATGGAGTTCTCCTTCCACCACATCGACATGGACAACCAGAATTTCCAGATGAGCTTATATGCCAGCGGCTCCGACTATGCGGACGGCATTATCGAATATGACCTCTTTTATGACCCGGAGAAATATCACTACTTTGCTTCCAACTTTGAGCCCGACAGCTTTGACTGCCTGCGTGACCAGTTCCTGGGCAATTACCGCACCGAAACCAATCCCGTGGCTGTCGAGCGTGGAGAATGCCACGGCAGCTACGAACTGGGAGGCAATCATTGTGGATCGCTGCATAAGCGCCTGACGCTTGCGCCGGGGCAGGAAACCCGTATTGTATTTATGCTGGGGGTAGGGAAACGGGAAAAAGGAAAGGAAATAAGGAGAAAATATTCAAATCCCGTGAATACCGATCAGGCGTTTGAAGAGCTTCGCCAATACTGGGAACGGAAACTATCCGTATTCCAGTGCAAAACTCCCCACGAGGGCATGAACACCATGCTGAACCTGTGGAATCTGTATCAGGCCGAAACCAACGTTGTATGGTCCCGTTTTGCATCCTTTATTGAAGTGGGGGGAAGAACCGGCCTGGGCTATCGGGATACCGCCCAGGATGTAATGTGTGTGCCTCACTCCAACCCTGAGAAGTGCCGCCAGCGTATTATCGAGCTTTTACGGGGGCAGGTGGGCATGGGGTACGGACTGCATCTTTTCGACCCTGAATGGTTCAATCCTGAGAAACAGAATACTCCCGCCTTCAAGTCTCCTACCGTTGTACCCACGCCGAATATGCAGGATGTCATCCACGGACTTAAGGATACCTGCTCCGATGACGCACTTTGGCTGGTAAGCTCCATTTGCGAATTTGTAAAAGAGACCGGTGAAGCCGCCCTGTTTGATGAGAGCGTACCTTTTGCCGATGGGGGCGAAGCCACTGTTTATGAACATATGAAGCGTATTCTGGACTTTTCGGCTGAACAGGTGGGGGCGACGGGAATCTGCAAGGGGCTGAGGGCCGACTGGAACGACTGCCTGAATTTGGGCGGCGGTGAAAGTGCCATGGTTTCCTTCCTGCATTACTGGGCATTGGAAGCCTTTGTCGAAGCAGCCGGGTATCTGGGGAAAAAGGACGACGCAGAAAAGTATGCAGCCCTTGCGGAGCGAGTGAAAAAGACCTGCGAGGAGAACCTATGGGATGGAAAATGGTATATCCGCGGAATTACTTCAAAAGGGGTAAAAATCGGAACACAGGAGGATGAAGAAGGAAAGGTGCACCTGGAATCCAATACCTGGGCGGTCGTATCCGGGGCAGCTTCCCAGGAGCGCGGCAGGATGTGTATGGATGCGGTAGATCAGTATCTTTACTCCGACTATGGGCTTCATCTGAATGCGCCTTCCTATACGAAGCCCAATGATGACATAGGATTTGTTACCCGTGTGTACCGGGGAATCAAGGAAAACGGTGCTATATTCAGCCATCCCAATCCATGGGCGTGGGTTGCCGAGTGCAAGCTGGGGCGAGGTGACAGGGCGATGAAGTTTTATGATGCGCTTCTACCCTATAACCAGAATGCTCAAATTGAGGTCCGCCAGGCAGAACCTTATTCCTACTGCCAGTTCATTATGGGCAGAGACCATACGGCACATGGACGTGCAAGACATCCGTGGCTCACCGGAAGCGCAGGCTGGGCTTATTTTGCAGCAACCCACTGGATGCTGGGTGTCCGTTTCAAATTTGACGGAATGGTCATCGATCCCTGTGTGCCGGCGGATTGGAAGGAGTTTGAGATTACGCGCAAGTGGCGGGGAGCTACTTTCCACATCACTGTTCGTAACCCCCACAGCGTGCAAAAAGGCGTTACATCAGTAACCTTGAACGGAGAGGCTGTTGCAGAAGTCATTCCCCCGCAGGCGGAAGGGTCCGTGAATGAAGTGGTTGTGATCATGGGTTAATGTTTATTATTAAAAACCTACATAAAGGAGACGAAAATTATGATCAAATTCGGTACTGGCGGTTGGAGAGCGATCATTGGCGAAGATTTTACAAAAGCGAATGTACAGTTACTTTCTCAGGCAGTTGCGAACCTTATAAAATCGCAGAAATGTGAAAGCCGGGGGTTTGTAATCGGGTATGACAGACGGTTTCTATCGGATAAAGCGGCGAAATGGGCGGCGGAAGTCCTGGCGGGCAATGGGATAAAAGTGTATTTTATTGAAAAAGTTGCACCTACACCGCTGGTAATGTTTACGGTGAAAAGTATGGAGACACAGTATGGGGCAGCCGTTACTGCCAGCCATAATCCTGCGGATTATAACGGTATAAAGGTGTTTACCCAGGGAGGACGGGACGCCACCGAGGAAGTGACGGCCTCCATCGAGTCCTTTATCAAGGATATTACACAACAGGATGTCCGGCATGTTGATTTTGAAGAGGGTAAAAAGGCGGGGCTGATCGAGGTCATTGATCCCTTCAATGAGTATATTGATACCATTATCAACATGATTGATATGGAGACGATAAAAAACAGTAAACTGAAAATCGTGCTGGACCCCATGTTCGGCGTATCGAAAACCTGCCTTCAAACCATCCTTCTGACAGCACGGTGCGAGCTTGAAATCATTAACGACCGTCACGACACATTGTTCGGAGGAAGGCTGCCGTCTCCGAGCAGTCACACATTGCAGCGTTTAAAGGCCATCGTAGTTGAGAAGGGCTATGATATCGGCATTGGCACCGACGGCGATGCCGACCGTTTGGGGATTATCGATGAGAGGGGCAACTTCATCCATCCCAACGACATTCTGGCCCTGCTTTACTACTACCTACTGAAATATAAAGGCTGGAAGGGCGGCGTTGTGAGAAATGTTGCGACGACACACCTGCTGGATAAAATTGCAGAGGGTTTCGGAGAAACATGCTATGAGGTTCCGGTAGGATTCAAGCATATCAGCTCCACGATGGAGGCTCATAATGCACTGATCGGAGGAGAAAGCAGCGGCGGATTGACCATACGGGGGCATATCAAAGGGAAGGATGGCGTTTTTGCAGCGAGTCTTTTGATTGAGCTCCTCAGCGTTACGGGAAGGAGCCTGTCGGGCCTGCTGGAAGAAATCCATCAACAATTCGGTTATTTTTATATGGCGGAAAGCGACTACAAATTCCGCAGCCAGGACAAGGAAAAGCTGGTGAAAAAACTTTTTGAAGACAAGGAGCTGCCTGATTTCGGCTATACAGTACAAAAGGTCAGCTACCGGGACGGAGTGAAGGTGTATTTTGAAAACGGCGGATGGATTATCGCCAGATTTTCCGGAACGGAGCCGCTGCTCAGAATCTTTGCTGAAATGGATAATGAAGCGGCAGCAGCGGAAATCAGCAGTAAAATGAAGCAGTTTTTAAATTTGTGATTTTATGTTTTACGAGAAACTAAAGAAGGATATCGGAGTAATGACAAACAGATTTGTCTTACTCACGGATATCCACTCCGGGAAGTAGAAGAAGCCGGTGGGGAGAAGCTTCCCTCACCGGCTTCCTTTTTACTGCATATAAGTTTGGGTATAAATATGTTCATTTGTAAAGGGCTGCTTTACATCCGGCTTCGGTGCATCGACATAGACAATTTCGCGTTGGCCGATGGAGGAGAGAATATCAAACACCGTTTTAACATCCCGGAATTCCACTTCCGGAGTTACATGGATCTCTTCTGTCCCGTTCATCGCGTTATAAAAGTTAAGCAATTCGTTATAGTAGCCTCTCTCCGGTGTAAAGCTGACTTGTTCCGATGTCCCATCCTTATAGGCCACCTGAATGGTGCCTTTTGTCTTATCCTCCAGGTAGATTTCTCCCTCTGTCCCGTAAATTCGGAAGCCGATAGGGGGGGTTATGCCTTCCATTCCCGAAGGGAAGTAGGTAAAATGCCCGATTACTCCACTTTTAAACAACAGGCTGGCATTGACGGATTTATAGGGGGTAAAATCCTCTTTCTGCGGTATTCCGAAAGCTTGCACACATTCGATATCGCCAAAAATATACCGCATTCCGGCGATGTCATGAAGGGCTGCGTCCAGGTAGGCACCCCCGGGGTAATGGGGGTGCTGCCGCCACTCGGTGCCTGCATAAGTATCCTTGGTCATCTGACAGGGGAAACAGTTTACATTGTTTTTGATAAAATAGACTACTGGTCCGATTTTACCGGAATTGATCAGTTCCTTAATCCTGTCATGTTCTTCATTATACCTGTAATTTTCGGCGATCAATATCCTTACATTATACTTTTTTGATAATTCCAAATACTTTTTGGCCTGCTCCATATCGGGGGCCAGCGGTTTTTCACAGATAAAGCTTTTGCCGGCTCTGGCTGCATCCTCGGAGACAATATAGTTGTACTGGATGGGAACCAGAATGTCTACGGCGTCTATATCCTCCCGCTTCAGCAGCTCTTTATAATCGGCATAGACATTTTTTACGTCCAACCCGATGGTGCGGGCAAAATTTTCAGCATCGGCTTTCGTACGGTTTGCCAGGGCTGTGATTTCATACCGGTCGCCCAGTTCCAGCAGGGCGGGATAGTGAAGCCTTTCCCAGGCCAACCCTGTACCGATAACACCTAAACGGATCTTCTTCATCGGTGTCTCCTTTTTTTATTTTACATGCCGAACGTTAAGTCCTGCCTGATTTACAAAGTCCTTGATCTGCCCTTCCGTGTATCTTCCTTCATCATAGTCCACAGTTACGGTTCTTGCAGATGCATCGATTCTTACAGCATTGATGCCGTCATGAGCGCCTATGGAGTCTTTTATATGAGGGATTTGTGAGCCATCGATGGGGCCGCTGAAAACAAATTTATTAGCTTTCATGTCTTTACTCCTCCTGATTTAAATTATCAGTTTTAGTATCTCATTACGGATGAATATTATTCCCTTTAAAATTTTTGAAAGTGCTGCCGGCGGCCCATAACGGACCGCCGGTTATGAAGCTGCGATCTGCACAAGAATCGGTGGAAAAAAGACGGGTAATTTGTTAAAAAAACAACTTGCGCTGAGACAAAAATTATGCTAACATATTCACCATACAAAAACAAATGTACACCGTATATAGACAGAGGTGAATATGAGTAAAAAGACAAAGTACCTGCTTGTGGATCCATCCATTCTTCCCGAGGTTTTCAGCAAAGTGATGGAAGTAAAGAATCTACTGGCAAAAGACCCGGGGAAAGCTGTGAATGAGGCTGTCAGAGAAGTTGGAATCAGTCGCAGCGCCTACTATAAATATAAGGATTATGTCTTTCCCTTTTATGAAACTTCCAGGGGAAGAGTCATAACCTTGTTTTTTGTATTGGAAGATGTTTCGGGAGTTTTGTCCAGGATTATCCATGAAATCGCGCAGGCTAAGGCCAATGTACTGACGATAAACCAGAACATACCCATTAATGGCCTTGCAGATGTTACGATTTCAATAGAAACCGAAGAGATGGAAATGAATATACGGGATATGATGGATCGAATCGGAACCATCCAGGGAATACGCAGGCAGGCAATTCTGGCACGAGATTGATAGGGGGAGTATCATGGTTAATGTAGCAGTATTGGGCTATGGCGTTGTGGGGTCCGGTGTGGCTGAGGTGATACGAAAAAACAGTATCAGCATCGCTGAGAGAGCGGGAGAACAAATTGCTGTCAAGAAGATAGCCGATGTGAGGGAATTTCCCGGAAGTCTGGACCAACACCTTCTTACAAAAAACGCAGAAGAAATATTTGACGATGAATCCATCGACATTATTGTGGAGACCATCGGCGGAGAGAAAATCGCCTATGAGTTCACAAAGAGGGCTTTACAGCGTAAAAAGCACGTTGTTACCTCAAACAAGGAACTGGTTGCAAACCATGGTCCTGAGCTGCTCCAACTGGCGAAGGAAAATGGGGTAAGTTATCTTTTCGAAGCCAGCGTCGGAGGGGGAATCCCCATTATCCGTCCATTGTACCAGTGCTTGGCTGCCAATGAAATTCAGGGGATTACCGGAATATTGAACGGCACTACAAACTATATTCTTACACAGATGAAAAACGAAGGTATGGACTTTGCCACTGCCTTAAAGGAAGCCCAGGAAAAAGGATATGCGGAAGCAGATCCTACTGCTGATGTGGAAGGCCATGATGCGTGCAGAAAGATCGCAATCCTTTCATCCATTGCATATAATGAATATGTAAACTCCAATAATATTTATACAGAAGGTATCAGCCGGATCACGCCGGTAGATATGGAATATGCCGAGTGCATGAATTCTGCGATCAAGCTTATTGCAACCAGCAAAAAGCTGGAGACTGGAATCTTTGCTCGTGTCAGCCCTGCTATTGTCAGCAGGAACCATCCTCTTTCCAATGTGGAAGATGTCTTTAATGCCATTGTAGTGGAAGGAGATGCCATCGGTGAGGCCATGTTTTACGGCAGGGGCGCTGGGAAGCTTCCCACGGCCAGTGCAGTGGTTGCCGACATCATTGATATTGTCAAACATACCGACAGCACCCACGGGCGCTGCTGGAATACCGATCACACAGACAATATCATCGATGCCGGGAAGGCTGACACCCGATTCTTTATCCGGGTCAAAACGGAAGATATCCAACAGACGGCCTTGCTTTCCGAGGAATTCTTCGGTAAAATTAAACGGGTACGCATTGATCATCCTGACACACAGAACGAACTTGCTTTTATAACCGGGTTGGAGAAGGAAGAAATACTGTTGAACAGCTTACATCAGTTTAAGGACTGCGGAAAAGTCAGCGATGTAGTAAATATGATTCGAGTTCTTGAATAATACATAAGTTTAAATACGTAATGGAGGTCTAGGAAATGAAAGTAGCAAAGTTTGGCGGCACTTCTCTGGCTTCGGCAGAGCAGATTAAGAAGGTTTGTGATATCGTACTGTCTGACAGCGACAGGCGGCTGGTAATTGTTTCAGCACCGGGAAAACGTTTTAAGGAAGACATTAAGGTTACGGACCTTTTGATAAATTGCGCGGAAAAAGCGATTCAGCAGGGTTCCGCGGAAGAAGAACTTCAGGCAGTAGTACAACGGTACAGAGAAATTGCGAAGGATTTGAATTTATCTGAAGAAATTGTTACGGTAGTAGAAGCGGATTTGCGGCAGCGTTTGGCAAGCAGCACCGAGAATCCGGGCAAGTTCATGGACCTGCTTAAAGCAGCAGGGGAAGATAACAGTGCCAAGGTGGTGGCAGAATATCTGCGTAGTATCGGAAAGGAAGCTGCTTATATCAACCCGAAGGATGCTGGGTTGTTCCTGAGTGACGAGTTCGGCAATGCCAGAGTTTTGCCGGAGTCCTATGAAAATCTGAGTAAACTGAAGGAAATACCGGGGTTGTTGATTTTTCCAGGCTTCTTCGGCTATTCACTTCAGGGAGATGTGGTGACCTTCTCCAGGGGCGGGTCAGATATCACCGGGTCCATTCTGGCTTCTGCCGTGGGTGCTTCCGTATATGAAAACTTTACCGATGTTGATTCCGTATATGCAGCCAACCCCAATATCGTGGATAATCCTGTGGGAATCTCAGCCATTACCTACAGAGAAATGCGTGAATTGTCCTATGCCGGCTTTTCCGTACTCCACGAGGAGACCTTGGAGCCTGTATACCGTAAGGGAATACCCGTCAACATTCGGAATACCAATAATCCTGCGGCTCCCGGTACCATGATTGTAACGCACCGGGGAAGCTCTGACCGCTATGTGGTCGGAATCGCAGGAGATAAAGGTTTCTCCAGCATTTATATAAGAAAGTATATGATGAACCGGGAGATCGGTTTTGGTAGAAAAATTCTGGAAATTCTTGAGGATGAAGGGATTTCCTATGAGCATACCCCTTCCGGAATTGATGAAATCTCTGTTATCGTGAAGGAAAAGCAGCTTACGCTGGAGAAGGAAGAGCGCATTTTAGGCAGGATACGGGATGAACTTCAAGTAGATGATGTGGCCATTGAGCGTGATCTGGCCCTTGTTATGATGGTAGGAGAGGGAATGATGCGCACACGGGGTCTGGCTGCCCGGGCTACAAACGCCCTGGCCCGTGCGAAGATCAATATCCAGATGATCAATCAGGGCTCTTCTGAGGTAAGCATTATGTTTGGAATCTGTGCAGAGGATACAATAACCGCAGTACGTGCTTTGTATGATGAGTTTTTTCGAGAAGCAAAATAGAAAATGATGTTCTAAAACCTGTGAAAATTTTTTCACAGGTTTAATTTTTTGTATTGACGATCTCCGTGTTCTAGTGTACTATATATATAGTACACTAGAACACGGAGACGGAGGTGGAGCAAATTGGTTGAATTTGATCCGAAGATACCGATCTACATTCAGATTATAGATGCAGTGAAGCACGATATTGTTACAGGAAAGCTGAAGGGGGGAGATAAATTGCCATCAGTACGAGAATTAGCGGAGACCTTTAAAGTGAATCCAAATACAGTCCAGAGAGTGTATCAGGAATTGGAAAGAGAAGGGATTACCTATACCCAGAGGGGCATGGGAACCTTTATTACGGAAGAGGCAGCGAAAATGACAGCATTAAAAAAGGATATGGCTAAAGAAGTCATTACTTCTTTCATAGAGAGCATGAAAAAGTTGGGATTTGCTCAAGGAGAGATTGTGGATGCCGTCCAGGAGTATATAAAAGAGGAGGAGCAGCAATGAGTGCACTGGTAAAGGCAACAGGATTGACAAAAAATTATCTGACCAAAAAAGCTTTGCGAGGAATCGAGTTCGAGTGTGAAAAAGGTAAAATTATTGGGCTGCTGGGACCCAATGGAAGCGGAAAAACAACCCTGATGAAAATCGCAGCCGGGCTGGCAAGACCATCCTCCGGAGAAATACTGATTGAGGGACATCGACCGGGGCTTTATACTAAATCCATTGTATCCTATTTGCCGGATACGAACTATTTGTTCAAGTGGATGAAAATAAAGGATGCAGTGAACTTTTTTAAAGACCTCTATACTGACTTTGATGCAAATAAAGCGAAAGAGCTGCTGGCGTTTATGAAACTGAACGAAAACGATAAAGTAACAGCTCTTTCCAAAGGCATGCTGGAGAAACTAAATCTAACCTTAACCTTATCGAGGAAAGCGAAACTCTATATATTTGATGAGCCTTTGGGGGGCATTGATCCCGTGTCCAGAGAGAAAATCCTGGATGCGATTCTGAGTAACTATAATGAAGACAGTTCCATTATGGTGTCTACCCACCTGGTGAGAGACGTTGAAAGGCTTTTTGACGAAGTTTTATTTATTTCCGAGGGACAGATCGTATTAAAAGGCAATGCAGAGGATTTGCGGGAAGAAAAAGGCAAATCCATTGATGAGTTGTACCGGGAGGTGTTTGCATAATGTTTAAATTGGTCAAGTACGAACTTATCGGCAAAAGCAGGAATATACTGGGCGGAATTGCACTGCTTGTTTTGCTCAATATTTTCTTTGAGATCGGTTTTACTTTTTGGTGGAGAGGCGGAAGCGAGGCATCCTTTTTGTGCGCTATACTGCTAGGCATCGTTGCCTTTATCGCTGTAGGAATTGATATCATTTCACTGCTGCGCAGAGATCTTTTTGGTAATACGGGGTATCTGGTATTTACCCTTCCGCAGAGTGGATACTCCATACTTGGAGCAAAATTAATTGCCGGTTCCGTGGAATTGTTGGCTTTTGTGATTACGCAGAGCTTCATCATACTATATTACCTTATATTCCGATCGGAAGGCTTCATCTTGAAGCAATTCCTTGAAAGTATACCGAATCTCATTCCGGTTGCCCTCAATGCTGTTGTTTCCGTTGGCAGTGGTTTCCTGCTTCTGCTTTTAATGATTGCCTTTTCTTTGGTACTGACAAGGAGTTTGCTTACTGCAAAGAAGTTTGGAAAAATCATCAGCTTCGGAATTTTCATTGCACTGACCTATGGTATAGCTCTCCTTGACAATAAGCTGAGATCCCTGTTGAGCTTTGCCTCTGAGATAAAATCCTATCCCATGATTGGGGGGAATCTTACACTAGAACTGATGAATCGGATTGACATCCTCTTCACCCTGTCAATCTCTATTGTTTTGTTTATGGTTTCCGGCTATTTACTGGATAGGAAACTGGAAGTCTAGACGGTATTGATAGAAGAAAATAAAACACGTCAGGCAGCAAAAAACTGCCTGGCGTGTTTTGCTTTGCAGCCGTTAATGGATGCCGCATAAATAATTGCAAAATATCCGCTGTTTTTGTTGAAATGCCTATCCATATCGTTTACACTATAAGTAATATGTAAATATATAAATACAGGTCCGTCTATGGAAGGACGGTGAAAAGGGAAGCAGGTGCAAATCCTGCACGGTCCCGCCGCTGTAAAAGAGAAGTCCCCGGAATATGCCACTGTCTTAGGGAAGGTACCGGAGATGATGAGACTTGAGTCAGAAGACCTGCCTGTATGAAAACACCGTTAGGATAAGTTAAAGAGCAGCCTTGAAAAAGTAACAGCGACTCTTTAAGGAAACCTTGACTCTACGAGTGATGGAGGGTGTAGGATTTGGCCATCGTTATCGATGTGTTTGTATCCTCTCTGCATTTTTGTAGAGAGGATTTGTTGTATTGTAAGGAAGGTAAGCAGGAGATAAAAGGAATAGAGTAGGAGATAAACCATGAAAATACCTCGGCTGGTTATTGCCGGTACCAACAGTGGGTGCGGAAAGACAACAATTACAGCAGGGCTCCTGGCGGGCCTGGTGAAGCGGGGACATAGGGTCCAGCCTTTTAAAGTGGGGCCGGATTACATTGACCCCATGTTTCATACCTACATAACCAAAAGGCATTCCCGGAATCTGGACAGCTGGCTGCTGGAGGAAGAGACGCTTAAGTATCTTTTTGTGAAGAATGCTGCGGACGCGGATATAACTGTTATTGAAGGCGTTATGGGCATGTATGATGGATTTGGGGCAAGATCAAAGGTGGGAAGCACTGCTCATGTGGCAGTTATGCTCCAGGCTCCCGTGATTCTTGTATTGAATGCGGAAGGGATGTCATTAAGTGCTGCGGCCATCGTCGAGGGCTTTCGAAGGTTTGACAGGGATATAAACATTCGCGGAGTCATTCTAAACAATATAAAAACGGATGCTCACTACGAGCTTTTAAAGGATGTTATTGAGTCCAATACAGAAACGGAAGTCCTGGGATATCTTCCACGCAGGGCGGAATACGCCCTGGAAGGGAGACACCTTGGCTTAGTGACAGCCGGAGAGATTGATAATCTTCGGATTAAAATAGACACGCTGGTACAGCAGGTAGAGAAAACCTTGAATCTGGATCGAATTCTGGAGATTGCACACCAGACGGAGGAAGTAAGATCGGTTTCTCATCCGCTGATGGACCGGATATCGATAAAGGGCCGGACAGAGGGTCCGAAAATTGCTGTGGCCCTGGATTACGCCTTTAACTTCTATTACCGGGACAATCTGGATTTACTGGAGAGTCTAGGCGCAAATCTGGAGTTTTTCAGTCCGTTAAAGGACGAGGAATTGCCAAAGGGGATTCAAGGGCTTTATCTGGGCGGCGGATATCCGGAAATCCATGCGGCGGCTTTGCAGGATAATACGTCCATGCGGAGAAGCATCCGAGAGCATATACAGGAAGGTTTGCCAACCTATGCGGAGTGTGGAGGCTTTATGTATTTGACGGAATCCATAAGGACCCGGGAAGGGAATTGCTTTGACATGGTGGGCGTGATTCCGGGATACAGTGAAATGACCTCCTCCCTGAAACGGTTTGGCTATGTGGAGGTGGAAGCTGCCGAGGAAAGCGTGGTTTGCCAGCCGGGCTTTATTACCAGAGCTCATGAGTTCCATTATTCCATGGCGCATATTTCACCGGAGACGGAATCCTGTTTCCGTGTGGTTAAGCGGCGGGAGGGAAGGCCTGATACCGTATGGCTGTGCGGATATAAGGCATATAACGTACTGGCAGGATATCCTCACTTGCATTTCTGGGCAAAGCCTGACTTTGCTGTAGAATTTGTAAAGAATTGCAGTCAATACAAGGCGAATCCGTAAGAAGAAATGCCGGGTATGCAGTATTTATAGGGTACGTTCTAACTCACCCCCGGCCCCTCTCTTTTGCAAAAGAGAGGGGAGAAGGACGTTTTTCTCCTCCTTTTTTGAAAGAGAAGGGTAGGGGATGAGTTAGAAGTTTTTTAGAGTTTTATGTTATAGATTGGGGTAATTGGCTTATGAAGAATACGGGGGTCGCAAAGCCCATCATGATCCAGGGGACAGGTTCCTCTGTGGGCAAAAGTCTTATTACGGCAGGCTTGTGCAGAGTTTTTAAACAGGATGGCTACAGGGTTGCTCCTTTTAAGTCGCAGAACATGGCGCTGAATTCCTTTATCACCAAGGAAGGGAAGGAGATGGGAAGAGCCCAGGTGGTACAGGCGGAAGCCGCAGGAATTGAACCCTCGGTACAGATGAATCCCATTTTGTTAAAACCGACAACAGACCGTAAATCGCAGGTAATCCTAAAGGGAGAAGTATTCGGTAACATGTCGGCGGTGGAATACCATGAATTTAAGCCGAAGCTGGCAGAGATGGTGAAGGAGACCTATGAACAGCTTGCCTTGCATCATGATATTGTAGCCATTGAAGGCGCCGGAAGCCCGGCAGAAATCAATCTCCGGGATAAGGACATTGTCAATATGGGAATGGCGGAATTGGCCGACAGTCCCGTGATTCTGGTGGGAGATATTGACCGGGGCGGAGTTTTTGCTTCTCTGGCAGGAACCATGCTGCTGCTGAGAGAAGAAGAAAAGGCCCGGGTCAAAGGGGTCGTCATCAATAAGTTCCGGGGTGATGTGGAGATCCTTAAGCCCGGATTGAGAATGCTGGAAGATATTATCAAGGTGCCGGTGCTGGGAGTATTGCCCTATACAAAGCTGAATATTGATGATGAAGACAGTCTTGCTGAGAAATTTTCCATCGGGAACAGCGGTTCCGGGGAGGTTGAGGTAGTGGTAGTGAAGCTTCCGCACTTGTCCAACTTTACCGATTTTACTGTGTTTGAAAATATTCCGGGTGTGAGACTGCGGTATGTGGAGAAGGTGCAGGAGCTGGGTCAGCCGGATATGGTAATTATACCCGGTTCCAAGAACACCGTCGAGGACATGCTGTTCCTGCGGGAATCAGGGTTAGGTGATGCCATCAAGGAATTGCACAGGAAAGGAACCGTAATCTTCGGTGTATGCGGAGGCTATCAAATGTTGGGAGTTCATATCGCGGACCCTCTTCGCACAGAGTCTGATCTGCTGGAAATCCGGGGTCTGGAGCTGCTAAATGTAAGAACCGTGTTCAGGGAGAAGAAGATAACAGCCCAGGTAGCTGCCACTGTCACCGATGAAGGAGGCGCACTGGAAGGACTAAAAAATGTTTCCGTTCACGGGTATGAAATTCACATGGGTACAACGGAATACATGAAGGGCTGTGTACCTTTTTTGCAAATTCATCAAGTGATGAACCGTGAGACGATTTCTGCCGGCGGTATCCGAAATGAGGAAGGAAATGTGTTTGGTACTTATATTCATGGGATATTCGACAGTCTGGATTTTACAACGGGACTGATCAACAATCTACGCAGGAAGAAGGGGCTGGAAACCCTGGAGGATATCCGTCAACAGTTCCGTGAACTCAAGGAGAAGGAATACGACAGGCTGGCGGAAATGATTCGGGAGAACCTGGATATGGAAGCCATTTATCAAATTCTGGGTGTTTCCAAGGCACCGTAAAATATTTATAAGCGCTAAACCATAGAGTGTATTTCAGTTTTAGGGACCATAGTCCCGGAAGGATTCAGAATAAACGGCAGGGAGGAAAAAGTGTTGATTCCATGGCTTTTGGTTGATGTTATAATAGCCTACATCCTCGACCTGGTGCTGGGTGACCCTTACTGGCTGCCCCATCCCATACGCTTTATCGGGGGGCTGATAAAGCGTACCGAGAGGGTTCTGCGAAAGTGGATTGCCGGGGAGGATGCTGGTCTGGCTGCAAGGGAAAGGAAGGCAGGCCTTGTTTTGTGTGCCTTTGTCGTCGGTGCTGTGGCGTTTATCGTATGGGGGATTTTACAGGTGGCTGCGTTACTCCATCCAATGCTTTTTCATATCGTTAACATATATTTTATCTATTCTGCATTGGCTGCCAAATGCCTGGCGGTTGAAGCAAAAAAGATTTTCAGGGTGGTAAAGAAGGGGGATATCATCGAATCCAGAAACATGCTGGCGATGCTGGTCGGTAGAGAAACAAGCCAGCTGAATGAAAAAGAAATCATCCGGGGCGTAGTGGAGACAACGGCGGAAAATACAGTAGATGGAGTGCTGTCGCCCTTGATGTATGCCATCCTCGGATCTGTGTTCGGATTGGGGGCTCCTTTGGTTTATGCCTTTAAAGCGGCCAGCACCCTTGATTCCATGGTGGGGTATATGAATGATAAATATATTAACTTTGGCCGGGTTTCCGCTAAATTTGACGATGTGCTGAACTATGTACCTGCCAGGCTCTCCGGAATCATAATTCCTGTGAGTGCAATGCTGACGGGGAAGAGCTTCAAAAGAAGTTTCAGCATTATGCTGAGGGACAGGAGAAATCATAAAAGTCCCAACTGTGCCTATCCCGAAGCCGCTGTTGCCGGGGCCCTGGGAGTTCGTATCGGCGGTAATAACGTATATTTCGGCAAGATAGTTGAAAAACCCACTATCGGAGATCCGTACAAGGAATTGGAACCATCGGATATTATGGATACAATTCGGATCATGTATGCAGCTTCGATACTAACACTGGTAATTGGACTTTTTATAGCGTTTATTTTTGCAGGAAGGTAGCTGCGCCTTATATTTACACCTGAAAAGAGGAAGACACAATGACAAATCGACCGGATACCCATGGGGGAAATATCTACAAGGAAGCGAGAATTCATGGAGTAAGAAAAGAGGATTTTTTGGATTACAGTGCCAATATTAACCCATTAGGCGTTCCCGAAAGCCTGAAGAAAATTATCCTTTCCAACCTGGAGGGCCTGGTGAATTATCCGGACCCGGAATGTACGGAATTGAAGGAAGAAATAGAAAAGTACCTTGGAGTGCCTTTTAACCGCATTGTAGTGGGAAATGGGGCGTCAGAGATTATCTTCCTGCTTTTTCAGGTATTGCACCCCAAAAAGGTGTTGATACCGGCCCCTACATTTTCCGAATATGCTAAGGCGGCAGAGTCTTATGGCGTGACGGTCAAATACTACGAGAGAAAGGAAGAAAAGGGGTTCCATCTGAATGCAAAGGAGCTTTTGGAAGAATTGGAGGACGGAGTGGAAGCGATTCTGCTGTGCAATCCCAATAATCCGACCTCTACGTTGATAAATAAAACTGAATTGGGGAAGCTGGTGGAACATTGCAGCCGGAGGGGGATTTGTGTTATCGTTGATGAAGCCTTTATTGAACTGACAGAGGATGGAAATGCCAACTCCGTTGTAGATTTGACGGGTATCCATCAAAATCTGTTTATTATTCGAGCCTTCACAAAGTATTTTGCCATTCCGGGGTTGCGGCTGGGATATGGCATTGGTTCCGAAAGCATTGTAAGGTGCATGGAGGAGAGGAAAATTTCCTGGTCGGTAAACTCTCTGGCGGCTTGCTCCGGCAAAATGCTGTCTCTCGAAAGGGCGTACATGGAGAAAACTGCTTTATGGTTGAAAGTGGAAAAGGAGTGGCTGTTTTCACAATTGAGTGAAGTTGATAGGTTTAAGGTCTTCAGGCCAGAGACCAATTTTATATTGGTAAAGATAGTAGACAGTGGACTTGACGCTGGGAGCCTCAAAGAAAGAATGGCTGAAAAAGGCATCTTGATCCGGCATGCAGGAAATTTTAAGTTTCTAAATGATCAATTCTTCCGGGTCGCCGTCAAGGACAGGACGAGCAATGAACGATTTATGCAAGCGATTCGAGAAGTAATGAAGGAATGGGAGGGATAGTCCGATGGGAAAGTTGATTCTTGTTACAGGCGGTGCCCGAAGCGGTAAGAGCTCTTTTGCTGAAGGAAAGGCTAAAGGCTTCGGAGAAAATATACTGTATGTAGCCACCTCTGTTCCCTTTGATGAGGAAATGAAGCTGCGGATCAAAAAGCACAGGGAGCAAAGGCCTTCCTGTTGGGAAACCCTGGAGGCCTATAAGGATATGGATATACGGCTTGCAGGCAGGCTGGAGGGCAAAGATGCGGTGCTGCTGGACTGTATCACCATCATGATAACCAATATCATGTTTGAATCTCCCATGGATTGGGAGAACTTTCGCTCGGAAGATATGGCAAAGATGGAAGAGGATGTGGAGGGAGAAATCCAAAAGCTGATTACAGTGTTAAAAGCTTCTCCTGTTTCTTGGGTGCTGGTAACTAACGAAGTAGGCATGGGCATCGTGCCGAGCAATGCCATAAGCAGGCTTTTCCGGGATATAGCAGGGCGCACAAATCAAATGCTGGCCCGGGAAGCCGACGAAGTTTACTTGTGCGTATCGGGAATTCCAGTAAAAATTAAAGGGTAAAAGGGGGCGGGCAGTATGGTTGTGATAAAGCGTTTTCTGTTGATGATTCAATTTCTGACCACCATCCCGCTTCCCATACAGTTGGAAGTGGATAACAAGGATTTTGGAAAAGGTCTTGTATTTGCGCCGGTCATCGGTCTGATGATCGGAAGTTTGCTGGGAGGCTGTTTTTATCTGACAAGTGCTATATTCCCCCTTCAGGCGGCGGTGGTCATTACCTTGCTGGTTTATATTCTCCTGACAGGCGGACTCCATCTGGATGGACTGGGGGATACCTGCGACGGACTTTTTTCCAACCGATCCAAAGAGCGGATGCTGGAAATCATGCGGGACAGCAGAGTAGGAACCAATGCGGTGCTGGGGATCGCCATGGTACTGCTGATGAATGTGTCCTTGCTATGGGGGATGGATCAGAAACTGCTGCTAAAAGCACTGGTCCTTTTTCCGGTAGCCGGCAGAATCGGCTCCATTATCGGGGCGGGTATCTCCGAATATGCCAGAAAAGGAGAAGGGCTGGGAAAATCCTTTATTGATTATTGTGGTGTGAAAGAGATACTGCTTGGTCTGGTGATTTACTTTGCTATCTTTTACGGAGTAAAAGGATGGGTGGGTTTGGTAGAAGGAATTATCCCCGTAATTATGGCTTTTGTGTCCACCAAATTTTTCACTCGCAAGATTGATGGGGCCACGGGGGATATATTAGGCGCTGTTTGTGAGTTGAACCAGACTTTTTACCTATTGGGAATCTTTTTAGTAGGTGCCGTACTTTAGGATGTGATTGTGTGAGGAGAGGAATAATAAATGATCGAGCTGATTCTTGTGAGGCATGGAGAAACCGACAGTAATGTAAAGGGGACTTACCTGGGATGGACGGATGTTCCATTGAACGCTCATGGTATAGAGCAGGCCAATGCAGCAAAGGAGAAATTAAAGGGAATGATGCTCAACGGAATCTATTCTAGTCCGCTGCAGCGGGCACGCCATACAGCGGAAATTATTAACGAAAATTTCGGTATGGAGATTCTGCTGGCTGAAGGCCTTAAGGAAAGAAATTTCGGAGCCTGGGATAATCTGACCTATAAAGAGATTGTATCTGGGTTTCCACAGGAGCATGAATTATGGGTTAAGGATTGGGCCAACTACTGCATGAAGGACGGAGAAAGCTCTGTTCAGGCCTATAGCAGGGTGGTTGGCTTTATAGAAGAACTGGTAAAGAGCCATAAGGAAGGAACCTTCCTTATCGTTACGCACTTGGGATGTGTTCGGAAAATACTATCTCACTTGTTGGGAATGGGACTGGAAGGTTCCTGGCATTTTAAGGTGGATAATGCCGGTATAAGCAGAATACAGATCAATGACGAAGGTTATGCCTATATAACAGCGTTGAATCTATAAGCAGATAGAAAAGGTTCCCAAATCGGGAACCTTTTCTATTCAGCAGTGGGCTTTGCAAAGTACAGGGTGTAAATGTTTTTAACGGTCACCTTAATGGCCGCATACAGTGGGATGGAGATAATCAGTCCCAGTACGCCAAACAGTGATACACATCCTGTAAGAATCAGGATTACAGTAACAGGATGAATATCCAAACTTCTTCGCATCACCTGGGGTGATATAAGGTTTCCGTCGATCTGCTGAACAATGATCATGACAAGAACCACTTTAACAAGCATAAAAGGGTTGATGGTCAAACCGATGAGCAGCGCCGGAATGATCCCGATGACTGGACCGAAAAAGGGAATGATGCTGGTAAGCAACGCGAAAAGGCCCAGCACCGCCGCGTAAGGCATTCCTATGATGAGGTAGCCGATGGACATCATGATGCCGATGGCAAGGGCAATAAGCATTTGGCCCTGGATATAGGCAGACAGAGTAGTGTCAATATCCTTCAGCATCTCCCGGCCGTTTTTGCGGTGCTTGACAGGGAACACACGAAGAATGTTGTCAGGCAGCTTCGAACCATCCTTCAAAAAATAGAAAAGCAGAAAGGGAATCAGCAGCAGGATGGTCCCTATGTTTGTGACCGTACCGATAAGGCTGAAAATGAAGGCACTTACGTTATTGGTAGCAGTCCCCAGGAAGCTTGCCAGCTTTTCTTCCAGCCTCAAATCGGGAAGGTATTGAAACCAACTGTAATCGATGGTTTCATCTGCCTTTTGCTTAGCCAGGTTTATAATCCTTGGCAGATCATTGGTTAACTCTGTAAACTGTTTTGTTATAATGCTGCCGGTATAGGCGGCGATAACCGAGAGAAGAAGAATGGGCAGCACAAAGGAAAGAAGAATGGCTGCAGTTCTGGGAAGTTTAAATCTTTCCAGCAATGCGACCAAAGGCCTTAAAAGGTATGTTAGCAGGCCTGCGATAATAATGGGAATGATAATGTTCGCAATAAAGGCCCGCATGGGTGCAAGGAAGAAGTCAATCTTACCCAGCATGAAAATGATGAGCAGTAAAAGCAGAAAAGAAACTCCGTATTTAAAAAACTTATTGTGATACCACATGATTTTGCGTCCTTTCCTATGAGATTTTCAATTCATCCCAGGATATTCTCCTGCAAAAGAGAGGTAGGGATGAGTTGGAATACATTTTACTCATTATACGAATAATTCCCAAAGAGTACTAGACAATAAACATAAATAATTCTTAAAAAAGCTCTTGACAATTGGAGGTGTCCGCCGTAAAATATCAAAAATTATTCGATACGGTTGCTGGTGTGTATCGATACAGTTTGTGAGGGGGACTTCCTATGACAAATGCTTCAACGAAAAAAATTGTCCTTAATGGTCTTATGATAGCAGTGGTGTTTCTGACCACATACTTTACCCGCTTCCCGGGCCCCATACCGCCCGGATATATTAACCTGGGCGATGCTGCGATCCTGTCTGCAGCCCTGCTTCTCGGCAGAAAAACCGGTTTTATTGCAGGTGCTGTGGGTTCTGCCCTGGCGGACCTGGCGGCAGGTGCTTTTTTGTTTATCCCGGTGACCTTTATCGTCAAAGGAATCGAGGGGTATGTGACAGGATTTATCGGAGATAAGGATGCTGGGAGTCTTGGCAGCCAAGCCACACGTATCATGGCTGTTGTAGCGGGTGTCATTATTATGGTGGCTGGCTATTTTGCGGCGGAGGCATTTCTGTTGGGTGCCTTTGACAGTGGCTTTGGATGGACGGCTGCCTGGGCGGAGCTGCCGCTGAATCTTGTACAGGGGGGAGCCAGCGCGGTGGCAGGCTATGCATTAACTGCACTGCTTTCAAAAAAAGTTCTTGTAAAATAATACTGAATGATAGGATGCCTGGGGGGTCTAGCGAGAACCCGGGCATTTTTTCATTTTATTTGAAAAGTACAAGTGCACACAAAACGGGTATGCCGCATTTGTTTTTAGTATGCAGTATAAGGATATAAATATACAACTTAAAAACATGTATACATGTATTCAAGTTTTTCTTGATTATTGCCAAAATCTGATTTACAATAGAAATATCAGAGAATATGTAGATTGTGTGAGGGGGATATTTATGGCAGATAAAATCAAGATGAAGGTTCCGTTGGTGGAAATGGACGGAGACGAGATGACAAGGATCATCTGGAAGATGATTAAGGATATATTGCTTGAGCCTTACATAGACCTGAAAACGGAGTATTACGATCTGGGATTGGAATACAGGGATCAGACCAACGATCAGGTTACGGTAGATTCCGCGCTGGCCACCAAAAAATATGGAGTTGCGGTCAAATGTGCTACCATCACTCCTAATGCAGACCGGGTAAAGGAATACAACCTGAAACAGATGTGGAAGAGCCCTAATGGGACCATCCGGGCCATTCTGGATGGTACGGTGTTCCGGGCCCCCATCATCGTTGACAGTATCAAACCCTTTGTGCGGACCTGGAAAAAGCCCATAACCATTGCGAGGCATGCTTATGGCGATGTGTACAGAGATGTGGAGTACAGGGTGGAAGGACCGGGAACGGCAGAATTGATGTTTACGGCAGCAAATGGAGAAGTGACAAAACAAACCATCCATGAATTCAAAGGACCGGGTATTCTCCTGGGAATGCATAATCTGGATGACTCCATCACCAGCTTTGCCAGAGCCTGCTTTAATTATGCACTGGACCAGAAGCAGGGTTTGTGGTTTGCTACCAAGGATACTATCTCAAAGAAATATGATCATACCTTCAAGGATATCTTTCAGGAGGTTTTTGATAAGGAATTTGCAAATCTGTTTAAAGCGGCGGGAATCGAATACTTTTACACCCTCATTGATGACGCCGTGGCCCGTGTGGTGCGGTCGGAAGGCGGCATGATCTGGGCCTGCAAGAATTACGACGGAGATGTCATGTCGGACATGGTAGCGACTGCTTTTGGAAGCCTGGCTATGATGACCTCCGTACTGGTTTCTCCCGAAGGACATTATGAGTACGAAGCGGCTCATGGAACGGTACAGCGGCATTACTACAAGCATTTGAAAGGGAAGGAGACTTCTACCAACTCCATGGCTACGCTCTTTGCATGGACGGGAGCCCTGAAAAAACGTGGGGAACTGGATGGGATCAGTGAGCTGGTAGAGTTTGCAAACAAACTGGAAGCAGCCTCCATTCAAACCATTGAAGAGGGTGTCATGACGAAGGACCTGGCGGAGTTATCGGAAGTTAAAGAGAAAACCGTAGTGAATACGGAGGAGTTTCTGCAGCAAATCAATCTTCGGTTGGTAAAGATGCTATAGAAGGTTGTAAAAAACATAGTTATTTGTATGGTGAGTAAGCCAGGAAAACACTTCCTAAAACTTCTTTATCCAATATGACCGATAAGAGCTTGCAGGCACTTAATCTGCTTGTGCAATAGTTCAAATTATGATAAACTCAGTTTGCCGGAATAAGATGGTTCTGACCCGGTAAACTGAGTTTTTTTGGGGGTTTTACATTTGAATCCAGTAAACAGCTCATTGAACAAAAGATACATCGAGCTGGACAGCCTTCGGGGGCTGGCAGCACTCGCCGTGTTCTTTTCCCATGCATTGAGCATGATTAATCTGAAGGACAGACCGTATGCCAGCTTGATTGAAAAATCCGTATTACATATCTTCTGGGATGGATCGGCAGCCGTGGTCTTGTTTTTCGTCCTCAGCGGATTTGTTCTGGCATTGCCCTATGTAGGTGAAAAAGAAAAACCCGTTGATTTTATTCCCTTCATTATTCGTCGAATCTTCCGTATCTACCCCGCGTATTATGCGGCGTTGGCCATCAGCATTTTACTCAAATTCTATATATTCCGTATGGGGGGCTTGAACGGACTGAGTGCGTTCATGACCCAGTTCTGGGACTGGCCTAATGAGCATCTGACCTGGTCCTCCGTCGTCAAGCATATGATAATGATCGGCCCGAAATATTCCATGGGACAGATTGACCCCATTATCTGGTCTCTAGTGGTGGAAATGAAGGTATCCCTGGTATTTCCGTTTATCATACCTGTGATACGAAGGATAAAAACACTTTGGGTGGCAGCGGCTTTCTTTGTGGTGTTTGTTGTCCTATATGAAATAACCAAAAGTGATATTCTTTCCTACATACCCTTATTTATATTGGGAGGACTCATCGCCCGGTTCCGTCAAACGCTGGTTGACTGGTTCCGCAAATTGCCTGTATGGGTGTGCCTGGTGATCGGCGCTGTGAGTATTGTTCTCTATACGTTCCGGTATAGTGTGCCTGAACTGCCGCACATCAACTATACCCGCCAAAACTTTGTCATTGGCTTCGGTGTGGCACTGATCATCTTACTGGTAATCTCGCGGCAGCAGCTTTCCTCCATACTCTCCCTGGCACCGCTGAAGTATCTGGGAGATATTTCTTACAGCTTTTATCTGCTGCATTTTCCCATACTGATGACAGTGACCTCCTTAATATATCCAGGGTCCAAATCGGTAAAGGCGCCCTGGGTTATCAGCCTTATTCTGAGTTTGTCGCTTCCATACTTAACGTACCGTTGGGTGGAAAGGCCTTTCCAGGAAGTAGGGCGTACAGCAGCGAAAATGGCAAAAGGCTTGCTGGATAAACGCTTTGCCAGGCTGCCTTCAGTTACAGGGAATAACAATCAAATGTCAGGATAACGTATAAAAACAGGAACTTCCCAATATGTAGAAGTTCCTGTTTTCCTATGCAGTAAAAGTCCCATGGTTTATTACATCTATATTACAAGCAATCCATTCCATTGCAAGAGAGGCCTGTGTGCGCTATTATATAAGAATATACTAATTATTGGAAGTGGTTTTAAGTGGGAAAGCAGCTTCTAAGCCAAAAACACCCGGTTTTGTATTTTTTGTCCGTTTGGGAAAAGCGGATTAAACGGTGCCTTGCCTGGTATTTTGGCGGGAAACGTTACGCAGTCAAAAGGTCAGAGGATAAACTACCCTATAGAGTGAAGAAGCATCAATCGGTGCTGATTCGAAAGCTGGGGTGCAGTGATATCCAACTGCAATACAACAAGGTCGAGAATCTGAAAATTGCTATAAGGAAATTGGATGGCATTCTTATAAAACCCGGGGAGACCTTCTCTTTCTGCAAATTGGTAGGCAGGCCTACCAAAAGGAAGGGATACCTGCCGGGAATGGAGCTTTCCTACGGTGAGGCCAGGGCTGGGATTGGGGGAGGGCTTTGCCAGATTGCAAACCTGATTCACTGGCTGGTGCTGCACAGTCCGTTGACAGTGACCGAGCGTCACCACCACAGCTTTGATCCCTTCCCTGATGAGGGCAGGGTGCTGCCCTTTGGAAGCGGTGCTACCATCTTTTACAATTATATTGATTACCAGGTTACAAACACGACGCCGTATGCCTTTCAAATCAACCTGTGGGTATCGGAGAAATGCCTGGAAGGAGAACTGCGCATCAGTGAAGAGCTGGACTATGCATACCATGTTTATGAAAAGGAGCATGAGTTTTTAAAGATTGGCGAAAGTTATTACAGAAAAAATGAGATATGGAGGAATCGGATTGCAAAATTTGAAAGCGGAAAGCTGCTGGAGACCGAGCAGATTGCAAAAAACTTTGCACTGGTTAAATACATACCGGAACAGTATAGGGAAGTTCAGGAAGCTCCAGTATAAGTACGCTTGTTAACGAAATGCAAATGAATGAACAGGCTGATAGGTAGGGGCAAAATATGGGTAATACTATAAAAATATAATAAAATTTTAAGAGGAGAAAACAACTATGTTAAATTTTGAATTCTATAATCCGACGAAGATTATATTCGGAAAAGGTTCCCTGGACAAACTTGGAGCTGAAGTCTCCCGTTATGGGAAAAACATACTTTTGGTTACAGGCGGCGGAAGTGTAAAGAAAACGGGACTTTACGACCGCGTGCTGCAGGAACTGGAAAAGGCATCCTGTAAGGTGTTTGAAGTCAGCGGTGTCCAGCCCAATCCCAGGGTCAGCTCCGTCCGTGAAGGAATTGAGATCTGTAAGGCAAATGGAGTCGATTTTATTCTCGCAGTAGGTGGAGGCAGCGTTATTGACGCTGCCAAAGGTATGGCTGTGGGAGCCAAAACGGATATCGACATATGGGAGTTCTACCTGAGGAAACATGAAATCAGGGATGCGCTTCCCTTAGGTGATGTGCTGACACTGGCAGCTACCGGCACTGAAATGAACGGAAACTCCGTGGTAACCAACTGGGATACCCAGGAAAAGCTGGCGATTGCCAGCACCCATATATTCCCCCGGTTTTCGATCCTTGATCCTGAAAATACATACTCGGTCCCAAAAGAACATACCATTAATGGCTGCATTGATATCATCATTCATATATTCGAGCAGTATTTCAGCCGGACTCCCAACACACCGCTGCAGGACCGGATGTGTGAAAGTATCATAAAAACCACTGTAGAGAACACCTGGAAGGTCATTGAGAACTCTCAGGATTATGATGCCAGAGCCAATATATTGTGGTGCGGCACCCTGGCCCTCAATAACCTGGTGGGAATGGGGAAGGAGCAGGATTGGGCTACTCACAATATCGAGCATGAAGTCAGTGCTATCTACGATGTTGCTCATGGCGCAGGCCTTGCCATTCTGGCACCCAACTGGATGAAGCATGTAATGGGTGAAGGCGTGGAGAAGTTCAAGCAATACGCCCAAAGGGTATGGGACGTGGACGCTGAGGGCAAAACCGATGAAGAGGTTGCCCTGGAAGGAATCCGAAAGACCCGGGAGTTTTTCAGTGCCGTAGGAGCTCCGGCAGCACTGTCGGAGGTAGGGATCGACGATAAGAATATCAGTGTAATGGCGGAGAAAGCCGTAAGGTTTGGGCCGTTGGGTGGCTATAAAAAGCTGCATAAGGAAGACGTGGAAGCGATTCTAAGAGCCAGCCTGTAGAAATTCTAAATTATTATTGACACTTTTGGGAATAATGAATAAAATAGAGTAAAGTAAAACATTGCTAATTCGATGATCGGGAGAAGTACCTTGTGTCCCTGACACCAGCGAGCCGGAGAGGGTGGAAGTCCGGCAGTCAAACAGAGGAGGAAAAGAGCCCGGGAGAACTCTTTTGAAATCGTTGTGCAGTAAAAAGAGCGTATGCCTGCGATAAGGGCGTTTGAGTGGCCGGTTACATTATCCGGCAATTAGAGTGGTACCACGGAAGCTCCGTCTCTTCATCGAGATTGGAGCTTTTTTGATGTCTAAATTCGAAAGGAGAGAGATGATGGATTTTAAAATTGAAATAGCAAAAAAAATTGTGGAACAGACAGGACTGGAAGCGAATTGGATTGCAGGGCTTTTGGAAGTGCCTCCCGAGTCGAGGCTGGGGGATTATGCCTTCCCCTGCTTCCAACTGGCAAAAACCATGAGAAAGGCTCCTCCGATGATTGCCTCCGAGCTTCTCGGCAAAATTGACAAGGGAGAAATCATTGACAGGATTGAGGCCGTAGGCGGTTATCTGAACTTTTTCCTCAATAAGAGCGCCTATATGGCGGCTGTGTTGAAGGATATTGGAGCCGCAGGAGGGAAATATGGCGCGTCGGATATGGGAAAAGGAAAGACCGTGGTGGTTGAATTTTCCTCTCCCAACATCGCAAAGCCTTTCCATGTAGGGCATTTGTGTTCCACCGTTATCGGAAGCTCCGTGGAAAAAATTTATCGGTACCTGGGATATAAAACCGAAAGATTGAATCACCTGGGGGACTGGGGAACGCAGTTCGGGAAGCTGATCTCTGCCTACAAACGATGGGGAAATGAAGAGGACTTACAAAAGGAGCCCATAAAGGAACTGCTGAGAATCTATGTAAAGTTCCATGACGAAGCGGAAAAACAGCCGCAGTTGGAGGACGAGGCAAGAGAGTATTTTAAGAAGCTGGAGGACAGTGAACCGGAAACTGTGGCCATGTGGAAGCGGTTTATGGACCTCAGCCTGATGGAATTCAAAAAAATCTACGACACATTGGGGATCGAGTTTGACTCCTATGCCGGAGAAAGCTTTTACAGTGACAAGATGGATGAAGTAGTAAAAATCCTGGATGAAAAGGGATTGCTGGAGGAAAGCCAAAATGCCCGGGTGGTAAACCTGGAGGATTTGAATATGCCTCCCTGCATTATCGTAAAGTCGGATGGCGCCAGCATTTATGCGACACGTGATCTGGCAGCGGCCCTTTACAGGAAGAGGACCTATGATTTTGATAAATGCATTTACGTTGTAGGGACTCCACAGGCGCTGCATTTCAAACAGGTTTTCACTGTATTGAAGAAGGCGGGCTTTGAATGGTACAAGGATTGTGTCCATATCGGTTTTGGACTGGTGAAGTTTGCCGACAAGAAGCTTTCTACCCGCAGCGGCGATGTTGTATTCCTGGAAGATGTACTGAAGGAATCCGTAAACAAGACCCTCAGTGTCATCGAAAGCAACAATCCGGGACTGGAGAACAAGGAAGAAGTGGCACAGAAGGTGGGAATCGGTGCAGTCGTTTACACCTTCCTAAAAAACGGCAGGGAGAGGGATATGGTATTCTCCTGGGAAGAGATGCTGGACTTCGATGGAGAGTCAGGCCCCTATGTGCAATATGCCTATGCTCGTGGAAAGAGCATTCTGCGCAGGGCTGGAGAGTATTCGGCCGATGTGGACTACAGCCTGCTGGGAGCTGACGAGGAGTTCCAGTTGGTGAAGCTGTTGGAAGGGTTTAAGGATGCTGTAGTAGATGCGGCGGACAAATATGAGCCTTCCATTGTCAACCGGCATATAACTACCATTGCCAGGGCCTACAACAAATTCTACAATACCTGTCCGGTATTGACGGCGGAAGAAGGCGTGAAAGCTGCAAGGCTGAAGCTGACGGAAGCAACTTGCAGTGTCATAAAGGCAGGACTTGAGCTTTTAGGTATTGAAGTGGTTGAGAGAATGTAAAATATGTAAACAAGTAAAGCCGATTCGACAGTATAAATTCCGTTGGATCGGCTTTTCAATATTTTTATCTTTTCTTTCTACTAATTTTCTATGAATTAATAACCGTAACGTTGATAAATACCTGCAAACAAAGCAAAGTTTCCGTACACTGCAAGTTAAAACCAACGTATTGATAGATTTTCATTTCAATTCCTTACACTGCCTGTAATCCGCAAGCAGGTTTTTTATCCGGTCCGACGGGTCCAGCAGAGAACTGATGGACTGGTCGTGGTTCAATGTATTAATCAAGTGGGCGATGAATTTAGACATATCCACTTCCTCAAACCAGGGGGCTTCCTTCAACTCTTCCTTACGGTAGGTCAGATTGGTAGCAAAAAGCTTGGTAATAAGGCCCTTTTCATAATATTCGTTAAATTTTTCCAGACCCTCGGTAAAAAGGGCAAAGGTCACAGCCATGTAAATACGGTTTGCCTTTCTCAGCTTCAACTCCTCTGCGATATCCAGCATGGATTCACCGGAGGAAAGAAGATCGTCTACGATGAGGACATCTTTACCTTCTACCGAATCTCCGAGAAATTCGTGACTTGCGATGGGGTTTCTTCCATTGACGATCCGGCTGTAGTCTCTGCGCTTATAAAACAGTCCTAGATCAAGGCCTAATAACGTGGAATAATATAGATTTCGTCCGATACCACCTTCATCGGGACTGATGACAAGCATTTTTGATTTGTCGATGGAAAGATCCTTTTCAGAAGTAAGAAGCGCTTTAATGATCTGGTAGGTAGGGTATACGTTTTCGAAGCCTTTTAAAGGAATGGCGTTTTGTACACGGGGGTCATGGGCATCAAAGGTAATAATATTGTCTACACCGAGCTGTTCCAATTCCTGCAGCGCAAGGGCACAGTCCAGGGATTCACGGGAAACTCTTTTGTGCTGCCTTCCCTGGTAGAGCAGCGGCATAATAACATTGATTCGCCGGGCTTTACCACTGGCTGCCGAGATAATCCTTTTGATGTCCTGGAAGTGATCATCGGGACTCATGGGACATTCCATCCCGTACATTTTAAACTTACAGCTGTAGTTTCCGACATCAGCGATAATAAAAAGATCATAGCCTCTTACGGTTTCGCCGATAACCGCTTTTCCTTCACCGCTGCTGAAGCGGTAACAACTGGAGGAAACCAGAAAAGAATCCTTTTGATATCCCGGAAAGGCTACCACATTCTCATTTTCATGGTAATCACTTCGGCGCCACTCTGCCAGATGAGCGTCAATCAGATGGCACAGCTCCCGGCTGCTATCCATAGCAATAATACCCAGAGGGGCATAAGGGACTTTCTGCAATTCCCTGCCGTTTCTTTCGTTCATTCCAGATTGCTCCTTCCGATTAAGAAATTGATAGGCGCCGTAAAGTAATTAAATAGTCTTTTTTGCGGGCCCGCCAGGGTAGCCATGAAGGGATAGCAAAAGGATAGACTATGTTATTATTTTACAAGCCCATAGTAATAGAAAATGTTGGTGTTATTTTATTAACAATTCTATTATAAACCTTTTTGGCGCGATCATAAACGTTTTTTGTAATATTTTCTTGGTGATACATCATACATCTTTTTAAAAGCGCGAACAAAGCTGGAATAATCGCTAAAACCGCATTCCAGGCTTGCCTGGGTAATGGACTTACCCTCGCGGATTAATTCATTGGCCCAGATCAAGCGCTTCTGAAGAATATAGTTGTGGATGGAATGTCCCGTTAAGAGCTTGAATTTGTGCATGAGATAGTATTTGTTCATATAAAAATGGGAGGAAAGACGCTGGATGGATAAATCATCTCCGAGATTTCCATTGATGAACTCCAGAATGGCCTCAATCTGGGGATCATATTCTATATCGACCGTTACAGGGATGCGTTGTGAATTCATGGTTAACCGGTTTACATGCACCATCAGCTGCATAAACAGGGATTCCTTCAGTATATGGCTTCCGAATTCACTGCTTTGAGAAGCGGTTTCCAACTCGGAAAGTATATATTTTATGTGCCTGGGGATTTCCGGCCCCAGGCGGAGCAGGTTGCTTTTATGTAAGCGGACTGTCTCAAAGCAGGTTAGCAGGTTACAACCTTCTGCTATGTATTTTTCAAGGAAAGCGGGCCGCAGCCAGATCACGATTCTTTCATAGACCGCGGAAGGATCGATGCTGGGTCTGTGTATTTCATGGCTGCCCACAAGCAGCAGGTCCCAGGGCTTAAGGTGATAGGCTTTTCCTTCGATCATATAGGTAACATTTCCGGAGATAAATAAAATGATCTTACTAAAATCATGGTAATGAAAATCAAATTCCTGACGGTTTTGATCTTTTATATGAAATAACTGAAAGTCCGTATTCAGATAGCCTCTTTTTGCATCCGGGTCCATGGTTGCTCTTTCCATTGTAAGCACCTCATTTTGATCATTCTAGTACTATTATAGCACCTTTTGCAATGTTTTAAGCATTTTTAACGATAAATTACGTAAAAAATTTGTATATAATAATACTAGAAAACCCGGTTCAGGAGGAAAAGGTATGAAGATAAAAGAACTTCTAAAAAATATACGGTATGAAGTACTGCAGGGAACGGATGAATTTGAGGTCCAGGGTCTATCCTGGGATTCGAGAAAAGTGAAACAAGACTCATTGTTTATCTGTGTAAAGGGTAAGAATGTAGATCGCCATGACTTTGCAAAGCGGGCTGTGGATGAGGGTGCGGGCGCATTGGTTATCGAGCGTGATGTGGAAATGGTACCTGAGAATATTACAGTGGTCAAGGTGGACGATACGAAGGCAGCTATGGCTCAAATCGCCAGTACCTATTACGGAATGCCCTCAAGGGACTTTAACCTTATCGGGATCACCGGAACCAACGGAAAAACTTCTGTTACCTACTTTGTTGCCAAAATTCTTGAAACCACTGGAAGGAAGGCCGGAATTATCGGCACCATTGAGAACCGGATCGGAAACGAAATTTTAAAGGTGGAGAAAATCAATCCCACAACACCGGATTCCATTGAGCTTCAGGCATCCTTCAAGGAAATGCTGGAGGCAGGAGTGACAGATGTAGCCATGGAGGTAACCTCCATTGCACTGGAACAGCATCGGGTCGACTGCTGTGATTTTGATATAGGTGTTTTTACCAACCTGACCCGGGACCATCTGGATGAGCATGGAACCATGGAAAATTACAGGAATGCCAAGGCAAAGCTGTTCACCCTATGTCGAAAAGGGATTCTCAATGCAGATGACCGGGCTTCCCGCTATATCATGAACAATGCGACTTGTGAGATTCTTACCTATGGAATAAAGGGTAGAGCGGATTTTAAGGCCAAGAATATCGTGTATTTTTTAGATGGCGTTGCCTTTACCCTGGATTTTAAGGGCACCGAAAGGAAGGTAAGACTGTCTGTTCCCGGCAAATTCAGCGTTTACAATGCACTGGCCGCCATTGGAGCCTGCTACTGCTCCGGGTTGTCGCTGGATGAGATTGTGGATGGGCTGAATCGGGTCGAGGGTGTGAAGGGAAGGTTCCAGCCGGTACCCAATTCCAAAGGCTGTCTGGTGGTAGTGGATTACGCTCATACCCCGGATGGACTGGAAAATATTCTCCAGTCGGTAAAAGAACTGGCGCAAAACAGAGTCATTACTGTCTTTGGCTGTGGGGGAGACCGGGATCGGACAAAACGGCCCATGATGGGAGAGATTGCGGGAAACCTATCGGACTACTGTATTCTCACCTCGGATAACCCCAGGACGGAAGATCCGCTGCGAATCATTGAAGATATCGAAGCTGGAATCAAGGGAACAGGATGCAGGTATGAAAAAATTGAAAACCGGAAGGAAGCCATCTATGCGGCTCTTCAGGAAGCGCAAAAAGGGGATATCGTTGTAGTGGCCGGAAAGGGGCATGAAAACTATCAGATTTTCGCCCAAAAGACCATTCATTTCGATGATGTAGAGGTCGTGAGGGAGTTCTTCCAAAGTGCATAAAGTAAAAGAGCGGCAATTCAATCCTGCCGCTCCTTTTTATAGCATCTTTATAATAATGCTTTTTTGATTAGATCTATTCTTGAAAAAATTCGTTGGAGCAGATAATCCGCCAGTGTAAGAGCGACCATGGATTCAACTACAATCACGGCCCGGGGAACGATAACGGGGTCATGGCGCCCTTCAACCTGTATATCAATATTTTCTCCCTGCTTATTTACAGTTTGCTGGGTTTTATGAATAGAGGGGGTTGGTTTAAAGGCAGCCCGCAGTACGATGGGAAAACCGTCGCTGATACCGCCTGCAATACCGCCTGCGTGATTCGTCAGTTTTATAAGGTTTCCATCTTCGTCATACCGGTAAAAATCATTGTTTTTGGAACCGGAAAGTCCGGTGGCTTCAAAGCCGTTGCCGATTTCCAGGCCTTTTACGGCGCCAATGGAAAAAATGGCTTTTCCCAGCATGGCATCCAGCTTTTCAAAAACGGGTTCTCCAACTCCGGCAGGCAAACCTTTGACAATACATTCTACAACTCCGCCGGCAGAATCCTCTTTTTCCTTTTGCGCGCGTAAAAACTCTTCTGCCTGCTGTGCAGCTTGTGCATCCGGCATGGCAAGGAAGTTCCGGAAAATTTCGTCGGCGTCAAACCGGGAGGTATCGATCTGTATAGCTCCGATGGAATGGGTATAGGTTAACAGTGTAACACCGAGTTCCGATAGAAGCTTTTTTGCAACAGCGCCTGCGGCAACCCTTGCGGTGGTTTCTCTGCCGGAGGAACGTCCGCCGCCTCTATAGTCTCTGAACCCATACTTCTGATCGTAGGTGTAGTCCGCGTGGCCGGGCCGGTAGCTTTTTGCGATCTCCGAGTAATCGTAGGAGCGCTGGTTGGTATTATATACAATGAGGGAAATCGGTGTTCCCGTGGTTTTTCCTTCGAATATGCCGGATAGAATTTCAACCCGGTCTTCTTCCTTACGGGGAGTGGAGAAGGGAGAGTTACCGGGTTTGCGCTTATCCAGATCCTTCTGTATATCAGCTTCGCAGAGCGGCAGCCCGGCAGGACAGCCGTCAATTACGACACCTAAAGCTTTTCCATGAGATTCGCCCCAAGTAGAGATTTGGAAATTTTTACCGAATATGGATCCTGACATGGGAAAACTCCTTTCAAATTAAGTTATTTAATGAATTATATCACTTTCTAGAAAATAAATGCAACGAAAGTGAGATAAAAAGAAAAAAGGTGCATTTCAATGAATGAAAGCGACCTTTGTTTCCATAGATTTACCTGTTTTTATTCTTTATAAAGTTCGTTCTGACAAGTGCGTTTTTAATACATCATCGGATCAAACTTTCTTATATCCTTCCTTAGCGGCCAATTCCTTATATGCAGGATCAGCAGTAACGGAAAAAAGTTTATCCCAGGCTGAATGAGCGTCCTGAGTGTATCCCAGGGTTTTGAATGCGGAACCTATATTAAAGAGGGTTTGCCAGTATAAGTCAGGAGCAAATATGGTATCATCCTCTTCATAGCGGGAAGCGATATACAGGAAATCCTCAATAGCCATACCGGTACGGTGAAAATACATCTCCGGCAGCTTAAAGCTGACATTCGCCCTGAGATTACGGATTTCGATATTATCAGGTTCCAAAATTGCGGCATGGTCCAGCATCTTAAGGCCGTTGTTGGTATTTTTAAATTTCTCAACAGGGCTTACGGCATCGCGGCCGATGAGCGCCAAAGCACTGCCCAGGTACGCCTCCACTACATGATTTTCCGGTTCGTGGGAATGGAGCTTTTTCAGTAGGTCAATGGCGTCTTTAACTGCTTGCTTGTCTCCTCCAACTCCCAACATATAGAGATTTGCAGCTTCTCTAAATATTTCATCGAAGTTTTCTGAATTTATTTCCCGTTTTTTCGTTGCAGTGGAAGCCGTTGCGGCGGCAGTCCATTTTGGGATATCATGTTTACTCAATTCATACTCCTCCTTTATAAAAGAGATATAGTATAGTGGTCAATACTATACTATATGCTAGTAAACATAATATGTTTACATTTTCTTTGATAATTATGATCATTGCTACAACTATAAATTGCTTTTCGTTATGGGAGGATTTTGAGATTGATTATCGATTGAAGAAGTAAAGTGAAGAAAGTAATAACTATAAGGAGTATAATAGTGCTATATAAAAATTTTTTAAGAATTTATCTAAAAACAGTTGCATTTAGACAAAAATAGGAGTATTCTAATAAGGAACTTAATAATTTATGTTAGGTGAGGCTCCTATACAGATATACGCTACTGCCCGGAAATGTCGAAAGACGCCAATGGGTCAACAGGTACTACCGAATTAAGGTTTTACTTAATGTAGCTGGAGTGGGTTGTTCCAAAGCTGTATAGTGCTAAAGCTCAACGAAGGTAAGCGTTTTTTCTTGTGTTTAAGAACCTTTCATTCGTTGAGAGGTTTTTTTGATTTGTAAAAAAATGGAGGTGAGAAGGATGGACGATGGCGGTAATAGTATGAACAGTGGAAGTATGGATATATGTAATTTAACCTTTAATAGTGCGTGCTGTAGGGCTGCGTCTGTTCTTCTGCACTTTAGCACTCTGGCGTAATGTGTATACGGAGGCAGGATATTTCACTTCATCTTGTTTTATTACATATGTCTCGAAATCAATAATCAAATCTATTTTGTATATTCCACTGTTGTGATTGCTGCTGTAAGTTTTCCTTAGGCTGTATTTTTCTTAATACAGTTTTAATGTTGTGCTTTTTATGTTAACAGCAAGTGATTGCTCCAAAGGGTTGTAAAATAAGTAAAATCGACAACCCTTAGTTAAGTATTGTCTTTTGGGGGTGTGTAATGAAAAATATCAAAAAGAATGTAATGGTAAATACCATAATGGATCGGTTTACGGATTTTTCAATGCAGGATATTAAAGAGGTTCTTGCTGCATTGAATACTACACAGGAGGGGTTAAATTCCGCAGAAGCAGAACTGCGTCTGGAAATGCACGGTACAAACCAGATTGCCCACGAGAAAGCAGCACCATGGTTAGTCCAGCTGTTAAAAGCGTTTTTTAACCCGTTTATCGGTGTCTTGATTTTCCTGGCAGGGATATCCCTTGTAATGGATGTACTGCTTGCTGCACCTGAGGATAGAAGCTGGAAAACAGTAATTGTTATAACAATAATGGTTACCATAAGCGGACTGCTTCGCTTCATCCAGGAATACCGCTCAAACAGGGAAGCTGAAGGCATTGGTTCATACAACAGCCTCCATCCTTCGGAGTGATACGGGAAAACACGAAATACAAATGGCAGAGATTGTACCTGGGGATATAATCCATCTCGCGGCAGGGGATATGATCCCTGCCGATGTAAGAATTATTTCATCAAAAGACCTGTTTGTCAGCCAGTCCTCTTTAACGGGAGAGGCAGAACCTGTAGAGAAATATGACACTTTGCGGTGTGATGTGAATAAGCAAAAGAGTATTAGCCTCTCAGAGCTTGACAATATTTGCTTTATGGGAACAAATGTAGTCAGCGGTTCCGCTGTTGCTGTCGTGCTTTTCACAGGTAACAATACCTATTTTGGCTCCATGGCAAAATCGCTGGTGGGACAGCGGGCATTAACTAACTTCGATAAAGGGGTTAATAGTATCAGCTGGCTTCTTATTCGTTTTATGTTCGTCATGGTACCTATTGTATTTCTAGTCAATGGATTTACAAAAGGCGACTGGCTCGAAGCATTGCTGTTTGCGATTTCCATAGCCGTAGGTTTGACTCCGGAAATGCTGCCCATGATCGTTACTACCAACCTAGCCAAAGGCGCTGTTGCCATGGCAAAACGTAAAACCGTAGTTAAAAGGCTCAATGCCATTCAGAATTTTGGTGCCATGGATATACTCTGTACGGATAAAACCGGTACCTTGACGCTGGATAAAATCGTCCTTGAATGTCATCTGGATATCCATGGGAACGAGGATGACAGGGTTTTACGGCATGCTTACCTTAACAGCTACTATCAGACAGGGCTGAAAAACCTGATGGATGTTGCCATACTGGAGTTCGGAGCTAAAAAAGAGTTTGAAGACCCGGAGAAAACCTATAAAAAAGTAGACGAAATTCCTTTTGATTTTATAAGGCGCAGAATGTCGGTAGTGCTGCAAGACGGAAGCGATAAAAGACAGCTGGTTACGAAAGGCGCCGTGGAAGAAATGCTTTCCATCTGCACCTATGCCGAATACCGGGGCGAAGTAGTTCCCTTGACGGAGGAAATTCGTGAAGAAGTAAAGGAGATGGTAAAACAGCTAAATAAAGAAGGAATGAGAGTTCTTGCCATAGCACAAAAGAATAATGTTCCCCATGAAGGCGTTTTTAGCGTAAAAGATGAAAGCGAAATGGTACTGATGGGATACATTGGTTTCCTTGATCCGCCGAAGGAAACGGCAGCAGCTGCCATCAAGGCCTTAAACGAGTATGGTGTAAAGGTAAAAATTCTCACGGGAGATAATGAAATAGTAACAAAGAAAATATGTAAGGAAGTCGGATTGCCGGTGGATAATATATTGCTCGGAAGCCAAATTGACGGTATGGAAGATGAGGCGTTGGCGGCAGCAGCCGAAAATACAGCCATATTTGCAAAATTATCGCCATTGCAGAAGTCAAGAATCATCACAATGCTTCAAAGTAAAGGCCACACGGTCGGATATATGGGGGATGGCATTAATGACGCTGCCGCTCTAAGGGAAGCTGATGTGGGTATTTCAGTTGATACTGCCGTTGATATAGCCAAAGAATCGGCAGATGTTATCCTTCTGGAAAAAAGCCTTATGGTCCTGGAGGAAGGCGTGATAGAGGGGCGCAAAATCTTCGGGAATATTATTAAGTATATAAAAATGACCGCAAGTTCGAACTTCGGCAACATGTTCAGCGTATTGGCAGCAAGTGCTTTCCTGCCTTTTCTGCCAATGCTGCCCATACATTTGCTGGTTCAAAACCTGTTCTATGATATTTCCCAAATATCAATACCCTGGGATCATATGGATGAAGAATATCTCAAAGTACCACGCAAATGGGATGCAAGCGATGTCAGCAAGTTTATGATATTTATCGGCCCCATTAGCTCCATCTTTGATATTACCACTTATTTGGTAATGTGGTTTGTGTTTAAAGCGAATACTCCCGCAGTTCAATCCTTGTTCCAGTCGGGCTGGTTTATTGAGGGACTGCTTTCACAGACGCTGATTGTGCACATGATCCGTACGCAAAAGGTGCCCTTTATTCAAAGCCGGGCAGCAAAGCCCGTACTGCTGCTAACAGGCACAATCATGGCAATGGGTATAGCGATACCTTTTACTCCTTTCGGTGCATCCATCGGATTGCAGCCGCTGCCGCTGACCTATTTCCCATGGCTCATTGGCATACTGCTTGCGTACTGTTTGCTTACACAGACCATAAAGACCTGGTATATTAAAAAATTCAAAGGGTGGTTGTAATAGTATGAGTGCTGTAGAAAGGGGGGGGCTGGTTTTGGAGGATATCATGCTGGACTTTGTGAAAAAATTGTATGCCGAAATGCAGAAAGACCACGAGCAGATGGAAAATAGGCTTGATGCTTTGGAAAATACGGTTAGAGAAATTAAAGCTGATTTGCGTGAGAATTTTAAAAGTATGAATAAAGACTTGGAAAGCCTGCAGGAAGAAATTCTGTATATAAAGTACTATATATAAAGGCTGTTTCAAGTAAGAATTTATTGGTATTCCAAGGCACTTTGAATAATTCATATTCGGAGTGCCTTTCTTGTTCTTTCTTTTATGTTAGTTGTTTTTGATTGGCATTGTCCGAGTGCCGCATTTCATATAAAAATAAGAAGAAGCAGCTATGACTAATGAAATTGATAATAACATGAAACGGAATGAGCAGCAAAAAAATTGTAAAAACGAAAAACTACAGCCTGGAAACTTACTGTACAATTTCAAAGGTGCATTGAAAACGGCAGGAGAGAGTGCGAAATTTTCTCTGTAAATTGACTTTCTATGATAAGTATTTGAGAGATGAAAGCTAAAACTTTATTAGTTTTCATCTCTTTTTACGATATTAAAAAATTAAATTTTTGTCAATAGGTTT
>JAEZXR010000065.1 GCA_023419605.1 Bacillota bacterium | reverse complement strand
TGAGAAATCAAGAATTTCACGCTTTCCCTGATATAGAATTAAGCACTTGCTAATTAGAGTATTGTTTGCATACAAAATCGCATAACTATTCTGAAATCATATTAGATTCTTAAGTTGACAGCATTGGACGGCAGACTGTGTGAAAACAGATATTTCACAGCACATTCAGCTTTCCCCTAACTCAGGGTCGAAATAAATGTCTCTACTTTTCGCTGTGGCGTAAAAACACTACTATGTCATCCACTAAATTGATAAGTGTATGACCCGCTTCCTGCAACACGATGACCTTTGCATTCGGTACAAGGTTTCTATAGCGTTGTGCTGTTTTCAGCGAGTGAATCATTACATCTTTTCGTCCTACGAATAACATGGACGGCATCGTCAATTGCGTCAGTTCGGCATCCGAAAAGAGCGGAATTTGCTCCCGTCTGTAATTGAAGTTTTGTCCAATCAGTTTTTGATAATCCATCATAACCTGTGGTATGGGTTTCCCCCCATTCACTTTGCGATATAGCCGTTCAATGCCTTTTTCACCCAACAGCGCATGGAATAAAGCCACAAAAGCAAAGGAAGTTTTTTGCGCACCAACACCGGCAGGGCATAACAGAACAAGTTTCTCTACCTTTTGGGGATTGGCGACTGCAAACTTTAATGCAAGCCAAGCCCCCAACGAAATTCCTACTATACTGGCTTTTTTTATTGACAGTCCCACAAACACATCGTGAAGCCAATTGTCGAAATCAGAGCCCTCAAAGGGCAGCTGCCTATGATCGCTTTTGCCGGGTTCGCCCTGTAAATCAACAGCATAAACCCTGTAATGCTGGGAATACTTTTCCATGTCCTTAATCCACATGATTGAATTCATGGCGCTTCCGTGAAGCAGCACCAAAACAGGTGCATCTTTTTTACCTGCCGCTATAACAAAAGCCTTCCCAAAGCGTGTGTCAACATTGACTTCCTCATGGGAAACTCTCATGTTGCCAAGTAAAGCGTCATACGCTTTGTACACGGCATTCTTGCCCTCTGTAGTTTTAAAGGCAAATTTGTTTGTCATTTTGATTTCCTCCTTATTACTTTTTTATTTCGTATCCAGCCAATGGTTCTCGGTTTAGGAGCCCTAGAATCACATGGTTTAATGACATAATAAATCCCTTCCTAAATTCGCACCCTTAACATATGTTAATTATAACATATGTTAAGGGTGTATTCAATAGAATTTTCAATTTAAATTGCAAAACCTACTATTGCGTGAAAAACAGCATAGTGTTTTGAACGCGAAAGCCCCGCCGCTTGCCGATCGTAACCCACAGGCGGCGGGGCTTTGATGATTGGTAAAGCATATTATTACACGATTCTCTGAGGCATCGTGAAAAGGTTTGTAAATGGGTGCACCTCACTGCAGAGAGTTTACCCCCGAAACGCAAAAAATCCCAGTAATACTGGACTTTCTGGTACGTTAACATTGTATCAATACAAATCATTTCGTTCTGATGAACATGATTATCCAAATGGAGTATGCAAGGACCCCATAGTTCTTTTCCTTGTTCTTCTCGTGTTTGGTATATACCTCCAGTCCCTTCTTGGTTTGGATATAGCATAATAGGCTAAGAAACAAAGGGACGGTTCTATCGTTTCAGCATACTCTATTCGAAATCCCCGATATCTGTAAAAATTTCCTTTAAGTAATACTCTTCGCCTTATTATAGCATGGAAACAGCAGAACCGTCCCCTCGTTTCTACAATCATCCTTTAATTCCGGTCATGGCAATACCTTCGATAAAGTATTTCTGTGCAAAGAGATAAAGCAGCAAGGAAGGTATAACAACTACGGTTACTGCCGCCATCATCAGGTTCCACTGCGCATTATACCCTCCCATAAACTGGTTAAGTCCCAGCATAAGCGTAAACTTCTTTTCGGACGAAAGATAAATCATGGGTGCCAGGTAATCATTCCAATTTGTCAGGAATGTAAATAATCCCACCACAATAAGCGATTGCTTGCTCAGCGGAAGAATAATGGATCTGTAAATCCTCCAGTGGCTGGCGCCGTCAACATAGGCAGCTTCATCCATCTCCTTGGGAATTCCCATGAAAAATTGCCGCAAGAGAAAAATATTGAATAAGCCTCCTCCGAAAAAGGCTGGAATTGTAATGGGAGCGAAAGTATCTGTCAACCCCAGATAGCTCCAGCCTATAAAGTGCGGAATCATAAGTACTGAAAAGGGAAGCATCAGCGCTGTCATCATTACACCAAAAACCTTGTCTCTTCCCGGCCAGTCCAGCCGTGAAAACCCGTAGGCACACAAGGAGCTTGTCAGTAAAACCCCGACGATATTGATGACCGTTATAGCTAAAGTATTTAAAAAATATGTGCCGAAAGGCTGAGCTGTCAGTGCATCCTTAAAATTATCCAATTTAAACTCGGGAGGCAGGAGTTGAATCTCGGGTGAGAAAATACTTCCTGCGCTTACTACAGCCGTTCGCAGCATCCAGTAAAAAGGAAAGGCACAAATAACAGCTCCCAGCACCAAAATAATGTATAATAAAACATTCGTAATGTTTGCTTTTTTATTCATTTCCTTTTTGCATCTCCTTCATAGTACACGAATGAATTTTGCATTTTAAAGAATATTACAGTAAAAATCCCGATGCCGAAAAGCAATATGACAGCCGAAGCGCTGGCCGCGCCCATCTGTGAAAACCTGAAAGCCTTGGTGTAGATGTATGGAACATAAAGAAGTCCGGCATTATTGGGCTGTCCCATCATCATCTGACTGTATCCCGGTGTTAAGACCGAAGTTTGTATAAAGGTCTGGAAAGCATTTATCACTCCCATAACGGTATTAAAAAATATGATGGGAGAGGCCATCGGAATGGTAATGTACAATAATTTATGGAGTACATTGCCGCCATCCACCTCAATCGCTTCATATAAATGCGAAGGAATCTCCTGCAGTCCCGCAAGGAATATCACGATGGTATTCCCGCAAAGCCACAGGCTTACTATAATAAAAGACAGTATTACTGTGGAATCCGATGACAGCCATCTACCTCCCGGAAGACCTATAGCCTTCAGCAACTGGTTTATTATTCCGAAATCCGGCTGGAACATCCAAAGCCATATGGAACACCCTGAGGCAAGAGGAATTACTACAGGGAGATAAAATATTCCTCTGAATAGAGCCCTTCCCTTTATGTTGGCATTCAGTAAGACGGCAATCAAAAATGAAAACACGATATTTAACGGAACACTTCCGAAAACATAGAGCAGTGTCGCTTTTACAGAGGGCCAAAAGTATATATCCTGCCCGTTAAACATTCTGATATAGTTTTCCAACCCGATAAAGGCGGTATTCCTTGCCCCGATGGAAAAGTTGGTGAAGCTTAAAACGATGGTGACTATAAGGGGAATAAACACAAAACCCGTATATCCCAATAAAACAGGAGAAGTAAAAAGCAATCCGCGCCACAGCTTTCTCCTGTTGTTATTCCGGGCCTTTTTTACTGCATGCTGTGAAGTGTTTAGACTGTATTCCATAGCCATTTCCTCTTTCACTCAATTTTTAAATAAAAGCCAGGAAGCCCTGGCTTTTATTTATACAATTTAGGATGGAACTTAGCTAATTCCACGTTCGCATAGCCCCAGAATCATTGGCTATGCGAACGCCAAATCAGCAGTTACCGGTCCTATTGTATATAGTTCATTTACACGGACTATCTCCGTATTCGATATAAGTTCCTATTTTGCGTCGTAGCGGCCCTTAAATTCAGCCTGAGCTTTGGGTTCCATTTCCTTTAAGGCCTCTGCTGAGGTCTTCTTTCCCAGCCATACCTGATCCCATGCGGAGGTAACAATGGGAACAAGCTTTGCATAATTCTTGAGATAATATTGGGACTGGGGCACTCCGTTTGTCATCAACTGTCCCATCATGGCCTCCTTGAACCCGGCAGGATGAGCCGCCGGGTTGGCATCCACCCATTTCTTTACCAGTTCGGGATCGGTATACCACTTCTTCATCGTAGGCATCCACAACCCGCCCGAGTACAGTTCGATGGCACCTTCGGGATTGGACATCCATTTGAATAGCATCCATGCCTCATCCGGATGTTTGGAGCCTTTAAAGAATACGGTTGCACCACTTAGGCCCACCGTTATACTCTTTTTAAGCTTTGGAAGCACCCCAATGTCATAATTGACCTTTGCATTCCCCAGATCAAGATTGATCCACTGCCCTCCCAATGCCATTGCCGTGAGTTTCGACTGCAAGGCAATGTTCATGGCAGGCAGTGATTTTGCAGCCAGCGGCGAAGGAGCGACATGGTGCACATTAATGAGGTCTGCCAGTTTCTGAATCGCGTCTGCCGATTCCGGCGAATTAAGGGTAAACTTGCTTCCATCCGCCGAAGCCCACTCTCCTCCGTTGCTGAAGATAAAATTATTAATGGGCTGATCCCAGGTTTCAAACATAAAACCGTACTGCCTGATATTTTTCGCATCAAAAGCCGGATCTTCCGCCGTCTTCCCATTTTTATCCACCGTGAGCTTCTTGCACAGTTTTACGAATTCCTCCCAACTCATTGCTTTTTCGGCAGTAGTGGGTAAGGAATCAACCCCCGCTGCTTTCAAAAGGTCTTTATTATAGTATAATCCGAAGCATTCTCCTGCCGTGCTGATACCCCATGCATTGTCCGGAGTCAGCTTATACCAGATGTAATCCAGGTAATCCTCTTTCTTTACCTCATTATCCTTTGCAAACATATCAAAAAGGTTTACAAACTTTCCTTCATTGGCCCAGGTTTCACCGAGGTCACCTGTCATATAGCCCGTATCAGGCATATCATTTCCCGCTGCCATGGCCGTTAATTTGGCATTGTAATCGGAATTCGGAATCTGTACCGTTTCTACAGTAATCCGCGGGTATTTATCTGTAAACTTCCTACAGGCACTTTCTATCGCTTTTTTTTCATCCGGACTTCCCCAGTACGTAAACTTCAATTTAACAGGTTCTTTTTTTGCCGAATCGGTTTTTGCCGCGGCTGTCGGGTCCGCCGTTTTATTGGTATCGGTCTTGGCTCCCCCGCTGCATCCTGTGAGAACCAATCCAAATACCAAACACGCAATAACCAACAACGAAATGAGCTTTGATGCTTTTTTCATTAGGATGTACCTCCTCAGATTTTCAAATTTTCCTATGGGATCGGATGGTTTTAGCCGTATTGCATAGAGCATTATTACGGTTTTATTATATAAGGAAACGGAGACTGGGAAATTTAAATAATTTTATATTATTGGACTTTTTTTATACGATAAGGCTGGGTACCCTCTATATTGAACCGGGACAGCCTTTCGCCGTCCCGGTTCAATATCATGATTTTACTGGATTTCAATGTAGTCGATCTCTGCATAATTGGTTCCCTTGGTAAACTTAATGGTATTGCTGCCCGCATTGAGATTCACGGATTTAGTCACCATAGCACCGTTATTGGGGGCGTTGAACCAGCCTCCTGTCGTCCCGTAGGAAATAGAGGATGCCGTTCCGCCGTTGACACTGACATTATGGGTGGATGCAGCGGTTCCACCATTGGCATAATGTACCGTCATGGTATATGCCTTGGAGGAAGCTGCATTGACGGTAAACTGTACATAGCTGTCGCTGTAGTCGATCTGGCCGATATACTGTCCATTGGAACAAGTACTGCTGCTAAAAATGTTGCAGCTATACCTGGAGGCGCTTTCCGCTTCATACCTCGCAGTCCCGCTGCCGGAGCCCGGGGTAATGTATATACGGTATCCAGAACTATTGTTGCAGCCTGTCAGCGTAACTGTAATTTGACCGTTGACTACGGTGTAATTGGAGGTCGATATGGTGGTTGGTCCATTGGAGACGGTATCTTTGCTGGTCCAGTCTACCTTCTCTACCTTCACGGAAGCTGTGGAGCCGATAAAGGACGGAAGGTTTTTGAAGGTGGTGCTTATAGTACCGTCGTTATTTCCTCCAAAGATAAAGCTGACATACTTGGCACCTGCATCCACACACGCAGCTCCATCCACCAGGTTGCTGGCATCGTTGGGCGGCGTGACGCTGACCATATTTCCCGTCATGTCACCGTACCATTTATAGAAATACCAGCCGGCCCCCTTTGCCGTATCGGTTGCAAGGAGACTGCCCAACCTGCCGGGATACGCCGTAAACCACCAGGATATGCATGCACTGTCTACTTTATACCGCTCGAATTTTCCGATATAGCGTGCGGAAGAACCCGGCTGGCCTTCAAGGCTATGGTCTGCATCGCAGTACTCATTTATGGATATTGGAATGGGACTTATTCCAAGAGAAGTTTCCAGTGCCCTATAATCCTTCAGATTGTTCGAGACATTCTGGATTCCGCTCAGTTCATGCCAGCATACAATATCAGGAAGACAGTTGTTGCTTTTGCAGAAGCTCAGGAACTCATTCATATTACTGCGGCTATAATAGCTATAGGATGGACCGATAATTTTCGCACCGGGATCGTTTGCACGAATTACATCGTACGTCTGCTTCCACAAGTTATTAAAAGTGCCGTTGGATGTATTCCAAGTACCATTCGGCTCGTTCCATATTTCATATCCGTAGAAATTGCTGTAGCCCGATGCTTTCTTGTCGGCAATAACAGCCTTTACCTTGTTGAGCCAATCCGTCATATTGGTAAACCGGTACGGCCAGCCGGGATAAATATCCGCCAGTCTTATCATCACCTTGCCTGTGGTGCCCGTAATTCTCCCCGCAGCCGGAATGGCTGCTCCTGTGGGCTGCTGGTAGCCCGATCCTGCCCTTGCAGGGTTTGTAAATACACCGGGCTTAAGCGGCGCCACAAGGCCTGTGATGTCGGCGGGCTTTGTTTCGGTGATTCCATAAAGCGAGCCGCTGGCACAATGGGTTGCAGCCCTTAGGGTACTACCGCAGTCCACCGTTATGGCATTCGCTGCTGAGATAGGTGCCATCGGCATTACAGCCAGTGCGACCATGATACACAGCAGGAACACTAAAACTTTTCTCATACACAAATCCTCCTTTTCCTCGACCCAAATTTTAACAAACCGGATACTGTTTATATAGACCGCTTTCGTCCGGCTAGCTTCAAACAAAAGCGGTTTATATCATTTTCGAGCTGCCTTCTTTACACAGTTCTAGCATACAGTAATTTCCATCGATAAAACTATGAAAATTTTTAGATTATTTAAAACTTTTTGGCTTTTTAAATATCTCATTGTAAATAAAGCCAAGGATTTCATTTTCCTTGGCTAAATACCCTGTATTCATTTTATCACTGTACCGGTGCCGTTATAGTTGCTTTGGTTCCCTTGTTTGGTACGGATTCTATTTGGACACCGTACTCATTTCCATAAAGGATCTTTATTCTTTTATCGATGTTGCGGATTCCTATGGACCCGCTTTCCTTACCCATAATTTCTAAAATCCTGTCCGGCTCCATCCCCTTCCCGTTATCCTCCACAGAATAGTGCCTGACTCCGTTACGGATCCAGCATTTTATTTTTAAAACACCCATTTTTTTTAATCCTTCAAAGCCATGTATCAGTGCATTCTCGACGAAAGGCTGCATTAGGAACTTAGGAACCGTATGATTGTACAGCTCCGGGTCAATCTCATATTCCACAGTAAACTTCCCTTCAAATCGTTTGGTCATAATGAAGGTATAGCTCTTCAGGTACTCCAGGTCCTCTTTAAAGGGTACGAGATCCTTTCTGTTTTTAACCGTATATTTCAGCATGGTGGACAAACTTATGATCATTTCACTGATTTCATCCTGCCCGTTCTCCATGGATATGAGGTTAATAAGGTTCAGGGTGTTATACATGAAATGGGGGTCCAGCTGCAGGCTTAGGGCCGTTATCTCAGCTTCCTTTTCCCTTATTTTTGTTTCATAGTTCTCCTCTATGAGTTTCTGTATCTTTTCATTCATTCCATTAAACCGATGTATCAGCTCTTTGGATTCCCGTCCTCCTTCTTCCTTCATTTTTAAATCAAAATTTCCTTCACCCGTCTCCTTTATTGCCTTAACCAGCTTGCTGAGCGGATTGGTAATTTTCATTGAAAAAAAGTATGCCACTAGAATGGACAAAAGCGCCAGGGCAATGGCGACATAAACGGTGTACGACCACACAACCCGGATCATGGGTTCCACCAGCCGGTCCGGAGGGATGACCGCCACTGATACCCATCCTGTGACTTTTGAAGTGGTATAGCATACAATCATGTTCTTTCCGTCAATCTCCATCAGATCTGCCCCATTTTCTTTTGATAGCATGGGTCCAAGCCAAGGCAATGGATTTTTCTTTGCGATCAGCGTCTGATCCTGGTGGGAAATGATCTGCCCCTCCTTTGTCACCACGAAAAAGTAGCTTCCTTCTATAGGAATACTATTCCTATAGATTTGCTGGAAAAAGTCCTCCTTGTAATTAAGGATTAAAACCGGCTTTTCCACATCGGCGGCCAAACTTGAAAAGACTCCATTTTCATAATAGGATCCTTTAACCTCTACAGTGGCCGAAAACATATATCGATAATCGACATTAATTCCTTCCAGATAAGAGATGTTAAACATTTGTCCGAAATCATAGGAAGGAATCCACTGAATTTTACCGCTTTGTGCTTTTGCAGCAGCATAGATTTCAGAATTGACAAAACGATCTTTGGGAATAAGGCTTTTTACTGTGGTCATTGTCATGGAGCGGGGCCCAAAAACAAAATAGCTTGTGGCGAGCTGCGCAGAATATAGGTCCTGGGATTGTAGAAAGTATTTGTTTAAGATATTGGTAATCTTATTATCCGAAGCCAAGATACTATAATCATCCCCGGTATCCACTTCGGCCAGGGTATTTACCAGATCCTTGTCGGTAATGAAGGAGAAAATGGCATCCATGGTCTGAGATAACTTCACGTCCACAATCTCCGTATTCTTTTTTACCAGTTCATAGGCATTTTTTCTCGCTATATCGGAAATCACTTCCGTACTGGTGCTGAAATACCTCCATCCGATAAGAAATATGGGAATGGTAATTAAAACAATGTATGTGATAAGCAGTTTTGTCCGCAGGCTTATATGATCGATGAAATCAAATGCTCTCCTCATATGGCTCACCTATTTTCATTCATTTGGCGGTATTTCAGCGGGGAAATTCCTACTTCTTTCTTAAATACCCGGTTAAAATACGCAGGGTCTTTAAAACCCACCCTGCCTGCCACATCCGTCATGCTGGCCCCCGTGGCCTCCAACAGCTTTTTGGCATTCTGGATTCTGACCTTCAACAAGTATTCGGAGAAGCCCAGCCCCATATAGCTTTTAAACAGATTGCTAAAATAGGAAGGGTTATAAAAATACTTCCGGGCAACATTTTCCAGCGAAATATCCTCCATGTATCTTTCCTCTATAAAGCTTTTGCACTTCCCTATAAGGATACCGTTCTTATCGCTGAACTTCTCATGGGAAATATCGATCATCCTGCATAGCGTCTCATTGGCAAAATGCCAGAGTTCCCTATGCTCCTCACATTGAAGGGATTTCCTTTTGATCTCCGTACTTAGAGTTGCATAGTCCTTATCCTCCATAATCCAGGACACATTTTTGGCCTGATTCAGCAGCAGATATGCAACATCTTCCTTTAACCGGACTGGATCAACGGCACACTTTTTCACCTTATCAAAAGCAGTACCGGTAATTTTACAGACCCTTACTTTATCTTTAAGGCGTACTGCTTCCAATATCTCATTTTCAATAGGACTGAATTCATAGGGTACAAGGTCGGATTGGCGGCTGCCGTCGGTACTGTAAATTACTTGTCCCAGCCCACAAAAAAATCTGCGTTCAATGGCTGCCCGGGCGCTTTGAAAAGCCTTTTCTATGTCCCGGAATATGTCCTCTGTTTTATCACCGACACCAAGGGTAGCAATCAAGCCATATTCCTCTTTGATATTCGCAATATACCGATTCATTTTTTTCAATACATCTTGAGACCGGTGATTCAACGGGCTATTGCTTACCACTACTGTAACAATCTGACGTTTATCCGATTCCGGAAGAAAGGATATGGAATGCCCGAAGGTATTAAGGGTTTCTTTCATAGAAAATTTTGCATATTGTACAAACTCCGGATTTAGATCTTCTAAAAAAGCCTGAGGTTTTTTAAAAGCAGTAATCAGAACCAGACCATAGGTCTGATATGGAAATATGGATCTAATCTCTCTGACTTCCTCTCCATTGGTTTTACCGGCGATCCACCGGTTTAACTGGTGGTCCAGATATACCGGCAATGAATGGTCCAGTTTTTTTTTAAGCTCCTCTTCTTGAATCCTCGCACATCTTTCGTCTTCAAGATCGCACTCCACTTTTGCCAGGATACTCTCCAGGTCAGTTTTGCTTATTGGCTTCACAAGATACTGGTTCACACCGAACCGAATGGCTTTCTGGGCATACTCGAATTCCCCATACCCACTTAAAATCACAGTTTTCAAAGAAATTTTACGTTCAGAGAGCCGTTCTATCAGCTGTAATCCATCCACAGCAGGCATTCTGATATCCGTGAAAAGAATATTCACCGTATGGTCGGACAGTAAATTCAGCGCTTCCTGTCCGTCACAGGCCGTAAGGACTTCGTAATCCGGCCTGAGCTGATTTATTATATTGGCCAGCGCCCGTACTTGTCTGGGCTCATCATCTACAACCAGCAGTTTATACATGAAAATTTCCCCTATAAATATACTTGACATGTACCCGACTATTGTATTCTACAAAAAAGGGAAAATTCCTTTAAATTCATAATGAATACTGGCAGAATTTGATACCTTTTCCTTAAGGTTTTTGTACTGCTTGTTTTCCACCATTTTGCTCACGCAGCGCCAGGCTCCCCTTTGCCAACCTGGAGCAAGGGACGCCAGCCTGTGTGAAAACAGGCTCCGCACGGCACGTTCGGCTTTCTCCCGATTCATGCGAAAGGTCAATTTCCCAGTCTGCGTCCCGCAACTCTCTGTACTTGATATTTAGCAAATCAATCGTTTAAGTCTTCCAATCTTTCCTCCACAGCTTTTTTATCATAATCATTTTTTGCCAACAAAAGTGCCTTTTCATAAAACCCTTTGGCTTTCTTCGAATCCTTAATTAAATCCTTTGCAAACCAATACATATCCCCATAAGCGATATAGCTCCATGGGTTATCGGGATAATCCCTGATTAAGCTATCAAACTCCTCTATGGCATCATCAATTTTATTTAAATTCAAATAGGATTCAGCAATAGACCTTCTCATATTATGAATTATCAACTTGCTTTCATTGGGAAAATAACCGCAAAACTCTTTACAATATTCAATACACTTTTCAAAATAGCTGGAATCTTGAAATCCCGCATTATATAGTTCGTTCTGTAGATCCTGGCAGAAGTTTGAGATAAAGAAACTTTCCTTATACTGTTTATCCAGGTAATCCAGATTTTTAAATTCCGGCTTAATTCTATATTTTACTGCCTCCCAAATACCTAGCCAAACATCACAAGCCGATTTTGAATCATTTTCGGCTAAATACTCAAAGCCCTTATCAATTAAATCACTCATTTGCTCCATGGATAATATGTTTGCAGGGGCCAGGCGCTCCCATAATACCCATGCACCAAGCCGTGGAAAATCTTCATCCCTGCCGGCTGCTGTAACTTTGAAAGTTTTAAACCAGTTCTCCGATAATTGTTGTGCAGAATAAAACTTTTCTGCATCTCTTAAAAATGCCTCTTTTTCGAAGGCAATACCCATCCTCTGCAATTGATCGATGATTTCCTCCGTACTCATTACATCCACTTCTTCATATGACCAGAAGCTGTCCAAATACTGCTTAAAGCTCTTTTGCTCCACTTCCTGTTCCAGTTTATCAATACAACACTTTTTATACTTCTTGCCGCTGCCGCAAGGGCAAGGATCATTTCTTCCTATTTTACTCATAGTGTTCCTCTCCTTTATACTGAGCTATTACATTCTTTTACAAAAGATAAAATTTACATTCTGCTATAACACTGTTTTCACTACCATTCAAAATCCTGCGGATACTCAATTCCCTGCAAATCAATAGACCCCGGTTCACAGCCACGCTCTTTGGCTGCCTCAGTCACAACTTCCTTTATCTCCTTATGATCATTGTCATATCTGAATTCCGCGACTCTCTTGGCAATGGAGGACAGGTTTTTAAGCCGCTTTTCTTTTGTCATGTTTATGTACTTGATATTCAACAAATCAACATACTGTCCGGCAATATCTTCAATACCAGTATAATCACTATTCATCACATTCATCCATCTGGCAAAGGTGGCCTCAGTAAAAATGTTTTTGACACATTTCACAAATTCAGCTTGAAAAAAACGTATGGTTGCAATTGTGTCATCCCAAATAACCTTTTTGTCCATAGCTTCTTTGTATATGTATTTTGCCTTTGTAAGATCCTTAATTCGAAGTTCCACCAACGCATTTAAAGCAAGCATGACGAAAAACATCTCCGGATACAGATAATTGCAGCTGTAGTATACATTGCTTTTTGGAGCAATGATGGAATGCCATTTCATCTTGTCTTCGGTCATGTTATTATCTACAAGCTCAACCGCTCTGTCTCCCTGGTAGGCATGTCTTATATCATAGCAAAGCCCAAGGATGCGGGTGGAGATTTCGATGTACCGATGATGTTTTTCAGAGTGTTCATTAATGGTGATTTCGTGGAGTGCATCAACAAGGTTGCAGAGGTCGTCGTAATCTCCGCTGATGGTTACTCCTGTAAGGTTTTCTGTGCTTTTTATTGATATCATTTTCGTACTCCTGTGTTATTCTTTCAAATTGATAAATAAGGATTTCTGATTACCGTCTGCAACAGTTATTCGGAATTTCCGAACAATTAAGTTTTCATCAATTTCCTCTTCTCTAAACCGTTCCCCAACTCATTCAAAATAGAAAAATATACCTAAATAGTGGCAAAGCAGTCGAAGAACCTGCTTCTGATTCATTTATTCATTAATCAAGAGAATATTCATCTTCATCCTCTGCTGCTTTCTTTCTAATAAATTCGTATTTATAAAATTCATTTACCTTTTTAATATGATTTAGCCTTACTTTAAAGTATTCTCTTAAACTATCATCACAACAGTAGATATAACACCCCTTTAGTCCTCTGGTCATTAGGGTTCTATACGTATTCTTGATAATTTCATCTGCAATTTTTAATGCTTTTTCCTTATTTTCTTTATACAGCTTTTTTATTCCTTTTAAGGATTGATCAGTGTTAGCTCTTTCAGTAAAATCAGTTAATATTTTATTCCCATCATATTTTAAATCTTTTCCTACAATAACTCCGATATAATCAAACTCAAGTCCTTGAGATGTATGAATACATCCCACTTGGTGGACAGATTCCTTATCTATAGCCCATGTAGTTGTATTGTTTAAATTCCAACTCATATGAAAATTATGTTCATTTATAGATATATCATATACATTCTCACTTGTTCTTCCCTCAGTGGACCAATCCCAACAGTATCCGGCAACAATTCTGGATTTATTGTTAACTTTATTATGTTCATATATCGTCTTTCTTAGCTCATTTGGGTCATCAAATACTCTGAAATCATAGTCAAGTTCAAATCCATCAAAATTAGCTGTATCCCTAATTTCAAGAACATCATCTAACCACGCCATATAGCCATCTGAACCATTGCATCTGAATTGAGACTCTAATTTCATTTCTACAACATTTGCATTAAACATATTTGAATATTTGACTATTTCTTCTTTTCTACCCGAATCATCTATGTGAACTCTTTGGCTTTCATCGATAAAGAAAACCGTAAACTTTGAAGCATTAATTATCTCTTTTGTCTGGTTCTCTCCTTTATTCTTAAACATTCCAGACTTTTCAGACAAACGATGGGCCTCATCAACTATTAATGCATCAAACTCATTTTTTTGTGATTCATAGTAAGCCCCAGAACCTTTAAAAAGGTTATTTATATATGCTTTTCTAAAATTGGATTGTAGCTTACTCAAATATACTTCTCGAGGTGCTTGATTTTTTGTAACATATTGACATACCATATCTTCTACTGTAAGCTTGACTAATAAATTAATTGCAAGAACCGATTTACCAGTTCCTGGCCCACCCTCAACTATTAAAACATTTTTTTTGCCAGTTCTAAACGAATTCCTTGCCAAAAAGAGCCCCTCTTCTAAAACGACCTTCTGCTCTCCAATCATTGTAAATTCTTCATTACCTTCTAACATCCTAACTAAGCTATCCTGCAATGATTTTGAAGGCCTAATTTTACCATTTTCTATTATATATAATACTTTCTTTTGATCAGGCTTCCTTATATACCTGGAAATGAACTCTCTCAATCTAAAAACATCGCCCTTTGCAAATATCGGGGACACAGACGTGTATCTCTTATAAACTTCATGTTGAATCGGATCATTCTCCCTTATAAAATAATTATGAAGATATGCACATGGATATAATCCTACTTGTTTATTCCTAACAGATTCATTATACTCTGAGATTAGCTTCGCATACGACCATGCTTGATAGGAAGGGTGATCAATATATCTCCCCCCATAATACTGGGTTTTTATTATTCCATCCCTATCAGCAACTACTTCAACCTGTTTATCCCATTGCTTTAGCTCAATTATAACTGCAGATTTATTATTGGATTCACCAATCCCTGTTAATATAAAGTCAATTCTATTATTTGTTCTTGGTATCTTGTATTCAATAGCAACTCCACACTCATCCGGAATTTCATTAGTATTTAATACTTTATTCATATACTCCATGGAATTATTCCATGAGTTAATTTCCTTTTCAGAAGTATGTCCTGATTTTTCCTTAAAGGAATTATAAATTTTTAATGCAATAGCATCATTAAGTACATCATTAATAAATTCCTTTTTTGTTGCTTCATAAATAATCATATTTCTTCCTCATTCAAACTCGGTGTATTTTTTACTATTACCTTTCGCTTTTTCAACCGGATACTTTTTTAGGTTCTTTTCAAGTTTTAAGCTAATTGCTTCCTCAATATTAATTTTTAGAGCATCTGCCATAAGAATACAATAAATAAGAACATCCGCTAGTTCGTCGTACACCCTTTCTTTACAATAATTCGTATCCCATTGAAAGTTTTCCAATAATTCAGCTGCCTCAATAGAAATTGATTTCGCTAAGTTTTCCGGTGTATGAAATCTTTTCCAATCCCTATCATCCCTAAATTGAACTACTTTTTTAACAATATCATCCATCTTCTTATCTCCTAAAAATAATTCTTTTGTTTTAAACTTATGTAATTTTCCCCTGCAACAATTATATGGTCTCTTACCTTTATATCAATAGGCTCTAATGCAGATACTATGGTTTTTGTTATACTAATATCTTCTTGTGAAGCATTTAAGCTACCTCCCGGATGATTATGCGCAAGAATAATACTATGTGCCTGATGCCGCAAAGCTAGTTCAACAATGATCCTAGGATAGACCGGAACCTCACTTAGTGTTCCTTCATGTACAAGCGCAGAATGGTTTATTCTATTCTGAGAATCCAGACAAATAATGTAGAAATTCTCATACTGTCTTCCAATAAATAATGAAACTGCATATTCCCCGGCTTTGGTTACACTATTTAGAATTGGTTTTTGACCCCATTTGCCTTTGAAATATCTTCTTGAAAGTGAAGGTATTAATGAAACTAAAATAGCTGTATTCTCATTTACTTGACATCTTTTACATATATCCTTAGAATCAGCCTCGAACAACCCTGATAATGAACCGTATTCTTTAATCATTTTATGTGCAAGTTCATTTGTATCTTTCATTGGTATAGCGTAAAACAGGAGCAGTTCAAGCACCTGATGGTCGTTAAACGAATCTAGTCCCTCGTTTGCAAATCTTTCTTTTACTCTTTTCCTATGCCCTTCATGTAAACTTTTATCCATACTATAAGCTCCATCTATTTATCTATATTTTATTGTTTACAATTCGTTCATCTCTGGGCTTTCCCGCATCTTTTGGAATAGCCCGAACTGGAGCATACTTTTATGCTTCTGGTATCCTACCCTCAATGTAAAGAATCTGCACTCCCCGTACTGTTGCTCCCCACTTTTCAGCCGCTTCTTTAGCGGTCATATAATCAAACATATCACACCTCTTGGACAAGTAATGGTAGAAAATTTTTCTATATACATTTTATTTGTTTGAACGAAATTATTCAAGTAAAAATGAAAAAAGCACCAGTTTATCGGTGTTTCACTTTCCTCCATGAGAACAAATACTTAATAATACCCTCTTGTGTGAGTAAGAGGGCGGTTCTTCAACTCGTTGCACTCGTTGAATAATATTCCTATCAATGCCTAGGATATGTGCAAGCTCTCTTATTGACAATTCGAACTCGTCTTCAAATTACGAATCCGCTCGTTCTTTTGATTTACACAGGATCTGCTTTTGCAAAACCCTTACCCTCAAGATATTCCTGTATAACCGTTTGAGCATCCCTCTCATTTCGAATCGACTTTCCTGGCTTTCTTCCCATAAAAATACCTCCTGTCCATATTTTAACAGGAGGTACGAGTCGAGTCAATAACTTAGTAACTTAGGTGCACGGCAAACGCATGAAATTTATCTTTTCTCAGAAATCTCATAAGAGATTTTTTAAAATATGCCATTGCGGCATAGACGTATTCGACAGGAATTATAAAGTTTGTCCCTGAAATGCATTGATAGGC
>JAEZXR010000062.1 GCA_023419605.1 Bacillota bacterium | reverse complement strand
GCCTATCAATGCATTTCAGGGACAAACTTTATAATTCCTGTCGAATACGTCTATGCCGCAATGGCATATTTTAAAAAATCTCTTATGAGATTTCTGAGAAAAGATAAATTTCATGCGTTTGCCGTGCCCCTTTCCCATGGACATATTGATCGTTTCCTCCCGTTATGTTATCATAGTTCCTATACTGTTGCACGGGTACTGATTCTTTATTGCTTTTGTCCATGCCCGTATTAGCGCAATTCATATTCCGCTGCCATGTTTGTTGATTACCCTGCGGAGTATAGGATACAGATATATAAATAAAAACGGGGGAAAAAATGAAAACGCATCGTTTGAAATACAACCTATTGCTGCTTCTGGCTGCGGCCATCTGGGGATTTGCCTTTGTAGCACAGCGCATCGGCGCACAGCATGTAGGCACCTTTACCTTTAATGGAATTCGATTTGGATTGGGGAGCCTTTCTCTGCTTCCATTGCTTCTATTCCTTGGAAACAAACCAAAGACTGCAGCAACCATTGACAGCTCGACGAAACGTGCCTTACCTGCCGGAATGCTGACAGGGTGTGTAATTTTTCTCGGAGCAACCCTGCAGCAGATCGGCCTGGTGGATACTTCCGCAGGGAAAGCTGCCTTCATAACGGGGCTGTATATCGTACTTGTCCCTATCCTGGGCATTTTATTGAAGCACCGCATCCACGCCAACACCTGGTTTGGCGTGGCAGTTGCCGCCATCGGCCTGTATTTTCTCTGTGTCACCGAAAGCTTTACCATTGCCAGAGGGGACCTCTTTGAGCTGGCCGGTGCACTTTTCTGGACCGTGCATATCCTGCTCATCGACCATTTTACCAAAAAAGTGGACGCGTTGAAGCTATCCTTTTTTCAGTTTGTCACTTGCTCCCTGCTCAGCCTGGCTGCCGCGCTTTTATTCGAGGATATTTCTCTGTATAACATAGAACAGGCCGTTATCCCGCTCCTCTACGGAGGTATCTGCTCCGTAGGCATCGCCTATACCCTTCAGGTTATCGGACAGAAGCATGCCCAGCCTTCCCATGCTGCCATCATTCTCAGTATGGAATCGGTCTTTGCCAGCGTCGGAGGATGGCTCATTCTGAAGGAAGACCTGGGTGTCAGAGGCTATCTGGGCTGCCTGCTTATGCTGTTCGGAATGCTTTTATCACAGCTTCAGGAGTTCGGAAAATCTAAAGCTCCAGCTTCGGTAAAAGATCTTCCTGTAAAATAAAGCATATGGGTGAAGAAGTTATGACCTAACTCATTCTCGCCCCTGTATTCCTGTCTTTTGCCCAATTTCCCGCTCTCCCCCTGTCACTGCTGTGACATCCCCCTCCGGGAGAGGAACAAGGAGTCTTGCATCTTGCCTCCCTCTCAGAGGGAGGTGGCAGCCGGACGGCTGACGGTGGGAGCTTTTGGGAATCCGAAAGTTGAGGAAAAGAATCGCTTCGCAGAAATGATTTTACTCTTCTCCTAATACTTATTCGCAATTATTTACACAAGCAATTTTCTTAAAAGGAACAGATAAAACCCACAGGGATTACTCCTCCTGTGGGTTTTACTTACTTACACACTATATGTTAAGCTCACTGAAGTCTACCTGCCGGTTTTCACGGTGGGATTTGTAGGCTCCCTCCATCAATTCCGTCAGTTGGATGCCTTCCTCCAGTCCAAAGCAAATCTCCGTACCCTCCGTTATACCTTTAACCCACTGCCGGATCGCCGACGGCAGCGCTTTAGGCAGTTGGGAAGGAGTAATCCAGCCATGCACCGGGGAGTTAATCCGGTTTGACAGCAGCCGCACCTTGTTGTCCGGCCCTCCTACCAGCAGACTTCCCTCTGTTCCATACATCTCCAGCGTAAAGGGGCTCGCCGCCGTAACAAACCCGGTTTCCACGATGGCAACGGCTTTGTTCTCATATTCGATGACACTCACCGCATTGTCTTCTACCGCTCTGCCGGTATAGCTGTTGAAGATGGAAGTAATACGCATCGGTTTCCCCAATATCCACCGTGACAGGTACATTGGATGCGCTCCAAGGTCCATCATGGCTCCGCCGCCGCAGAGTACGGGATCATAGAAGAAATCCGGCAGCCAGTTTGCGATAGCTCCATTGTGGGCATTCCTAACCCTCAAAAGGGTAATGTCTCCAATGAACTTTTCTTCTGCTACCTTCTTTGCGAAAAGGTTGTGGGGATGGGTTCTATGGGGAAAGGATATGCAAAACTTCACACCGGCCTTTTTCACTGCTTCGGCAATATCCTGGCATTCCTTCACCGTCAGCGCCATCACCTTTTCAGTGAAGATATGCTTTCCGCTATTGGCAGCCGCTACCATGACCTCTGTGTGAAGGTTGGTGGGTGTATTTACCGCAACCGCATCCACATCCGCCCTTTTTAGCAGTGTATCCAGGTCCGCTTCAAAATCAGCGCCCAGTTCCTTCGCCCACTCAGCCCCTCTTTCCGCCTCTTCATCCCATACCGCAGTAATTTTTACATCGTCCAATGCCTGTAACTGTTTTGCGTAATCCTCTGCATGGACATGCCATTTGCTCAACATTGCAACTCGTAACATACAGTCACCTCACTTCCCTTGCTTATCAATTAAAGTATACCGCCTTACCGGTTTTGGCAGATTCGTAAATCGCTTCCAGTATCTCCGTAACCACAAGCGCTTCCTCCGGTTTTACTACCGGATCGGTATCGTTCAGAATGCTTTCAATCCAGAGTCTGGCTTCCCGGTCCGAATCGGTTTCCTTTTTCCCATCATAGAAAGCTACTCCACCGGAGCCCAATTCCGCTTTGGTCGTATACAGCCTGCCAAAGTCTTCGCCGTTGATATTCAGCCCATCCCGCATATCGGCGCCGCCCTCCGTTCCGCAAAGGGTTGCCTTCGCTTCAAGAACATCCAGAATATTCAGCGCCCAACTGGATTCCAGTACGATGGTTGCCCCGTTCTCCATGGTAATAAACCCGAAGGCGGAATCCTCCACTGTAAACTTTTCCGGGTCCCAGGGGCCCCAGGCATTGGCAGCATCCTTTTTGCTTCCCAGCTTATGGTAGACATTGCCCATAACGCTCTTTACCTTATAGTTGTTCATCAGCCACAGGGTCAGGTCCAGGGCATGGGTTCCGATATCGATCAGCGGACCGCCGCCCTGCTCCTCTTCATTGAGGAATACTCCCCAGGTGGGAACGGCACGCCTGCGGATGGCGTGTGCTTTTGCAAAGTAGATTTCTCCCAGATCGCCTCTGTCACAAGCCTTTTTCAGGTGTACGGAATCGGGCCTGTGACGGTTATTGTAGCCGATGGTAAGCTTTTTACCCGTTCTTTTGGCAGCTTCCAGCATCTTTCTGGCCTCTGCTGCGGATTTTGCCATGGGTTTTTCACACAATACATGTTTGCCTGCTTCCAGTGCATCCACGGTAATAAAGGAATGGGACCGGTTTGGTGTACACACATGGACTACATCAATGCTTTCATCCTTTAATAATTCCTTATAGTCGGAATAGACCCTGGCTCCTTCCGCACCATATTTTTTAGCCGCTTCCACTGCCCGTTCCTCAATAATATCGCAAAATGCAGCCAATTCAACGGTGTTCAGCTTTGAAAGACTTGGCATGTGCTTTCCATTGGCAATACCGCCGCAGCCGATAATCGCGACCTTTAATTTTTTCACACTATTTTCTCCAGCCATAAAATGATCCTCCTCTAAAAATTTATTTACAGCGTCCTGAAAAAAGGCTTCCGTATCATACCCCGGTTAATACAATCCAGTCCTTTTTGCTGCGCCCTTATGAAGCTATCTTCTTTGGGCAGTCCAATAATTCCAAGTTTCATTGTATCCTCCACTCTGTGTTCCCCGGAACGGCTATAGAATTCCTTTCAAGTACCGCAGGCTTTCTTCGATGCTTTGCAGCTGCGGTATTTCGAAAGCTTCCTGTTCTACGGTATACCACTGGGTCCCCCATTTTTTGCCTGCGGACACGATAGCGGGGAAGTCCATGATTCCCTTTCCGATCTCCGTATTCTTCTTTTCTTCCAGGCTTTTCATATCCTTGATATGCAGGATAGAGCAGCGCTCCTTATATTTTTCAATGAAGTCTACCGATCTGTTCCCGGAGAACTCAACCCAGAAGGTATCCAGCTCGATGAAAAGATGCTCGGGCTCCGTATGGGCCACCAGCAAATCCAGGCCGAATTCGCTGCCGAATTTCTCAAACTCGAATTCATGATTATGATAGCCGAAGCGAATCCCCTGGCTCTTGCACTTTTGTCCGATGGTATTGAAGAGTTCCGCCGTCCTTTTGTAGTCATCCACGCTCTCCCTCATATTTTTCGGAAGAGAGGGGCAGATAAGGTAGGAACTTTCGATTTCCAATGAATATTCCAGCAGTGCCTCCAGCTCCGTCTTCAGGCTTTCAATCCCCACATGGCTGCCTGCCGCCTTCAACCCCAAGCCATCCAGGACTTTTTTCAGTTCCCGGGCCGGAGTATTAAAATACCCGGCAAACTCCACGCCATCATAGCCGATCTTCGCCACCTTTTCCAGTGTACCGGTAAAATCAGTCTGTGTAAGTTCTTTAATTGAATATAACTGTAATGCTACTTTCTCCATAAAACCCCATCCTTTCCACAGGCAATCGGGTCTTTCCCTGCCCTCAAAGTAAACCTTCCTACAAAAATAACTTACCATAGTACAGGTAAATGGTATATAATTAAACTATCAAGAAAATATTAAAAATTTGTCATTGTAAAATCAGGAGTACTTTATGACCGAACCTTATTTTGAGCCTGTAATGCCCACTTATGACGCTTTATCCTGCCCTTTTGGCTGTCATACGCAGCAAAGCGCCGGGAAGGGTATAGCGGTAGATGCCCATTGGCATTATTACATCGAAATGTTGTTTTCACTCTCCGGTAAAGCCAGCGTTTTTCTGGGAGGAAAGTGTTACAGCTTTAATGAAGGGGATCTTGTCCTGATCAATGCCCGGGAGGTTCATTCCATCACGGCCGATGTCGGTGAGGACGTAAAATACATCGTAGTAAAATTCGATCCCGAAGTTCTCTATACGACTTCCAGAACCGTTTTCGAGTCAAAATACGTACTGCCTTTTACCATGGCAAAGGCTTCCCCTCAAAAGGTATTTTCAAAACAGGAGATTAAGGAAACACCGATCCCTGACTTAATCAAGGAGATCTATGCGGAATTTGACAGTAAGAAGTACGGGTTTGAACTGGCAGTCCGTACGCATATCTGCAGGATTTTTTTGTGGATTCTACGGAATTGGGAGAAAAAGGGGGTTAGTTTGGATGTTGTGAGCCATCCTCTCAAGGAAAATGATATGCAAATGCTGCAAAAGGTCTTTGATTATCTGGACCAGAACTATATGCAGGACGTAACGGCAGAAGCCGTCGCCCGGATGTGCAACCTGAGCTACAGCTATTTCTCCAGGCAGTTTAAAGCCATTATGGGAAAAACCTTCACCGATTACCTGAATTATATACGAATCACCGAGGCAGAAAAACTGCTTCTCACAACGGATTTGAATATTACCCAGGTAGCTCTCGACACCGGGTTTTCCAACTCCAGCTATTTTATCCAACAGTTTAAGCACTATAAAAGTATTTCTCCAAAGCAGTTCCGCCATAAAGCGGTTGCTAGAAATTCACATGAAAGCATCAGGCGAGAGGAGGCTTTTTGAAAAGAGCAAGTATAGCTTCATCTCTCTATATCCTTATGTCCGCTTTGAAACAAAGGGGTTTTCTCTTATGATATATCTCCAGGGATAGTCTTTCGCCGCTCCCGCATAATCGATATTGATCCGGGGTGTAGACAGGATGTCCTTTTCCGGCACACGCTCCTGGTCCAGCAGGTACAATTCATCCCCGCACAAACCCACGGCATTGTGCTCCTTGGTAATGGCCATGGCCATGCAAAGTTTCCCCGGTCCGCTGCAAAGGTTTTTTACGGCCTCCGTCTTCCTGCGCTTTTTCATCAGATCAAGACCCTCTACCGGCTCCAGCGCGCGAATGAGTATAGCCTCCGGTTTTTCCGCTATATTGGTGACGATATTAAAGCAATAGTACATACCGTAAATCAAATATACAAAGGCATGTCCCCCCGGTCCGAAGGCCACTTCGGTCCGGCTGGTCCGCAACCCTTTATACATGTGGGCGGCAGCATCCTCGGGGCCGATGTAGGCTTCTACCTCAACAATTTTTCCCACGGTTGTTCCTTCCTGCGTGCTATGGACGAGGTATTTTCCAAGCAGCTCTTTGGCAACCGTAAGCCCATCCCTTTCATAAAACTCCCGCGAAAGCTTCATCAGAAATTCAACTCCTTTTTAGTCTAGTACCATTATATATCATTCTGTATAGGTGTCAACCGGGTGGATATTTTACTACACGGCAAACGCATGAAATTTATCTTTTCTCAGAAATCTCATAAGAGATTTTTTAAAATATGCCATTGCGGCATAGACGTATTCGACAGGAATTATAAAGTTTGTCCCTGAAATGCATTGATAGGCTACAAGACGCGTTTTCAGGGTATATCAAATAGAGAATCTGAACTCTGTCCTGCCAGGAAGTCCTTTTTATCGGATATTCCCAGCAATCATCCAT
>JAEZXR010000057.1 GCA_023419605.1 Bacillota bacterium | reverse complement strand
CAGAGGCTCATTGTCAAGAGGACCGTGGAATAAATGCGGTACAGTGGTACATTTTTCACTTTTCAAGGTGCATTTTACTTTCTGATAATGCCAGGCAGCGTTTTTCATACGCTACTTTACACTATCTTTATTTTGTCATCGAACGATAGTTCATAGCTCCTGCCCAGAGCAGAATCATCCCCAGTGCAGCACCCAGAGCAATCCAGACTGTATATCCCTTAATAAATGGGCTTGCCATAGAGGGATATGCCCAGGGTAGAACATATAAAAATTCTCCGCTGGCCCTTCCAAGAAATAAACTTGAAATGGCGCCAATAATACCTACAGTCATTGGAAATGTCTGGTTAGAAAAGCGGAGTGACAAAAACAACTGAATGGCAAGCACCGGAATTGAAGCAACAAAGCAGCCAAGAACCTGTTTTACCAGAAAAACAAAGGGCAAAGGTTGATCCGTGTATATAAGCCACACAATTGATGTTCCCCCGATAATCAGCAAACAGCATCCAAGCATTAAAATGCATATCCAGATTGCTTTGATAAAATATAATGCCGGTCGATTCACCGGCAAGGAAAATAACAATTTTAAGCCTTGCGCCTGATGCTCTGTTTCAGACATAATACTGCATAACACAGAAACTGTAAGTATCATTGTGAAAGATAAAAACAGATACATTACATTGAATCCTGCGTAAACTCCAGATTCCCCCTGACGAAAATATAAGTACCATTCTATACAAGTGAATAAAACCAGGATTATTGCACTAATTACCGGAATCAATAAGCAGATTCTTTTTACCTTCAGGTATTCAGCAGAAAACATTCCTTTCATCATAAACTCTCCCCTGTTCCCGTAAGCTGTAGGAAAATATCTTCCAGAGATTTTGTATGTTCGCTGACGTGTTGTACAGAGAACGGCTGCAGCAATTTGAATATTACTGCCTGGTTTATCTTTTCTGTGACAGTAATCACCAGTTCATTATTACGCAGTTCCGCATCAGCACCATTTTTTAGAAGGATACTATATGCTTCATTCGGGTGGTCAGTGGTGATCGAAAGCTGGACTTTATTCATTTTTTCCAGTTCCTCTATAGGATTTTGGAAAATGAGTTTGCCGTTTTGAATGATCCCCACATAATCCGATATCGACTGAATTTCACTTAAAATATGACTGGATAAAAAGATTGTTACACCCTGTTCATGTGACAGGGACATCATCAAATTGCGGATTTCTTGAATTCCAGCGGGATCAAGTCCATTGATCGGCTCATCCAGAATCAAAAGGCAAGGTTTGTGAATCAGCGCCTGTGCAATTCCCAACCTCTGCTTCATACCGAGGGAATATCCTTTTACAGCTTGATTTGCATATTGAGTTAGTCGGACTGTGTCTAGAACTTCATCGATATTCTTTTGTGGCAATTCTAAAAGTTTTGCGAGTATCATTAAATTTTTATAAGCGGATAAATGACCGTAATAAGAAGGCGACTCTACCAGAGAACCTACATTTCTTAAAATTTCTTCACGGTGGTCAAGAAGTGATTTCCCCATGATTTGGATAGAGCCCTCATCCGGATGAATTAAACTCAAAAGCATACGGATGGTTGTAGTTTTTCCTGCTCCGTTTGCACCTAAGAATCCATAAATTTTTCCTTTCGGAACACGTAAATCAATATGATCAACAGACACATGTGAGCCAAAGCGTCGTGTCAAGCCATTGGTTTCAATAATATATTCTGACATAGCTATTACCTCCTGTTTCACTTTATAACAGGATTATAAAGCATGAGTCTTATTCTCAGGTAAACTAAAGTAAAATGTAAGTAAAATGTTATGGTAACGGTAAATCAATCCGAATGCAGGTTCCACGCTCTGGGGTGCTTTCTGCAAAAACTGAACCGTCGTGCAGTTCAATAAATTGTTTTGCAATAGCCATTCCAAGCCCTGATCCTTCTGTTGGATAATCAGTAGGCGTTCCTCTGTAATAGCTTTGAAATAAATTTTTTAAAGTTTCTTCTGTCATACCAATTCCATTGTCTGTCACTTCAATACGAAAAATATGCTGATGAATTTGAACGGATACATGAATCTCTGTACCTATAGGGTTATGTGTAATTGCATTTACGAGAATATTTTGCAGAGCACGTTGAAGCAAGGCTGTATCGACATCAAGAAAAAACTTTTCTACTTCTGTTTCATAAGAAAAAACATAGTTTGCAGCGCGAGGAGAATTTGCAGCATCTAATACAATATTACGTGAGAACTCAACCATTTCTACCCGGGTTTTTTGAACAGACACTTTACCATTCTCTGATTGAAATGAAATATTTAAATCGTCAATTAGTTTTTTTATATGGCTAGATTTTTCTTCTATTTTAAAACCGAAGCCCTTTATTTCATTTACAGACCATTCATATTGATCTGTGGCAATCATAGAAGCATAACCTTGAATATAGGAAAGCGGAGTTTTCAAATCATGCGTAATCCCGGACAACCATTCCCTTCGGCTCTTTTCTAACATTTGGCGGTCTTTTTCACTTTGCTTTAATTTATCAGTCAGTGTTTGCATCTGCAGCAGAAGTTCTTTGTACAAACAATACCTGCTTTTATAAAAAAAAGAGTCCCTTCCTATTAAAAAAGCATCCGTGGCTGGCTCTTGAAAGCTTCCCTCCGATAGCCTATGAATCCATTTATTCACATAAAGAATTGGCTTTATAGTGAACCAGAGGAATATATAAATACAAATAATCCCCAATATAATCAGGATAGCGGACCGAAAGGTTTTCATATCCACATTTTGCAATGGAAACAACACTTTTTGTATCATAATAAAAGAAATCATAACTATGCCAAAGCTAACTACATAAACAATCAGAAGAGCGAGTACTAATAAGAAGAGTCTTCCTCCTATTTTCAGAGAAGTTTTCATAGCTTCTAACCTCCTTATTTATGAGGAATAAATTTATACCCTAATCCCCGGATATTTTGAATATATTTAGGCTTGTTTGTATCCGGCTCAATTTTTTTTCTAATTTTAGAAATGTGCATTACAACTGTTTTTTCATCGCCAAAATTAGGTTGTTCCCAGACATTTTCGTACAACTGCGCTATGGTAAAAATCCTGTTAGGATGTTCTGCAAAAAATAGAAGAAGAGAATATTCTAATGCAGAAAAATCCAAGATATTGCCATTTTGCCTAACCTCACAAGAATCCTTATTGATGGCAAAATCTGCAAACTTCAAAATCCTGCTCTGTTCTTTTGATGAATATATCCATTGATGCCTTAGCTGAACTTTAATACGTGCTACAACCTCCATAGGGTTGAAAGGTTTTGTAACATAGTCATCGCCCCCCATAGCAAAGCCCACCAATTTGTCATAGTCAGAAGTCTTAGCAGTCAAGAAAAGGACGGGGATGTCCGTTTTTTTTCGCAGTTCCGCACAAAGCTCAAGTCCGCTCATATCCGGTAACATCACATCTAAAACAATCAAATGTGGCTGAAAGTCCTCTATTAATTTCAGTGCGTCTTTCCCAGATTGTGCTTTTTTAAAATTCTGGAATCCTTCCTTTCGCAGGACAATTTCCAGCATATCCAGAATGCCTAATTCATCGTCAACTAGAAGAATACGCTGCTCCATACTTTTCCTCCCAAAATTTCTATACATAAAGTATAATGACTGCCCCTAGAACATAGTAATTTGCTATACATATAAGCAATAAGGTATTTTATCACTCAAGCATCTTTATTTCAATCATTTGATAATTCACCAAGGTGCTGATTCATAATAGAATTGATTTGTTCTATAGACATTGCATCCGGAAAAATCATTCTATGAAGTGACAAACCATCCAGCAGGATATGCAGTCTTTTAGCTTCCACCTCAAGGTTAAGCCCACGTTTTAACAAGTGTGCTTCATCCAGTTGTTTGAGCATTGCCAAAATAGTTTGGTAGATTAAACTATATGTGCCTTGGCTGATTTCACTTAATGACGGCTCATGAAAAGCCTTGACAGTCAGTGAGAGCCAAATTTCCATTTCCAGCTCTCGGTCCTTATCCATCGGCATCAAATTCAGTAATAGTTCCTTAGCACTCGATAGTGTAATAGCAGATACTTGCTTGCTTATATTTGCAAACCGTTGCTCGACACGTTCCACTACCAGCTTCATTGCAAACTCTAATAGCTGAGACTGAGAGTTAAAGTAGTGCTGCAATGCACCGGATGATATTCCTGCTTCCTGTGCAATTTTTCTTACCGATGCGTTTTCTATTCCAATATTCCGTATTACTCTCCATGCTGCTTCCGCAATAATTTCCTTCTGATTATTATGATCTACAATTTTTGGCATTTTATTTCCTCCAATAATATAATTTCTATTTTACTCTTTACGAGGCCACAGAGTAAAGCTGAAACTATAAAGGAAATCTATAAAAAGTATTCCTCCCCACATTTGGATCGTTTGCGACAAATTTGCTGTTTTACTGTTGTCGTTTATAAAAACCACCATCCCATAGAGCAGCAAACTCCCTGTCGCCCATGCCAACAAATGGGTATACCAGCTTTTACGTTCATAACGTGCATGCTCTTTTCCATGCTTCGGTGGTTTAGCAGGTGCCGGACCGTTTGCAAAACGATGCGCAAACCGTGCATCTGCCCATTGAATCATTTTATGCCCAAACGATAGGGAAACTCCTATGTAAATAGCGGCAAGCCCATGAAAAAAGCTTGCCTCCGCTCCACTACGCAAATCCAGAGCTGTTATTATTAATAAAAGCATGTCTACTACCGGGGTTAATAATAGTAACAAGCCTCCAAGTTTTTTCTGTTTAAAAATGTAGCGAGTAACAAGTCCAGAAAGTACAAAAAACCAAAATCCGATTTCACAAGCTATAATGAAAGCAACCATCGTAAATACTTATCCTTCCATTTTTAAAGCGTATTTTGATTATCAGGTTATATAATACAGTCGTATTATATAACGAATATCCACAAAAAGTCAAGTAACTAAGTTTCTAATAATTCAAGCACCTGCCTTGCACTTGCAATTCCAACAAATAACAGGCTGTGCAATTTATCTGCCCGTTGTATGTATTAGTAGTTCTTCCTATTATGCTTATCGTAACCCATACCTTTCTCAAGTGAAAAGCCCTGCTCATTTTTCTTGCGCTCCACTTGCATGCCTGAATCTTTGAAATTTATGTAGATTTCATTCTCACCAGAAATTTTGGGCAAAAACTCGTCATTTTCATGGGCAGTGAAATTACCAGCAGAATCAGGTAAAAATGCATTCCCCGTCGTATTATCGAGAGTCGTCGGAATAAAGCCTATTATCCGGGGTACCGATATAGTCGGATATCATGTAGTCATATCTGTTGATGTAGTGGTGAAAATATTTTTCTATTTCGTCCTTTTGAGATAATTCAAATAAACGCATGTCTTCTGCTATGGTGATAATTAAAAGTTCTTTGTCCCAAAAACCATTTACTTGTCCGGACTTGTCCCATCTGTAATGACTGTTCAAGGAATCTTTCTGTTATATCCCAAAATAAACTCATGGATACCATGAACATCACGGCTGATGCCACAATCAGTATACCTACCGTAATGTCCCGGTTGACAGTATAAACTTAAATTTTAGTGAATTTTTCTCTATTTTAATCATTCTCTGACACTCCAAAAGTTAACCTTCTAGTTGTTTAGAAATTCCGCGTCTTCCTGTACACACCCGTTTTCATTCAGAAATTCTATAAACTTTTCACTGGTCAGCGACTTGCTGAAATAAAAGCCCTGGAAATACTGGCATCCAAGTTCATGCAGTATTTCCACCTGTTCCTTTGTCTCCACACCTTCTGCTACAGCCTTGACTTTCAACTGATCACAAAGGGAAAGAATGGATTTTACAATCTGCTCGTAATATCCATCCTTGGTAAGGTTGCGTACCAGGGACGCATCTATCTTAACAACATTTGCGTACAAGTCACAGAGATACAGCAAAGAACTATGCCCCATTCCGAAATCATCAATGGAGAGATTGATGCCGAAGTCTCTTATTTGCTTTAGCTTACTCTGCGTTGAATCACTTAGATCGATTGTGGCATTTTCCGTAAGCTCCAGTTCTATAAACCCGGGATCAATACGGAAAAGCTCAATGCAGGATTTCACATCTTGAGCCAGTGTAGCATCCTCCTGCAGTTGCCGCGGACTCAAATTCACAGAAAGGGATACTTTGTCATACTTCTGTTGATGCCAATTCTCCAGATCGCTGAATGCCTTCTTCATAATCCACCTTCCTAATTCATTGGTTAGGTTAGCTTCATCACAAATGCCTAATATGATCAGTGGGGACACATAACCATAAATAGGGTGATTCCATCTCAGGAGGGCTTCTGCTCCCATAATTTCGCCCTTGTAGTTTACTTTAGGCTGGTATTCTAAATGCATCGGAACACAATTACTCGTCAGTCCATATTTAATCTCCGTCATCAAAGCGCGGGCGAGAGAACCCATTTCATCGTGCCGGTTAAGAATGGTTTTCTGCTGTCTCTCCTGAATATATTGAATTTCATTTATCAGGTTCTTAAAAACCGTAATACGGGCGCGTTGCTGGCTTCTTTCCTGCAATCGGACGAAAGGAATATAGATCAATACAGCTAAAACCAGATTCAATGCCTGCATCACAATCCCCGCAACTGACCCTGTACCGAGATAACCGGATAAGAAAATGGGGGTTGTCCATTCTACTTCCTGTGTTATCGGTGGCACCCATCCCAAGCGAACAGACACCCAGGCAGTAGAGCTTAAAACAACGGGAGATAACAAAAACGGAATAAAGTAATAGGGATTAAATATGATAGGCAAACCGTAAATCATGACTTCATTTATGTTAAAAATCGCCGGCAGTAACGAAACCTTTGCCAGTTTGTTTTCGCTGCTTTTTTTCCCGGTTAATAACAAGGCAATCAACAGTCCCAATGTTGCGCCAGCGCCTCCTAAATAAACATATGTATCAAAAAATTCTTTGGTGAGGATAGCAATATCTGCTGTAGAGTCAACAACCGTTGTTGCTCCTGATATCGCGTCCATGACAACATTACCACCATGTATACCAAAAAGCCATAAAATATGCGTGATAAGAAGAACGATTAATGCAGAAAAGTAGTTATGCCCCGTCATCCATGTTTCATTTATCCCCTGCAAAAGCATCGTCTGGATACCATTCAGACTGGCAAACTCAAACAATGCCTTTGCAGCACTAAAAAATAAAAGGGTAAACATAGCAGGGACAACTGCACGAAAAGACGCCCGGATCAGAGTACTTCCATTGTAATAGATAATATCCGAGGGCTGGACACGGTCACGGCATTTGTAAAAAAAGCAAAATAGGCTGCAGGCCAGTGCGGATATGACTATAGCTTCAAACATACCGGCAGAACCCGCTACCTTTTCACTTATTATCATATCTGTATTATCTGTAAATGCAAAAAAAGAGGAAAAAGCAGTTATCACGATAGTGATTGAATTTACCTCACCGGACTTCACGATGTCCTTTTCCTTTGAGATAGTATAGCTGACAGTAATCAGTGTTATAACAGCCATGATCCGAAGAGTACTTTTATGTATTGACAGTCCAATCTCCCACCATCCTTCCCCAAAAGCATGCAGCAGAAAATTCTGGTAAGCCGGTATGGGCAGATTAATCAGTGCCAGTACAATGGAGCCAACTAAAATCAATGGCATCAGATATAATAATCCTCTGCGAAGAGCCCGAATTGTTTGGTAATTCGCCAGTTTTGATGCAACTATATCAAGCTTTTCTATCAATTTATTTATTCCCCCTCTTAAGCAATTCATGGGTTGCAATGCAAAGAATATGATTCGCCTGTTATGATCATTCCTGAATAGTCTCGTTATGCCGGAGATTACAGCAGAATATGCCCTCAACATTCGTTATGCCCAGAGCATACTATTTAACTATAAAATATTCGGTTGAATTCTTATTGAAGCTTATATTCCATTTCTACAATTTTGTTCTCAATTTATAATTTTTTTCTAATAAAAATTGGTTGATATGTCTAAGGCCTTGGCACTATTACAATGCCTTCATATGCAATAGTGTTATTAAGGTATTAATATTAGGTAAAGGCGGCATTCGAACCGTTTTTACAACCGACGTGCGAGATTATTTTATTGACAGGTAATTGACAATCCAAAATATTGTTGTCGTATCCGAATACAGAAGATGAAAAAATGGATATGAATAATCACTGGGGGCTTGGAATTACCTTCAGCATTTCTTTCTTTTTTGGGTTTTATATCTATACATCTTTTGATCGGCCAATCTCAACAGGTCTGCAGCCTTAAAATCAGAATTGCAACAATTGGAACAGGACGCAATACCATAACTAAAGGACAAGGTGTAGGGTTTGGGATTCTTGCGGCCGATTTTTTTTAATTCCTCATACATCCTTGTGATAATTTTTTCTGCTACTTCTTCCGAACAGTTTTTGAAGATAATCAAAAATTCATCCCCTCCATACCTACAGACGATATCCGAGCCACGGACGGATGAAAGAAGCATCTTGGCAATACTCTTTATTGTATAATCACCCTCACAATGACCGTAAGTATCATTGATGATCTTCAAATTATCAATATCGATAAAGGCAACGCAATACATTTTCGATGGATCAGTGCAAGCCAGAATTTTTTCCAATTCCTCCACCCCTGCCTTACGGTTATAGGTAGCCGTCATCGCATCCATCGTTGCCGACAACATCAATTGATATTCATTTGTTTTCCATTCACTTACATCTTCAATCATGTGGATGTATAACGCTTGTCCAGTAGGAAGTAAAAAACTGTCCGACGTGATTCGGTACCATGTGCCGCTGCTGTTCTCATAAATCTCTTGAAGAACAGGAAAGGCATTTCCCTCTTTGCTTAGCTTTGCGATAACCTCCAGCACCTTGCTTTCTATATGTTCTGAAGGTATGTATTCTATTTTGCCCAATATTTCTTTTGCCGGGCGGTTAGCATACACCACACGTCCGTTGCTGTCCACTTCCAGCACCAAAACATGAAGCATATTGAGTGCCTGGAGAATCTGGTGGTAACGCCAACTGTTGAACGATGCGTGTGTATCGGAGACGGCGTTGTTCGGTTCCTGCGTGGAAGCCACTGCCACCTGATCGATTACTCCGTTAAAGGCATCAAACAATTCTCCGGTATACTCCAGTTTACTAACTACATAACCCGACTGCAATTGCCTCAAGCTCCATTTCAAAATGGATAGTTGAGAGTGAAGCTGCTTTAGCGGGCCAGCCATGTAGTTATGCCTGGTAGGGATGGTGCCATCCAGCTTTCCTTCTGAAAGGTCAATTGCCAGCTGGTTTATTTCATTAAAATTTTGAATCAATTGATTCATCAGCCCAGTGAGTTTTTGTAATTCACGTATAGGAGAATGTACTTCCAACATGTCGCATTGCTTTCCAGATAGCAGCTTCTCCAATAAATTTTGCATTACCATAAGTGTTTTTTGACTTTCATCGTCCATCTTCCATTACCTCCTCCCATGATCAATTCATACAACAGCACCTCACTTTATTTTAAAACTGCTGAGAATCTGCAGGTTCTATCTCCCGTTGACCAGCAATCGATCTCTCTGACTGTGAAGGGATGTCCACTGTATGTTTCAAGAATACCTGCTAAAAACCCCTCATCATAATCACATACAGTTTCACCTGAAATGGACAAGCCTGAGCAGTCCAAATCTTCTGACACTGTAAGAGTAAAGGAAAGGGAATTAAGGTCGGTTTTTTCAATACGCAGAACACCGATTTTAAGCTCTTTAAGCTTATTAGTCAGGTTGGCGACAAAATAGTCGAAATCACCGGAAAGATCCAGTACGTTTTTTGCCAGTTCCATACCGGCCAGATGTCCGGCTGCACGATAAAGGCTGCTGGCAGTCTCTTCATCATACTCCCTGGTCAAAATATCCTTTAGGGTGTACTGGAACAGACGGTAAATAAGCACCGGCATATCCGATCCCAGATTTTTTCTACCCTCATCAATATCTCCAAGGCATTCCCAGGTGAACTTGGAGGGTTTATTTTCATATTGCATGTAGATTGCCTCCCTTTGCTATTGCGTAAGGTGCAGCATATATCCGTACCTTTGCTGATATAAATATAAGCCAGTTACAGGATGTTGTGTTTCACTTTGTACTTAGTTGGCGTTTTTTTGTTCCCAATGAAGTTAACAAAATCGCTGACGGTTAAGTTGTATTTAGTCATCTGATTTAATCACATTCATAGTATCAGCATTAAAATGTACTCCTATATCCGATTCACAGTCTTTAAACTTTGAATCAACTGTTAATTCCTGGGGATATGAAGTTTTAGTGTGAATATTTTTTTTTCCTGATTAACATCAATCAATACCATACCGCCTACGTCTTCAATGATTTTCTTTATAGTTGTTAGGCCAAAACCGTGGTAGTCTTTATCTTTCTTAGTCGTAACCAGTTCACCTTCCCGATATTTTATCTCTCCTGAAAATGAATTTGCTATTTCAATAAAGGACCAACCTGTATTTACACTCCCACTGATCTTTATAAATTTATCAGGAGCATAAGGTACTTTATCACATGCCTCCATTGCATTATTAAGGATATTGGTAGAAACGCGAACAACATCCAGATCAGATAACACCATGCTACCAGGCATATGAAGAGTTGCAGAAAACTTGATATTATGGTCTTCACAAGTATTTGCGGCATCCTGTAAGATAGCATCCAGGAGAACATTATCGGAATAGGTTTTATGCATCTGAACATTTTTCTGCATCGTATCGTGAATTTCGTCAAGCAAATTAACAGCTTTTTCGTTTTCATTGTTTTTTATTAATGTCTTTACTGTCGACATCATATCCTTATAGTCATGCTTGAAAATTCGATAGCTTTCTGTGAACTTTTTATATGATTTGTAATGGCTTACTTGCCGATCAAGCTGCTCCTGTAACCGTTTGGTATGCAGTTCGTATTCCAACAGCTCAGACACCCGGACGATAGTGCTCCAGATGAAGGCCAGCAATCCCATGGTTATAAGGAATGACGCTAAATAGAGAATAGAAAACCATAGAGCGTTCATATCAAAAAAACGACCGTCATTTAATAGGATAATGTAGATAAGAATCGCTAATTGATAGGAAACAATAAATTTCATCTGTCGTGTATGGGGGAATAAAGGCTTTATTTTTTCATCGGGTGCAATAGTCTTTTTCACAAGCAGGAGAAATCCTATTGCAACAACCATTGCTATACTAGTTATAATGTAGTAATAAAAATCCTGCTGGAGCACATCGTTAACACTCTTTTGCAGGATTATAGAAAAGACAGATACTGTAATACCTCTGCTGCTGTAAATAATGAGAATATACGCGCCTCCACCATGAAGAATCCGCAGGAAATCCATCTTAAAAAGCAGCTTAAGTTCCAGCATAAAGGACGTCATTATAACAAGAACCCCCATTCGATGGAGGTTAAACAGGTCCACTGTATAGCTGCAGGCTAAATTAATTGCTATTGCAATGACATAATAAATCCAGTGCTTCCGTTTTTCTGGAAAATGCCTTTTAAAATACAGAAGGCATATTAAATTGTAAACAATAAGTAATACAAGAGATATAATTTGCACTTTTTCGCCTCCTTCTGTTACCTATGAATGTTTAGCCTGGATATATATTCCGAAAAAGCCTGGTCTACCAGTTTTGTATAGGTCACACCAATAGGGATTACCTCTCCGGTTTTTAAAATCAGGTTTGGTCGCTGAAATTTTCCTATGTATTGTAAATTGACCATATAGGAGCGGTGTACCCGAACAAAATCTTTCTCCAGCATTTGCTTTTCCAACTGCTCCATTGTACCATAATACTCGAAGCTTTCTCCTCCTTGATAATGTACCCTCACTAATCGTTTATATATTTCAAAACAGGAAATATCCTTTATAGGTATGACTTTACGGGCGCTGCCTGACTCACATACAAACATCTCCGTCTTTTTACCCTCCGCCAGTGAAACGGCACGTAGTAAAATCTCCTCAAATCGCTCGACAGAGGTGGAATCCTTAATTAAATATTGTACAGGCGAAGCATCAAATGCTTCAAACACGTAGTCTTCGCTGGTGGTTAAAAATATAATCTCCGAGTTGCAGCCCAGTTCTCTCAGCTTTTTTGCTGTTTCTATCCCGTTGAGCGCACCCATTAGAATATCCAGGTATATTATATCTGCTTGATTTGGAGAATCGGATAGGTGAAATATTAATGCTTCACCGCTTTCAAATGCAGAAAGTCTAAAGGTTATCCGGTTCTTATGAGCCAATTTGTTAATCAAATTGCAATATTTATTTATCATCTGTTGACTGTCATCACATAAAAATATTGTCACCATTCGTTACCCTACCCCCCCATTCTCCAGAATTACTACTTACCTGCAAGATTGACTACCAGATTGTGATCTATTATAATATGTATCATCGAATGATACAAGTGTATCAACCAAGAATAATATTCTAGAAAGGAAAGAATATGGAAGATACTATAAAACGTCACCCTAGACTCAAACCATCACAGAATCAGTTATGCAGTGCATTCATGGAATTAATCAATGAAAAAACTTATGACAGTATTACCATAAAGGAAATATGTAATCGGGCAGGGGTGATCCGTGAGAATTTCTATCGCGATTTTAAATCTAAGGAAGAAATTATTCAGCTAATACTTGAACAAAAAGCAATGGAGTTTTTGCAGTTAGCTGATACCATATCAATCGGCAATACGCACCAACTCCTTATTCTCTTTTTAAAACACTGTCAAGAAATCCATTTGCTACTAAAGGTATTGGTAGATAATCGTATGCTATTCCTCCTTTTCGGTCCCTATGCCGCAACTATACTGCCTGCGGTAGGGCAAGAGCATAGTATGGCTAAAGAAAATGGGGAACAGAACTACCTTCCGGCGTTATGGAAAGGTGGACTGCTGGGTATGATTGATGAATGGGTAAAAAACGGATATAAAACCCCCCCTGAAATATTGTCCGAAATTTTTATAAAACATTTGCGTTATTAACAATAACATGACCTATAACCAGCCCTCAAAAAAGAGATGCGGATGCTTTCATAACCTTTAGCATACTCTTTTAATCACCAAACAATACTGCTACCTCAGCCCTTAAACCCGAGTCAAAAGAAGTATCCGTTAAATCTTAACAGCATTTGAATCTTCAAGATACCGGGAGAACTCCTGTCCGAATACTTTTGCATATGTTATGCCAATTGGCACCTCCTGTCCGTTTGTCAAAATTATGCTTCTTTGCGATGCAGGATACATACTTTAAATAGATGATATAGGAACGACGCATTCGGATAAAGCTTTTTTCCTGAAATTGTTCCTACAGATGCAGCATGAAGGATCGAAAGCTCATCTCCTTCCCTGCATAAAACCGCATACCATACACTTTTTTATCATAAAATAAGAAATATCCCTTAGTGGTTATATTAATATCAAGATGCTTTTTTCCTACAATATCATTTATAGCAGTCGACACCCCCCGTTGGAAGGATATGTTCTTATCACAAACATAAACGTTAAACATTGCATCACCTCAAACTTCCTACCTGCTGTTTATCATTGTGTTTGTCCACTACGGATTATCTGGTTGATCGTCTGAACCAACTGCCCAATCTCAGGCTTTGACAGTTGGGCATCGGCCCCCACTTTTTCACCCTTTAGCCTCATTACGTCCGTGATCAGGGAGGAGAAAATGACCACGGGAATCATAGATAGTACACTATCCTCTTTGATGCGTTTCGTCAGGTGATGTCCGTCCATATGGGGCATCTCAATGTCAGTAATAACACAAGCTACAGAATCTGGTTTATCCTTTACAGCCCGTAGGTAATCCCATGCCTCTTGACCGTTGGAGGTCTTGATGATGTTTTGATATCCGGCATTATGCAGCGCGTCTATAATTATCTTATTCAGCATCGGAGAATCCTCCGCAATCAAAATAGGTTTCAAACTATTACCATATTCCGGATTTTTTGTAACCCCGTCTGCATTTGTTTCCACGCTTGAGTAAGGGGTAATATCATACATGATTTTTTCAAAATCAATCAATGTAATGATTCGGTTCTCCAGCTTGGCGATGCCGGTAACTAATCCCTCGTTGCTGCCATAGATTACAGAACTAGGCTTTTCAACCATTTTCCATGAAATACGGTGGATGCTTACCACCAGATGAACATGGAAGGCTACACTCATTTGGTTAAATTCTGTAATAATGAATATGTCATGTGCAGGATCCTTCGAAACAGGGAAATTCAAAAATTCCGCAAGGTCCACCACAGTAACTAACTCATCCCTAGATCGTATAATTCCCTCGATGCCAGGTTGGGAATGGGGAATCCGCTGAACTGCCTGATAGCGGATCAGTTCCCTTACTTTTGCTACGTTAATACCAAAATGGTTTCCGGCAATAACAAACTCCAACACCTCCAGCTCATTTGTTCCTGTTTCTAAAAGAATATCATTCTCTCCTTTATTCATAATTCACCCATCCTTTCCTAATCATTGGGAATAACCTGTACGTTCTGCTACAGCTCAGATTTCTCTTCCTTCAGCCACCCTTTTTTATTTCGATAAACCATCTCGTGTCGGTATAGGTGCTGAAAAACAATCAATATTAGGGTGGGAAGCAGCCGAGATTACTTTAAAAAGTAGTCCCGGCTTAAAGCTATTTTTATCTTCGTATCAGCTCACCTATAAATGCAATACCAGAGATCCTAGTATTTCACAAAACCTGCAGTTTCACTGCTGATGATAGGAATATACTAATTAAGCCTGGTAATCTAGTGCTTTGTTTCGATAGGCGTTCCTTTCAACTGAAACTGGTTGATGAGCTGCGCCAGGGTTTCGGCTTGACCGGAAAGTTCCTCACTGGCAGCGGCACCTTCCTCTGCGGTTGCAGCATTAACCTGTACTACCGCTGAAATCTGTTCAATTCCCATATTTATCTGACCGATCGCATCAGCTTGTGCAACGGAAGCAGCCGCAATTTCATTGACCAAATTAATAACATGTGCCTCTTCCTCTACCATTATTTTATGGGATTTTTCTGTCTCTCTAACCATCTCCATACCATTACCAATTGCACGGATGGCATTCTCAATAAGTGTGGTAGTATTCTTGACCGCTTCGGCACACATGGTCGCAAGCTTACGTACTTCATCTGCAACTACTGCGAAGCCTCTTCCCGCGTCGCCTGCCCTTGCAGCCTCCACTGCTGCATTCAGCGCAAGAAGGTTGGTCTGGTTAGAAATGTCATCAATGGTTTTTACAATTTTCTGGATCTGATTAGAGGTATTTGAGATATCGTCCATTGCTGTTACCAGTTGCTTCATCTGACGGTTCACGTTTTCAATTTCTGCTCCGGTTTTGGAGGCAATGACATTGGCCTGTTGTGCATTCTCCGCGTTGTTTTTTACATGCTCGGAAATATCAGCGATGGTAGCTGCTAATTCTTCAACGGTGCCAGCCTGTTCCGTAGCCCCTTCAGCGAGCATTTGGGCACTGGAAGCTACTTGTTGAGAAGCGGAAGCCACCTGCGTGGAGGCTTGGCTGACCTGTAAAAGTAAAGTATTCAAAGAAGAGAGAATATTCTCCATAGATGCCTTGATAGGTGCAAAATCCTTTGAATATTCCATTGTAATTGCAACTGTCATGTCACCCTCCGCCATTCTGCCAAGTACATCAGAAATATTATGGATATATTGATTAAGCTTATCGATTAAAGCGCGAGTGCTGTCTGCCAGAGAACCAAGCTCATCTTGAGACTGATACGTAATGACGACATTCAGATCTCCAGTAACAAGCTGCTTGGTCGCCATCTCGATTTCTATAAGGGGTTTTGTAATGCTGCGGACAATGTAACGGCAAAAAAGGATTATTGTAACAAGAGATATGAACGCGATCCCCACAACCCAAATGTAGACGTTCCGTTCGGAAGTTTTGCTGTTGTTATAGAATTCTTTTCCTAATTGGTCAACAGCTTCTCCGATTTTTCCTGCTATACTTCTTACATCCATAAGAACGGAACTTAACTTTGTTTTGTATAGGGCAAGCGCTTCTTCGTTTTGGTTGTTTTTTGCTAATGTTGCGATTTTTTCTCTGTCTTTTTCATTTGCATCTAGAGTAGCACTCAATTTCTCCAACCGCTCCCGATTTTCCTGAAGAATTATGTGCTTTTGCAAGGTTAAAATTGCACTATCTACAGCGATCATTGCATCCTCCATCCCCTGAGCATATTGCTGGTTTCCATCGGTACTTTCTGTTGTACACAAAAGAACAAGATATTTTTCCATTTCCATCAACCCACGTTGTAAATTCATGGCCGCAGTGCTGGTAATCATGGGGCCCTTATGGTATGACGAGAAATTAGAAGACATAATTCGCATTCCCAATACATTCCCTATAACCGTAACAATAAAAAGAATGCCTACAATACCGAATGTGATGTTAAGTTTTTTACCTATTTTCAAGTTTCTCATCTGAAATCTCCTCCTTTGTATTTTTTACTGCCCGACCGAGAATAAATTTGGTACATCAACCAGAAAAACATCCTGATCATTCAGTCTGACAATACCGTCTATTAAACGACGTTCCAGTTTATCTTCATAACTGGATGGTACCTCCATCTTTTCTGGGATATCGGTCACCTTGATTACCTTGTCTACAAGATGTCCTCTAACTTGCTCAGCACTAATAACAATGATATAGTTATGTTCCGACAATGCCGTATTTTCAGAGCGTAAGCAAAAGAGGAGGTCAATAGCGGGGATTTTGGTGGTAGTTCTCTATTCAAAACTCATCTCCGTATTTCGTTCTCCTTCGTTGTATTTTTAAGAAGTATTAATGTGATTAATCTGTATCAGCATACTTTATTCAACTGAGTGCTGTGTGTTTTTTGTTCTTAATTGACTTTTTTTTGTTCCCAATGAGTGTATAATTTTGTGACTTATTGTAACTCTATGTTATTAATTACATAAATAGGCTAATTTGGGGACATAGCTGTCTCGAAAAACAACAATTTTTGATATATTTTGACAAAAGCAAAATATGCCGCCTTTATCAATTATTTAGGAGATGACACAATTAATGAACATAGCAATTTGCGACGATATTAATAATCGAGAAGTGTATACGATATATCCTTTATTATTACGTTTTTGATAAAACATCCTAGCTGAGGATTGAATATGGCTTCATAAAGGCATGGAATTTGAATAATTTTCATATTAATTCGGTCAATTCTCAAGGAACTGATACCCATACAATTGGCACCTATTTGTACTAAACAAAGGTCATAGTTCTATATCCGGTATAATAGCTGTTGTTCTTTGTCTGAAGTTATATACTTTATAAAGTGAGGGGTTCGCCTTCATTGTTCACCAGAACCTATTCTCCAGGCCGTATTCCCGTGAATAATCTCTTTCTCCAGTTCAAGATCCGCGTATTCCACTTTTTTGCAGACCATGCTGCGATCTCATATAAAATGTCTACAATAATTATTGCGAAGGATTCCTCTATAGTTATACGGTGCCCTTGTATAATGAAAACTCATTCGCTTTTGATGTAAAAAAATTTATTAGAATCTTTCAATTAATTTATGAAAATAGAATATCAATAGCTGGTTAACCTGCTTCTTAACCTCTTCTTTATCCTCAACCTTTCTAAAAATTATAAAAATGCCTTCCAGCAGTGTAGCTGCAAGTACATACAAAAAGGTGTCCTGTAACTGGATTCCATTTTCTTTTAATAGAGGTACATATTCGGACTGCAGCCTTTCATGCACCAGATGAATCAAATTCTCTTTTGTGTTTTGATATTTTGACCCTTCGCTTTTATCCATCAGAATAAGCAACTCGATTTTGTACTCCGTGTATACTTCTATAATGGCAGTGACAATCTCTTTGACATCAAACTCCATGCCCCCATTGATATTGTCACCGCTATACTGGTCAAATACCAGGATTGAAAACTGGTTATAAGCAGGCTCCATAATCGCATTGAATAATTCATCTTTATTCCTGAAATAGCGATAAATGTTCCCGATGGCTACTTTTGCATCATTGGAAATCTGCACCATGGAAGCCTTCTCAAAGCCTTTTTTATCAAACTCCTTTAAAGCAGCCGTCATGATCCTATTTTTAATTTCTTCTTTAAGATACTGCATAAATGAATCCCCATTCGCTATTTGTTTCATGGTATCACATGGGTCATTCTTTGTAAATAGAAATAGTGAAAGTAATCTATAGCAGCTCTTCCACCTGTCGAGATTGCCGGTAATGACATATGGACGTTGAGAAATCCCTGTCTATGCCTCTTCCGGCCGGCTCTTCTTTAATCTTTCCTCAACATATCTTTTTACAAATAGTTTTAGCAAAGCTGCTACAGGTACCGCCAACACCATGCCATATACGCCTCCTACCTGGGAACCGATAATGACCGCAATCAGCACAAACACCGGCTTAAGTGCTACACCGCTGCTCATAAGCCTGGGTCCGATAACATTACCATCAATTTGCTGTATGATAATTAAAACTACTATGGCGATTAATACCTTACTGAATTGGGCATTTAATACTCCGAAGAATATGGTTCCTGCAAATGCCACAATGGGCCCAAAATAAGGAATCAAATTGCAAAGGCCTGCCATTATACCGATTAACGTACCAAACTTAATCCCGATAACTGATAAGGAGATGCTTAAAACCACACTCATAAATAAGGCATCCAAAAGCTGACCCCGAATATATCCGGAAAAAATATTATCAAAGTCAAGCCAGTAGCTCTTGAACTTGCTCCTCATTTTCTCTGAAAACAGGGCTCTGGAAATCATGTCTACATATCCGAGGAATACCTCCTTTTCCAAGAGCAGATAGATGGCAACAATTAAGCCGAAAACCAGATTGGAAAGGGAACTTGTTATGTTCAAAGCATCTTTCGTCAGCCCATTGACAAAATTGCTTATTTTTTCTAAAACCATGGCAGGAAACTGGGTAATGTACTGTTGAAGGGCACCGGATTCAATATGGTAATACGCCAGCTTATTCTCAATCCCTTTTAAGGAGTCGGAAAAACTATTGATGTAATTGGTTACTATTGTGACAAACTCATCAATTCTTATGCTTGAAATTTGCTTGGTAATACTGAATATGAAAATCCCCATCAATAAAAACAAGAGTACTAAAATCAAAAGGATACACGAAAAAACCGAAAGGGATCTGTATTTTTTCTCATTTTTAAACTTCAGAATCCTGACCTTTTTATATAGTTTTTCAAACATATCCACTAGAGGGTCCAATACATAGGCCATGACGATTCCGACTATCACCGGAGTTAACAGATGGCTGATGTAAGATAACGTCCCACTGATATATCGAAAAATATCTTCGATACGAGTGGCGGTATAGGCCAATAGGAAAATAATCAAGACTGTAAAAATTACGTATAAGGAAATGGTAGTATATTTTTTATTAAACTGTAACCTTAATTTTTCGATCATTGGAATGCCCCTTTTTCTGTAATTCTATCTAAGTATTATTTATTCCTTTATCATGATGAAATCTATTACTAACTTCCTCTTTACAACATCACATAAATGAATTTCTATTCGCTATTTTGTTACCATAGATATCGATCTCTTTTAAAGAGAGACACGAAAGTTAACATTTTTGCAGTACCCCACAGAACTGCCTTGCATAGCCTTTGGAAGCTATACATTGTAAGGCAGCATTGAGAATTCTTTGAGAAGGGTATCTATTTTATATTCTGAACTTCTTCCGATAAAACAGTTTCTTTTTCTTGCTTCCGTGGCGCTTTATCCATATTCACCCCAAGTACATTGATCGCAACCTCCATAACACTCAGGCCCGTCATCACTTCAACTGCCTCTCGAACTCTTTTTTGTACTTCTCTTGCAACTTCATGGATTTTACACCCATATTCCACTACAACAGATATTTCTATGGCTACCGTCTCCTCACCAATCTCTACTTTCACACCTTTTGTAAGATTTTTCCTCCCCAATATACTGGCAATACCATCTGCCATTCCTCCGCTCATGGAAGTAACATCCTCCACTTCACTGGCAGCAATCCCTGCTATAGTGGCAATCACCTCATTTGCAACCTTCACCTTATCCTCACGACTTTTCTTTTGCATCTCTGCCATTATAAAGCCCTCCCTTTTCATACCGCATTTATCAGAAAATACATCGCACTTCCTAATTTTATCCTGATCCTACAGCTCACTGTTTTATCACAGGTTAATCTGCAAAGATATCTTTTCTTTCCACTAAAAAGAAAATACATCTTTACTCTACCAAGGAATTCTAACAATCGCAAGTAGCTTTTCCAAAAAAATGTTCATCCCTCGCTTATTAAATTCATTCCCAATCTCTATACATATTCCTCGAATATCCTTCTGAAATGATATCCGTAAATTGCCAAGGTAATTGCCAACGGAAATGATTTTGGTCGTTTGAACATTGACCAAAAAAATAATTTCCAATAATATCTTCTTTCTTTCCCTACGAAACCGAGATGGAAATTCGCTTTGAAAAATGCTCCGATTTCATGTAATCTTATATTGGGTTTGCCCAATGTAAGCGGACGGTACTCTTTAAGGAAGTTCATAACACGCTCATAATACTGCTTTGGCGAATATATTGTACTAATAATATGCTTATAGCCATCTAGTAAAGTATTAATATTCATTTTGGGAGAAAAGTTCATTGAAAGATCGGTATTGTTTCCGGAAAAGCTTTCGGTTATTCTCCCTTCTCCTTCCAGCCTTTTATAGAGCAATGTTCCCTTGGGTGCATTCAGTAATCCAACCATTGCCGTTACAATTCCTGTCTCTTGAATAAATTTAACCATCCTTTTAAATATCGTTTCCTTATCACTATCAAATCCAACAATAAATCCGCCCTGAACTTGAAGCCCCTTGCGCTGCATTTTCTTAATGCATTCCACCATATTCCGATTTTTATTCTGAAACTTGTTGCATTCCGCCAAGCTTTCCTCACTAACCGTCTCAATGCCTACGAAAACCGTATTAAATCCAGCTTTCACCATTAGTTTCATCAATTCATCATCATCAGAAAGATTAATGGATACTTCTGTAAGAAAATCAAACGGATAGCCTCTTTTCTCCATCCATTCGATTAACTTAGGCAATACATCTTTCTTCAATTTATCACGATTACCTATGAAATTATCATCAACAAAAAAAACTCCACCTCTCCAGCCTTTTTTGTAAATAATATCAAGCTCTTGTATAATTTGATCTGCTGATTTAGTTCTCGGTATGCGCCCGAAAAGAGTGGTAATGTTGCAAAATTCACAGTTGAAGGGGCATCCGCGGGAATATTGTATGTTTAATGTCGCATATTTGCTCAGATCCACAAGATCCCAGGATGGAACTGGTGTCTTTGATAAATCAGCCCATTCCTCCGTTGCATAAATATGTTTCGGACAACCGTTTTGCAGATCGTGCAGGAATTCCGGGACTGTTAATTCTCCTTCGTTCAAAAGCAAATGGTCGACATCATCATATTGGGAATATTCACAAGAAAAAAGAGGCCCGCCAGCGACTGTCTTAACCCCGAGAGTTTTACATCGGTCAATTACAACTCTGGCAGAATCTTTTTGTATAACCATCGCACTGATAAAAACGTAATCGGCCCACTGGATGTCTTCATCCTTTAAATTTTCAGTATTCATATCAATGAGCCTCTTTTCCCATGTATCCGGAAGCATAGCTGCAATGGTAATAAGCCCTAGAGGCGGAAAACTGGATTTTTTAGAAATAAATCTCAAAGCATAAGTAAAGCTCCAGAAAGTCTTAGGGGACTCGGGGTAAACTAACAATATTTTCCTCATATAAATTACCTTCCATCCTTTTCGATTAGAAATTATTATTACTCAATCCAACGCATTGATTTTAACAATACTCCTTCAATTATTCCTCAATTTTATCTCAACTTATCCTCAACTTTCCAAAAAAATTGAATTTATAAAAAAAACCCTTGAAACAAGGGTTGTAAAATATCCTTATAATAACATAGAAATTAATGATTCAACTTTAAACTTTTTTCACTATGTCGGCTTCAAATGTCACTACAATTGCCGTTCCCTTTCCTTTTTCACTTTCCAGGGATACGGTCCCCCCGCATAGTGTTACAATACGCTTCACCAGAGCAAGGCCAAGGCCGTTTCCCTTTACATTGTGCGAACGTTCTCCCTGATAAAATTTATCAAAAGCATGTTTTTTTACCTCATCTTCCATGCCGATACCATTATCTCTTACGGTTACCACTATATTTTTGTCAATGGACTGACAGTCAATCGATAATATTCCATCCTGATTCGAAAATTTGATAGCATTGTCAATAAGATTGCTCCAAACCTGTGCAAGCAGGGATTGATTGCCATAAAACATAATGCTTTCGAGGTTTAAGTCTATGGCCAGATTCTTTTCTTCCCATCTACTTTCATAGCTTAACAGAACGCGTCTTATCTGTTCATCCAACAGAAATCGTTCCTTTTGGAGAACGATTTCCTGATTCTCAAGCCGTGACAGTGAAAGAATGTTCTGAGTCAGTTTCGTCAGCCTTCCCGTATTTTCCAGAATATACCGGATATACTTTTCTTCTTCTTCCCTTGAGAGTGTATCATCCTGTAATAACGTAGCATATCCTTCAATAGCTGACAGTGGGGTTTTGAACTCGTGGGAAACATTACTTACAAAATCATCCCTTAATGTCTCCGTATTGGACAGTTCCCGCACCATAACATTAAAGTTCTCGGCTATTTCCCTAATTTCTTTTGATATACTTCTTTCTTCAAGCCTCACAGAAAAATCTCCCGTAGCCACTTTCTTGGCTGCATCATTGATTTTTAAAATGGGACGAAGCATTTTCTTAGATACATGTGAAGAAATAATTGTTCCTACCACGATACTCAAAAGCGCGATAAAGGAAGAAGACGTTATCATTCCTGTCAAAGGGTCAAAACTAAACCGCAACAATATATATATTATTACAAATGTCAGTACCATGGAAGCAGTTATAATAACAGCCATAATAAGTGCAAAAATATGCGAAATTGTAAGTTTATCCTTTATTTTATACATTACGCTTCACCGCTTTATATCCAAGTCCCCGGATAGTTTTGATTTCAAACTGCGTATTGTCTTTAAACCGCTCTCTGATTCTACTAATATGAACATCCAAAGTATGTGGGTCACTCTCGGTATTCATACCCCAAATTTCGTCCATAATCTGCTGCTTTGTGAAAACCTTATTCGGGTTGGAGAGCAACTTATAAAGTATATAAAATTCCTTCTGCGGAATTATCATATTTTCCCCGTTCAAGCATACAGTCAAATCATCATATGATAATTCCATATCTCCAAATTGCAATTTTCTTTCATTTACAATCTGTGCCCTCCTAAGTAAAGCATTGACCCTCAATATCATTTCATTCACATTAACAGGCTTTACCATGTAATCATCAGTACCCATATGAAAACCGCTCTTCATATCTTCAAATGTATCTTTTGCGGTAATCATCAGTATCGGCATATTATATCCATTCTCACGCAAGCCTCTGACCAACTCGTAACCATCCATATTCGGCATCATGATATCTGATATCATAAGGTCAATATACTGCTTTTCGATAATATCCCATGCTTCCAAACCATCTTTTGCTTCAAAATATGCATAACCATGTTTGGATAATACAGTACAAAATAGTGTCCTTAATGCCTGATCATCCTCAACTACTAATATATTAAACATAATATCACCCCATAGTATGAATTTACATTATTATAGCATATTTATGTTCAAGTAAAACTCAACTACAATTAGACCACACCCGCATTTTATACTTCTTGAGTAAAGTCATAACCATCCGTCCAACGGGTTTACCCTGAGGCTATAAGCCCCTGTTACCGGCTAGCGTCTAAAGGAACGGACTTACTGCTGGCTACCTCTTAAAGGGGCCTTCATATTCCTTTACTCTTAATTTGTCTGCCATCATATCGTACTTCTCTTACTCTTGCAGGTATTTTTTAATAGGAAACACCTTGCTAGGTTGTGAACTGTTTAGATTCCCATTTAAGAAATAGCAATTCGATTATGCAAATTAACAATCGTACGTTGTGCTGGCTCGCTGAAGAGCCAGGATTACAGAAATACGGGATGCTGCTTCACTTGACACTTCCATCCTTTTCCGCCGCAATCAAACTAAGTTGTGTCCGGTTCCTTACGTTCAGCTTATCCATAATGACCGAAAGAACATTGCGCACCGTTCCTTCACTTAAAAAAAGGTGAGAGGCAATTTCCTTGTTGGTCAAACCCTGCGTGATCAAATCCAATATATCTTTTTCACGAGGAGTAAGCTTTTCAAAGGATGATACTTCAACCTTGGTCAGCGTTTTTAATACCTCACTGTTTAAAACAGCCGTTCCTTCAAACAGCAGCCGGAGCTTTTGTGCAATATCGGCAATCCTGTCTGTTTTAAGAAGATACCCTTCAGCTCCTGCTTTTAGTGCCATCCGGATGTTCGGCTTGTCCTGAAACGTAGTCAGCATCATCACCCGGATATGGGGGAAGCGCTTTTTGATCAGCCGCGTTGCCTGAATGCCATCCACCTCCGGCATGCGGATGTCCATCAGAACAAGGTCGGGTGGATTTTGCTCACACATCGCCACTGCCTGTTTACCATCGCCAGCTGTGCCGGTCACCTGCATGTCGGGTTCCTTTGACAACGTGAGTGCGAGGCTTTTACAGATCAGCGGATCATCGTCTACAATAAGGATATTCATAGCAAAGCTCCTTTCTAATTGATTGGCAGTACGCATACCAGCCGGAAGCTGTCGGATAGAACAGTTGAAATGTTTCCTCCAACGGCTTTTGCCCGTTGCTGTAAGTTGCGAAGCCCTAATCCGGTGTAACCGGCGTTTTCTTTCACTCCATCGTTTTCTACACACAGACGGACGATATGGGGTGTGATGTCCAGCGTTGCATTTACACTTTTTGCATCCGCGTGGCGCAGGATATTGGTAAGCGACTCCTTGAGGCAGGCTTCCAGAATGACCCACAGATAGGTGGGTACCCTGGAGGGATCACCATACACCATAAGCTCTACGGGACAGTGAGTAAATTCCTCGCAGATCTTGCGCAGAGCGTTCACCCCCATGTCAGTAAGAGGGGCAAGATTATGTACCGCTTCGCGGATTTTCCCAATCCCGGATTCCAAACGCCCTATCGATTCATGGAACAATTCCTCCGCCTCAGCCGTATCGGCTTTCAGCAGCTCTTGCACCGTTTGCAGGGATATATATGCGGCTATGATTTCATGCCCGGCGTTATCATGAATTTCGCGAGCAATACGACTGCGCTCCGAAAGTTCAGCTATTTTTGCCACCTGCACGTTGGCGGCGAGTAGTTCCTGCTTTAAGCTCTCCAGCTCATAATACCGTTTGCTGTCACTGTCCATCCGTCTGAGTGAGGATTGCTGCTGCCTGCACCAGCCCCACAGGCCGAGCCCGGCAAAAATGCCCTGAACAAACATCAGTCCAAGCTGCATTTCCGGCCGGTAAAACGCCATATAGAATATAGCAGGTATGATTAGAACCGGGCATCCAAGATACACCGCCTCAAATACGCCAAGTGCCAGGGCATAAACGCCGTTTTCCCATACAGTGGCTGTAGTAATTACGGCAAGCTGGTCGATAACTAATGTCCATTCCAGCTTTGGAAAACGCCAGCGCAGCAGCATTAAAATAACCAGAAGCAAAAGCAGGAATAATCCCGCCATATCTCTACCGGTTTTGGCCCATAGAATGTACAGCAGGACGATTCCAATAGCGCGGTAAGCAACCGCTATTCTTTCGTGAGATAAGGTGTTTCCTTCAATATCAATCACCGCCTTTACCGATCTGGTTACTCCAGTCTGCGCTTGCTGCCGAAAAGCAAAAATGCGACTGTAAATAGAAGAAGCATGACAACCGGCAGCCAGAATTCCTGTCCCATATATCCATTTTGCACCGCCAACAGGGCGTTGGAAAGCCAATAAGTTGGAAACAGCATTCCCATCTTTTGCAGAAAGTCCGGCAGCATGGAAATCGGAATAAATACACCGCCCAACAACGCCATTACCGATACTACGACGCTAAAGACCCCGTCGGACATCTCCTTGCTGCGAAACAGGGAGTTCCACGCCAGCGAAAAAGCAACGGAGGTGGCGGCATATAGGATATAGCCCAACATGAACTGGCCTGCAGCTGCCCCCCTCCAGCCATACAGCACAGCTCCTAAGCTTGTAACCAATACGATCTGCAAGGTCAGGAGCAGCAAAAAGCCCAGCAGGTTCTGTAAAAGATATTGGAAGGCGGTGACCGGTGCGGCAAAAATGCGCACTACGGTTCCGCTGATCCGGTCAGTCATAATGGAACGGACCAGCAAAAATGCAGCATATAGAATCGCTATGCCATAGAAGGAAAAACCGAATCCATTTTCCGCTACCCATAAAGGACGAATTAGAATCATAGCGAGCGGTGCCGCGCAAAGCGCAATTAAGGTCATTCTTTTCCGTAGGCTGCGGATTAGCGCAAACCGGAAGATTGTCATAAAAGCTTCCTCCTCCCTATGGGAACAGCCAACATACACAGCAGCACAACGATCCCAAACAAGCCCGTGAGATATACCCATACACCGGTTTCAGAGGTTCCCGGAAAACCCGATTCCAATATAGCGCTTTGCGCAAGGGAATAGGGTGTTCCATATTCTTTCATGAATCGAAAGAAAGCATTGTCCGGCAGAGAAAACATCACGCCTCCAAGCATTGCCATAATTGAAGCTATCAACCAAGATAGACTCTCTGCAGCACTTACATTGCGAACAAGAACGAACAGCAGCATGTTCATCAGTTGTGAAATGAGGGAAATAAAAATGACAACCAATATTGTCACCCATAGATTTCCCCAATAAGCGTCCAAAAGCAAGGTAGAAGCAGCGATAATCAACAAGCCCTGTAATGTAGTAAAGACTGTACAGGCAACCGTTCCTGCATAAATAAGCGTATGCGTCTGACAGGGAGAAGCCTTCAAGCGCCACTTCATTGGCTTAAACAAATCGTGGTTGAGAAAATCAAGCAGGTAAATGCCGCCGTTTAGCTGGAACAAAAGCATCATATAGATGCTAATGCGAGTGGAAACCATATTAAATCCGTTGGCGTAAATGTTCTCCGTCGTATTTTGGGAGTAAATAAAACTGATCAGCGCCGCTATCACGACGGGTAAAACGATAAAGATAAACAGACCAAACCAGCCCCGTATCATTCTTCGTATATAGTGCCGAAATATTAAGGAAAACTGAGCACTCTTCATGCATTCCCCTCCTCATCGCGAAGCTTCTTGCCCGTGAGGGTGAGGAACACATCCTCCAGAGTCGGCTTTTCAGCGGAGATGTTGGAAATGCCGCCGCTCTGCTGCGCGACAGCCAACACCCGGTTTAAATTCCCGGAGCCAGCTCCGGATAGAATGGTGTAGTCCGCTCCACTCTGCACCACCGATTTGACACCCTGTATTGCCCGGAAGTTGTCAGCTAACGTCTCCGAGGGGTTGGTTACGGTGACGCGGATGGTTTCCTCATGCTGTATACGGTTAATAAGCTCCTCCAGTGTGCCGCCTGCGATCACCCTCCCCTGATCCATGATCACGATGCGGGAGGCAATCGCCTGTACCTCCTCCATGTAGTGGGATGTGTACAGTATGGTAGTACCTTGTTTTGTGAGCCGTTTGACGGACTCCAGAATGTAGTTGCGAGATTGAGGATCGATGCCGACGGTCGGCTCGTCCATAATGAGAAAGCACGGCTCATGCACCAGCGCACAGGCGATGTTAAGTCTGCGCTGCATGCCGCCGGAGAATTTGCTCGGCGCTTTTTTTGCATATTCGGTAAGGCCTACGAAGTCCAGTGTTTCCTTCACCCGCTTTTGCAGGGCTTCGCCTTTGACTCCGTACAGGCCACCGAAAAAACGCAGGTTTTCCTCCGCCGTCAGTTCCTCGAATACTGTTACCTCTTGTGTGACCAGACCCATATTTTGCTTAAGACGAATGTTGTTTATATCCTGCTTTTCACCCAGTACGGTAATCTCACCTGAATCCGTGCTGATTAATCCTGCCAGTGCCCGGATTAACGTGGTTTTGCCCGCGCCGTTGGGGCCAAGCAGACCTAAAATTTCTCCTTTTTGAATATCAAAGCTTACATGATCAAGCGCCTGCACATTTCCATAGCGTTTGACCACATCCAGCATACTTGCAATCATGAAGAAAAGCACCTCCAATAACTTAATATATTTATTATATATAAAAGATTAATATTTAAAATAGTGACGAATGTCATGGGTCGCCTTAAGCTCTTATAATATCTATCTATGAATGCTGATTTTTTAGGACTTCGTTTTTAAAGCTTGCCATTTTAAGCCTTAGTTTTTGCCTCCCATCACTGTAAAGGAAAAAAGGAGTTAAAGAAATCATAGATTGTGTACTGGAATGAACGTGCTTGGCAGACGTCGTTACCGATTTATCCAGTGTGGCAGCAGCAGGTTGAGATTCGATGATGCTAAGCCTGTCTATCAATAAGGTGAGAAGGATTGAGAATTGAAACAGGTTGGCTGACTATTAAACGTCAGCCAACCTGTAAATCCAGTTGCCGTCTAAGGAATTCTATAGCGCCAATTGCCAATGGATGCTATTGATGTAAATGGTCTCATTATTATTTTGAAACATAGCTTCACCCTGCTACGCAACAATCCTGCCATCCTCAATGCGGATAATCCGGTCAGCAAGCTGGGCGATTTCATTATTATGGGTAATCATGACGGTGGTCTGCTGGAACTGCTGGCTTGTCATCTTCAGCAGACCGAGCACCTCCTGGCTTGTTTTGCTGTCCAGATTTCCAGTCGGCTCATCGGCAAGAATGATGGCAGGCTTAGTAGCCATCGCCCGCGCAATGGCTACACGCTGCTGCTGGCCGCCGGACAAGTTGCCCGGCAGACTGTCAAGCTTTTCGGAAAGGCCTAATATGCGCACGATTTTATCTACGAACTCTTTATCTTCCTTTTCGCCGTCCAACTCAACAGGGAGGACAATGTTCTCGTAAACGTTTAAAATTGGCACAAGGTTGTAGTTTTGGAACACAAAGCCAATATTTCTGCGACGGAAAATTGTAAGCTGATCGTCGTTCATTTTTGACAATTCTTTTCCGCTTACGGAAACCTTCCCGGAGGTCGGATTGTCCAAACCGCCGAGCATGTGCAGCAGAGTGGATTTACCGCTGCCGGAGGTACCTACGATTGCAACAAATTCTCCCTGCTCTACCGTTAAATCAACACCATCCAAGGCTCTGACCAGGTTTGATTGTGTTCCATAATATTTTTTCAATTCACTTGTTTCTAATATGCTCATGGAATATCCTCCTTTTGTTCAATGAATATTATCAGGAAAAGTCGGTTTTCTAAGCTTCCCGCAGCCGCTCAACCACGCTCTGCTTTTGCATGGAAAATCCGACGAACCTTGTCGTTATTACTTGCAAAACCGCTATCAGTATAAAATATACCGCTATCATAAAAAATGGAAATTGATACTCTATAAATGATAACCCGCCGATGTTTTCTGTCGCGTTACAGACAATGTATCCAAGGACGCAGCCAAGGAAAACGGATACAATAAAGCTTCCGAATATCAGGTAAGCGCTTTCAGTATTCAGCATTTTGATTAATTGCCCCCTGGTTAGTCCCACCGCCTGCAAAATACCGATCTCGTTTTTTCTTGACAGGATATTTGTAATGATTGTATTCACTAAGTTCACCAGGCCAAAGCATGCAATCAAGGCAACGAAAGCATAAACCGCTATGGCCATCGTGTGGAAAGCACTCTGATAGAGATCGGTCTGTTCCTTCATCGACACAAATTCAAGCTTTTCCTCGGAAGATGTAAGCACCTTTAGTTGTGCTTCGACCTCAGCAGAATAGCCTTTACCGGATATGATTTCAAAACTCAAGTTACAGTTCTGCGTCATCAGCTCATCCATTACTTTATCCGGCAGGAAGAAGGTATCTCCACTGTTTTTATTCTCCATGATCCCGGACACAGTAAATTCCTTTTTTATTTGTGTCTTCCCGTCAAAGAGGCTCATTGTGATTTTATCGCCTAATTTGTAATGTAATCCAAAGTACTCATAGGTATTTGTCATGCAATTAACAAGAATTTGACTTTCTTCGGTTGAAGGATCCGGAAAAGTGCCCTCAATCAGATATTTCACAAACTCCTTGCTGTCCTTCTCACGAATATTATCAATACCGATAATTCCATCATCGATATTTACTCCTTCAAGCCTGCCCTGGATATATTTATGGACTTCCACACCATCCACACCGCTGATTGCGGTTATTTTTGCTTTCAGCTCATTCGACAGAGGGTTGTCAATTTGAAGATCGCTGTACTTTATTGACGGAGACAAAAGATCGCCGTTCAAGCGGATCATATATCCACCTCCGTAAGGAAATCCCTGCCCGGCACGCTTGACAGCATCAACGGAGGACAGCAGCGATGCAGCGGCGATAAACAATATGCCGCTCAATGTAAGTGACAGGAAGGTGACCGCGGTTTTCTTCCTGTTCCTTGTCAGATACATCCTTCCAAGGGTAAAGGGCGTAAGCTTTTTAGCGGTACGCTTTTTACTCTTGGAGCCTGCATGGTAGTCTGTATAATGGATTGCTTCCACTGGTGAAACACAGGCTGCGATCCCAGCTGGCTTTCTTAGAGAAAGCATAACAGTAAGAAACGTGATAAAGCCCGCACAGAAAGCCAATACCAAGCTCGGCCCGGCAAGCCACATGGAGGGCCGGAGAACATAGCTTGCCCCACAGCCCGCCAATATACCAGTCGGAATGTATTGCAGCGACAGTACTTTCCCTTCACGAAAAACCATTTTTCTGATTTGTCCTCGGGTCGTTCCAATAGTACGCAATTGGCCGTATTCGTTTACCTTGCGCATGATTGTGACATAAAAAATGTTATAAATCACGAGAGCACATGCGGCTACGGTGACTAAAGCAATTGCAAAAACAACTGCTGATGTCTCCGACGTCGTGTTATTGCTGTCTATGTTCATATTATTGATTTTTACGGATTGCTCCGGAAGACCTACTAATTGGCTGATTTCTTTGATTTTTGTTTTCAAGTCCTCATTTGAATATCCGTCCGCATGGTTAACCTTTATTACAACGGACGGATAAGCGGAAGACAGCGCAGGATCTGAATCGATAAACACTTGGGATACAATCGCGTTATACGCCTTTCTGTCCGCATCGTTTTCAGCTCCGGTTTCCAGAAAACCTGTGATGATGAAGCTGCCCGTCTGCATTTCCTTACTCGCATCGTTGCGGTAATTTAAGGTTATGGTATCGCCAATTTGTGCTCCTGAATGAACAGAATCCAAATAGCCTTTTTCAATTGCAATCTGATTCGCATGTTCAGGCATCGAACCTGTTTTCATTCGGACATTGGATAGTTCCATTGTTTTTTTATCCGCATATAGTAGGGACAGGCTGATGGTTCCGTTTTTGACCATCCCGGCTTGACGGCTGATCCCATAGGCTTCAATATCAGGATTTGTCTTAATCCTTTCAATCACCTGCTTATCCGCATTTTCAAATAGAGCCTGATAATGCGTCCGGTCTTTCAACTCCATTGCAGCGTTATATCCAAATGTCGAGGTAAGTGTGAGAAGAAAGGCCGCAAGAGCAATAACGGCTCCCGCAAAACGATTTCGCATTTTGTTGTTTTTAAGATTCGCTTTTGAAATGTGCTTAATTACGGCTTCATTATTATTCTGAAACAAGCCATTCACCTCCCATCACACAATAGAGCCAAGTAATCTCTGATAATAATATCTCCTTTTTATTTTGCCTATTTAATATGCTCATTGTACGTCCTCCTGTAATTTTACCTGATACACTTATCATACGGGATAATTGTATCTCAATTGTCTCAATCTCAAAATAAAATATCACAGTTTTGAAACATTTAAGCTTATACTGTTGATTCTGCTGCTCAAAGTATTCCTCATCATGGAAAGCTTACTTCCCATAACAAGCATAGGAGTGGTCATTTGAAGGACAGGCTTGAGGAAATACGCAAATTACACGAAATCAAACAGGAAGAGCTGGCAGCAGCTTTGGAGGTATCCAGGCAAACCATCGGCTCCCTGGAAAAGCTGTGATATTTTAAAATCTATAACCATAAGGAATATTCTCTAATTCGGTAAGAAGACCGAAAACGTGGAGCCTTTGCCTGTTTCGGATCTCACCTGTATGTAGCCACCCTGACGGGATATGATTTCACGGCATAAATAAAGACCGATGCCGACGCCGTCCACATCATGAACATCCTCTTCACGGTAAAATCGTTTGAATATCTGCGCATAGTGCTTTTCGGGTATCCCTTTGCCGGTATCGGCTATGTCAATTTTGGTTACTGTTTCCCATCGTTCCGCTTTTACGGAAATTTTACCGCCCTGTCCGGTGTACTTGACGGCGTTATCCAGAATATTGAAAAGTGCCTCTGCCGTCCACTTTTTATCATGGGAAACAGTAAGAGAGGGAGTGCAATCTACGGTGATCTCTATGTTTTTCTGCTCAGCCAGAAGTATAATCCCGCCAAGAGACAGGGCTATAGTATCATATAACGGTGCCGGCTGAACGGAAAGTGTAATTAACCCTGTTTCCAGCCTCGACATTTTCACCATCGACTGCATCAGAAAGTCCATCTTATTAATCTGCGTTTCCATCAGCAAAAGGAACTCATGCTCCTTTTCAGGAGGTATACGGTGTTCTAAAAGAGTGGAGTTGTACATTTTCAGGTTTGTCACCGGCGTTTTGACCTGGTGGGAGATATCGGAAATCATCTCCTGAATCATTTCCTTTTCCGATTGAATCTGGCTGCTGCTGCGCTGCATGATTTCATACAAACGCCCCAGCCTGTAACCCAGCTTTGCCGTTAAGGTATCCGCCTCCAGATCAAAAGTTATATCTTTTTTTCCGCTTATCATATTGTCGATACAAGCCGTCAGCGAAGCGGAAAACGCTACTAACTGTTTGCGGAGCAGAACAATAAATATGATACCCATAAGCAGAAACAGAAATGAAAAGGCTATGGCGGCTCCCCGGATATTCCAATCGTCCGTATAAAGGAAAGCCGCAGTAATAAAGCACACCGAAAAAATTACGAATACTGCACCAAACCCGATATAAAGCTTATTGGAGGATGAACTGTTTCTCATTCCTTATCACCTGCCCATAGATATCCCATACCATACACGGTTTTAATGTATCTTCTTCCATCCGTCTCAATTTTACTCCGCAGCCGGTTGACGTTAACTGTCAAGGCATGTTCATCCACGAAGTTTGCATCCACATCATATAACTTTTCAAGCAAAACCTGTCTTGTTAGCAGAATACCGGGATTACTTGTAAACACCTTCAGCATTCTATATTCAGTAGGTGTCAGGACCACCGGTTCATCCTGTATGACTGCTGTCAGCCTGTTAAAGTCAATGACAAGATCACCGCATACATAGACAGCTTCATCACACTTTTTCTCACACCGCTTCAAAATGGCAGCGACTTTTTTACGGAAAATATTGATATTAAAGGGCTTGGTAATGTAATCATCCGCACCCAGTTCAAAACCTGCCATCACATCCTTTTCCAGATCACAGGCTGTCAGGAATACAACCGGAACGTCCTGCTGCGCCTTGATTTCCTTACAGAGGTCAAAGCCGCTGCCGTCAGGCAGATTCACATCCAAGACAACTAAAGCAAAGTCTTCCGACCGTATTTTATCCAGTGCCGCTGCCGCGTTATGTGCGGGAACGGCATTATACTGATCCAGTTCAAGATTGTAGCATATACCAGAATTCATCATAATGTCGTCTTCTATTACAAGGATTTGCTTCATCTGTATCACCTCTTTTTATCTTTCGAACCGCTTCTCATAACCTTTCTCAGCGAAAAGTCTTTTTCAGCTTTTGAATCTCTTACTCCAATGCATTGAAAACATCACCGCCGTCATTGCTTTGCACAACATGGAAGCGGTAAAAGTTTTTGAAATTGAGCCAATTTCATATTCATATGCAGCCGGTTCCAGCTCTTTGGAACCAGCACCAAATACTTTATAGTTTATTTTATCCGCTTTTAACAAACCAATTGTTAATTTAATATCCATTTTATCTTTTGCATAGACACCAAGCATGGAAGCTATGGATGTTCCATGATTGTGACTGGCTGTAAAACGGTCTTTATTTGAATTGTAAAAAAACAATACCGCAGCAGATATAATGAATATTACCGATGCAATAGAAATCACTATCTTTTTTGATTTAATCCTCACAATTATAGCCTTCCCTTTACGTGCAAAATATTATGGCTTTCCGGGGCATTTTAAAGGAAAACTCCTTTGACTTATCGCTTTTTAATTGTTTTTCGCCAATACGCTTGAAATTATTTACGATATCTTTTATAAAATGTCTGTCTTTGTCTCCTCGTGCATGTTCGCAAGTGGGCTATATTCCTTTACATTGTATTTGAATTATTCCGTAAAAGACAATTCAGTAACATAAAATAAAACTCTGGTGGAACGTGTAGGGTTTTAATCTTTAAGCCAAAAAGCGGCAGTGCTCATGCCCGCCGCTTTTTGCCCTATCTTATTCCCACTTAAAGAAACGGATCGAAATGCCAATACAACCGGCTGCAAGAACAGCCATAAGAATGATCGAAAACAGCACGTCTGCAGCAGGCAGACCCAGTGAAGTCGCTTTCAGCAGTTTTATTCCCTGTGTTAATGGCAGGAAATCAGCTGCTTTTTGAAGTGCCGACGGCATCACTTCATACGGCAAAGTTGCTCCTGAAAAGATAAGCATAGGGAAGTACAAAACACTGGCAATCACACTGGCGGTTTTCATGTCCGGTGAAACTCCACCTACCATCATACCGATACTGAACATAGACAGCATAACCAACAAGTACGCACCTAAGAATTGCAGCATGGAGCCGGCAAAATGGAACTGAAAAAAGAGTGCTGCCACGGCATAAACAAGAATAAGAGAAATGACTGAATAAAGCATATAAATCGTAACCTGTACAGCTAAAATCAATGCCGGACTTATTGGAGTTACTTTAAACCGTTTTAGAATTTTCCTGTTTCGGTAATCGGATATGACTAATGGAAGCCCCATTACCCCTCCGGCACATATGGCAATTGTGGAAACTGCCCCAAAGGACTGCTCTAAAAAAGTATATTGCGCCCCGTCAAAGGCAGGCCTACTGCCATATATGATACCAAGCAGTATGACCATTACCACCGGCATGCATAACGCAAAGATAAACATATCCATTCCGCGCAGAGACAATTTAAGCTCTGTTTTTAACATAGTACTAAATGTTTTCATGATCTGATTCCTCCTCTCCCGTATACCAAAGGTATGCATCTTCCAGTTTTTCATAAGGACTGGCAGCAATGGCTTCCTGTACTGTCCCACTGAAAATCAGGCTACCGTTTTTCAGGATACCAATCCTATCACATAAGGTTTCCACCTCATCCATAAAATGAGAAGTCAAAAAGATTGTCAAGCCTTTCTTCTTCAAATCTGACAAACTATTCCATACACTGCGCCTTGCTTTTGTATCAAGCCCTGTTGTCAGTTCATCCAAAAACACAACATCCGGATTCGAGATCAGTGCAAGTACAATAAACAGCTTTTGTTTCTGCCCACCCGACAGTTCATTCACCATATTTTTCGTTTTACTTTCCAGGCCGAATTGTTTCAGTAGTGCTTCATAGTCCGCAGGCTTTTTATAAAGGCAATGCGCTTCCTGGCAAAGCTCCGCAACGGTTATTTTGTCCTGATAGTTTGCTTCCTGAAATTGAACGCTCACCCTCTCGAACAACTTTTTTCGCTCCGTATGGGGATTCATTCCCAAAATAGAAACTGTTCCGCTGTCCGGCTTTTTTGTACCCAGTATGCACTCAATTGCAGTGCTTTTGCCTGCTCCGTTTGCTCCAAGCAAACCGAATACCTCACCACGTGAAACTAAAAGATCAAGATTTTCAACTGCATGGATTCCAGGGTAAGACTTGCATAGCTTATCCACTTTAATCGTTATTTCCATATTTCTAACCTCCTTTTTTGTGTATATAAAAGAATACCACCAGAACATAGTCTGGTGGAAAAGTGTAGGGTTTTTATTTGAATTGTATTTTCATCTTCTTTAGCTGAGCCATTACCATAAGAGCATTTTCCTCTGCTTCCCTTAATGAAGTAAGAAGTTTATCGCATACAGAAATGATATCGTCATCATGTTCGAGAGTATCAATTACTTCCCTGATATTAGCACTTGGATCGCGGGATATGGCGGCCAGCATTCGTAAGATGGCAGCTAGGGAATAATTGGCACAGCGCAGGGAACGGATAACTTTCAGGCGCATAATATCATCATCTGTATAAATCCGGTAGCCATTTTGTTTGCGTCTTACGGCAACTAGGCCATTTAATTCCCAATTCCTCAAAGTGTCCATTGTAACCTGCAGATACTCGGCTGTCTGTTTTCTTGTGAGGGATATATGCCCGGCTTCTTCCGTATAATGGGAGCCGGATAATATCTGTTTTACACTTTCAATTGCTTCTTCCGCATTCTGCTGCTCCGCTCTAATCTGTGACAGATAATTTTCCGTGAGACGAAATGCCGCATCAAAATTCTTTGTAGCAGAAATTTTAATAATATCAATAGCTTTTTTCCGCAGTCCATTTTGTAATACTTCAACCTTTAATGCAGCTCTCGCCAGTTTAAATTGTTCAACATGTAAATCGGTAAAAATACGATAGCCGTTATCCAACCTTTCCGGTTTCGGTATTAGTTGATATTTTTCATAGAGCCGCACTGTATTAGGATGGACCCCCATCATTTTGGCTACTTCCGCTGTCTTATACTTATTTCCCACTATATTTCACCTCCGTTGACTTTTATCGTAACATATAATAAAAGTATGGTGTTATAGTGGAGAGTTTATTATAAGTGATAAGCGAAGGATAATCAAGGTCAATATAAACGCATTTCTAATAATCTTCAGTTCGTGTTTTTCAGGAATTTCCGGAAGACTCTAGCGTCAAGCCTAATTTAACTTGTTGTGCTAAATGATATTTTTTGTTTGCAGGAATATCATGGTAAGTTTAAAACCTATAGTATCCCCGCAACAGTCCTATGTTTGGATTATTTATCCAAATACTACATGTTAGATCTTTGAAATTGTAACATTCTGGCCTACGAGCTTATTGATGTAATAACACAGGTTGTAGGCTAAAAGTTTGGTTTTTTATTCTTTTTCGTATCCCCAAAATGATAATGAGGCTGTCCATTAAGACAACCTCATTTTATGCAGTAAATCAATAAATTAGTCTAACAGCGCCTAAAATTAAAGCTTGTTTAGAACCTTTAGCAGTCTTGCCAATAATGCAGCGGCCTCATCTTTTCTGGCGAGTGACTTTGGATTGAATGTATTTGCATCGACACCCATTACAACGCCAACGGTATAAGCCGCTTTTATACTGGCAGCCGACGCAGGATCAAGATTGTCAATATCGCCAAACTGTCCTGAATAGGAGAGAGCTTCACTGGATAATTTATTGCCGGATACATAGGCATATGCTTTCATAACCATCACTGTCATTTGTTCACGGGTGATGGAAACATCTGCACCGGATAGGATGGAACTATCGTAAATACCTAATTTGATGGCAATATCCTGTTGTGTTTGTGCGTTCCAATCGCCATTTTCCTCCCCGATGTTCAACGCCTGGAGAAGATATCCGGCTAACTGTCTGCTGGTAACACCGCTCTCCGGTAGAAAATCACCGACATTTAAGAGGATGTTTTCTGCCCGATCTGCATCGGTGGAGTTTTCAATTGACACTGAACCATACACATCAAACATTACCGACCTTGATGCCATAACCTGAATCGAAGTGTAAGCCCAATGGTTTGGAGAAACATCACTGAAGTTTACCTGGAAATCAAGAACAGCAAAGATTCCACTTTCAGTAATATCAACAACATAGTTCGTTCCATCGAAAACCGAGTTGCAGAAGTGCAGCCTGCCAAGGTTAACCCGGTAGACATTCCGCGTTCCTATAATCAGAGGTTTGAAAATATTTTCATTCACTGGCAGATGGAATTTGATTTTACTTTTTAGCTTTGTAACCTCAATGGAATTTCCATTGGGAGCACTGGCAGTTATCTTCAGACTAAGGAATTTGCTGGCAAATTTGAATTTACCCTTCAGTGGGTCGGAAACTTCCTCCACACAGATATGGATTTTAATGTCATTTACAGATGTTACTTTCAAATCTGTAGCCAATTTGTCAATATCCAGCGCATCAGAAGGAATCTCACACTTCACATTGCCATAGTCAAGAATCAGTGAAGTAGAATTGGTCTGCATAAACCTGATAAGATCGCCCGTGGCTTCAAAGGCTTGTGAAGCCGTCCCGTCACCAACCTTCAGACTGATAGCTCCACCTTTCTGGACAGAATTTATAATCTTCCCGAGCTCGTCGGCAGGAAGAGTACTGACTTTGATACTTCCCAACCAGAAGATCATCATCTGTCTCAGTTCAACATAGTGCATAGGAGTACCATATGATGTATTATTACCATTATCACCGTTGTAACTGGAATCAGACGATTCAGGATTGACAGTTAAGTTGTAGTTGTTGGTTACTGACAAAGTTCCGTTGGTTGCCCCCACTGCGAAAGTATATGTACCCAGATTTGTAGGGGTACCGTAAACTTCCATATAAACTGAATTGACAACTGTTGCATTGCTATCAGTACCAATCCTGTAATCCAGGCCTTCCGGCAGAGCCGGCTTGTAAACACTCCACGTTACAGATTCATCCAGATTGGTTGTGAATTTTACACTATAGGGCTGGCCCTTTATAGCCACAAGAGCAGCGCTGGGATTTATGACAGGGTCTACGAAGTATTCATGCTCAAGTTTACCATATCCATTATCATAAACTGCCTGAGCAACGGTTTTGTAAGTACCTGCAAAATAATCCTTTGTTAAATCACGTTCAAACTGATATTTTTTAGTAAATACACCGGTATCCGGATTTTGATTCATAACTTCCTCGTAGCTTACACCGACAGGCGTGAAAGGTACACCGTCCTTATAGACGGAATAAGTTACAGAAGTTTGCCCTAATTTTGCCGGGTCATCCGAAGCAAATATAAAGCTCTGTATCAATTTGCTCCCTTCTACATAACACTCTGCCAGTACAGGCATCATCTGGGTAAGAAGCAGTAGAACAACCAAAACGTTAGCTACCAAGATCTTGTACGATTTCTTCATTGTTTTCACCTCCTTAAAAGTTTTGTATGAATTCAGAATAAATAGTCATGATCAATTATCCATGATCAAGACCATCAAGGTTATCGGCAAATTCCGTTGGATAAACAATAAAATACTTGTAAAATAGGAATCGATAGGTATAAATAATATGGAGAAGCCAGGCTATAGACCTAGTGCACTGAATAGGATTGGTAACAGATTTGGGAGCCACACATTATTCCGTACATTTTTTTAAAACTGCTCAAATCTATCAATAAAATCCGGGTTACCCGAAAGGAATTTGTTAAAGTTACCGGATACGGAGTAATTATTGAAGCTGGCTTTAGCGTTTGATTCGGGAATTTTATCCATTCCCTGGTGTTTAAGTGCTATACTCATACTGTAGGGATTTCTCCTTTCGATTGGTTTTGGCCGCCACTTAAATTATACCATAAATAGATTATAATTCCTACGTTTCTGCCATTTTTTAAGGTCAAATTTTATACAGATAGGGGTAGTTATTGCATCCTATTTAATCTTTTTGGGAAAAAGTTAATCCATTCTCTTTCAGGATTTGCTCGATGATACTCAAAGCATTTTTCCCTATTCCATGTAGTTCGGAAAATTCCTTTTCGCTATACTTCGATAGCTGCTCGATTGTTGTTATTCCTTCGTTCTGAATCGCCCTTTGCGCTGGTTTAGCAAGGTTCTGCAGCAATATGTCAATATTCATATATCGACTCCTCTCAAACTTATATTTCATGGATACAGGTACATTGGCAGCTCTAGTAGATCGATAAAATCGATTACTGTATAAAAAGCAATCGCTGCATTCCGCTTTCAAAGCATCAACCCCTGTTCAATTCTTACTGCTCTTTCAAATGCCATTGCCAGATAATTTTCCGGACTTAGTCCATGGTATTTTACATGCCTGTCCTGCTGAACCTCAAGCGAAAGAATGCCATTGTATTTGATTTCTTTAAGTGTTTTTATGATCCTGTCCCAATTTGATGTCCCATCAAAAGGCAGCATGTGTATATCTGCGTCGCCCATGTTATCATTCAAATGTAGGGCAAAAAGATGCTGTTTATATTTATTTAAAACATCCATATCATGTGTAAAATAGTTATCGTGTCCGCTGTCAAAGCAGAATCCCATATTCGATGAATTAATATTTTGAAAAACAAAGTCTATATATTCGATAAAGCGTAAGTTTTCCAGCGCAAGATTGACATTATGGCTTTCTGCAACATCTACAATCTTTTTCAGTCGTTCAAGCCCTGCTTTATTGTACGGGGGAGGTGTAAAACCTCTTGTTAAGTGCATAACGACAGTTGGGATTTGAAATTTACCACATTCGGTAATCTGTTTGCATATAATATCCGCATACTCATCTCCGACAGAAGTGTCAAGCCATAGATTATTACAATCATCAAACGGTAGATGCGCGTTACAAATACTTAGATCATATTTTTCAGCTAAAGGCCTATAAGTAAACTTATCGCCTTCGAAAGCACCTGTGCCATCGCCCCACCATATCATAACCGAATCAAAACCGGCTTTTTTTATAAGTTCAAATCGTTTTTTCATTGGCATTAAATATCCATAAAAAACAAATATACCTTTTTGCAATATAATCACCACCTAAACAACCAAATAAGTGCGGATCAACGAGAACGTCACTCATAAACCATATAACATCGATACTATCTTCCTCGTTTAATACCCCTTTCCATCTTCCTTCGAACCCTTCTACAAATAACCGGTTATTCTCTTTTCATTATATTCGTATAGCTCCTTTAAGTAAGCTTCGAGTGAAATACCTGTATCTTGCAGTTCCTCTAATGCTATGTCCTTAATAATACGACCATTTTTCATTACCACAGCACGGCTAATTATTCCGCTTACCTCATCCGGCAGGTGAGTAGCAATAATAATCGCTTCATTGTCTGTCAGGCTTCCAGCCATAATCTTAAGAAAATCCCTTCGAGTAAAAATGTCTTTTCCCAAAAAAGGTTCATCCATAATTATGTACTTGGCACCTCTGCAAAAGCCGATTGCTGCTTCAAGCTTCTCACACTGTCCTTTGGACATGGAACCGGCCTTCTTGCCAGGCTCCAGCTTAAAATAATTCAGAAGCCTGTAAAACCTTTCCTTGTCAAAAGTGTCAAGCATATTTGAAAAAAAATTGCAATGCTGATCCAGAGTCAAGTCCGGAAACCAGCTACCTTCACCCGTAATAAAGCTGAGCTTGGAATATGTTTTAAAACCTTCTTCCCCGTCAATAATAACATCACCTATATTTAACTTAACAAGACCCATTATCGCCTTTAAAAGGGTAGTCTTACCCGCACCGTTCTCTCCAAATATTCCTACAATTTCACCTGGAGCCACGCTGAGATACGCACTTTGAATTCCTATATAATCCTTATAATATTTTGTTGCATTCTTTACTTCCAACATATCCAATCAATCCTTTCAGCCCGCTGGCAAAGCAATCAACATTCAAAACTCATACGCACCCAGTCTTACCTCTAAATATCTTCTCTCGGGAACAGATCCCGTCCTGGAAGAGTTGACAAGCCTCTCATTATACTTTTTATACCGCAGATTATCATCATTTACACCGGCGTCGAGCTCACCCTTGTAAACCATTTGTCCATCAGAATCATAGGCATATAAGAAAATATATTCATCTGGATTAGCACTTACATTGGAATCGTTCATATCCGCCATGTGCCATACAACTTGTTTTTCCATAATATACAACAGGTTATTATAGTAATAGATCTGTTCTATAGAAGAGTGATTATCTCTGTCTCTTCCGTAATTCGATAACTTGGACTGCCTGCGCAACCCCTCTTTAAAGCTGTACGTATATATGTCGTACCCCCCGGTTCCTGGAAAAACGACATTTAAGTATTCTGAGTTGGAGAACACCTCGAAAATGCCTAACGAATAGCTTTTGTTGTCCTTGGAAATTACATTTTCATCTAAAACTTCTTGTTCAAATGCCTGCTTTTCCATATTATAGAGTTGCAAAGCCAGGCCTCTGTCGTTATATCTTATTAGATAAAGTCCGCCATCAATTTTTCCAAGAGCTATCATTTCATTCTCTCCTCCATCCAGAGGTATATCAACCAGCTTTCTATAACCTGCATTTTGAGTTTGACTACTATCAAAATTATCAATTACATACAGACCACTGTTTCCGCTGCACTTCTTAACTTTAGGAATTATAAAATAAAGTTTACCGTCGATCTCCTGCATTATAGGTGTGTAGCTATTCACATTTATAGATATCCCGTCGGAAGAATCCTGCTGAGCGGATGCTGAATTTGTCGGTGCTGTACTTGTCAGTGCTGCTGCATATTCGATGTTTTCTCTTGCTGCCTTTTGTTCCGAACTTATTTCCGCAGCTTTGCCATAATAGCCGGTTGGGAATTCTATTCTGGAATAGCCTGTAGGCACATTATTTTTGTTATTCATTCTTCTACTGATAGCAATATTTGCGGCACTTCCCATAAAACTCATCTCATATTGGGCTATTTCCGTATACAACCGATCCCAGCTCCCTTTGTTATTTCTAAAGGCATGAAGGTTCATGGTGTCTTTACTTTTGTCCAATTTTTGAGTTGATTTTGAATTCACCATTGTGAAATCCAAAACAAATTTATCCGCATCCAGAACTGTTCCTGATATTTTGAGCCCTTTTAACACGTCTACATCTCCGGCAACAGTATTTAAACGTATGTCCCAACTTTTCTCTGCACATGAAAGTACTGTATACATACTGGTCGATAGTATAAGAAGAATCGCAATAACTATAAAAAGCACCTTCGTGTTAAGACTCTTCAACCTTGTAAATTTATGTAGCATATTTCCATTTCCCCCCACTTCAACACCCACCTCCGGATAATATAATTTCACAGAATCGTCCTTATGCAATGCTTCCTTCGTTTAACAGCTTAAGAGAACCTATTCCTAATTGCAAGGCGACAAGACTCCAATTTAGCCAATTCCCAAAAGGAAAAGGCAATAGTACAATAATCACAGATGCAATTATCAGCATCAATGCCTTTTGATAATGTCCAGACCTTTCCAGGATTATTAAAAATAATACGGATGCAGCTGCAACAATTATATATGTAATAGTATTTAATAAGCCAAAGAGGTCTGACGGATAGAATAATTTCAAAAAATCCCATCTTATAAACGAAAGTACCAGACCATTTCTTACTTTTGGAATGCTCGGTATGGCAAAAAGGTAGAAACCGTAGCTCAAGAATATATTTGCAACCTGCGCCACAATAAGAATCAAAATAGAAATTACAGCTGCTGTGAGCTTGGAGAAATATACAAACGCTCTTCTAACGGGTAGACAGAGCAAGGAATAAATACTTTTACTTCCCAGCCAGTTTTTATAAAAACAGAAGCCTGTGATGCCAAGGATAACAAAACCTGCAATATAAAAGCTGATGCTATAGCCTGCCATATCTGCAAGTTCTTCAAATCTAAGGTACTCATTTGCTTCATTGGTTATGACTGCAACAAAAGCAACTAACTGGACGATGACAAGGAGCCCAACAGCCACAAGCGTTTTCATCAGAACTGAAGAAACTTCAAAATTCGTAAGATATATAAACTTTCTGAGATTTGATTTCTTATCCATACATTTCCTCCCGGTTTCAATTTTTATCGCCGTCTATGTGAAATCCCAAAGTTCGCTAATGAGATCAATGAGTTCCTTAAATGAAAGATTTATTGCTTTTATATTCAATAAAAAGTCCCGAACCTCTTTCTCTGTAAGTTCTTTTTTAATCTTGTTCAGCTTTTCCTCGTCAAGAATAATCTCACTTTTAGCGTTTGTTTTTGTAGTCAGCAAGCCTTCTTCTTCCAGCATTTTATAGGTTTTTTGCACAGTCGCAGGATTTATTCCCAATACTGCAGCAAGTACCCTGCGAGATGGAAGCTCATCTCCATTTTTGAGCCTGCCAATATGCATCTGCACCTTTATGTACCGAATGATTTGAAGATAGACAGGATCTTTATCATTAAATTCTATATTTTCAAAAGATGCTTCCAAGTTAGCACCACCAGCTTCTCTATATTTTGTCCGGAATATACTTTTCTCTATTACCTTTATAAACTGTATTATATGGCTAATACAGTTTTGCGTCAAGCAAATTCAGACATTTAATAAAATCTTAATAATAAGTGCCCTTTATGTACTTTGAATACTATATTATATCGTTTTTACACAACATGCTTCTGAACTGAACAAGAAGCTAAAACTGTAATATACAGACAAACATAAAAGCTTCATAGATTATATTCGTTTTTCTCCTGCTCCTTTAAAACACTAATCCTCATTCTCGTTATTAAATGCCTGAAGTCCTGGTATTCATCAAACCTAAGAGAGTTTTTGTGATACCGGTAGCTCACCTCAATGTCCCAGCGGTTTTGGTAATACGTGAGGATTTCGGAGGTGGTAAGGCTAACATCCGTACTTAGTATAGATGCTGGTTTATCAGAGAAATCAGCTTTGCTCCAACAAATTAGGATTACTGCATTTTTAAGGCCATTGATTTTACCTTCGTACCTGTAAACGTAATAGATATCGTCACCTGCTGTAACTGGGCAGGTTTCCTGGTAAAACAATTATTTACTTTTCAATGCATAACACTAATAAATAAATGAAATTTGGCAAAGTGAGATTCATTTGCTTCACCTTCCAAGTTTTTGAAATGTAATAATATCGTTATTACCCGCACATGCTATTACTGTTTAACTTATAAAATAATTTACTAAATTGCTTTATATGTCTGGAGGAGAAATTCGTGGGATATACCTATAGGATAAAGTGCCGAGTCAAAGAAGAAGGAGTTCAAAATACCATTAGGTACATACTTTATGCAAGTGGTTACTCCTTGTATAATGATTTTATGAGTATATTTTTAGATTTACGGTATAGTGGAAGACTGCTGCACGGAAATTTGAAATCAGCATACAAGCATCTAGGAGCAAATGATACCTATCACACCGACTACTCCGTAATGCCAATAATCTTTAAGAATGTAACCATTACTCCTGAAACCGTCCTCGTTGATATAGGGTGCGGCAAAGGCAGAGTAATCAACTTCTGGTTAAGTAAAAAATATACCAACAAAATTTACGGTTTGGAACTTGACCCAGTTATTGCTTCCCAAACTGCGGCACAGTTTTCCAAATGGAAAAATGTAAAAATAATATCCGGTGATGCAATTAGCCATCTTCCAACGGATGGAACCCTTTTCTATTTTTATAATCCTTTTTCAGAGGAAAAAGTCAAGGATTTTGAAAATCGGCTCGCTGACCCTTCGCAGTTTGGAAAAGTACAAATCATATACTATAACCCTAAAAGTCTACATGTCTTTGACGACTGTAAATGGCAAATTCACTATATAAATTTTGAAAGGGATTATGGAGTCAAAAGATGGGGTAGGATTAACAAGTACCATGATTTAGCCATCATTACGCGCAGGTAAAGGAAACTGCGTACAATCGAAGTCAACGATTCCGGACACATACATTGCTAACTTTGAAAGATCGTTCCAGATTGCATAAAGCAAAAAACAGGTCTCCTGCCAAGGGTGTGCCAGCGGCACGTTTATTTTATCCTTGACTGGATACCTGTCTTTCGCTGCAAATCCACTACTGTTTTCGAGTTTTACACCTATGAGCTTTGTTGGTTGCTTTATATCAATATAAAAGTATTTTACAAATACCGTGCGATAATCCGAACCAGCTTTGCAGGAAATTCCTTAAGGTCTGTAATATCCAGGAACCTCTCTTTTCCATAGATTTGGCTGATTACCTCTTTATCCTGGCCGATGGCCGCTGCTAAAAATGTAATTCCTTTCCGTTCATATTCAGCTATGGTCTGCTGCATATCATCAATGGCATAGCTTCCGGTATAATCGTCCATTGCTTTGGGCTGTCCGTCACTTATGCTAATCAATAGCTTTGTCTGCTGCGGTGAAGGAATCAACCGTTCTGCAATAATTCTAAGGGCCATACCGTCACGGTTATTACTTCTGCCACGAATCCCCATCAGTCGAAACCGATCATTGGAATCCGTTTTATCAAAGTCGGCATAGGCAAAAATCGACATTTGTTCCAACTTGGAAACGTCCGCAGTATCGCCGTAGATTAGGATGGGAATATCACAAATTTGGCAAAACTCGTATACGGCGATCACTGCACGCTTTGCAGCTTCCAATCTCCCAAAAGCGGACATGGATGCAGATTCATCCACCCTTAACCCAACCACAAGGGAGGGAGCTTCCGTGGGAGGAAGCTTCTTCGCAAAATACCGAAAGTCTTGATAAGCAACACTGTCCGCATGAAACTTGCTGCCATAATAATGATTCCTCGCAAATTCTGAAGAAATCTCATGTTCCAACAACGGAAGCGTCTTCCTTGCAATTTCCTGCACGATAGGCATAAGCTCTCTGCTAAGCCGGGCATATTCCTGTTGGTTTTCCAAATCGTAATCCAAGCGATGGACAACGAGCTTAACTCCTTTATGAATAGAATCGGACACAACCTTCCTTGCGTCTTGATTCAGCTTTTTACGGAAATCCCGTTCTTTTCGTTTTGCATCCTCTGACATTGTTTCAGGATTTGCCTGATGGTATTTGGGAAAACCATCCTCGCCCAAATCCGAACTTTCCATATCGACAGATTCATCAGAAACATCGGAAGAACTTTCATCACTGTTGGCAGACTTTTTCAGTGCGATACCGTTTTCTCCTGCATTGCTGTCAGTGTCAAAATCGGCATCGTCCATATCTCCCCATGTCCGGATCTCTATAGCGTCAGAATTCCGTTTTTTTTTTACTTCAGCATCAATCTCATCTAGATCTGCCAGCAAACCATTACTTTTTAGTGATTCTTCCAATAGTTTGATTTCTTCGGAATCGGTTGTTATCTTGTAAATGACCTTATGATAAAGTGATTCTTTAGTAGAAGCACCTCCGGCAACCGCATCCGTCCAGTAGAAAAATGAACGCATGCCGGCCACGCCTTTGATTGCATTGGCTCTGGCCGTTTTATCTAAAAGAATAATGGTATCCGCAAGCACCTCCAACACCCTTTGATTTCTATAACCGGTTTTGGCAATGGCACGCTCTATCATCACTTCTTTCGTCGGCAAATCCATTTTTTCCGTATGCTGAACCCTGTCACGCAGCGCCTCATTCAGCGGTCTACATCCTGTATAGTTGCGGTTTGTTGTAATGACTGCAATAAAGTCAGGATGCCTGTGTACGGTTTCTGTGGGAAGGTTGATGCTTCCATCCAGCTCTAAGGCAGAGTTTAATGCCATTAGTACCGCAGCATCCCGAATAACGGTTGGTTCCTGTATTTCCAGAAGATATCCTTTTTGGTATGCCCGGACAATTTCGGATGGGTAAAACCGGTATTCGACTACTTCTCCCCCAGCGTGTTCTGCGACCAGCTTCAGCAGTTGTTTCATCTTTAAGGCAGCTTGTTCCTGTGTAACGCCCAGTGCGTTCATCAGTATTTCAGTTGTACTTTGAAAACCGTCACTCTCATATAATGCTTTCAAAGCCATCTGCTCCGCAGGCTCCATCTTTTCTAACCGCTCCGATGAAATAACAGGCAGAATAGCACCGATAATATCTGATTTATCCATATCAGCAAAACAGGTTACCTTCGTATAGGGAAGCCCAAAATCAGCCGACAATGCTTTCGCAAGCTGCGTTTTGCCGGAACCGGCGTCACCCTCTAACAGAATATTGGTAATTTTCATTTCTCCGCGGTTCCAGTTGCGTTTTACTTCTCTGCAAATACGCAGTTCTTCTTCGCTGACCTTATGTGATAATGGCTTTTTCCAGACAAGCTCCATTTCTACCTCCGTCAGTTGTCTGGCCGGTGACAAATAATATTCTTTATGGATGGCAGCACATCCATTGTCTATAGTATTCAAAAGAATTCTCCTTTCCTAACATTCCTAATACCCCATTTCCCTTAGCAGGCGAGATAATACCCGAAGCCGTTCTCCGATCATTTCGCCATCATCACTAAGTGCCTGAGAAAACAACTTAATATCCTCATCGATCATGGGGTTTTCCGTACAAACGGATACCGTCATGGCATCCCCCTGCAGCCCAATACGGTCAATCGTTGTGTTTTCAGGATTATACATTTTCGGAAAACGATATGCATCCTGAAAATACAAATTGCTTCTGCAAATCAAAATGGCAAGGTCAAGAACACGGTGCATCGGCAGTTCTTCTGATTGGCGGGACCATTTTTCTCCGGTATACCTCCATACTTTTGCTGAAATGTCCAGTTTTCCTCTATCATTCCATTGGGCAAGTCCTAAAGAAAGTCCCTTAGCATCTGTGTTATAAGCCTTCCGGCCATCGATGTTTTCATAGTTTTCAGAAACAACAACGGGTTTATGTTTTAATGTCACTGGTATCTTCATGTTAAATTCCCTCCGATTTTTTACTTTTTCCTTCTACAGCCACATACTTTTGCAGCATTTTGGTGAATCCATTTTTCCGGGTTTATACTCCATTAAGAGTTCCCTTTTTAGATTCATCTTAACACTTCGCTCGAATTAATAATTTACTAAATTACTAATTCACTAATTTACTAAATATAGAGTACCACCTATTATTCCTTTTGTCAAGCATTTCACTCCACAAAAGGAAAACCCAAAATCAAGAAACTTTGCAGTTATCTTTATTTTGGGTAAAAGTTAATCATAATATATATGTTCTTATGCAGTAGTGAATTTAATTTTATAAAAAGCTATTGACAGTATGCAATTATTAGGGGTAATAAAAGAACTGCCTACTGTGTACATGGCAGTTTTTTATGGAACATGGATTTTACGCGTTGCGTAATTTTAAAAGACTATGACATACCTCATAATATTCCAAGGTTACATCTGTTTTCTTACAATTTTATATTCATCATTAAATTGAAAATAAGGGCAATTGTCAAAGGAGTTTCTTAAAAATTTCCCCATTTCATCTTCATCTAAATTAGCTTGACATTCATAACAGTTGTATTCTTCATCGTAAATATAATTTATGCAATGGTCACAATTTGTTTTTCCGTTCATTTCATAAATCCTCCCTGAAATATAAATATGGTAAATATTTTCGAATTATAACTGTAAGGAAATGCGCAGCAAAGTCTTTATTCTAATAATATCACGTTTTCTCTGCGTTTTTTAAATTCAGTTTTTTTGTTTAAAGCTCTTTCTTGAAATACAGAGCTTTAAAATTCCTTTGCGTCATATCAAGAGTTTCATGCTGCACAGAGGTTGCTTCAAACTTCATCAAGGAGAAAACGATCTGTATGCAAAAACTGATTCCAAAAGCAGCAAGCACGGTTCCGATACCAACAGGCCCGCCTAGCATCCATCCCGTCAAAACAACAGAAATCTCAAGCATCCCGCGGCACAGACCAACAGGGAGTTTTGTTTTCCGTTTTATAGCAACCATAAGGCTATCTCTGGGTCCAGCACCAAATCCCGAACTAATATAAAAATAAGAGCCAAAGGAAATAATAAAAAGACCTGCGATCATCATTGCTGCTCCTGGAATCAATCCATTTATTTGAGGAATCAGATTAAAGGAGATTAATAAATCAATGAAAACACCAATCAAAATCATGTTCAAAATCGTCCCTAATCCTAGTTTTTCCCCCATTAGTATCACAATAACACAGATGAGCAGGCCTGTAAGGATAGAAACATTGCCAATTGTCATACCGATGGTCTTTCCTATCCCCCAATGAAAGACCTCCCAGGGTGCAAATCCCAGGTTCGCCTTCATAGTAATTACAATTCCGAGTGCATATAAAAACAAGCCTATCAACAGATAAAGAAATCTTCTAAAAAAATTATTCATTTTATATTTCTCCTTATAGTTAATTCCTCTATTAACAACGCATGTAGGTCAGCACTGGTTGATAATCGGATTAACTTACTTCGATGCTGCTGCAACATAGTTTCAAATTTGAATACAGAACATATTCTATTAAGAATACGCAAAAGCAGGCTTTCCCTGGTTATTTCGTATACAATTACACCCTCTTTGGTCCTTAAATCAAACCAAAACTTATCTATTCATTATATCCTTAAACAACTTTTCTTTTTCCAAATCCTGCCCTTGATAAATATCCAAATAATCAAATATTGCAAAGGAAAAATCGACAAATGCCCGTCCTTTGGCAGTTATAATATTCTTATCCTTTACCACGCGGCTCTCTATATAGTTCTCTCGCGGAAAAGGGTCTGGTACACCCAGTACCTTAATGCTATCAATTGAGCAGGAAGTAGTATATTTACATTTATTTAATACACCAGACCTACCAAGATATTGTGGCCCGTTACATATGGCTGCAAGCATCTTTTCTTCTTGATCTAGCTTAAGAATGAATTCGGTTAGTTCTTCCTGTTGATTACGAATTGGACCGCCAGGAATAATAAGTCCTTCCACCTCGTCGAGCTTTATTGCCTCAGACAATGTGAAATCAGGCTTATAACGGAGACCGGATTCACTAACAACTACTTCATGATTATATCCTGTTGTAACCACATCTTTTTTGCCAATATTCCTAATTTTATGGAGTGCTAATGTAATCTCAAAATCGGCAAATTCGTCGGAAATAAAACAAAGGATTTTCCCCATAAATACACCCCTTTTCTTTCCAAGTTGCTCTAAGAAAATTTCTCAGTTTTAGGCACTAAGCGTTATTGTTTTTAAAAAAGTCATCTTGTCCTTTTACTAATGTTTTTATTTCAGGAATATCTTTGGGGCTAAAATTATGTACTGCTATTAACTCGTTACCGCATCGGAATACCTTCCTACCATCGGCATATGTATAAGTATATCCTTCCAAATTACCTTTACATCTTCCACAACCGTAACAACCAGTATATTTACCGCTAAATTCTTCGATTACTCTCTGCACACCTTGCTTAAAAATATCAGAATAATCCTTGTTGGCATAAAACTTTAATCTCAGTCCCGGAGCATTCTTCTTTGTCGCATTGTCGTGAATCTCCATTTTCATAATTGTTCTCTTCACTTTACTTTTTGAAAAATCAAGAGCAAAGTCCTTTGATTTTGTTTTTTTAGGTGTATACCCTAGTGATATTGCGTATTCTGCAATATCTTGAAATATTTCCTGGTAGCTCTCCGGCAGCTCAGATATAAATTCTTTAAGTAATTGACCTGTTTTTTCGTTAACCATTTTTACCTCTTACTAATTACCTTTTCGTCAGGCTTGTATTTTGCTTCTGTAAGAAATTCAGCAATATATACGCACTGATTCATATCGACTTTTGTGTTTTTTAAATTTATACTCGATAAATCAATATTTCCAAGTGAAGATCGCCGTATGTCAGACCCATAAAAACTGGTTTCATGCACAATGGCTTCATCAAATTCACAATCATTCATTTTGCACTGTTCAAATCGACAGCCGGATAAATCCGCACCATAAAACCGGATTCCGCACAACTCCTGTTTAGAAAAGGATAGATGGCGAAGATTGGTATACGACCAATCACCGCCTTCAACCTGTATCATGTCACAGTCGCAATCGGTAAAGGCTGAGCCTACCATTTTACACTCATCAAACTTTGTTGTAAAAAAAGATGTGTATTTAAATTTACAAGAAAGGAAAGCACTGTTTTTTATATCTACTGCATTTAGTTTCGCAGCGGTAAAATCGCATGAATCAAATGTGCAATTATAAAACACTGAAACATTGGAAAAATCGGTCTCTATAAATTTGCATCTCATAAATTTTTTGCGCGTTAATTCTTCCACATCGATGATTTCGCCTGAAAAATCTTCATTCTCGTAATAATTTTGTTCAAATTTCATAGCGTATAGCCTCCGTAATACCAGTATTCATGCTCTCACCACAACCCTCGCCATCTTTTGAGCACTTATGCCTGTTAATCTCTATTCCATTCCTGCCTGGTGATGGCATACATAATACTATCTATTGAATAATTCTGCCTAGCAGTTTTAGCGCCCTGTATCCACTTATGATATACAATTCTACAATACATTTCTATAATGTTCAATATCCCCCCACATTGTTTGCACGGCAAACGCATGACATTTATCTTTTCTCAGAAATCTCATAAGAGATTTTTTAAAATATGCCCTTGCGGCATAGACGTATTCGACAGGAAGTATAAAGTTTGTCCCTGAAATGCATTGATAGGC
>JAEZXR010000035.1 GCA_023419605.1 Bacillota bacterium | reverse complement strand
TAATTACCTCCTTTTTTTTAAAAGTTTAGTAAGATAATCGGCAAGAAATTTACAATAACCTATTGACATTTCTATAGAAAACTATAAAATGAAAACATAGTTAAATAAGCTTACAAAAACCCTTTTATTTCGATTACGTCGCCAAACGTTGGAATTATTAGGTTAGATTTCTGTATCTTTTTTTCTTGCCATTTATCTTACGAGGTTTATATTATAGCAAACTATAGAAAAAGTCAACAATTTTCTATAGAAAACTATAATTTTATTCCTCAAACAAAGGAGACCCATTGATATGACTGTGTTTGACAGAATTAAATTTCTTGCTGATAAAAGAGGTGTAAGTGTTTCAAAGGTTGCTACTGATCTTGGTTTTAGCGAAAATCTTTTTTACCAATGGAAAACTGCTAGTCCTAAATCGGATAGATTAGAAGCAGTTGCGGATTATTTCAATGTTAGTGTGGACTATCTTTTAGGGCGTGAAGAGAAAAACTCTCTTGCTGAAAAATATGGAGTCTTCGCATTTGATGGAGAACCTGTAACAGACGAGGAAGTAGAATTCTTAAAGTCTGTTTTAGCTGCTAAAAGGGCTACTGAAAAAAAGTAAAGTGATGTGATGTTTGTGTGTGAGGTCAATCAGTACTTACTAAATCTAGTAAATGATATGGGGTTAGAATTGCACTTTGTAGATATGAATCGAAGCGGAATTTATTTTGCGGATGAAAAAGTGATTTTTTTAAGTGATAAATTACTTGAGAATAATTCAGATTTTGAAATATCCCACGAACTAGGTCATTGCATTAAAAAGCATGAAGAACTTTCTGCTTATTACAACGCAACAGATTACAGCAGGCGTAAATTAGAATTTGAAGCAAATCGGATTGCTATAGAAATACTTTTATTTATTTGGTCAAATGAATACGACTTTGACAAAGAGCAATTGAATGCGGTTAAATTTATGGAGTACTACAATATTCCGTGGACTTTAGAGGGATATGTTCGAGAAAGCATGAGGAATTACGCATAAAAATACCCCTACCGAAGTTACAGCTTCGATAAGGGCTACTCATTTCTGAGAGATTACAAAATTATTATATCAAAGAAATGAGGAAAAGAAATGAAAAAAGTAGTATATGGGTTGCTATTTGTTACTTTAGTGCTTTCAGGCTGTGGCGGTCAAGGTGGCGACGGTGGTGATGCTGAGGAATCTAGTTCTTCGTCAACGATTGCTGTATCATCTAGCAAAGAAGAAGTAATTGAGTTTAGTGTATATCAACCTCAACATCACTTGGAAAACAATAATTTTAATTTGTCTGGAAAAGCTGATCCAGAAAGTAAAATCACTGTAAATCAAGGCGATGAATTAGTAAAAGAAATAGAACCAACAGCCTCTGGTTCATTTAGCATGACAGCCCCACTTCCAGAAACGGAAGATACCACATACGAGGTTTCAAATGGAAAAGAAACGAAAACAGTGGTTGTAAAGTCAAAGGCGACCTTAGAGAAAGTTGCTGCCGAGGCCGAAGCAACTAGAAAGAAACAACAGCAAGAGAAAGAAGAAGCGGATAAAAAAGCAGCTGAAGAAGCCGCTGCAAAAGAGCAAGCGGAAAAAGAAGCTGCTGAAAAACAGAAGCAAGAAGCTGAGGAAGCCGCACGCAAGGCTGCCGAAGAAGAAAAAGCAAGTTACGACACTGGCATCACTTATGAAAACTTAGCAAGGAATCCTGATACTTACTTAGCTGAAAAAGTTAAATTTTCTGGACGAATCATTCAAGTACTTAAAGGCGAAGATCATTCTCAATTCCGATTCGCCGTTAACGATGATTATAATCAAGTTCTATTTATTGAGATTTCTGAAGATCAATTATCAAATAATCGTCTGTTAGAAGATGATTACATCACTATTAGAGGTACCTCTTATGGGGAATACACTTATACTTCTGCTTTGGGTGGAGAAATAACTGTTCCCGGAGTAGTAGTTGATTCATTTGAATTAAATTAAACAAAAAAACACGCTCATCACTTTGGCTGGCGAGAGCGTGCAAACAGAAAATAACCAATAGGTTACGCCTATTGTATCAGAAAATAGGAGTTGTTTAAAGTGTGGATTGAGAAACTAGCGGATGGAAAATTCAAGTATGTAGAAAGATATAAGGATCCGTACTCTGAGAAGACCAAAAAGAAGAGTGTTATACTAACAAGCGATTCTGCTCAAGCCTCTAATAAGGCACGCAAGCTATTAGATAAAAAGATTAACGAAGCGATTAATGAGAAGAAAAAAGAGCGGATCATGTTCCATGATGCGATTGATCAATGGTACGAAGGGCATAAAAAGCCGCTTAGAAATAGTTCCAAAATGGCATATAATGCAACAATAAAATCAGTTAAGGGAATGATTAGTGCGGATGTATGGGCGGACAATATAGATGCTCCCCTATTGCAGACTGCATTTAACAAACTTGATTACTCAGACGAGTATCTAAGTACAATAAAATCTATATTCAACATGGTGTTTGAATACGCTCGTAGAATGGGCTACGTGGATTTTAATCCAATGGCTGACGTTATTATTAAGAAGAGACCAAAAACTCGTGAGGACTTCAAGAAGCTCGAAAACAAGTACTT
>JAEZXR010000033.1 GCA_023419605.1 Bacillota bacterium | reverse complement strand
GCCTATCAATGCATTTCAGGGACAAACTTTATACTTCCTGTCGAATACGTCTATGCCGCAATGGCATATTTTAAAAAATCTCTTATGAGATTTCTGAGAAAAGATAAATTTCATGCGTTTGCCGTGAAAGGAACGCTAGTCTATATTTACAACTCATTAATATATATGGTATAGTAGATAAGAGTTGTTGAATATATATAAAATCCAGCAGAAACTTTTGTGCAGATTTTAGATGGTTTGACGATAAAAGTGAAGGGTACGGAGTAAAAAAATGTCGTTTTCATCCATTGTAAAAAATGAATTATGCAGAATTGATGTGAATAAGGATTGCTGTTTGTTGTCAGAGCTGGCTGCGGTAGTGAGAGTAAGTGGATCGGTCAGGGTTTCCGACGGTAATATCCTTCATCTTCGGATTGGAACTGAAAATGCACCTTTTGCCCGTAAACTCTTCTCCCTTATAAAAAACCTTTATCATGTATATCCGCAGGTTACCATTCGAAAAAGCAAGAAGTTGAAGAAGCATGTACTCTATATTCTTGATATAACTTCACTATCGGATTTCGATAGTATTATGGGAAAGATGGGAATGGGTTTTAGTACTCACGAAAACCGGGAAACGACGAGATATGCCTCCTATGCGGATAATATATCCCATAAGGAATGCTGTAAGAAGGCTTATATTCGAGGGGCTTTTCTGGCTGCCGGTTCCATAAGCGATCCGGAGAAAACCTACCATCTGGAGATTACCATTCATAATCAGATATTGGCGGAGGAGTTAAGCTGTGTGATCAACGGCTTCGGCCTTAAGTCAAAGATTGTTACCCGGAAGGGGAACTATGTGGTTTACATAAAAGAGGGAGAAGATATTGTTGATTTTTTAAATATCATTGGTGCTCATGCGGCACTGATGGAACTGGAGAATATAAGAATTCTGAAGGAAATGCGCAACAATGTCAACAGAGCTGTAAACTGTGAAACTGCGAATTTGCAGAAAACGGTGAATGCCTCTGTCCGTCAGGTTGAAAATATAAAATACATAAAAGAAAAAGTCGGATTTGACCATTTACCGAAAAATCTACGGGAAATCGCTGAAGTAAGGCTTGAGTACAGCGAGGCAAATCTTAAGGAACTGGGAGAAATGTTATCTCCTCCACTGGGGAAATCCGGAGTCAACCATCGACTTCGCAAATTGGATGAAATCGCTGAGGATCTGAGGAACTTGAAGGGGGAACTGGGATGACCGAAAAAGCTGTTGAAATATCAAATCCTGCAGGACTCCGTGCAAGACCTGCTGCTTTGTTTGTGCAGACTGCCGGGAAATTTACGTCCAGCATCTGGATTGAAAAAGGGGACCGGAAGGTGAATGCAAAAAGTATAATGGGGTTAATGTCTCTGGCAGTTCCTCCCGGCACGGAAATTATCATAGGAGCTGAAGGAGAGGATGAGCACCTGGCCGTCAAGGAGTTAGTGGAGTTGGTGCTGTCAGGATTTAAGGAATAGCAGGGAATAAATTGGAGAGTGAAGTAGTGGCCTGGCGCGTGCGCCAGGCTTTTTATATAGCGGCATAGTAAAAATATTTTCCATTCTACAAAAGGTTACAATATTCTTTGAAGGAGTAATGCAGGAAATAAAGAATATTACTCAAATATACATAGAAATACAAAAGAGAAAAGTAATGGAGGCGAATTATTTTGCAGGTTAAATTTTCTAGCAAGGGAACTACATTGGTAATAGGTATTATCGGAGAACTGGATCATCATTCGGCAGAATACATACGGTCCAAAATGGATTCGGAAATGATGAAATCAACGACGAAGAACATTCTCTTTGACTTTGCGAAAGTAGGTTTTATGGACAGCTCCGGGATCGGGGTCATCATGGGTAGATATAAAAATATCCAGAAGCTTGGCGGCAGGGCAGGGATTGTCAATCCGAACGAACAAATAAGGAAGATATTCGAAATGTCCGGAATATTCCGGATCATGCCGCTGTATGAGAATATGGACTCGGCATTGAATGAGTTTGTAAGCTGACACTAAACTGACTATAGGGGAGAGTATATCAAAATGCAACCAATAAATGAAATGAAAATAGAATTTTTGAGCAGGTCCAACAATGAAGCTTTTGCAAGGGTTGTAGCAGCAGCCTTTGTTTCTCAACTGGACCCCACGGTGGAAGAGCTGGCAGATATTAAAACAGCGGTGTCCGAGGCCGTTACCAATGCAGTTATTCATGGGTATGAGAACACGCTTGGTTATATTAAGATGCACTGTACGCTCTATCCGGGCGCTGTTGAAATCGTCATCATGGACGAGGGAAAAGGCATCGAGAATGTGGAATTGGCCCGGCAGCCTCTCTATACCTCCAAACCGGATATGGAAAGGTCCGGTATGGGTTTTACCGTCATGGAAAGCTTCATGAGCCGGGTCGATGTGTCCTCCGAGTTGGGTAAAGGAACTACCGTAACCATGTATAAGGAATTCCAGTCAATGAACAAGGGCTTTACATTTTAAACCTATATTTCCCACAGTGTCCGAAGGATCGGCAATAGAGCCGGCAGCATTTGGGTTGTAGGGTTTATCTGTGGCGTATCCACCCCTGGGAGGAGTCTTTTGAATGCAGGGGAGGAGTCGAATGCCTTATTTACATTAAATTTTATATGACATAAAATTCGTGCGCTCTGGCGTGTTAAAATGTGGGAAATATTATAGTTATAGGAAATTATGGATATAATTTTGATGTATTTATGTCTACAGTATCACGTAGAGGTTGCGACAGCGATAGGAAAGGTTAAGGGGAAGATATGGAAGAATTGATGGAGGATAGTGTACTTGACCTGATAGATAAGGCCAAAGCGGGGGATAAGAGAGCGCAGGCCATTTTGGTAGAAAAGAATATCGGCCTGGTTTGGAGCATCGTCAAAAGGTTTCAAAACAGAGGGTATGAGATGGATGATATTTTCCAGATCGGAAGCATCGGTCTCATAAAGGCCATAAACAAGTTCGACAAGTCCTTCGACGTTAAATTTTCAACATACGCTGTACCCATGATCATTGGGGAAATAAAGAGGTTTATACGCGATGACGGGATCATAAAGGTGAGCCGGTCGTTAAAAGAGGTGGCCAACAAGGCCCGGGTGATTAAGGAGATCATGAGCAAGGAGCTGGGAAGAGAACCGACAGTGAATGAAATGGCAGCCCGGCTGGAGATATCTCCGGAAGAACTGGTGATGGCCATGGAAGCAGGCTGCTCTCCCGAATCCCTGTATAATACGGTCAGCGAGGGAGATAATTCACCCATACTGCTCATTGACAGGATCAATGGGGAAGGTACCAGCAATGAAGTGGATATCATCGATAAAATCGCGCTGCGGCAGGTTCTTGACACACTGAAGCCTCGGGAAAAACAGATTATAGTGCTGCGGTATTTTAAGGAAAAAACCCAGGTGCAGATTGCCAAGATGCTAGGTATATCACAGGTTCAGGTTTCCAGAATCGAAAAGAAAATTTTAGAGGATTTGAAAAAGAAGATAAATTTGGGATAGATTTTACATAGTTAGGCAGTGGGCTATAGATTCGCAAAAGGATAGCTTCCGTTATCATTTGCCGCACCCTTGCATGGAAGATATGCAAAGGCAGCAAAAACGAAGTGATTTTTTGTGAATCTTGGCATACTGCCTAATTTTTTGTCTAAAAGATTGTAATACTGTTGTAATTTACTTTGTTTGCAGTATGTAATAAAATAAAAACAATAACTGGAATAAAAGTAAGCGGGTGTTATCGTAATAAGAATTAAAAAACAAAGGAAGGGTGCCAATGAGTGATTCTGTAAAGCTGCTGGAAGGCATTGTACAAAATGTTGAAAAGGTCATAGTAGGTAAAAGAAGTGCGATTGAACTAACCCTGATTTCCCTGATTTGCAACGGGCATGTACTGATAGAGGATGTCCCGGGCGTCGGAAAAACCAGCCTGGTTTCCTCTGTGGCAAAGTCGATGAATGCATCATTCAAAAGAATACAATTTACCCCTGACATTCTACCTTCGGACATCACAGGCTTTTCGGTATACAACCAGAAAAACGGAGAATTTGAATACCGTACGGGTGCCATCATGAGCCAGATCATCCTGGCGGATGAGATCAATAGAACCTCCCCCAAGACCCAGGCAAGCCTCCTGGAAGTTATGGAGGAAAGCCAGGTAACGGTGGATGGAGTCACACACCAGGTTCCCAAGCCTTTTATGGTGCTGGCAACCCAGAACCCGGTAGAATACCTGGGAACCTATCCGCTGCCGGAAGCCCAGATTGACCGGTTTTTTATGAAAATAACCATCGGTTATCCCCAGCCTTCCGAAGAAGCTGACATCCTTTCACGATTCCAGCAGGGAAATCCTGTTGCCACACTGCAGCCTGTCGCCGACGGCAGCGAAATTCTGACAATTCAGGAAGAGGTTAAGCAGATTCATGTTGACCGGAGCCTTAATAATTACATTGTCGATATTGTCAGCGAGACTCGAAAGCATCCCGATGTAGTCCTAGGCTCCAGCCCGAGAGGATCACTGGCATTATTCAGAGCTTCTCAGGCCTGGGCTTTCTATAATCGAAGAAATTATGTAATTCCGGAAGATATTAAGAAAATGGCGGTTCCGGTTCTTTCGCACCGAATTATACTTCGGCAGGAGGCAAAGCTGAAAAAAATATCCCCGGAGGATATTATCGCTTCAATCCTGGGAAGGACCCGTGTGCCAGTGGTGGACTACCATGGTAAGAAATAGAATTCTCTATGGAGTCCTCGTTTTTCTATCCTTTATATTTATATATTTTTACGGTGGAAAGGTACCGTACATGCTCTTTTATGTTACCTTGATACTGCCGGTGGTATCCCTCTTGTATACGGGCATCATCTATTTTCGTTTTAAATATCTTCAGGATACGGACCGGAGAGCTGTCTTAAAGGGGGAAAGCATTAACTTTTTGTTCAGTGTCAGCAATGAGGACTTTTTTATCTACCCCTATATTACGGTAAACCTGTATGGTACGGATGCGGTTTTTAACCGGGAGATGCAGAGGAAAAGCTTTTCCCTGGCTCCCCGCAGAGGGAAGAAATACACCTTTGGCCTTGAGTGCAAATACAGAGGCCAATATCAGGTGGGAATACGGTCCATCGAGATCGAGGATTTTCTGGGAATCTTCCGCTGGAACTACAGCGCCGGAGAGCCTGTACCCATCACGGTATATCCGAAAATCATCCACCTGGAAAGGTTTCGGCTGCAAACGAATTTCATTTCGGAAGCCCATTCCATATTGAACAACCGGTATGAGGATATGTCTACCATATCGGATATGCGAAAGTACCAGTACGGGGACAGCCTGAAGAAGATCCACTGGAAGCTGTCGGCAAAAATGAATGAGATCATGGTACGGAATTACCAGAGTACATCGCAGACCAGTGTAACCATGTTTTTGGATCTTAAGCAAAACCGGTTTTCACCGGAGCAGAACATTATGCTGGAAGACAAGCTTATTGAAGCGGTGGTGGCAGTGCTGCATTATTGCCTGGCCAACTGGATTCATGTAAACCTGGTTTACTATGCTGAGGAGATTGTTACTATCGAAGGTAAGAATCCCATGGAATTTGACGGTATTTACAACATTCTCTCTACCATTGCCTTTTCCTCACCGGTAGAAGTCAAGGACATCATCAACATCCATCTTAACGACAACATGATCAAGACCAACTTGTTGATATTTACCAGCAATCTAAACGATGAGCTGTATGAGGAGATTTACAAAACAAAGCTCTTAGGCTATGAAACCGGTTTAATCTATGTAGTTCCTGATAGAGGCGATGATAAGAGTGACAGGCAGGCCGACAGTATTTTGCCATACTTGACGGAAATGGGTGTGAATACTTATAAGATTGATATTGAGGATTCTATAAAAGAAATACTGGAGTGGTAAGCTATGATACAGGCGAAAAAACGAAACACAGCCTTAACCGGTCTGGTGCTGGCTGCTTTATTGAGTCTAAGTTATATATATGCATTGACCTCTACGCTGCATTTCACTATAACACCCCTCCGGATTCTGGGTATATCCAGTGCGCTGCTGGTGGTGTATACGGTCATCTTCTGGAATAAGGTTTCCTTCCGGGTAACGTTGGGAATTGCAGCAGCTTTTGTGTTGTTTGTTCTTGTGTTCTGGATGAAGAAGGAAATGATTACGGAGTATTGGTACAGGATTGATAATTATTTGTACTGGCTCAATGACTATATCCTTGGGAATGTCAGTAACAATGCCCAGTATGAGGGATATACCGTTATTGCATTGTGCCTGCTGATTTCATTTCCTGTTTTTCTTATGATGGTACAGCGATTCAGCTTTCCCATAGTTTTGCTAAGCGGAGTTGGCCTGTTTGTGGCCCAGTGGGTGCTGGAGTTTTTTGTCAGCTATGCTGCATTCTATCTTTTTATATTTATAGTTCTGGTCTGTTATTTGCAGCACGTATACCTCAAAAAACATACCGGCGGGTCAGAGGATTATCTCAGCCCGACCCAGTTTACCCTGTGGATCGTGCCGATTTGCGCCCTTGTCGTACTGGGTGCTTTCCTGGTTCCGGCAAGTCCGAAACCCGTGGAGTGGAAGTGGATGGATGAAAAAGTGATGACGCTGTCCTCCTATTTCAGTTCGGAATATTCCAATTCCTTTTCCAAATTTGATTATTTTGCCCTGGAAAATACGGGATTTGGTAGAAATGGAAGATTGGGAGGCAGTGTAAAGCTGGATGACACGGTGGCTATGGAAGTAAAAGGAGAAAAATCCGTGTACCTGAAGGCCTCCGGAAAGGATACCTATACAGGCAGCGCATGGTTGGATACGGATAAAAACTCTACGGATGTTTTCAGTACAGATAACAAGTTCCTCTATGATTTGGCGGAAGTCGGTGTAGGACTGGCTTTCTTGATTGACGATTCTGTGGATGGAAGCCAGCTTTTTACTACTGGAGAATTCGATATTACCTATAAGGGACTTAAAACAAAGTCCTTGTTTGTACCCTGGGGGACCCAGAGCCTCGCATGGACCGACGATACGAAAAATACCGCCCTGGTGAACGAGAACACTTCAGTGGTTATGGAAAAAGCCATGGGAAAGGATTTTAGCTACAAAGCCGAAGCAGTACTATTTTCCTTCAATGATGAGAATTTCAAGTACCTTATGCGAAAAAGCAGAAAAGGCTTATATAACGATGTTCAGCGGTACCGAGCGAATCAGGATATCTATCGGGCGGGACTGAGAGCCAATGCTGTGGTACTGCAGGGGCAAAGGACGGTCCGATATGCGGACTTTGTGAGATTGCTTGCGCAGAATGCACAAAATATATACTCCAAATATACCCAAATACCGGATACGGTGCCCCAGAGGGTGAAAGACCTTGCGGCAGAGATTACAGCTTCCCATACGAATAACTATGACAAAGTTAAAGCTATCGAGCAATATCTGTCCGGTAACTTTCCCTATACCCTTACGCCAAAATCAACACCGAGGGACAGGGATTTTGTGGACTACTTCCTCTTTGAGGGAAAACAGGGTTATTGTACGTACTATGCTTCAGCCATGGCAATTCTGGTGAGGAGCATCGGTCTTCCGGCCCGGTATGTGGAGGGGTACATGATGCCTTCCTCGCCAGGTTCGGACAATACCTATGTGGTAACCAACGAGACGGCCCATGCCTGGGTTGAGGTGTATTTTGAAGGTTTTGGATGGATACCTTTTGAGCCTACGGCTGCTTTTACAGGTACTTTTTATGCGAATAATACTCCCCAGACAGCCAGTGTAAACACGGATAGTACGCCGGATGAGGATTTGGGCAGTACACCGGCCCCCGGCCCTGTGAAGGACATTGAGGAGATTCAGGATGAGCCTGGAACAACTGCTGTGAAGAAATCATACACCCGTGAGATTGTATTAGCGGCAGTAGGGGTTTTGGCTTTAGCCTTTATGACTTTGATCGTATTCAATGTAATAAGGCGAAGAAGAAAAATCCATAGAATAATGAAGCTGGAACCACGGGAGAGTGTGCTGACGTTTTACAAGCATTTCATGGAGCTCTTAAAACTCCAGGGATATCCCATGAAAGATGGGGAAACTCCCATCCAGTACTCGCAGCGGGTTGACACGTACCTTATATTGCAGCCTCTCCGTTTTAGAGATATCACAAAGACGTTTGTAGCTGCACGGTACAGCAGGAATCCCGTGGGAGAGGTTTCAAAGGAGAATTTTATGGATTTCTACCGGCAGATGATTCAAAGCACTTATAGTGAACTGGGGCAGTTTAAATTTTATATTTATCGATATATTATTGGATTGATTTAAAGTAAAGAAAAAGAGTTTGAAACAGAGTCAGGGAATTCCCTGGCTTTTTCTTTTTAGGGGAAAACGGGCTCTGCGCATAGATTACGAAGCTTATGTAAAAAGATTGTGGAATCGCACAAATTATTACTAGTGACAACTCATGAATATTGACAAAGTTGTCAGCTGGTTTTATAATTAGCGTATACTCTTATACGGCAAGTCGATTTTTACTGCTGAAAGGCCTAGAGAATATAATCCACATTTTAAAATTTAAATCTACATGTAAAGGATGGTGGCAAGTGGTACGACTGGAAAATATTAAGAAGGTTTATAATAGGACAACAGTAATAGAAAATTTGAATTTGGAAATAGGCAAGGGAAAGTTTGTTGTTTTGATTGGACCCAGTGGGTGTGGTAAAACGACTACCCTTAAGATGATCAATCGGCTGATTGAGCCTACGTCCGGTTCCATATTCATTGATGGAGAGGATATCACAAAGGTAAATCCAGTCCTTCTGCGGAGAAAGATCGGTTATGTCATACAGCAGATTGGATTGTTTCCCAATATGACAATTGCACAGAACATTGAAGTAGTTCCAAAACTTTTAAAATGGCCTGTGGAAAAGAGAAGAAAAAGAACAGTAGAATTGCTTCAGTTGGTGGGGATGAATGCGGAGGAATATATGAACCGATACCCATCGGAGCTAAGCGGCGGACAGCAGCAGCGGATTGGCGTGCTGAGGGCTCTGGCGGTAGAGCCGCCCCTAATTCTGATGGATGAACCCTTTGGAGCATTGGATCCTATTACAAGAGAAACCTTGCAGGATGAAGTGAAAAAAATACAAAAGGAACTAAATAAAACAGTTATCTTTGTAACGCATGATATGGATGAAGCATTAAAAATGGCAGATATTATTGTGCTTATGAAGGATGGAAAAGTGGTCCAGGCGGCTTCTCCGGAGGAACTTTTGACAAACCCGGCAGACGATTTTGTTGCGGAATTTGTGGGTAGGCACAGGTTCAAATCCAGCCTCGATATTGAGACGGTGGAAAATGTTATGAAGCCAAATCCGGTCACGGTTACCAAGGAAAAAGGAATAGAGGAAAGTATCTCTCTTATGAGAAAGAAGGGTGTGGATACCCTGATCGTGGTAGATCAGGAAGGGAAACTGGAAGGCGTGGTTACCATTGAGAAAATAAGAGAATACGGAAAAAGCGGGCAAAGCATTTCTGGGCTCGTAGAACCGAATATACCTGTTACGAAGACGGACTCCGATGCAAAAGAGGCTTTTGACAAGCTGATCAAAAGCAAGCTTGGTTTTATAGTAGCCGTAGATGATAGGGATAAAGTGCGGGGCATTGTTACTAAGACCAGTATGGTAAAGGCGCTGGCGGATGTTGTATGGAAAGGAAATGAAAATGGCTGATATAGTAAGATTTATGATCAGTAAAAGACAGCTTATTGTAGACGCTACGCTACAGCATATTTTTATATCCCTTGTTGCAGTGTTGTTAGGAGCCTTGGTCGCAATTCCACTAGGGATTTTACTTACAAGAAAAAAAGGGATGGCAAAGCCGATTATGGCGGTAGCGGGAATTGTTCAGACGATTCCCAGTCTGGTCCTGTTCGGATTGGCTATGCCGGTGTTTGGTATTGGCATTAAGACAGGGTTGATTGTTTTGGTGCTTTACTCTATCCTTCCCATTCTGCAAAACACCTATACCGGTATACGGGAAGTGGAGCACAAATATATTGAAGCGGCCAAGGGAATGGGGATGGGAAGTATTCAAGTGCTTTTGAATATAGAACTTCCCATTGCACTGCCGGTCATCGTAGCCGGTATGAGGATATCTACGGTTTATATTATAAGCTGGGCCACCATCGCAGCATTAATCGGCTCCGGTGGACTTGGGGACCTGATTTTCACAGGACTTCAAACTTACAACTATAATATGATACTTTCAGGGGCGCTGCCGGCATGTTTGCTTGCACTTGTAACAGGGGCTCTTATTGGAGCAGTACAGAAAGCGGTGACTCCGAAAGGCTTGAGGAACTGGAAAGGAGGGTGACAAGTGGAGGATATATTGATATCAACCTATCAGCATCTTCAAATTACTCTTTTGGGAGTTTTTATAGCAATTATTGCAGGGATTACTGTAGGGATTGCCATTACAAAAAACAAAACGGCTGCTTGGGTGGTTATGTCTTTTACTGATATGATACAAACCGTACCCTCTTTGGCTTTATTAGCCATACTAATGATGATATTCGGCTTGGGTGATACCACCGTTATTATTGCACTTTTTCTTTACTCCCTGCTGCCCATTGTGAGGAATACGTATGTCGGGCTTATGGGCGTAGAGAGAAGCTTGACGGAAGCGGCTATAGGGATGGGGATGACAAAACTTCAATTGCTTTTGAAAGTAAAAATACCTATGGCGCTGCCCGTTATACTTTCAGGAATACGCGTAGCTTTGGTTACTGCGCTGGGGGTTGCCACCATCGGGGTGCTTATCGGGGCCGGAGGCCTTGGCGTGTTTGTTTACAGGGGAGTACAAATGGCAGATATAAGGATGATTCTATCGGGTGCTGTTCCGCTATGCATCCTTGCTATAGGGACTGATGTGCTGTTAGAGTATGGGGAAAGAAAAATGTTAAAATCCAAAAGGAGAAGTCGTTAAGAAAGAAGGGGGACATGAAAATGAAATCGAGAGTAAGGAAAAGTCTCGGGGCTGTCCTGGGATTTGCTATGACTTTGGGGGTATTGGCCGGATGCGGTGCGGAACCTGCAAATAAAATAGTCATAGGATCAAAAAACTTTACAGAAAACATGATTCTCGGAGAAATATTTACACAGGTCATACAGGAGAAAACGGATTTGAAAGTCGTTCATAAACAGAATCTGGGAGGTACCATGGTATGCTTTGAAGCCATAAAAAAAGGTGAGCTGGATATTTACCCCGAATACACAGGAACAGGACTTACAGCGCATTTGAAAAGAGATGCCGTGAATGACGCTGATAAGGTTTATGCCGTTGTTAAGGAGGAGTTCCATAAGCAGTTTGATATCAAATGGTTAGAGCCTCTTGGGTTTAATAATACTTATGCAGTAGCAGTGAAAGAGGATTTTGCGAAGCAAAATAACCTCACTAAAGTAAGCCAGCTTGCATCTCTTTCGAAAGATCTCATATTTGGTGCCGAGCATGAGTTCTTTGACCGGCAGGATGGATATGAAGGAATGGTCCAGGCCTATGGCTTCAAGTTCAAGGGAGAACCCTCAAAAATGGATGTAGCATTGAAATACCAGGCGATTGCTGAAGGGAAGATAAATGTGACCGATGCTTTCTCCACAGATGGGCAGTTAATCACTTACAAGCTGAAAGTACTGGAGGATGACAAAAAATTCTTTCCACCCTACTATGCAGCACCCATTATCAGAAATAAAACGCTGCAAAAGCACCCGGAATTGGAAGAAATCCTAAATGCATTGGCCGGTAAAATCAACGATGAGGAAATGCAAAAGATGAACTATCAGGCAGAGTCGGAGAAAAAGCCCATTAAGGATGTGGCAAAAGAATTTCTTACTGTAAAAGGCTTGATCGACTAGCCCTGTAGAATAAAGGGGCAGGTATCGCAAAACTTTGGCGGATACCTGCTTTTTCTATTCCTTCATGAACTTTTTTATTCTTTCGATGACATCCATCTCTCCTACTACAAGTATGGAGTCGCCCTTTTCAAAGCCCAGGTAAGGTCCCGGCGAAAGAATCAGCTTTCCATTTCTCCTGATGCCGACGATGGTAGCACCGGTATTTTGCCAGAACTTTGTATCTGTCACGGTTTTACCGATAAGATGAGAATCATCCTCCATTTCAATTTCCAACGGGGAAATAGGGTCCGCATTTTTCAGGCGGTCCGAGTAGTCAATAATTCTACCTACAATCATATTGATTTCGTTTTCAATAGACTGTTTTTGTATAAGAAGCTTTTTAATATCGGACCGTAACGAGCTGATGGATTCCTTGTTTTGAAAGCGTTGGATAAACTCAAAGGCCTTTTGTTTTGATTGTATATAAATTCCGCTTCCTTGGCTGACTGTAATCACTTTCATATCCTCCAGCAAGTTTACCGCTCTGCGAATCGTTTCAGGAGAGACATTGTATTCACCAGCGAGTGTTGATCTTCCGTAAATCCGATCTCCTTCCTTAAATTCCCCACGGGATATTCTTGCTGCCATATCCAGGGCGATTTTTCGATACATAGGAACATCGATGTTTTGCTGTTCCATAACCATTACCTCCCACGCTATAGGTATAGTATTTGTTTGCTGCTCATAAGCATCCGCAATTTGTAATTCAGTATTCTCAATGTAAGGGAAAATTATGGCTGAAATACTGAATTATTATATCATCATTTTAGCAACAGGAAAAGGTGCTTATATTGCAAAAACTGTAAACCCCATGTACTTCTGCATATTGTCCTGCTTTTTTTCCAATACTATTTTTTGAAAAGGAGCTTACAACATCACAGCAGAGAGGTGTATCAAATATGATCGCAGTTATCCAAAGATTCAAATTGCTTTTTATTGCCATGAGCCTTATCCTTGTGGGGCTAATGGCGTGGTTAATCATATCCAGGCAGCATGCAAATAAAATTCCCTCCCGGGGAGTTTTTGTGGTAAGGCAGGTGATTCATTAAGGTGCAGAAGACATTTACGAAGAAGGAATATGAAGAATATGTACAGAGAAAGTCTCCAAAATCCAAGGTGGGAAGAAATATGGTCCGAGCCTTTATTGTTGGAGGGCTTATATGCATAATCGGCCAGATCATAACAAATGCTTTTAAGGCGAAAGGATTTGATACTGAAGTCACAGCAGCTTTGACGGCTATTGTACTGGTGTTCTCCGGGGTACTGCTTACAGGGCTGGATATCTATGATGACATCGGGAAATTTGCAGGGGCAGGCTCTATTGTACCCATCACGGGCTTTGCGAACTCTATTGCATCGCCTGCCATCGAACATAAAAGTGAAGGCTATGTTCTGGGTGTTGGAGCCAAGATGTTTGTTATAGCAGGGCCGGTTCTGGTATACGGAATTACTACCTCTGTTATTTGCGGCGTTATATATTACTTGATAAAGTAGTCCGGCGGAGATGGTTCTTAGTGGGCTGAGGTTTTCTTTGGGCCCATTAAGAACCGTTCTAATACTGCTGTGTTATTTGTTTTGATTCCAGCAAATTTGAAGCTTCGGCATAAGTCAAATAACATAGTCGTGCTATTGACTTCAAAAAAGGAGTGTTGATTGGATTGGCAAATAAAAGAAAAGGTAAGCAAAGTATAAAATTTCAAAACCCTCCGAGTATTATTTCTGCTGCTTGTATCGTAGGCCCAAAAGAAGGAGAGGGCCCCTTAAGGACATACTTTGACGAAATCATTGAAGATGAGATGTGGGGAGAGAAGAGCTGGGAGAAAGCGGAAAGCAAACTGGTGCGTGAAACCTTCGCAAAAATCCTTCAAAAGGGGCAAAAGAAGGCAGACGAGATAAATTATCTATTTGCAGGAGATTTATTGGCACAAAGCATTGCTGCAACCTTTGGACTCAGACAATCAGAGATTCCCTTTTTTGGACTCTTTGGCGCCTGCTCTACCATGTCGGAATCCATGAGCCTGGGAGCTATGGCTATAGATGGCGGGTTTGCAGATCATGTGGTGTGTATGACTTCCAGCCACTTCTGCTCTGCGGAAAAACAATTCCGGTTTCCCTTGGAGCTGGGGTCCCAGAGAGCACCTACAGCCCAGTGGACCGTAACCGGCTCCGGCGGCGTATTGCTTTCCAGTACAGGAAATGGACCATATATAACCAGTATCACTACGGGAAAAATTGTCGATATGGGAATCAAGGATGCCAACAACATGGGCGCAGCCATGGCACCTGCGGCGGCGGACACCCTATTGACACATTTTGAGGATACCGGTGAAGACCCTTCCAGCTACGACCTGATTATTACGGGAGACCTGGGACTGGTCGGAAAGGAAATCTGTGAAGAAATGCTGAAAAATAACGGAGTGGATATAAGTAAGAGCTACACGGACTGCGGGCTGCTGATCTTCGACCGTAAAAAACAGGATGTCCATGCCGGGGCAAGCGGCTGCGGCTGCGCTGCGACTGTGTTCTCCGGCTATATCTATCAGAAGCTCCAGAAAGGGGAATATAACAAGGTGCTTCTTGTTGCAACAGGTGCTCTTCTCAGCCCCGTCAGTACACAGCAGGGTGAATCCATACCCAGCATTGCCCACGCAGTTTGCATCGAAAGACAAGTAGGAGGTGGGATTTGATGCAGGGAACATTTTTATCCTATATAAATGCCTTTCTTATCGGTGGAGCTATCTGTGCCATTGGACAATTGCTCATCGACAAAACCAAGCTCACCCCCGCCAGGATTTTAGTTATTTTTGTAAGTGCAGGTGCGGTTCTGACAGCCGTCGGTATTTATCCGAGGCTGGTTGCCATTGGGGGGGCAGGTGCCACAGTACCTTTAACCGGATTTGGCTACAGTCTGGCGAAGGGAACCTTCAAAGATGTGGACCAATACGGTTTGCTGGGCGCTTTTACCGGGGGAATTAAAGCTACAGCAGCAGGCGTTGCGGCGGCCATTGTATTTGCCTATATAGCTTCACTGATTTTTAGCCCTAAGGCGAAGCGGTAGTAGAAGTCGGAAACTGGAGACGCGGGGATGGTTTTTTTGTACAGTTTTGCCATTTCCATTAAAAAGCAGTAGGAAGCTATATATAGCTTCCTACTGTCCCATTTGTGAATAACGAACTTTAAAGGTGAATGTACTTCACCGAAAAACATCCTAACTGCCGGCTGTTTTTTGGCTCCGATTTATTAAGGTTTTACAACGATTTTCTTTGCTGTGGAAATAGGTGGAAGGCTTGCGGTTGCGATAAGGCCTTGGTAGCCATCTACCTCCATGCCTGGCTGCAGATCGTCAAAGCCCAGTTCCTTTCCATCTGCGGTAACGATTTTAACAATCTCAGGAACATTTAACACAATTCCTTTAAAGCGGCTGCCGAGTATAATTGTTTTTGTCTCTTTGTTAACCTCTGTTATGATTCCTCTTTTTACATATGTATCCTTTAATACTTCAATTTTTAACGCATTTCCTATAGGGGGCAGGCTTTTGGTTAAAACAGGACCGTAATAGCCTCTAACCGTATCGCCTTCCTTTATGTTTTCCAGGGCCACTGTCTCATTCGTTATAGGGTTTACGATTGCAGTTTCACTGCCGATGTTCAATACGATGGCGTTGTTATAGGCCTTTCCTATACTTTCGCCCTCGATAAGCAGGGAAGTATATTTCTCGGAATTATTGATTTTTGTAACTTTTCCCACAATGCTGAAATCGGATTCCGTCTCCTGGGAAACTTTGTCCGATGCAATGGAGATTGCACCCATGGTATCTGTTTTGACGCTTAACCGTAAAACCTCCGATACAAATTTTAGCGGTACATAGGTTACATCTTCGGTACATACGGAAGCCGTGCCTAAATTAAACGGTGCCATTTTACCAAAGGTATAGTAATCCTGTCCGATTTTTACCGTAATAAAATTGTTGCCCTTGGTTAACTCCGCCGTATTGCTGTCACTATTCCACGCTACCTGATATCCCAGGTTTTCTGCAACCAACCGTAATGGAATCATTACAGTTCCGTTTTCCTGGGCGTAGGTTTTTATTTTTTGTGAACCGAGGGCTTTTCCATTAACCATAAGGGTATAATCCTGCCCTAGGAAAGGAAGTGAGGTAGCGGATATAATAACCGGTTGAGGGGCTTCCGCGGGTCTCTCCGGTGATGAAGCTGCAAACGCTGTGGCGGATGTCGATAAGATAGCAGCAGTCAATGCCAGAGCGAGTAGTTTTCTATGTTTCATAATTGCCTCCTGATTGTTTGGTATGTAAGATAATCACTAGTGATTTACATAAGGTTTGACGCGGGTGAAGGGCAAAAAGTTCCAACATTTATGGGTAAAACTTTTGCCCAAAGCGAGGGAACTGCCTCCGATCAGGAAAGCCATGACAGGTATAGCGGCGGAAACACGGTAAAAGAGGAGGGAGAGCGAAAATAGGCGACGATAGGCAGATACCTTTGCGGTAGCCATGAACTTGAACGCTTGCGCACAGGGCAATTTGCCACCTGGGTATTATGGTTTACATAAAAATGCACAGAGGCAGTTTTGATGAAAACCGTCTCCGTGCATTTTTCAGTGGAGTCATCTCTGCCTCTTTGTATCAACTATTTTTCCGGCACTCTTTTCTCCGGTTGCATTTGGTTGTTTGAATCGAAGTTGTTTTTATCCGCCTTACTTTTCCCAAGCTTGAACATGGCGGGTATCATGAATATCATCATCAAAGGACAGATAAAAGGAGCGACCACTGTTAAAAGCTTAGCGATCCCTGAACCGCCATTTCTCGCCAGAAAAGGTACCAAAAGCAATAATAGTACTGGAATCCCGCAACAAAGCAGCATCATCCACATGTGGGACAAATGGCCTTTATGGCCGTTTTCCTGCCCGTTCCCATTGTCTCCGTGGTTACCATGACAATTCATATAATTCGCCCTTTCTTTACTAAATAGAAATTGCTATAGATCCGTATCATTTTCCTTTAACTCCGAGTATCGTACTTTATTGTGTAGAAATTATGAAGGTGCAGAACTATTTTAAATGAAATTACTTCCAGGGCAGAGGCTATGCTTCAAGTAAAGTATTCAATGACTGCATGGGGGAATCTTTCCTTGATCAGGCCGGAGATGTACTCCTTTATTTCCTGGGCGGTTTCCTTGGGATATACGTGCTTGAATCTGCCGAATTTACCCCATTTTAGCGTCCGCTTCGCCTCGTCCATGTCCAGCTTTGTGTTGGGAAACCTCTGGAGGATAATGTTTTTCGCTGTTTCGGTGAATCGATGCTGGATAAGCTCAAAGGTAACAGGCTCGGTGGATTTGGTGATGTCAACCTGCTCCTTAAGACGGTCGAAGAGCTCCCGGTATTCTTCCTTCCAGTTGTCGTAGACCATGATGGGTGCGACAATGAAGCCAATGGGATAGCCTGCCGCAGAGAGCTTGGAAGCGGCTTCGATCCGTTCATCAAAGTTGGCGGTGTTGTGTTCAAAGCTTTTTATGACATACCGTGAATTGATACTGACCCGGAACCGGGTATGGCCATTGTGCTTCAGGTGCAGAACAGGGTCCACATGATCAAATTTGGTTACGACACGGAGCGATCCGTTTGGGAGAGTGCCAAAAAACTCGATGGTCTTTGCCAGGGCTCCGGTGATATGCTCCAGGGCCAGAGGATCGCCCATACAGGCTACTTCAAAGGACGTATCCAGGCCGCCGCTTTTCTCGATGTGCTTTTGCATGGAATCAAAGATTTCCTCCAGATTCACATACACCACCAGATAGGGCTTATGCCCCTGAGTGGTATGGAGGTAGCAATATTCGCAGTTTCCCGCGCAGTTGGTGACGATAGGGGCGGCGTAATCGGCGGAAGGTTTGCAGACATCGAAGTTCAGGTCCTTCTTGACCCGGACCACCAGTGTTTTCTTCGCTCTCGCGTATTTTGCCTTTTCATCCTCTCCCGGGATATTCCGCATGACATTCTGTATGGAAAGCTTCTTAACCTCGGTACCGATGCTTTCAAAATATTCGTAAAGCTTCTGCCCCAGCGGGTAGTTCAAGGACTGGGGTTCAAAAAATACCCTTTCGGGCATGTAAAGTTTCATGAGTAAAACCTCCTGCGACATATAGGTTAAAATTAGTATGTGTTTGCAGGTTTGAAATTAAACAAATGGAAACGAAGAACAGAAAATAGGAGTTTGCAAAAGAGGGGTACGCATTTTGCTCAGACGCGATTTGCAGCTTTAACCCTCACCCTCCGGCTCCCTCTACCAAAATTGGTAGAGGGAGGGATGAAAAAACGGATTTCTCCTTCTCCCAATGTTGGGAGAAGGGGCTAGGGGATGAGGGTTAGGACCATAGCATGCAGATACACGGAGGGAGCCTTTACCCCCGAAAACCACTTTATTGCCATGTCCTGGACTCAAAGGAAAATTTATCTCCAACAGGCAACAAACCTATTGCAACATTTGCCAGTAAGGTGATATAATGTAAACACGGGAAAATTAAAAGTTGCCGTGACCGTCCAGTGGTGACACACCGGACGGCTCATGCAGGTATTCGAGGTACCCAACACGTGAGACATTGTCTCCACAGCAACAATGTTATTATAGTACAATTTTGTCTTTTTTACAATAACATTTGAGCGCACGTGTCGGTTTTACCTTCACGCGCGCTTTTAATTTTCCCTCTCAATAAAAACTTGGGAGGGAGAATATACATGAAGGACATTTTGAACGAAGAATGGCTGCGCCAGGTGCTGGAAGCGGCCAGGAACTGCCGTATGCGGCAGTTGGAGCCGGAGCTTATGGCCTGGGCGGAATACCGGGAGGTCGAAAAAGTAAAGAACGACATGATAACGCAGTTGGAGGGGCATCTCCAGCAGGCACAAAAGGAAATGCTTTCTCTGTACGACGACGCTTCCAGCCTGCTGCTGGGCAGAACTCAGGACTTTTTCTACGAGCAGGGCTTTGCTGACTGTCTCCGAATCCTCTGCTGGATTCTGGTGCAGTACCTGCTGGATATGGGAAGAGAAAGAAAGCAGCCGTAGTTTGAGGCTGGTAGAATTCTGCGCTGACCATATCGCTCCATTTAATTCAAAAACGACAGTGAGGTTACCGAACTCTTTGAGTTTGGCAGCCTCACTGTCGTTTCTGCTTCTATCAGCAGCTATATTCCTTTGCCAGTACTTGGAGATGCGTAGTGCCCAATGGCCTGCTTACAAGACGGCAAAACTGCAAGGTGTTAAATAACTTTCGACATGTGCAAATCAGTAGTTACATATCCCATCTTGTTATACAGCCCGATGGCCGTATGATTATGGCCAAACACATGCAATGAAATCTTATGGATATCCAGCGTGTGTGCTTCTCTTTCAAGTGCATTCATTGACTGGGTGCCATACCCTTTTCCACGAAACCGGTCATGGATAATAAAGTCAAATATGAAAGCTTCTCTACCGGATAACTTTTCAAAGAGTTGAAACCAAATGTATCCGATGCTGACATTAGCATCCGTATCCACTAAGGAATAAAGGTATTGGTTTGCTGTAGCAACTCCATCGGGAAGCAAACGGTCAAAAGCCTCCTTGGACAGCTTCAAGGCCTCCTCTTCAATCCATGTACCTGCCGTAACTTTCTCTTTTGCGTATTCCTTTACAGCATTTTCAATATAGCTTTCAAAATCCTGTTTCGTCATTTTTTCCAGTACAACCATAATACCCTCCTTATGTAGTTAAATAAGTATGTACCTTTTACAAAATTATACCATAAGTCCATGCTCTCCTCACTGTGTAAAACTGGAAATGGCTTAATTTTTACAAAAAGAACTTTTTCGTTCCCAAACCGAGGTTCATCCCTCAGTCCGGTAAACTTCGGTTTTTTAGATTAATATTGTATACACTTGACAGGTGAGCGAAATCCTATTACTATATACCTATACCCGTAGGGGTATATAATATAATAACAAAGTAAACAATGGAGGTACAATTATGCGCGCATGTATGGATATCCCAAATTTAAAAACCAGAATTAAAAAAATACAAGGGCAGCTGAATGCAATCGCTGAAATGATAGAAAATGATGTTCCTTGTGAAGAGGTCTTAATCCAGATCGGTGCTGCAAAAGGTGCATTACATAAGGTCGGGCAGGTAGTTTTGGAGGGGCATTTACAGCACTGTGTGAGAGACGGAATTGAACATGGTGACGCTGATAAAACAATAGCAGAATTTGCAAAGGCCGTAGAGCACTTCTCAAGAATGAGTTAAAAGGGGATCTTCAAGAAATGAGTTAGGTGGGTAATTATGTATAAATTAAAACAGTGGTTTTTAGAGGAAGAAAACCGCACCATTTGCTATACCGTTATTTCGGGAATCGCCCTGCTTTTAAGCTTTTTCCATGTTCATTTCAAGTATATTCCCGTAGATATCGCCTGGATTGCAATTATCCTTTGCGGTTTTCCCATTATCAAAGAGGCTTTCATAGGCCTAATCTATGAATTTGATATCAAAGCCGATGTATTGGTAGCCATGGCGTTGATTGCTTCGGTTTTTATCGGTGAAATCTTTGCGGCCGGTGAAGTTGCCTTTATTATGACCATTGGTGCACTGTTGGAGGAACGAACGGTCCGCAAAGCCCGTGAGGGTATTGAAAAGCTGGTGGCTATTTCGCCGCGGACCGCAAGAGTCCTTCGTGATGGAATTGAAACCATTATCCCTGCCGAAGAAGTGCAAGTGGGTGATATTTTACGGGTTCTTGCGGGAGAAATTATTGCTGCGGATGGTGTGATTACATCGGGACAAACCTCCATCAACCAATCCGTTATAACGGGAGAAAGCCTTCCCGTAGACAAAGCTGCTGGTGATGAGGTTTCCAGCGGCACGGTAAACCAGTTTGGTACTTTTGAGATGAAAGCCACCAAGGTTGGCGAGGACAGTTCGTTGCAGCGCATGATAAGGCTTGTAGAGCAAGCGGATGCAAACAAAGCACCCATTGTAAGTCTAACGGATCGGTGGGCAACCTGGATTGTGGTCATTGCATTAAGCTCTGCAATTATTACCTGGCTGGTTACAGGGGAAATTATAAGAGCCGTAACGATTTTAGTCGTATTTTGCCCCTGTGCTTTGGTGCTGGCGACGCCTACCGCTATTATGGCAGGTATCGGTAACGCCACCAAGTTTGGAATATTAATCCGCACGGGCGATGCTCTTGAGCGCCTTTCCAAGATCAAGCGCATCGCTTTTGACAAAACCGGGACACTGACGTATGGAAAACCCGAGGTTATTGCTGTAAAAAGTTTTTCATCTGGCATCAGGGAAGACGGTTTGCTGGCACTTACCGCTTCGGCAGAGCAGCACTCCGAGCATCCTCTGGGCCGTGCTATTCTAAGCTATGCTAAAAACAAAGTAGAGTTGTTCAAACCGGAAAACTTTGTTCTGCTGCCCGGGCGTGGAGTTGGTGCGACGGTTGGTGACAGACCTGTTATAGCAGGAAACAAGGAGCTGTTTGTAGAAAAGGGGATTGTACTTTCAGGCGAAATAACCGGATCTGCACAGAAGTATATCGATGATGGCTGTACTGTTATTTTTGTGGGTGTAGACAATGAACCCGCCGGTTTTATTGCACTGTCCGATACGCTGAGAAGCGATGCGAAAAATATGGTAGAACGCATCCATTCTCTGGGCGTAAACACGCTGCTGCTAACCGGTGATAATTCCTATGCGGCAGGCCACATGGCACAGCTTGTAGGTATTGGAGATGTGAAACCGGAGCAGCTGCCGGAGGATAAGATGAAGGCCATCACCTTCTACCAAAACCACAATGAACCCGTATGCATGGTGGGTGATGGAGTCAATGACGCCCCTGCATTGAAAACAGCGCACGTCGGCGTGGCGATGGGGGGCATAGGAAGTGATATCGCAGTTGAAGCTGCCGATGTCGCCCTGGTGAGCGATGATATTCAGCGAATACCCTACCTGATGAAGCTGTCGCAGAAAACAATGAAGACCATTAAGCTCAATGTCGCTCTTTCCATGGGTCTCAATTTTGTTGCTATCATCCTCGCCATTACGGGGATACTTAATCCCGTTCTGGGTGCATTGGTACATAATGCGGGCTCGGTGGCAGTTATTCTCAATTCGGCGGTTCTTCTAAACTTAAAAGACGAATAAGGCTGGAAATTAAAATGAGTAGGTTAAATAACCCACTCATTTTTTATTATGATCGTCTTAGCTTTATTAAAGAAAATAAACAATTGCAATTATAAATCCATAGTTTTTAAACATTATTAAGAGAAATTATAGCTATTGTTTTCAGTCGCTATAAGGCACCCTTCAAAGATCCTATTATACAACTGCTTTCTACTTCATATACTTTACCAGCAGCACTCATTCCGGGAGACTATGATGCAGAGGTTTTCCGTTTTCATATTTAAAAGATCACTGACAATATGCGTACTGGTAATGCTCGTAATAATTCCTCTTGCAGTATTACTCACTAAGTCCTTATCTCCCCAAATTTATATAGACAAGGACTATATGGCTGCTTTGAGGACTGCGGATCAGTACTTGTATGCTTGGATCATGCGAGATGGCCGGATGGCCTATGACCTGGTTTCGGAGAATGTAAAGAAAAATTATGCTGACATGAATGACTTCCAGATACATTTCGCAGGTACTTCAAATCCTCACCATCAAGCCTTTGAAATTACAGCAGACAAACGCCTGTCAAAAGATAGAATCCGTTTCAAGGTCTGGTATTATGAAGAGTATACCGGTGTGTACCAATCGCCGTATAAGCGGCCGGAAAAATCTGATTTCATTGAATTGATTAAGGTAGATAATTATACGTGGCTGGTTGACAATCCGAGATGATATTCCCCTCAAGGATATCGGAAGGTAGTAACTTTTCCTGAAAATAAGAACTGCGAGGCTATTGAACCCATTTGAGTTCGGAAACCTCGCAGTTGCTTTATCAACTTTCATACTCCTTTACCAGCAGCGCCCGCACATAGCCCCGGTCTTTGGTGGTCGAATCGATATAAAACCCCCGGCCGTAGTAGAAACGCACCAGGTCCCTGTATCGCGAAGCCGTGTGAAGGCTGGCCCTCTTTACCTCTTTTGCCTTCAACAGCTTATCCACCAGGTTCATAAGAGACTTGCCGATGCCGATATTATGGTACTGGAGCCGCACTCCGAATCGGCTTATATAAGCGGTTCCGTCAGGAAATATCTGAACCCGGATGCTGCCAACGGGGGTGGAGTCAATGAAAGCCACAAAAACCTCCTTGGCTTCAATATCCAGCCGGATATCCTCCAAAGACTCTTCCAGTGCATCCAGGGTTCCCGTGAGCCCGGCATCCTCCAAATACTGTGCAAAGGCCTCCCGGGTAATTTCCCGGATTGCCTCTGCATCCTCCAGCACAGCCCGCCGAATAATGAACGAGTAGTTCATATCATCACATCCAACTAAATACTCTACATTCTCAATCCTCAATTTTCAATTCTCAATTCTCAATTCTAATCCTTTCCCATCAACAGGGCCATAACAGCCTTTTGAGCATGGAGCCTGTTTTCCGCTTCATCAAATATGGCGGATTGGGGTCCGTCGATGACTTCCTCTGTAACCTCATAGCCCCTGTAAGCCGGCAGACAGTGGAGGAATATGGCATCGGGCTTTGCCTGGGACATCAACTGGCTGTTTACCTGATACGGCATGAAGACCTTTAATCTCTCGGCTTTTTCCGCTTCCTGGCCCATGCTGATCCAGGTGTCGCTGTAGACGACATCGGCATTCTTAACAGCTTCCACGGGGTCCTGGGTAATCAATATCCTGGAGCCGGTATTCTTGGCATCCTCCAAAGCTTCATCCACCATGGCCCCGTCACATTTATAGTTTTCCGGAGTTGCCACTGCGATGTCCATGCCTACCTTTGCACAGCCATGGAGCAGTGAGTGGGCAACATTGTTACCGTCACCAACATAGGCCATTTTCAAGCCTTTCAAGGTTCCCTTGTGTTCATATACAGTGAGCAGGTCAGCGAGAATCTGGCAGGGATGTACCAAATCCGTGAGACCATTAATAACCGGGACGGAGCCGAACCGGGCCAGATCTTCCACATCACTCTGTTTGAAGGTACGGATCATGATTCCGTCGATATACCTGGACAACACCTGGGCGGTATCGTAAACAGTTTCACCGCGGCCCAGCTGAATGTCATTGGAGCTGAGGAAGAGGGGATAGCCTCCCAGTTGAACCATGCCTACTTCAAAGGACACACGGGTTCTTGTAGAAGACTTTGTAAAAATCATCCCCAGGGTTTTCCCTTTGAGAAGGGGATGGGGAACGCCGGCCTTTAGCTCTTTTTTCAGCTTCTCCGCCAGCTTCAGTATATCGAAAACTTCCTCCGATGTAAGATCATGAAGCGTCAGTAAATGTTTCATGGTATAACCTCCTTTTATTTTAAAAGCGTTGTCGGTTGCTGGCTCCTGGTTCCTGGGAGACGAATCGGAGTATTCGCCTCCGAATCAACGACCAGCCAAAACCAGCAACTAACAACCAGGAACTAGGAACTAAAACCGTCCCTCAAACCTCGAGTACTCATCCAGCGCATAAATCTCTGTTTCCCTGCCGTTAATGATACGTTCCAGCACCTGGAAGATAGCATTTGCCGTATCCAGGGAGGTTATGCAGGGGATATTATACTCAATCGCCGTTCTCCGCAGGGAAAATCCTGCTCTGACGGGAACCTTGCCCCGGGTGGGAGTATTGATAATCAGTGAAATCCGGTCTGTTTTTATATATTCAGGCACTTTCACCATGGGCACGCATTCAACATCGAAGCCTGCCTCTGCCAGGTAGCGGCAGGTACCTTCGGTAGCCATAAGTCTAAAGTCAAGAGCTTGCAGCTTTTTTGCCATTTCGATGCATTCAGCCTTATCCCTGTCGGATACGGATAATAATACATTCCCGCCGGAGGGGATCTTTATGCCGGAAGCAACGAAGGCTTTGTATAGCGCGCTGTAATAATCCCTGTCAACGCCCATAACTTCTCCGGTGGACTTCATTTCAGGCCCCAGGAAGGTATCCACTGTAGTCAGCTTGGAGAAGGAGAATACGGGCGCTTTCACGGCAGTAAATTCCGACTCCTTTGCCAGACCCGGAGTATAACCCAGATCTTCCAGCTTCTGCCCCATGATCAGCTTGGTAGCTACGTTCACCATGGGAATTCCTGTGATCTTGCTAAGTACAGGGATGGTACGGCTGGCTCTTGGGTTTACCTCGATAACATACACCTTCTCGTTTTGATCCAGAACAAACTGAATGTTGAACAATCCCACCACTTTCAAGGCCCTGGCCAGCTTTTGCGTATACGCTACGATGGTGCCCTTGGTTTCGGCACTGAGAGTCTTCGGCGGATAAACGGCGATGCTGTCTCCCGAGTGCACTCCGGCTCTCTCGACATGCTCCATGATACCGGGGATCAGGACATTCTCACCATCACAGATACCATCCACCTCTACTTCCTTGCCGGTGATGTATTTATCGATGAGGACAGGATGTTTGGGTGAGATATCTACTGCCTGGCTCATATATTCTTCCAGTGTAGTATCGTCATAAACAACTTCCATGGCTCTTCCGCCCAAAACATAGGAAGGCCGTACCAGGACAGGATAGCCGATGTGATTGGCGATGATCCTGGCTTCTTCCACCGAGAAAGCGGTACTGCCCTGTGGGATCGGAATGTTAAGTTCCTCCAGCAGTTTAAGGAATTTATCCCTGTCTTCTGCCACATCGATGCTTTCCACTGAGCTTCCCAGAATTCTGACGCCCTCCTTGTGAAGGGTAGAAGCCAGATTAATGGCGGTCTGACCGCCGAACTGCACGATGACGCCGATGGGTTTTTCCTTTTGAATTACATCCAGCACGCACTCCTTGGTAAGGGGCTCAAAGTACAGCTTGTCGGAGGTGTCGAAATCGGTGCTTACGGTTTCCGGGTTATTATTTATAATGATGGATTCGATATCCATCTCTTTTAATGTCGTAACAGAGTGGACGCTGCAGTAGTCAAACTCGATGCCCTGACCGATTCGGATCGGTCCCGAGCCGATAACCAGAACCTTCTTCCTGTCGGTTACCACTACATCATCCTTCTCTTCATAGGTAGAGTAATAGTAGGGGGTTGCTGCTTCAAATTCTCCGGCACAGGTATCCACAATCTTGTATACCGGGTTAATGGGGTATTTATCCCTCAGCTCCAGAATGCTGTCCAGCGGAACATTGGTCAGGTTGGCAATATAGGAATCACCGAAGCCGATCTTCTTGGCCCGTGAATACAAATCATAATCCAGCCAGGCAATGCCTGCATTCTTCACTTCTTCCGCCAGCTTTACGATCTTCTTGAGCTTACGGATAAAGAAGTCATCGATTTGGGTAATGTTCACGATTTCTCCCGCCGTAACTCCTTTTTGCAATGCCTTGCAGATGGCAAAAATTCTCTGGTCGTTGGCCTGCGTGATGAACTCCATCAGTTCCTGCCGGGTCATATTGTCAAAGAGGCTTAAGCCCAACTGGTAATTGAATTTTACATCCAGTGAATCAATGGCCTTTAATAAGGATTCTTCAAAGGTTCTTCCTATGGCCATAACCTCACCGGTTGCCTTCATCTGCGTTCCCAGGCTTCGGTCCGCTGTGGAGAATTTGTCAAAGGGCCAGCGCGGAACCTTTGTTACCACATAGTCCAGGGACGGTTCAAAGCAGGCATAGGTGTTCTGGGTAACGGAGTTTTTAATTTCATCCAGATTCAGCCCCAGGGCAATCTTAGCGGTAACGCGGGCGATGGGATACCCTGTGGCCTTGGATGCCAGAGCGCTGGAACGGCTGACCCTTGGATTTACCTCGATAACCACATACTCGTAGCTGTTGGGATTCAAGGCATACTGGATGTTGCAGCCGCCTTTAATGTCCAGGGCACGGATGATTTTAATGGAAGCGGAACGCAGCATCTGATACTCCACGTCCGAGAGGGTCTGGCTGGGAGCCACAACGATGCTGTCTCCGGTATGAACGCCTACAGGATCGAAGTTCTCCATGTTACAAATAATGATGCAGTTGTCGGCGCTGTCCCTCATGACTTCATATTCGATTTCCTTCCAACCGGCAACGCTTTGTTCCAGCAGTACCTGGCTGATCATGCTGAGCTTGAGCCCCTTACCGCAAATGTATTTAAATTCGTCCATGTCATGGGCAATACCGCCTCCGGTGCCGCCCAGAGTATAGGCGGGACGGATAATGATGGGGAAGCCCACCTCTTCAGCAAACTTGACAGCAGCCTTCAGGTCAGTCACGATAGTGCTGTGAGCCACCTTTTCATCAATTTCCTCCATGGTGCGTTTAAACAACTCTCGGTCTTCGGCTTTTTTTATGGAAGCCAGGGAAGTTCCCAAAAGCTCGATGCCCATTTCATCCAGAATACCGTCTGCGGCTAGTTGTACCGCCATGTTCAGGCCGGTTTGGCCGCCCAGGGATGCCAGGATGCCGTCAGGTTTTTCCTTTTTAATGATTTGCTTCACAAACTCCAGGGTGATAGGCTCTATATAAATTTTATCCGCAGTATCACTGTCTGTCATAATGGTAGCGGGGTTGCTGTTCACCAGCACTACCTCGATACCTTCCTCTTTTAGGGATTTGCAGGCCTGGGTGCCGGAGTAGTCAAACTCTGCGGCCTGCCCGATAATAATGGGCCCTGAACCGATTACCAATACTTTTTTTATATTTTCCCTTTTTGGCATTGTATACCTCCGCAATAAATTGGTAGTTACCCCTTTAACCTTCCATCATCTTCACAAAATCATCGAATATATAGGCACTGTCCTGAGGGCCGGGAGCAGCTTCGGGGTGGTACTGGACGCTGATGATGGGCATATGCTTGTGACGGAAACCTTCCACCGTTCCGTCGTTTACATTTCTGTGGGTGATATCCACGTCATTGCTAAAATCCTTGTCCAGAGCATAATTATGGTTCTGTGATGTTATATAGCATCGCCCAGTGATAAAGTCCTTTACAGGGTGGTTGCCTCCGTGGTGTCCGAACTTCAGCTTGTAGGTCTTGCCACCGAGAGCCAGACCCAGCAGCTGGTGCCCGAGGCAGATGCCCAATATGGGTTTCTTGCCCAGCAGCTTCTGTATGGTGCCCTTGATCTGTGGCAGGTCTGCCGGGTCACCGGGGCCGTTGGACAAGAGAATTCCATCCGGGTTGTACCCCATGATCTCATCGTAGGAGGAGAAGGCTGGCAGTACGTAAACATTGCAGTTCCTTTGCTCAAGAGAGCGAAGGATGTTGTACTTTACGCCAAAATCCAGCACCACTACCTTCTTGCCGGCTCCTGGCCTGTGCAGCGTGGTTTTGGTGGTGACTTCCATCACCAGGTTGCGTTTTTCCACCATCTTCTGCTTAAGCCTGTGGGTAAGTATGTCAATATTTCCGCATTCTGTGGATATAATTCCGTACATGCTGCCGAATTTACGGATGTGCTGTGTCAATGCCCGGGTATCGGTACCCTTGATGCCTACGATATTATGCTTCTTGAAATAATCATCAGCACTCATTTTGTTCCGCCAGTTGCTGGGAGCGTCACATAATTCCTTGACGATAAACCCCTGGACATGGGGCTTGTAGGATTCATAGTCTTCCTCATTAACCCCGTAATTACCGATCAAGGGATAGGTCATAGTAACAATCTGGCCGTTATAGGACGGGTCTGTAGCGATTTCCTGATAGCCCGTCATACATGTATTAAAAACAACCTCACCTACGGATTCACCTTGTTGTCCGAAGGCTTCCCCGGGGAAGTAGGTTCCGTCTTCCAAAACCAAAACAGATTTCATTCTATCGATCCTCCAAAGTCAGTGGAGAGTTGGGAGCTTCATCTTAACTCTCCTTTAGACTCTCTCATAATAATATTTTTTTGGGAAAAAGTTTAAAGAGGTATAACCCTTTTCCAGCTTTTAGCTCTCCGCTTTGAATCCATCCAGCACTTCGTCCAGCGCAGCGACAAATCCGTCAATATCCTCTGCTGTTATGATCAGCGGTGGGAGTATCCTGAGGATGTTGTTTCCTACGTTAGCCAGCAAGTAGCCTCTCGCAAAGCAGGCTTCCTTAATTTCCTTCGCCTTGTCGATGGAAAGCTGTATTCCAACCATAAGACCCTTGCTTCTGATTTGTGTTATAAATGTATATTTATCCGCTAATGATCGGAGTTTTGTAGAGAAGTACCCTCCTGTTTCTGCTGCACGTTCTGCCAGACCGTCTCCCAATACGGTTTCCATAACGGCCAATCCTGCCGTACAGGCCAGAGGGTTTCCACCGAAGGTGGAACCATGATCACCGGGATCAAAAGCCTGGGCTACATGCTGCTTTGCACATACGGCACCGATGGGGACTCCGCCGCCCAGCGCCTTGGCCAGGGTGAATATGTCGGGTTCAATGCCGTAATGCTGGTATCCGAACAACTTGCCGGTTCTGCCGATGCCCGTTTGAACTTCATCGAAGATCAGCAGCAGGCCATGTTTGTCGCACAAATCCCGAACTCCCTGCATGTATTGCTCTGTCATAGGGAATACACCGCTTTCTCCCTGGACGGGTTCCAGCATAATGGCACAGGTGTTTTCGGTGATGGCGCCTTCCAGAGCTCCCAGATCGTTGATGGGAACATTGACAAAGTTCGGCGTCAGCGGAGCGTAAGGCTCCTTGTACTTCTTCTGCCCGGTGGCGGCAACAGTGGCCAGAGTTCTCCCGTGGAAGGAATTTTCCAGGGTTATGATTTCGTATTTATCTGAATATCCTTTTTTCTTAAAGTAGATTCTTGCAAGTTTAATGGCGCCTTCGTTGGCTTCAGCGCCGCTGTTTCCAAAGAAGACCCTGTCTGCACAGGAGTTTTCCACCAGCAGTTTTGCCAGCTTTGCCTGGGGTTCTATGTAGTAAAGGTTTGAGCAGTGAAGCAGTTTTTCTGCCTGCGCCTGTATAGCGCTGACAAGAGCCGGGTGCGAATGTCCCAGAGCACTGACGGCAATTCCGGCAAAAAAATCATGATATCTTCTTCCCTCGGTATCCCATAGATGTATACCTTTTCCGTGTGTAAAGCAAACCGGTATTCTTTTGCCGAAAGTATTCATATAGTATTTGTCATCCAGCTCTATAATTTCTTTAAGATGCATTGCGCAGACCCCCTTTATCATGTTATTAATAATTATACATTCATATGTATAAAAATGCAATAACATTTATTTTTTCTTAGCAAGTGATTTGCGGGTAACAAGGGTGCTAAATCGCCTGCCGGCTGCTTTAGCAGGCAAATAAAATCTCCCCCTCTGCGGGAGGGAGAGATTTTATTGCAAGGTGAAATTATTCATACAGTTTTTCATTGCTGTGGTAAAGAACCTTTTCCTTCATGATCATGGTCCCGATTCCCTTGTAGGTAAAGATTTCAAGCAGGATGCAGTGCGGAATCCTTCCGTCAATGATATGGGTCCTGCCCACGCCTTTTTCCAAAGCCTCGACACAGCCCAGTACCTTTGGAATCATGCCGCCGTTGATGACTTTCCTTTCAATCAGATCATGGACCTCCGAAGTGGTCAGGGCGGAGATGATCGTTGGGTCCTCTTTCGCCATCTTGACACCCTCCACATCCGTCAGGAGCATTAATTTTTCTGCCTGGAGGGCAGCAGCGATTTCACCGGCCACCGTGTCTGCGTTGATGTTGTAGCTCTGGCCGTCTACGCCCACCCCGATGGGGGCGATAACGGGGATATACTCATCCTTGGCAATAAGATCGATGAGCTTTGAGTTGATTTTCGTGATTTTGCCGACATAACCGATATCCATCTCTTTTCCATCCAGGACGGTCTTGTATTGTTCACATTCGATGAGATGCCCGTCAATACCGCATAATCCAATAGCCTTACCACCCTTTTGATTTAACAGGGACACGATCTCCTTGTTGGTCTTGCCCACCAGTACCATCTGGGCAACTTCCATAGTGGCAGCATCCGTCACCCGGAGGCCGTTGACAAACTCACTCTTAATGTCGAACTTCTCCAGGGCCCTGTTGATATCCGGTCCGCCGCCATGAACCACTACCGGGTTCATTCCTATATATTTAAGCAATGTTATGTCTTCCATGACCGAGTTTTTCAACTCGTTGTTAATCATGGCATTCCCGCCATATTTTATAACCACTGTCTTTCCATAAAGCTTTTGTATGTAAGGCAGCGCCTCGATTAATATTTCCGCCTTCTTAATAATCCCATCCATCGGATGCATCCTTATAACCCCCTTTATTTAATGGAGAATTGAAAATTGAGAATTGAGAATGGTAAAAGCCTTTTTTCCTTAATTTGCCCTCGATTTTCTATTCTCAGAAACTTTTATTTAAATACCTAATCTATTCAATGGGAAATTAAGAATTCGAAAACTTCCTAAACAGCCGTCATGTTTCATTCTCAATTCTCCATTTTCAATTCTCAATTATCAGTTACTACCAACTGTCCTCTGTCAACTCTCAACTGTTAACTAAACCTCCAGCCCCGTTGCTTCATCCAGGCCCAGCATGATGTTCATGTTCTGTATTGCCGCTCCTGAAGCGCCTTTGCCCAGGTTATCAAACCTGGCTACCAGCAAAATCTGTTCACTGTGACCGAATACGAATAAGTCAACCCTATTTGTATGGTTGCAGCCCGTAGCCCCTAGAAATCCATCGTCCAGGAAGTTTCCGGACTCAAAAGGCATGACCCTGATAAAATGCTGCCCTTTATAATAGGAAGAAAGAAATTCCTGCACTTCCTTTGCCGTAAGTTTTTTGGAAAGAAGCCTTGGATAAAGGGGGACCGTAACCGCCATACCCTGGTAAAAGCCACTGACAATGGGAGTGAATATCGGGGCATGGGCGAGGCCGCACACCTTCTGCATTTCCGGCAAATGCTTGTGGGTTAGTCCCAGGGCATACATGCGGGGACTCTCGAGAGCCGAATCATGGGAGTATTCTCCCTCATATTTCTCAATCAGCTTCTTGCCGCCTCCGCTGTAGCCTGTGATGGAGTGGCAGGAAACCGGGTAGTCCGCCGGGACGATGCCCTCCTTTACCAGAGGAAAAAGAGAAAGAGTAAAGCCCGAGGCATGGCAGCCCGGTACTGAAACCCTTTTGGAAGATATGACGGAGGAACGGTGAGCATCGCTGAGTTCCGGCAAACCATAGGCCCACTCCGGATTTGTCCTGTGCGCCGTACTGGCATCGATGATGCGGGTACACGGGTTGGAAACGAGAGAAACGGACTCTTTGGCCGCTGTATCGGGAAGGCAGAGAAAGGCAATATCCGCCTCGTTAAGCAGCCGGCTTCGTTCCTCAGGTTCTTTCCTCTTGTCCGGGTTTATCTTTAGAAGATGGATATCCGGACGGCTTTCCAGCCTTTCATTGATTTTGAGTCCGGTAGTTCCTTCCTGCCCATCTACAAATATTTTGTGTTTCATTGCTAAATCTCCCTTCCGTGTTTCTGAACCTACATAATCATTCATTCGGTGTTATTCAGAATACACTTCCTTCACGGTATGTCTCGCATGCCATAACAGGAGGCTATAGTGCGAGGAGCCCTGTCTTTCCATATATTTATAGGGAAAGCATACAACTTGGCTCTGATTATCTGTTTAAAGGATACTTATAATTATACATTTTAATGTATAAAAATTCAATAGAAAATGAGGAATTTCCAAGGGAAAGCTTTTATGCAAAGTGACTAAATAGCAAAAAATAAATTTGGTGAAAAGTGTACTGGTTATTGTACGTTAATAAATGCTATATTTATAGTGTAAAGAAAAGCCAATACACACGTGGAAATATTTTAGGAGGGAAAAAAATGGCGAGTGTAAAATTAAAGAATATCTATAAGAGATATGACGGTGGAGTTACAGCAGTTAGCGATTTTAACCTGGATATAGCAGATAAGGAATTCATTATATTGGTTGGACCTTCAGGATGCGGTAAGTCTACAACATTGAGAATGATTGCCGGTTTGGAAGAAATATCTGAAGGTGAGCTATATATCGGTGACAAATTGGTTAATGATGTTGCTCCAAAGGATAGAGACATCGCGATGGTTTTCCAGAACTACGCATTGTACCCACATATGACAGTTTTCGATAATATGGCATTTGGTCTTAAATTAAGAAAAACTCCTAAGGATGATATAAAGAGAAGAGTTCAGGAAGCTGCAAAGATTCTCGACATCGAACATCTGTTGGATAGAAAGCCAAAGGCTCTTTCCGGTGGTCAGAGACAGAGGGTTGCCCTCGGTCGTGCGATGGTTCGTGAACCTAAAGTATTCTTGCTCGACGAACCTTTGTCAAACCTGGATGCTAAACTCAGGGTTCAGATGAGAACTGAGATCAGCAAACTGCATCAGAGACTTCATACTACATTTATATATGTTACGCATGACCAGACAGAAGCTATGACCATGGGTACCAGAATCGTTGTTATGAAGGACGGTTTTGTACAGCAGGTGGATACTCCGCAAACACTGTACGAAAGACCTACAAACCTCTTCGTTGCAGGATTTATCGGAAGCCCGCAGATGAACTTCATCAATGCAAAAGTTGAAAAACGCGGCGATGAAATTCACCTTATCTTCGGCAAAAATGATGTTAAGCTGCCTGAAGGCAAAGCTAAGAAGCTCGAAGGAACTGATTTCATCGGTAAGGAAGTTGTTATGGGTATCAGACCTGAAAACATCCATGATGAAGCAATCTACCTCGAATCAATGCCTGACAGCATCATCGATGCAAAGGTAGAAGTTACAGAAATGCTCGGTGCCGAAACATTTCTGTACATGGTAGTTGAAGGACATAACTTCACAGCAAGGGTTAACCCAAGATCAAAGGCAAAACCTAGTGATGTTATCAAGGTTGCTCTTGACACGAACAAGATCCACCTCTTCGACAAAGAAACTGAAAAAGCTATCATCAACTAAAGTGCCGTCAGGAAATTAGTGATACTTTTTTGCGGGCCATCTATAGGATCTATACATGGTATAGCAAAATTATAGTATCAGTTATTTCATGACAAACTAAGTAAAATATAATCGAATTATAAGGGGAAAGATAAATTTTATCTTTCCCTTTTGTATTTTTGGTGTATAATAAATATAACGAGGCATAAGATGTCCCGCAGCTCTATAGGTGACGGATGCCGATTCATTTTATAGGCGGTGAGCATATCTCCCGCCTCGTTGAAACGGCTGGTCGCAAGCAAAGCTTGCTGCTCGCCCATGCAACCTGGGTGTGTTGAAATTGCTCTGCAATTTCTTCCATTGTTATAAGCCTGCGTATTTGGGGTGGACTAAAGAAAAAGCAATTCTTTAGCAGCCCGGTAGCATTTTTACCGAGAGGAGATAATCAGCGTATGAAGTTGTTCCAAAGTCTGGTAAATCAGGTTAGAGAAGTTATTAACGACGAATTTGGCATAATGGATGAAACCGGGCTGATACTTGCCAGCAGCAATGAGCGTGCCGTAGGACAGAGTAATTCCCTGGTGCCTAAGGTGCTGCAGCTGAAGGATCAGTTTGTGGTGATGGAAGGGATTTCATTTTTAAAAGTCTATATAAAGAACAAATTGGAATTTATCGCATACATTAATTCGGAAAATGAAAATTGTTACAGAGACCTTTCTCTTATTGCCATTAATATTGCCAATATAAAAGAGTACCATGACGAAAAGTTTGATAAAAACAGTTTTATAAAAAACATAATTCAGGACAATGTTCTTCCGGGAGATATACAATTCAGAGCAAAGGAATTACATGTAACCTATAACGCCTATCGAGTTGCTTTCCTGATTAAGACGGAAAATGCCCGCGAGATCTATACCTATGATATTATTCAGGGCTTGTTCCCCAATAGAGCCAAGGATTTCATTATTACCATCGATGACGAAAACACCGTTCTCATAAAGGATTTAAAAACCAGTGATGATTATAAGGAAATCCAGAAGACAGCCCGGATTATCATAGACACCCTCAGTACCGAACTGATGGTGAAGGCTTTTGTAGGCATTGGAACTGTAGTGGACAACCTTAAGGATGTGGCACGTTCCTACAAGGAAGCGCAGATCGCTCTCCTGGTGGGGGGGATCTTCGAAAATGACAAGCATGTACTGAATTACAACAACCTGGGAATTGGGAGATTGATTTATCAGCTTCCTACTACCGTATGCAAACTGTTTTTAAAAGAAGTTTTCAGAGATGGTTCCTTTGAGTCGCTGGATGCAGAGACCTTGATCACCATACAGAAATTTTTCGAGAACAACCTGAATGTCAGTGAGACATCAAGACAGTTATATGTGCACAGAAACACCCTTGTCTATCGATTGGACAAGATTGAAAAAATTACGGGACTGGATTTAAGAAAATTTGACGATGCTATTATTTTTAAAGTAGCGATGCTGGTAAAAAAATACCTGGATAAAGGGGAAAGAATGCTGTAATTGATTCTTTGGCGGCACCTTAGTGTTGGTTATTTGCCGCTGGTTGTATAGCATAATGTTTATTACTAAAGAGAAACCAGAAACCGAGGGCCGGGAATCAGGAACTGATTTTTGGAGGGGTCACGATGGTAGAGCTTGTAAATGTTAAGAAAAGATATTCGAACGGAACTTTAGGACTAAAAGATGTAAATCTTAAGATAAACAAAGGTGAATTTGTTTTTATAGTCGGTCCGAGCGGCTCGGGAAAGTCCAGCCTTCTGAAGCTTATATTAAAGGAGGAGGAGCCCACGGAAGGGGAGGTTCTGGTGAATGGCTATGAGCTGGCGTCTATGGCCAGAAAACAGGTTCCCTTTCTTCGGAGGAGCATAGGCACTGTTTTTCAGGATTTCAGGCTTTTGCCGAATAAAACGGCCTATGAAAATGTTGCTTTTGCAATGCAGGTAACCGAGGCCTTGCCGAAGGAGATTCGTCGGCAGGTGCCGATGGCACTGGCGCTGGTAGGTATCAGCAAGAAAGCCAATGCCTATCCGGGGCAGATGTCCGGAGGAGAGCAGCAAAGGGTAGCTCTGGCAAGAGCGCTTGTAAACAACCCGCCGCTCTTGATTGCGGACGAGCCCACAGGAAACCTGGACCCTGAGACTTCATGGGAAATCATGAAGCTTCTGACAGAGGTAAACCACCGGGGTACAACCGTTGTTGTTGCCACCCATGAGAAGAATATTGTGGATGCCATGAAAAAAAGGGTTATAGCCATCGAAAGAGGAGCTATCATACGAGATCAACAGAAAGGACTGTATGAGCATGAAAATAAGAACTTGGAAATACATGGCTAAGGAAGGCATGGTAAATACATATAGAAACAAATTGATGTCTCTGGCATCGGTAAGTATTATTACGGCTTCATTGGTTATTTTCGGAATTTTCCTGCTTATCACCTTGAATTTGAGTTCTAACATCAAGAGTCTTACAAAGCAGCCGGAACTGGAAGTGTTCTGCAGGCCGGAGCTCAATGATCAACAGGTTCAGCAGGTAGAAAACGATATAAAGCAAAATGATAAAATCGCCGAATATAAAATTGTTACCAAGGAAGAGGCCCTGGAAAAAGCAAAGAAAATCATGGGAGAAAATGCAAAACTGCTGGAAGGGGAAGACTCCAGCTTCATGAATGTATCTTTCATCATAAAGGTGAAGGACCTTCAATATTATGAAGCGGTAGCGGAACAATATAAAAAGCTCAGTGAAGTTGAAAATGTCCAGTACTATATGGATGTGATCCGGCTTATCTCTAAAATTGCCGGATGGGTAAGGATAATTAACGGTATACTGCTTGCGATTTTACTGGTGGTATCTGTATTTATAATATCGAATACGATCAAACTAACCGTGTTTGCACGAAGAAAAGAAATCAATATCATGAAATACATCGGAGCGACAGACTGGTTCATACGCTGGCCCTTCATTATTGAAGGAGTCATTATCGGCCTGGTAGGAGCTGCTCTTTCCTTTGTATTGATTGGATATGGATATAATTCTCTAGGTCAAAAGTTCAATACAGATTTGCTAACGATGGGAAGCGGTGCCTTTAAGATTCTTACCATCAATGAAGTGGCGATTACCATTATAGGCGTTTACCTGATGATTGGGATTTTGGTAGGTGCTATTGGAAGCGTGGTTTCCATCCACAAGTATTTAAAGGTTTAGAGAATCGGTGCCTGGATTAATTTTTATTTTGTGAAGGAATAACTTATGCTGTAACTTGGCTGGCCCCTTCATTGAGACAAGGGCGGGCTTGCAAAAAAGTATAGGTATTTCCTTTACCGTATTATGTAGGGAGGGGTTAGGTTGAAAAAAAGGCTTGCATTATTGGGGCTCACGGCTGCCGTGCTTTCAACGGCTGTAATTCCGGTTGCTGCAGATGAATTAAACGACGCACAAAATCAAAAGGATTATATAAATGGTAAGATCAACGACATCTCGAAGCAGAAGCAGGATGAAAAGAATAAACTGAATGGCGTTCAGCAGCAAAAAAACAATTTGGCAAATGCACAGTCCAAGGCGGAAAAAGATTTGCAGCAGGCTACGGTAGACTATAAAAAGGCCCAGGAAGAAACAAAAGCCATTGAGGCGGCAGTTAAAGAGGTCGAAGAAAAATACGAAAAGCAGAAGGATCTGTTTAAAACCAGGCTTCGAATCATGTATCAGAACTCAAATAACTCGTACATACACACGTTGGCACAATCCGGCAATGTCAGTGATTTCTTGAGCAAGCTGCAGATTATTTCTACCGTGGCAAAAAGGGATAAGGAGTTAGTACTGTCCCTGGAGGACACAAAAAAGGACGTAGAGTATAAAAAGAAGCTGCAGGAAGACGCAGAGAAACAAAAGGCACAAACCGTTGAGGATAAAAAACGAACAGTTTCCACCATTCAGGCTTCAAGATCGCAGAAAGAGGCAGAGGAGAGGGCCATTAATTCAACTCTTGCCAATTTGGCCAAGCAGGAAAACGATTTGCTGAAAAAGTCGGAGGAACTGACCAACATCATCAATACCTTAAGCATACGGCGAAAAGGCGGTTATGTGAATGGGAAGATGGGCTGGCCGGCTCCCGGATATGCAGGGATATCTTCACCTTTTGGGAACAGACTGCATCCGGTATTAGGCGTTTATAGAATGCATACGGGAATTGACATTAATGCTCCCTCTGGAGCCGCTATTGTTGCAGCAAACAAGGGAACCGTCATATTGGCCGGATGGCAGGATGGATATGGAAATACCGTTATCGTCGATCATGGCGGAGATATCGTCACTCTTTACGGCCACTGCAGCAAGCTTTTAGTGAGTGTAGGGCAGGAAGTAAATGCAGGAGATGTTATAGCAAAGGTAGGAAGTACAGGACTTGCTACAGGACCACACCTTCACTTTGAAGTGAGATCCGGAGGAGCGTTGCAGGACCCTCTGGGATATGTCAGTCCGTAAACGAAACTGGATAAATGCGTATAATAGGAAAGCTTGGCTATGAAAAGTATATTCAAATTTCCTGAATTAAAGTAAACAGCAAATTAACCCGGAGAAAATCCGGGTTTAATATTGCAAAGAAAGGCATATAAATAGTAAAGGGTAGCAGACTATGGGCGATAGGCAAGGGGAATTGCTTAGTTAATATAGTCACAATATTTAAAGTATAAGGACGGTGTTTTATTTGTTCAAGAATAGAAAAGTGTTGATAGGAGCGATTGCGCTGGTCTTGGTAACGGCTGTGATTTCATTTACGGCAGGAGCTGCAGTTCTGTACGGGTGGTATAATCTTTACCCCAGGTACGAGATTCCCTTTGATTCTAAAAGTGTCAGCTTGGACAATATCAAGAAATTCAGTCAGGTGCGAAGCCTTCTGAAAGATAGATACTATGAAAATGTGGATGAAAATGCGCTGGTGGAAGGCGCCGTTTCAGGAATGGCGGATGCCTTGAAGGATCCCTATACGGTATATTTTACCAAAGACCAAATGAAGGTTTTTACGGAAAAAACCGAGGGGAGTTATGTAGGGATCGGTGTTAACATCACAATGGATAATAACGGTCTGCTCACGATTATAGAGCCCTTTGAGGACTCACCGGCCCTTAAGGCGGGAATAAAAAAGGATGATAAGATCGTCAAAGTAGACGACACGGACGTGACGGGGCTTCGGGATGAAAACATGATTATCAGCATGATCAAGGGACAGGAAAATACAAAGGTGAAAATCACCGTTTTCAGACCTTCTACAGGTAAATATATAGACATGGAAATGGTTCGAAAGAAAATTAAGATCGTAAACATAAAAAGCGAGGTTCTTTCAAATAACCTTGGCTATATCAAGCTAAGTACCTTTGACAGTGAGATCGCCAGCGATTTTGAAAAGCATCTGAAGGGTTTGCTGGCAAGAAATATTCAAGGTTTGATCATTGATGTAAGGGATAATCCGGGAGGCAGCTATGAACAGGTAGTAGCTATCGCCGACAGATTATTGCCCAAAGCTTTGATCGTATATACCGAAGACAGAAACAAGGTTCGCAGTGAAAAGAATTCCGATGATAAGGAGTTGGGTTTACCGGTTTCTATATTGATTAATGGAAATAGTGCAAGCGCGTCGGAAATATTGGCGGGTGCGTTGAAGGATAATAAAAAGGGAACCCTGGTGGGGACAAAAACCTTTGGAAAAGGCCTCGTGCAAGAGGTCAGAACACTAGGCGACGGGTCGGGGTTAAAGTTGACCATAGCCAGATACTTCACACCGTCGGGTGTGTGCATACAGGGGATCGGAATTCAACCGGATGTAGTCGTTGAACTGCCGGAGAAGTATAAAGACCTGCCTGTGTCCCAGGTGCCCAAGGAAGAAGACACTCAGTTAAAGAAGGCCATTGAAGTTTTGACAAAAAAATAAGAAATATACCAGGTATAAAAAAGCCAAATTTGCCACAAACTACCTATATGGAGGTGGTAAAGTGGAAAAAGCGGATGAAAAGTTGAAGCTTGAGATCGCTGAAGAATTGGGGTTACTGGATAAAGTAAAGCAATTGGGATGGAAAGGCCTCACGCCCAAGGAAACGGGAAGAATCGGAGGCTTGATGACAAAAAAGAAAAAGCTGATACAAATGGAGAAAAGCCAGCAGATTTAAATGCTGGCTTTTTTTATGGTATACTATAGATAATTCACAAAAAGGAGCAAATATATATGTATAAAAACTTTGCCTACGTCTACGACAAACTCATGTACGATGTGGATTATGCGGCTTGGGCCGATTATATAGAGGAAATTTTCAGAAAACAGGAATTGAAACCGGAGCTTGTACTGGATTTGGGATGCGGTACCGGCAGTTTGTGCATGGAAATGGCGAAAAGAGGCTATGATATGATTGGGATTGATTTGTCGGAGGACATGCTGTCCTGTGCCAGAGACAAAAGCAGCGCAGCGGGCCTGGATGTATTGTATCTTAATCAGGACATGACTGAATTTGAGCTCTATGGCACGGTAGACGCGATTTTATGCCTGATGGATAGTATCAACTACATAACCAGCAAAAAAGATGTTAAAAAGGTGTTTAAACTGGTTAAAAATTATTTGAATCCGGGCGGGCTGTTTATTTTTGATATCAATACGGAATATAAGCTGAAAAACATTCTGGGGAATAATGTTTTCTATGATGTAGGTGAAGACATCACCTACATATGGCAGAACCGTTATGACAGGAAATCTGCAACCTGCGAATTTGATCTTACCTTTTTTGTAAAGGAAGAGGATACTTACAGGCGGTACGAGGAAGTGCACCTGGAAAGAGCTTATCCCGTGGAAGAAATGAAGCAGCTTATCAAGGAAAACGGCCTTGTGTTGGAAGGTATCTATAATGATTTAAGCTTTAAGCACAGGACAGCGAAAAGTCAGCGAGTTTTTTTCCTGTGCAGGAAATTATGATAAGAGCGGTCCAGCAGGGTTTATCAAACTGCGTGTGGTTTGCCGCGAGCGGCCCGCAAAAGAGAACTGCTGTATTTATTTCAGCATTCTGTAGGAAGATATGATGAAAGAGGGTATAAAATGGGCTTTTTTGAGGAAGTATATAACATTGTAAAACAAGTACCAAAAGGGAAGGTTACTACATATGGACAAATTGCAAGACTGCTTGGTAACCCTCGTAGATCCATTGTGGTAGGATGGGCATTGCATGGAAATCCTTACCCGGGAGTTGTTCCCTGTCACAGGGTAGTGAACAAGGATGGAAGGCTTAGCGGGGCTTTTGCTTTTGGAGGAATGGATGTACAACGGAAGTTGCTCGAAGAAGAAGGCGTTGCCATCTCTGAGGAGGGAACGGTCGACATGAGGAAACACCTCTGGGAACCGAATCAGGACAGTAGTACCGAACATTCTTAAGCATAGGACTTGTAAAATAATAACCGGACCTATAATCTGGTTGCACCCTTCATAAAGATAATGGTGGGTCCGCAAAAAAGGCCGGCTAATATTTTATAGTGCCTTATTGTTTTCATTCATTGACAATCAGTTTAATATTATGTTAAACTGATATATGTTTAGAAGGCTAGGTAACATATGCCAGCCTCAATAAAAGTATTTTTTTTTTGCAGGAGGAAGACGAAACATGGAAAGAGGAAGAGTAAAATGGTTCAATGCTGAGAAAGGATTCGGCTTTATCGAAAGAGATGGCGGAAATGACGTATTCGTTCATTTTTCAGCAATTACCATGGAAGGCTTTAAGACACTTGAAGAAGGAACTGAAGTATTATTTGAAGTTGTTGAGGGTGCAAAAGGACCTCAGGCTGCAAATGTATCCAGGGCTTAATTGAAGTTGAAAAAACTTTAACATAAAAATTCAAGAAGCCATTTCCACCCCGATATATTTGATAATATATCGGGGTTTTCAATTACAGCCCTTTACAAGAGGATGTGAAGAATACAGGGTTTCTTTTGTGCGGGCTATATAATTTATGAGGAAACAGCCGATTCGGGAGTCGTCAGTTGTATTATATGTAAAATAAAAGCAGAAATATAGGCTGATACCTTTGTGATACAAGAAATAAAGAAGGTAAGGAAGGAAACCGATATGCAGGATTACGTTATCAGAGCTACGGCCGCAGAAGGTTCTGTCAGGGCTTTTGCTGCCGTTACGACAAATATGGTGAGAGAGGCCGCAGGACTTCATGGAACATCGCCTATAGCCTCCGCTGCCCTGGGAAGAACAATTACTGCTGCTGCCATGATGGCGAAGCTTCTAAAAGGTGAAAAGGATACCATAACCCTTCAGCTTAAAGGAGACGGGCCTTTAGGCGGAGTGGTGGCGGTTACCGATTCCGGATCCAATGTCAGGGGCTATGTGTATAACCCGGATGTGGATCTGCCCCCAAATAGTGTAGGGAAGCTGGATGTAGCAAGGGCCATAGGAAAAGGTCATTTAAACGTTATAACAGATTTGGGTCTGAAAGAGCCTTACATTGGATATGTAAAGATCGTATCCGGAGAGATCGCTGAAGACCTGGCCTACTATTTCTATTATTCGGAGCAGGTGCCCACGGTGATTGCCCTTGGCGTTCTGGTGGACACCGACGGTAGCATCATTAATTCCGGTGGTTACATGGTTCAGCTTATGCCTAATGCGGAGGAATCCATTATTGATTTCCTTGAAAACAAGGTTGCGGTGATACCGCCCATCACCAAAATGCTTTCGGAGGGAAAAACACCGGAAGATGTCCTGGAATTGATTCTGGGTGAAAAAGGATTAAATATTACGGACCAGTCGCCCTGCGGTTACAAATGCAACTGCTCCTGGGAGCGCATGGAGAGGAATCTTGCCAGCCTGGGTAAGAAAGAAATTATGGATATCATCCAGCAGCAGGGCGAAGCAGAAACCCAGTGTCATTTCTGCAATACCAAATACCAGTTTACAAAGGAAGATCTGGAGAATTTGATCCGTGATACGGAAGAGAAATAGTTTGTAATCGGGAGAATATAAGAGATAGAGAGAGGTGGGCTTGGCCAATTCCCGGTAAAGCGGTACGAGTGTATTGACTTTAAGGTTGAATTTTTGTATACTATTAATTGTCGCTTGATTGCGACAACATTTGGGCGCTTAGCTCAGCTGGGGGAGCACCTGCCTTACAAGCAGGGGGTCATAGGTTCGAGCCCTATAGTGCCCACCAAATGAATAAAAAGGTTTCAAAACCGAGAGGTTTTGAAACCTTTTATTTTTGAATCACAGAATCTTTTATGGGAAATAGCACAGCTTAAGATAGGTGCCTGCAAATGGGCGGATCTATCACGAAGATGTGCTGACGAATGGCTGTAAATATGGAAGAGACAATGCTGTCTCGATGCCGTTGCATAACCATTGTGTGGAAGTAAAGGCTAAATCCTTTGAAATCTATACTCTTGAAATAGAAGTATAATGTTGGGTTTTCATAAAGCGGATTGCATGGATTTATGTTGTCTCCATGGGAAGCCATCTGCCCTGAGAAAAAAGGACAGCATAAATTCGAAAAATATGCTTGACAAGAGGGTGCTCATAGTGTAATATATACCATGCGGTGCTTGATTGAACGCTTTGCAGAACATCAACACCAAAAAATTCCTTGTAATTGTGAGTTGACATTAAATCACTTATAGTGTATAATAAACAAGCAATTGCGAGTGATAGAAATGGCCCGGTAGTTCAGTTGGTTAGAACGCTAGCCTGTCACGCTAGAGGTCGAGGGTTCGAGCCCCTTCCGGGTCGCCATTTGCCCAGATAGCTCAGTCGGTAGAGCAGAGGACTGAAAATCCTCGTGTCGCTGGTTCGATTCCGGCTCTGGGCACCAATAACAGAGAGCGAAAGTTCTCTGGAATGTGCGGGTTTAACTCAGCGGTAGAGTGTCACCTTGCCAAGGTGAAAGTCGCGAGTTCAAATCTCGTAACCCGCTCCAAATAAGCAGTCAATCGGTAGATTGGCTGCTTTATATGGCGCCATAGCCAAGTGGTAAGGCAGAGGTCTGCAAAACCTTTATCCCCAGTTCAAATCTGGGTGGCGCCTCCAAAATGTGAATCCTCAAAAGGCTTGAATAAAGACTTTTAAGGATTTTTTATTTTCCTGCTCAGATTGAATTTTGTATGGCTTACTTACTTTCGTTTGCAGCAATAAGCGTGCTATCTACGATGGTTATAATATCCTTCTGAAACTCATTTATAAAAAAATGTCCTCCATTAAACAAGTGAATTTTACAACTTTTATGGGTGTGTTTTTGCCATTGGGCTATATCGTTTATGGATGCGTTTTTTTCCTGTTTTCCCCATAATACTGTAATATCGCAATCAAGCCCGTCTTTTTTTTCAATATGCTTGTATATTTCTATGATCTTAAAATCGGCTCTTAAAATAGGTGTAAAGAATTCAATTAACTCCCTGTTTTCTAATAACTCTTCCGGTGTGCCTCCTAATTCAAAAACCTTGTCCATAAATTCTTTATCCGGTAATAGATGAACATCTTCCACTTCTTTTTTTATTTCAGGAGGGCATTTGCCTGAAAAGAAGATATGTAGGGGATATGAATGCTTCATATCCTTTATTTTATAGGCTAGTTCATAGGCGAGGATACTTCCCATGCTGTGTCCGAAAATGGCATAGGGGCCACTGTCTATATCTTCTTTTATCATGTCATAAATATCGTTAACAGCTTCCTCCAGGCTGTTATAAAGGGGTATATTGAACCTCCGCCCTCTCCCGGCAAGTTCTATTGCACACAATTTTATTGAGTTGTGAAGATACTTTTTCCAATTGGTATATACAACGGATGAACCTCCAGCATAGGGAAGACAAAATAATTTAACTTGATCCATTTTATTTACCTCGAATTATAAATTTAAGTGCTCCGTTTTATGAAATATTTACATTTATTGATAGAATTTTAAAATACAAAAAATTTATGTTTATTATAATATTGTTTTACAATAATTTCAAGTTCTATTAAAATTGTCTTTATATATGGCAGAATGGCATGTAAAAAGCAGAAATGAACTTTTACGATGGTATACAATAGAGAGAGGATCTTTCTGCTGTCAAGGAATACACTTCCAGCAGTTGGAGAGTCCAATGTCCCAAGAAGATTGAGCCGTGTACTTTATCAGGTGCTCCATCCAGCTTCCCGCGCCGACAGAGGATGCCTATTCCTGCTCTTACATTATTTTTAGCCTTCTACGATACTCGGAAATAACTTCAGACCATCTATCCCGGAGTACCTAAATGTTTTTAGAAAGACTTGAATATTCTTGACTTTTAATCTATGCAAGAATAAACTAATACAAGAACGTTTGTTTGGTGAAGGGGTGGGTATTTTGGACGAAGGCATAAAAAATATCATAAAGGAAAGCTATGACAAAAACGCCAGGCTGCGGGACCGAAGCGATATAGTTCAATGGAAGATCGATGAAATGGAAAAGTTCTGCGGCTATCTGGCAAGAGAGAATAAAAACAGTCTGTTAGATCTAGGAGCAGGGGCTGGACAGTACGGCAAGTTTTTTGAAAATAAGGGAATGCGTGTAACTTGCGCGGATATCTCCACTGAAATGATAACTGCATGCAAAGAAAAAGGCCTTGAGGCCTATGTGATGGATTTTTACGCCATGGATTTTGGGGGAAGGCAATTCGATGCGGTATGGGCACAAAATTCACTTCTTCATGTACCCAAAGCCAGTCTGGGGATTGTTCTTCAAAACATAAAGAGGTTTTTAAAGCAAGACGGATTACTGTACATGGGGGTCTATGGCGGAAGAAATTCAGAAGGCGTTTGGGAAAAAGATACGTACTCTCCTAAAAGATTTTTCTCATTTTTCGATGATAAAACCATAAAGAAAATGGTAGAACAACACTTTTGTATTGTAAATTTCGATACTGTACAACTTGGTGAAGAGGACCTGCACTATCAGGCATTGATATTAAGAAATACATAGGACACGTTATTCTAGTGAGGAAGGATGGTCAATGTGAGGGAAAGGCTAAAAGAAGGCAAGGGCCCGGACGGCTATAAAGAAATGATTTCTGACCTAAGGAACCTGGTTGAGCAGCAGTGCAGAGACAAAGCAAATATTTTTGGATATGAAATATGGACGTACCACATGGTGATTGTGATGCAGTATGCAAAATTATTAGCGGAAAAACTTGGGGCAGATACGGAAATCGTGGAGATTGCAGCCCTTTTACATGACTATGCCAGTGTAAAGGGGAAGGAGCTGTTTGACGAACATCATATTCACGGCGCTAATGAAGCTGAAAGGATTCTAAGGGGATATGGGTATCCCCAGGAAAAGATTGCTAAGGTAAAGCACTGCATCCGATCTCATAGAGGCAGTCAAAGCATTCCTCGCGAAAGTAAGGAAGCAATTTGTGTTGCGAGTGCGGATGCTATGGCCCATATAGATCAGGTTCCGTCGCTGCTTCATATGGTGTACTTTAAGAAGAAAATGACCATTGATGAGGGCGCAAAATGGGTAAAGGATAAAATTGAGAGAAGCTGGAATAAGCTTTGCCCGGAAGCAAAGGAAATGGTGAGCAGTAAGTATGAGAGCGCAAAAATTATACTGGGCTAATCTATATGATACAGAAAATGAGGAGAATATCATTCGATATTCTCCTCATTTTCTGTATCATATAGATTATAAGTAACAACTTTTGAAGATTTCCTCGTTTTTGTTACTCTTGACTGACTTTTCACCGATGCCGCTGCTTTTGAAGCTGAGGATTTGGCTTTGGCGGGCTTGGAAGTTTCTCTGTTGATACAACTTTTGTTGGTACAATTGCCACCTAGTTTAATGGATCCGCAAGTACAAAATTCTGCCAATTAATATCACTCCTTTATATATACCATAAGTATATCACAAAATTGCTTGTTTAATGATTTTTATTTTAAACTTTCTTTGCAAAAGTGCTATTTTAATATATAATCTAGTTAATGTGGGTGTTTAGTGTTTTAGAACGCTGTATTTCAGCATAAGATAATGAGGTCGTGGTAGTTTTAATTTATATATGGGAGGTTCCAACAAATGAAGAACTACATAAGTGGAGGGTTAAAGGTACTGATTACCTATTGTATAACGCTAGTTATATTTGTGGTGTTTCTATTTACTGTTATAAGTCTTGCCAAGGAAAATTTCGGGTTTTGGCTGTCTGTTTACTCCTTTGCCATGTTTTTGCTTCTCGCGGTCATGGTTTATTCCGATATGGAAAGGCTTGCCCTTAAGGAGAAGAGACCCCAGTACAATTTAAACCCGTATTTGATGAAAGGTCTGGTATACGGACTGATCGGTATGATTCCCTTCGCTGTGCTTGAAATTATTTACCCCTTGATAAATCTGGGTGACCCGATATTGGAAAGAATGAAGCATCTGGCGTTAAATACACTGCTGGGACCCCTTTACGGTTTTATTAAATTAGGGAATGAATCCGCGGTTGCGTATGTTCTGGCTTTATTTATCGTACCGGTTATAGCTATGCTTGGATATATGGCGGGGCTTAAGGGCTTTAAACTGAGGAAAACCAAGACGGCTCCAGCAAAGACGAAGAAATAGAGGTGGAAGAAATCGTGACAGGAAAAACGGAGGCTTTATTTGAGAGCTACAACACAGTAATCGAAGGCAGTTATAACAAAGCTTTTATGAACAGTGAAAATGGAGATCCCTTTAAGGTGAAAGAAGGGGCCGTTTTAAAGTACCTGGAAGCGGATATCAGTGAATGGGAAAGGACACCGATACAGGAACTGGGTAGTCGGACTCCCGGTGAATACCTGGAGAGTATTGATGACCTGGAAACCCTGATGGAACTTTTTAAGGCAGGCGCAGTGCTTTGTGACAGGGATTTGCCGGTGGTTCTTACAAATCGGTTGTTTCGTTTTGGGGAAATGGCGGAGAACTACCTGCTGGAAATGGCTAAGTGCGTTGTAAAAGCTGATGATGCAGATGCCTACTACATTTTTCTCATGTCGATCCGAACCCTGGGGATTTGGAAAAGCAGAAAGGCTGTGAGTCCGCTGCTGGATATTCTAAGGGGCTGTGACGACAGTGAGGAACAGGTTATGGAGGAGATACAGGCGGCCTTTGTAAACATCGGCCTCCAGGCGGAAGGGCAGCTGGTAGAGGAATTGAACCGGTCGGAAGAAATCGATCTTTACCATGAATACATTCTGCTGGCTTTGGCCGATATAGGAAAGTATGCAAAATCTGACGCCGTTTATCGGTGTTTGAAGAATGCCTTTCTTAAAATGGAAAATAAAATCATCGGGGCTTCCGCCCTTGCAAATTACGGTGATGGAAGGGCAGTACCGGCGCTTCGGGGTGTTATTGAGAGAAACAAAGAGACCATCGATGCAGAGACCTTCTACGAGCTGAAGACCGCCGTGGAGAATTTAGGGGGAAGTATAGATGATATAGCGATTCCCCGGTTTAAAAAAGGATTCTAAGAGCGGTTTTATAGGAAGGATACTTTGCAGATGAATTTATCCGGAGGGTAAACCGTCCTGAAATCTGGTCGTTTTATCCTCTTTGTTTATTCAGGTATCTAACTTTAAACCTTACAATTTCCAGTGGCAAAAATGACCGGGTTTTGGGTCATTTTTGCCACTGGATAAATTCAAATATAAAGTTGGATACCTATATAAGGTGTAAAGCAGACTGCCTGCAGTGAGGCTCGCTGCTGCAACACCATATACCAAGGGGGAAATGATGAGATTACAGTTGAATGGCCGTAATACTGGAAGTATGCCCTTGCATGGAGCGGATATAATAAAAAAATACCCTCATTATACCGCTTTAGCCGTGGTATTTATCGTGTCGTGTCTTATATTCAAGTTGTCAGGACTGTTTCATGATCAGTTTGAAAAAATGATGGGCGTCGTTACATATCTGAGCTGGCACAATCTCTTTGAACTTTTCGGTGCACTGGTATGCTTTTCCGTGTTTATGGTTCCGTACTATACCTATGGCGAGGATAAAAACCTGAAGGCGTTGTTCATCGGAAATGTATTTCTGGCGGCAGGCATATTGGATGTCTTTCACACTCTCAGCTTTAAAGGGATGCCGGAATTTCTTATTGAAAATACCGGTGCCAATCGAGCCACCACTCTTTGGATCCTCTCACGGTTAATAACATCCGCAGGTTTATTCATAGCGTCCTTTATAGGTCCTGAAACCAGAACCCGGGTAGATAAGCGGCTTTTTCTAGGCGTTGCCCTTTTGGTCGGATTTTCAAGCCTGGCTGTCGCGACCTATTACCCTGATTTGCTGCCATGTATGTATATTGATGGAGTTGGGTTGTCAAACCTTAAGAAAATCCTGGAATATGTGGTTATGATATTATTTGCAGCCACTCTCGGGCGATTTCTGGCACGATACAGGAAGTCGAAGGACAATGTCGAGGTGTTGTTCTGTATTGCCCTTTTGCTCAACATCTTTGCGGAATATGCCTTTATCAGCTATTACAGTGTATATGATATTTATAATTATCTGGGGCATATCTACAAATTCGTTGCTTCTTTTGTGATTTTCCGGGTAATCTTTATCCGGGATGTTCAAAAACCCTATGTCGAACTTAGCAAGGCAAAGGATGAGATAAAGGCCTATGCTGAAAACCTTGACAGAATCGTGGATGAGAGGACCCGTGAGTTAAAGCAGATGAACCGGAAGCTGATAGAGGATATGGAATACGCCAGGGACATACAGAAGGCATTACTACCGTCCAACCTGCCCAGAGAGTATGAAGTGTGTTTCGATGCCAGATATTTTCCGGCAGAACGAGTTAGTGGGGACTTCTATAATGTATTCAAACTGGATGAACAGCACATCGGATTGTATATCGGTGATGTTTCCGGACATGGGGTTCCGGCGGCCATGCTTACGGTGTTTCTGAATCAAAGTATGAAGATGATCCATGAGGAAGGCCCGGAAGGCGTGAAAATCATGAGCCCGGCCGATGTGCTGAAAAATATTTACAAGTCCTTCAACAGTACCAATTTTAGGGAGGACATTTACCTGGTACTGCTCTATGGGATATATAACCGTAAGACAAAGGAATTTGTATACGCTTCGGCAGGTATTAACGTGCCGCCGCTGGTTATGGAAGCCGGGGGAAAGGTAAACGAATTGCCGGTTAGAGGGTTCCCCATCTGCAAATTTATTGAATTCTACTCTGGAGAGTACACGAATATGAAAATACAGCTTCAGAAAGGGGATAAGGTGCTTTTTTATACGGATGGGCTTATTGATGCTGAAAATAGCGAAGGCGAGAGGTTTTCGGACTCCAGGCTTAAGGCGGTAGTGGAGTCTAATATCAACCAGCCGGATGTGGTTCTGGCCAGGGAAATCACACAGAGCGTTTTCGGTTTTACGGGCAGCAGCCAGCTAAAGGACGATGTTACATTCTTCGTTATGGAAGTACATTAACCATATAAACCGGAAGTGCCAGGTTCTCTAGTATTTCTGGTTTATATAGCTGTCGACTACGGACCTGCGTTCTTCTTCTATAAATACGTTTTCATATCGAAGCATGTTTAATATGTTCTGGTTTTTTGAGTGCAGAATAAAGTCATCAAAATCACGCACCACAATCTCAAAAAGCTTGTTTTTTAAATTAGGAGACTTCACTTTTACAAAGTAGGCTTCTACTCCCCGAAAATCAAGCAATTTAAGCAGCTTCTCAGTAACATGATCCTTCTTTGAATAGAAATGGTTGGCCAACTCCAGATAATCCTGCCTGGCGGCATTTCTGCTGCTGGTGTCATGGGCCTTTTTCTGGTAGTATTTTGCCAGTACGTTATAGTATTGATAGTTATATATGGCCTTCTTTACATTGTCGATTTTCTGAAACGGCTTAATGTCAAGGGCATTGACGGATCTATAGTTTTCTTCTATAAATTCCTCTTTGGAAAGGTCTCCCTTCACATATTGATCAATAAGACTTTGCCGGTTACGAAGAAATTGATCGAATTTGTTGTTTATCATTTCATCCTGCCTATCTGTGAGAAGATGTGAAAAGTATGGATATCCCTTTCAACATCCCGCTGCATACTTCGTTTATATTTCTTTGCATTATTCTTTACAGGTATCTTAAATTCTAATTGAATTATGTGCAATTGTAAAGCCAGACATGCAAAGAAATCTGCTATGGAATGAATTTACACCCCGCAGCGTGCTGTACATCAAAATTTTTAGCAGGAATTATAACTTTTTGTGGCGAATAATGTACATTTATGATATCATAGGTATATTACGTCAATAGATAGAACTGATCCTGCCTAATGGAGAAGAAGGATGCTTATGTTCACATTACAATATTATAAAGCGTATACCGCGCCGTGACAGTCTATACTGTCTGGTGGAATAGTTTTTGGAGGGGTTATGTTTACTTACATACTCGGAGCGGCATCGGTTGTGGTTATGTGTTCAGCAGCATTGGTCTACTTGCTTATCAAGTATAATATGATAAATGTAAATGCTCTCGTAACGATAGGCGCAAGTACTATTACGGGGAGTTTGTTTTTGCCTGTCATAAAAGCTGTCTTTGTCAGGCTTTCATCCTTTGCGTCCGTATTTATTGGTATTACGGTATCCTTTATGCTGTTTCTCATGCTGGTTTTTTGTATAAGCTATACGATTTCTGCATTGATCCTGGATAAAGGAATAAAAAGACTGTTATACGATATGAAAGAGCTGAGTACGGAAAAAGGGTTCCCGTGGTTCTATAACAGGAAAAGGAATGAAGAGCGTGTGGGGGCTTTCAAGCAGGTTAAATTCGGTATTGCCAATGTGGGGAATATGAACTTTATCGCCGGTGTACAGATGCCCTTTGAATTAAAGAGCAGTGCAGAGGGTATTGAAGAAAAAGAGGAATGCAGTTCTCCGGAAATCCAGGAAGCTGCTTTGTGTGATGAAGCCGTAGAGGAAGAACCTGTTTCCGAAGGGGAGGACCAATCGGTGAGCAGCCTGGAGCAGTGTATCGATAAGGCCTTTGATTGTAAGGAAAATGGAGATATGGAAGATGCGCTGCTATATTACATGGTGGCCTTGGACTATAAACCGCAGAGGGAATTGGCGGCCTGGCTTGTTGTGGAAATATGCTCCCTGTATAAGGACCTGGGGCAAGCAGATAAGATCAGAGGATTTCTTGATGAGATTCTGAGCACGGAAATGGGAACCGTTGAGATGAAGACCCTTAGTAGATTGCAAAAAGTTTATGGATAACCGGTTGAACTATAAAAAGGTTTTTAATATATATTGAGGAGGTTTATTATAGTATGAAAAGAACGGAAGATATTTTAGGATTGCCCATTATCAGTATATCCAATGGACTTGAGGTAGGTAAGGTAAAAAGTGTAATTATTAATGCAGATAAGGGCGCCATCGATTATGTTGTGGTGGACAATGAAGCACAGATTTTCAGCGCCAAGGCAATTTCATCCAATGATATCCTGGGGGTAGGGGAGTATGCACTTACCATTGAACACGAGGATGTTATGAAGGATATCAGTAAGACACCTTCTGCGATAGAACTTATGCAGAAGAACATTCAGGTAAAAGACACAAAGGTTCTCACCAAGAAAGGACGACTCATTGGTAAAATCGGGGATTTCTATGTGGATGACGACAACAAATGCTTTATCACCGGGCTGGAATTTGTCGGGGATAAGGGGGACGGAGCCACAAAGATTATACCCCGGGCCCATGTTATCACCTTTGGAAAGAACCTTATCGTAGTAACGGAAGAAATTGAAAATGTACTTATGAACAGTATGGATGAACTGGATGTAGGGACGTTGGAAAAAAAAAACTATATTTGATTGAAAATCAGGAAGAGAAAAGTGCTGTAGAACAGAATGCTCCGGCAGCAGCCAGCGAGGCGCTCTCGGATAATGGCGGCAGCAAAGAACCCATAGAGAAGGTTGAAGACTCTGCAGTGGAAGAGGTGTTTTCCGATCTGGCAGAGGTCATGGAAATCGCAGCGGTTGCCCAGGAAACTTCAGACCCTGTAGAAGCTGTACTGCAGCTGGAAGCGGATCAGGAAGAAAAAGCTGAAAATGAAAGTACTGTTTCCCAGGACACTGCGGATACAAATCCGGATCCTGCAACAAGAGTGTTTGAAGAACGTCAGCAAAGATTTCTGAAGGGAAGAAGGGTTGTAGAGGACATCGAAGATGATGAGGGGAATGTCCTTGTAAAGGGAGGAACCATCATTGATGAGGACGTTGTTGCTCTCGTCAGAAAGCATGGTAAATTGGTTGAGTTGATCATGAATAATGTAAAACAGTAATAAAAAACCCATCAAAGCATATGCTTTGATGGGTTTTTCAGGATGGAAGGAAATAAAACTTCCATTAACCTATTTTATGCTTTTAGAAAAACTTCTCAATGAGTTCCAGTGCGTTATCCTGCATGATTTTCTGCCCATACTCACTCAGGTATCCTTCATAAAAGGCGATGTTGGATATCTTGGTCCCGTACTCGGAAAGGATATTCTCAAACATCTTTATATTGGATGTAGTAATGCCGCTTCGGGACAAGAGGAGGTAGTAGGTCGTTTTGCATTTATAAAGGGTGCTTTCGCCGCAATAAAGAGGCTGTACCTTCTTTCCCAGCATGCAAAGGTCGTCGAAATTATTAAATGCGTACATTAGAAGACTGGAACACACCTTCCGGCCCTTCTTTTTGGAACGCAGCTCTTTTTTTGAATACTTGCTTTTTATATATTTCTGTATGGATTCAAACTCTCCATCCTCATCCAGCTTGGTTATGGTGATGGTAAAGCCTTCTTCGATATCGGGATACGCTTCAATGCACAGTTGAGCATCTGAAGTATCAAACCCGAACTCAATTTCTGCCTGCTCCATCATGTCCCAAAACAATTCCTGCGCTGCTGGAGAATTGTAATTCAAAGCATTGATGTCGAGATTTCTTTCTTCAAGGTCGGAAACTGAAATCGTGACCTTAATTTTATTCTCATTAATTTTTTCCATCTTCATAATTAATCACCACCATTATAATCATTATACTTCGGAAATCAAAAAAAGAGAAGTATTAAAATTTTAACAATGGATGGATGGGGAAAAGGCAATTTGATGCAAGGCATGAAATATAAGTTATCCTAGATTTTTTATAAAGTCAAATACTATATAAGAAGAAATTTTAAAAAATAAAGAGAGGAAAGGAATATGATGGAAGACGAAGCGATAGGAATTGTAAGTACGGAAGACGATGGGAAAAGTGCCGATATCATATATAGTGCAGAAAAAGATTTTTATAAGGGGGTTGGAGGAGAACTCAGGCTCAAGGCGGAAGGGCTTTTTAAAAAAGCCAAGGAAAAAGGAATCTCCATCGAGGAAATCAATATCACGACCTTGCGGGAAAACCGGGAAGAGTTTCCCGGCGTCGGAATCATTGAGCTGCCTACCTTTGTAGTTCAGGTGAGGGGAAAACACATGTCCAGCGGGCAGGTGATTATCGACGGCAAGCAGATTGATTACTTCAACCGATATAAAAAGTACCTGGCGGAAAAGCTGGAAGATAAAAATGTACAGAAGGATGAGAGAGGCCGGAAGATCCGGGAGTTTGGCAGGGTGAAGCCCAAAGAAGAGATCGATTTAAGCCTCAGTGAATGGGAACGCTTCCAGATCGCCAAGAGCTTGCTGGAGGATAAGGAATTTGGTTTGGAGAAAACCATAACCGGTGCCTGTGACAGAGTCATTCGAAAGCTTATGGGGGAAAATGACTGGTTATACCCCGAAGAAGCACGATTGCTGGATGAAGAATATACTGTAGTGCAGGGGCGTATTGCACGGGATCAGGAGGAAAGAAAAGCGTCCATACCACCGGCAAGAAAAGCTACCGACCGGCAGTTGAACTTCCTGAAGTCAAAGTTAAAGAATCTGGGCTTGGATCCGGAGAATGCAGCTGTTATGCGGGAAGTGATCCGGCAGGGGGGCCTGGATGGACGAAATATCGACGAGCTTAGTACTACGGATATGAGCAAGCTCATCGATAATATTGTAACCATTGCGGGCAAAGTGAGAGAGGGGGCTCCCAAAAGCAATTTTCCGGCCAGGTACAATAAGGATGAACTTGCAGAGGGACATGAAGGAGTACGAATGTGACAATCCCTGCATGAAAATAGTGTTGAATTAAAATGAATTTGTGACAAATTTATCAAAACTCATATAAAAAGGTCTATATTTGGTTGAAATGATAGATAGGGTTGATTATAATAAGGAGTAGCAGATAAAATAAATTTGCATTTTATATAAATGGCGAAAATGATTTTACAGGGAAGGAATTGAATTTTCGCGATATGTGGAAATGCAAGCACATAAAAGAATGCCTGTAAATGCTTTTGTGTGTTGTATATGGATTGCGAAAGAATAACTTCTGCTATAATTTTGCTACACTGTAGCAGCGAGGTATTATATGAAGGAAATCGTACTTGCTTCAGCATCGCCAAGGCGGTCTGAGCTTCTAAAGCAATTAAATATAGAATTTCATGTGAGCCCTTCGGAGCTGGAGGAAGTGTTGGATGAAAGCCTTCAACCTGAGGAACTTGTACAAAAGCTTTCTTTTCAGAAGGCCTCTGATGTTGCAGAAAAAATGAAAAAGCAAAATAAAAGGGACTGCCTGGTCATTGGGGCGGATACCGTTGTTGTTAAGGATAAGGTTCTGGGTAAACCGGGAGATACCCTGCAAGCCTATAAGATGCTGGAATCCCTTCAAGGGGCCTGGCATGAGGTGATTACCGGTGTTACGCTGGTGGATATGGAAAATCGGAAGACAGTATCCTTTTTCGAAAAAACTCGAGTAAAAATGCGAGAGCTTAACAGCTGTGAGATTCATTCCTATATTGAGACCGGAGAGCCGATAGATAAAGCAGGTGCTTATGGGATACAGGGAATGGGGGCGGTTTTGGTAGAGCGGATTGAAGGCTGTTACTTTAACGTAGTGGGCTTGCCTTTGACAAAATTAGCTCTCATGCTGAGAGAATTCGGTGTGGAGGTTTTGTAGATGCCTGCAAACATGAAGAACAAGCTAAAAATCAAGGACCTCCCTTTGAGTGAGAGACCCTATGAAAAAATGGAAAGCTCAGGATCCGAGGCTCTGTCCAATGCGGAACTTCTGGCGATTATCATACGAACAGGAATCCAAAACGAAACTTCCGTTGAGCTGGCCCAAAGACTTCTTACGATGGACGAAGAAGGAAGCGGACTGAGCTTCCTCTACGATACGTCTCTGGAGGAGCTTCAAGGGATTCATGGTATTGGAAGGGTCAAAGCCATACAAATTAAAGCGGTGATGGAGCTTTCAAAAAGGATTGCATCTTCCTTTGCTGCAGGAGGACGTGTTACGGTTAAATCTCCGCAGGATATCAGCCGTCTTTTTATGGAGGAAATGAGGCACTTGAAAAAAGAGGTATTTAAAGTTATATTTCTAAATACCAAAAATCATGTCATAAAAAGTACGAATATATCTATAGGGAGCTTGACTGCCTCTATCGTTCATCCGAGGGAAGTTTTTAAGGAAGCTGTGAAAGTCGGGTGTGCCGCCCTGATTTTTTTACACAATCACCCCAGCGGGGACCCGGAACCTAGCAGTGAGGATATTGAGACCACAAAAAGATTGATGAGTGCAGGAAATATTTTAGGAATAAAAGTTTTAGATCACATTATAATTGGTGATGGAAAGTTTGTAAGTTTGAAAGAAAAAGGATTTATGTAAAGAATTATTGGAGGTAATACAAAGATGGGATGGTTTGCTAAGGATATTGGTATCGATTTAGGTACTGCAAATACACTGGTTCATGTAAAAGGAAAAGGAATTATCATCAGAGAGCCTTCCGTTGTGGCCATTAATAAGAGGAACAACGAGATTCTGGCCGTGGGAGATTCGGCGAAGGAAATGATCGGTAGAACACCGGGAAATATTGTGGCCATAAGACCGATGAAAGATGGCGTTATTGCCGATTTTGATGTTACCCAAAGCATGCTCAAATATTTTATAAAAAAGGCCATGACAGGTGGAATGTTCAGCAAACCCAGAGTGGTAATCTGCGTTCCTTCCGGTGTAACCGAAGTGGAAAAAAGAGCGGTAGAGGAAGCCACCTATCAGGCAGGAGCAAAGGAAGTCTACCTGATCGAAGAGCCCATGGCCGCTGCCATCGGTGCCAACCTGCCCGTTGAAGAACCCTCCGGAAGCATGGTTGTCGATATCGGAGGAGGAACCAGTGAAGTTGCCGTTATCTCTCTGGGAGGCATCGTTACCAGCAAATCCCTGCGAGTTGCCGGAGATGAATTGGATGAATATATTGTGAATTATGTTAAAAAGGATTATAATTTAATGATAGGAGAAAGAACCGCGGAAGAAATAAAAATGACAATAGGGGCTGCCTATCCGAAGCCAAAGGATGAAAAGATGGAGATCAGAGGAAGAGACCTTATCAGTGGGCTTCCGAAGAATATAACCATTTCTTCCTCCGAGATTATGGAAGCGCTCAAGGAGCCGGTAAACTCCATCGTGGATGCCATCAAGTACACGCTGGAAAAGACTCCGCCCGAGTTGGCTTCCGATATAATGGACCGGGGAATCATGCTTACCGGTGGAGGTGCCTTGCTCAGCGGCCTGGATAAGCTCATCAAGGAAGAGACCGGAATGTCTGTGGCGATTGCAGAGAATCCTCTGGATTGTGTTGCCATGGGATCAGGGAAGGCTTTGGATGAAATTGAAACATTGAAGAAGGTTCTTATATCTCCTAAAAAGGTAAAATAGTACTTTCTAAGGGGGGGAGAGAGACTTTTTGATACGTTTATTTAAAAACAAAGTGTTTATTGTGTCCGGTGTAACTGTTATGATGCTGATTATTGCAGGTATCACCTTCAGGCAGAATTCTGTAGTCAATAGAATTACCAATGTGGTTACAGTGCCTTTCGCTCCGGTGCAGAAGGTTATCTCTCTGGCAGGAGTGAAAGTACAGGATGGAATCAACTTTTTCAGGGACATCGGTGCCGTTCGGCTTGAAAATGAGGAACTGAAGGCCAAAATCGACGAGCTGGAGAAGGAAAATCTGGCACTGAAGGAATTCAGGAAGGAAAACAGTGAACTGCGTGAGGCTCTTAATATCAAGGACCAGTTTGCTGATTATGAGCCTTTGGGGGCTAATATTATAGCAAAGGATACGGGGAATTGGTTTAATATATTTACCATTGACAGAGGGGCAAAAGATGGAATTAAAAAGGATTCTCCCGTAGTCACCAGTAAAGGGCTGGTAGGAAGAGTGATTCAGGTGGATGCCTTATCATCCAGGGTAGAAGCCATTATTGATAAAAACAGTGCAGCCAGTGCCAGAATATCGCAAAAAGGGGATTATGTGCGGGTTAAGGGGGATCTTGAGTTGAAGGACACAGGGCTCTGCCTTATGGACCGTATCTCTCCTGAAATCGATGTGGCAGTGGGCGATGATATTGTAACTTCCGGAATCGGCGGAATTTATCCGAGAGGTATCCTCATCGGAAAGGTGAAGGAGATCAGAAAGTCCAGTGATGAACTGAATAAATACGCTATATTGCAGCCGGCGGTTGACTTCAAAAGGTTGGATGAGGTTATTGTATTAAAAAGTAAAAATGAGAATGCAGGTAGTGGACAGTAATGAAGATAAAAATGCTCATTTATGTGGTAGCTGTTTACTTCATTGTGCTATTGCAGTCTACCTTGATCAATTATATAGCCATATTTAATGTAAAGCCGAACCTGGTTGTAATTTTTATCGTATCCATAGCCCTTTTGCGGGGCAATGTGGAAGGGGCTTGTTTGGGCTTTTTTGCAGGCTTGACTCAGGATATGCTATCGGGAAAGGCTGTTGGGCCTTTCGCGCTGATGGGAATGTATACCGGGCTTATTATAGGTTCCGTTAACCGTCGGTTGTATAGGGAAAATTTTCTCGTATGCATATTTTTCACCTTTATAACCTCGATAGTTTATGAGTTTATTGTTTTTGTACCTACGCTGATGCTTACAGGATACCATGAGCTCCTTTTTGTACTAAAAGGGGTGATTGTGCCCGAAGCCATTTACAATAGCGTGCTTTCAATTATTATTTACATACTGGCGATACGAATCCACTATAAGTTTGAGGAGATCGACAAATCGGCCAGGAAATATTAGATGGGAAACTTTGGATTTGAAATTTAAAATAAGGCCCTCACCTCTCTGTTTCACTTCAAGTGATGTTCTGCTAGAAGATGGCATAGGACTGAGGGCTTTTTAATACGATTATCGTGTGTAATGGAGGTGTGTATGAAAAAGATACTAAAAGACAGGTATGTGATTTTGGCTACGTGTTTTGCGCTGTTTGGCGTTATTATGTTTTGGCAGTTGTTCAATCTGCAGGTGATTCACGGTGAGGATAATTATGAAAAATCTCAGAACAGGCTTTTGAGTGACCGGAGTATTCCGGCTCCAAGGGGAAGTATTATGGACCGGTACGGAGTTCCTCTGGCGACCAGCCGCCAAGGATATACAGTGCAGATTGTAAAAACTCACCTGAAAACTCCAGAGCTCAATGAGATGCTGCTAAACCTGACAAAAGTTCTGGAGAAAAATGGAGACAACTATACCCGTGGATTGGCAAAATATTTAAATATCGAGAATGGCCAGATTGTTTATGGTACGTCTCTTACAAAAATAGAGAGTGATGTAGAAAAAATTGAAAAGATCAGAAATGATATGGGAATTAAATACAAGGATTTTAATCCCACAAACCCCCAGGAGGTATTCGAATACTTCAAGGGGAAAACAATGTTCAATATCAGTGACAACTACAGCCTGGAAGATGCTTATCGCATTGCCACACTCCGGTTTGAACTGATGATCCAGGGGTTTACTCCCCAGAACACGATTGCTTTGGCTTCTGATGTCAGTAGGGAAACGGTAGCGGAGCTGGAAGAGAGGCATGATGACTTCCCCGGTGTAACGACCGAGTTGATGTACTTGAGAAGATATAATGATGCCCAGCTGGCTTCCCATGTCGTTGGATATATACGTAATATTGACTCCGATACCTACCAAAAGAAAAAGGATCAGGGTTATAAGCTGACGGACCTCATCGGCAAAGCGGGAGTAGAACTGGCGGCAGAGTCCTATCTGAAAGGCAAGGATGGCTTGAAGAGCATTGAGGTAGATACGGTGGGAAGAACTACAAAGCAATTGAGTGAAAACGCACCGATACCTGGAAATGATGTAATGCTTACCATTGATACAAAGCTGCAGAAAGTTGCTCTGGAATCGCTGGAAAAAAACATTAATCATATTCGAAGCCAGGCAGACTATAAGAAAAACTTCGGAGATGCCGTAGCGGGCGCTGCTGTGGCAGTTGACGTGAATAATGGAGAGGTGCTGGCCATGGCCAGTTATCCAAACTATGATCCAGCCGTCTACCTGGAAGGTGCGGAAAACCGAGGAGCGCAAGAACTTATACAACAGTGGATTACTGATGGGAAAAACCGTCCCATGGCCAATCGGGCTATCCAGGACATTTACGCTCCAGGTTCAACCTTTAAGCCATTGGTTGGGATTGCAGGGATAGAGGAAGGAGCCATAGGTCGTTATGAAACGATTAACGATACAGGCACGGTAAATATTGGGAATAGAAACTTTATCTGCCTTGAATATAGGGAAGGTGCCCCTCCCCATGGACCTATTGCACTGGCGAAGGCTCTGGAAACTTCATGCAATATATACTTTCATGTACTGGGAGACAAGCTTGGCATTGATAAGATAGATAAATGGTCAAAAATCTTCGGCCTTGGAGAAAGAACAGGATTGGATATTGGTTCAGGTGTCGAAGCAAAAGGGATACGAGCGAATAAGGCCTCTAAGAAAGACTACGCAGTTGGGGTTAATAAATTTGCAATCGATTCACGATTTAAGGAGTCAGAAGAATGGTTTCCTGCGGATACAGCACAGGCGGCCATAGGGCAGTCCTTTAACACCTTTACCCCGCTGCAGTTGGCAAACTATGTTGCAACCTTGGCCAATGGCGGGAAAAAATACAAACCCCATGTAATTAAGAAGGTTGTAAAATACGATGGTTCTGTAGTGACGGAGACAAAACCTGAATACGAGCAGGTCCCTGTTAACCCTGCGACCATAGAGGCTGTGAAGGAAGGTATGTTGGCCGTTGCAGAAGGAGCGGAGGGTACTGCACAAGGATTGTTTGATGATTTGACCTATGAAGGGAAAAAAGTTAAAGTAGCAGGTAAAACCGGTACTGCTGAAACGGGAATAGAAAATGCTTCATCTAATGCACTGTTTGTATGCTATGCACCGGCGGATAACCCTAAAATAGCGGTTGCCGTAGTGATTGAAAAAGGTGTTTGGGGTGCTAACTCCGCGCCTGTTGCAAAGGATATCTTAAAAGCATATTTTGAGTCCGGTTCAAGCAATATAAGTAATAAGGTTGATACCAATGAAGTTGTATTCACGAGATAAAAGGCCTGTTACTGAACATAGAATCTATATATATAAAGCACCTATATGTAGAAATGAGCTGCCCCCCTGTCAAGTAGACAGGGGAAAAATTAAAAATTTTATGTTGCTAAGGTCTGATTTCGATATTCTATCGGAGTCAGACCTTTATTTCTTTCTGTAATCTTCTCATGTTATAAAAAATCTATGAATTCATCAATTGCTTGTTTCAAGTTACTTCAGCAATCAGCACATGAACTGCATCTTCGAGGTAAAGAGTGTGTACCCCGATACGGCTATAGGCAAATGCAATTTTTAATGGTCCAGGTACAGCATGGCTGTCATGTACGAAAAGTAATGTTTGAAAGTAGCTTGTATCAGTGTAATTTAAGTTTTAGTAAGATATGAACAAATTCAATTATGCAAGACATTTTCCAAACTCCAAAAGCATTGATTCCAGTCGATTTCGTACTTTGATTTTCAGTAGGAAATACGGATGCTTGGTCTTGACCCAACTAGAAAATATAGAATGTTACAGGAATATTTCGAGAATATTACGAACTTATTATTAAATAATTACAAAATCAAGGAAGCACTTGATTTTAAATACTAATTTTGGTATATTATTCCTATGGTGTTTACAAAATATTGAATTTATAGTAAACTATACAATATAAGGTTTATTTTTAATAATTATACTTTATATGCTATTTGTGTTTATGATTGTTAGCTAGATATTTAATATTAGATAAGTAAAAGGATACGCAATATAATGACTTTTAAAATTTTTTCAAAAGAGGATATAAAGCTACTAAATAGGGCTACAAAGTACGCAAATCATTACAAAATAAAAATGATAATTTTACTATTTTGCATTTTTGCTGAAATCGGTCTTAACTTAATTCAACCGGTAATATGGGCTAAACTTATTTCTTGCTTTTTTGCTAAGGATTACAATGCAGTTGTAACTCAAATATTTTATCAAGTAATTGTAGCTATATCACAGACTGCTTTAGGTATTATTCAATCGTATTTATCATCTTATTTGAATGAAAGTATAGTTTTTGATGTTAAAAAAGATATGTATTCAATTATTTTAAACTTACCAGTTAAAGCATTTGACGAAATGAGAGTTGGAGAATTTTTATCACGATTGCATAGAGACTCTTCTGCTGTTTCAAATATAATTACAAAACAATTTTTAAATTCAATAGTAGACATTTTAAAGATAATTGTACTAGGGATTCTAATCTTTAGGATAAGTATACCATTAGCGTTAATTATATTATTATTGTTTCCTATATCGTCCATAGTTTTTATAATGTTTGGTAGAAAGCTAAAGAAGGAGACTGCAATTGCATCAAAGTTTTGGGATAAGCATTATAGCCAAATACAAGAATCTTTATTTTGTATTAAAGAAATAAAAAGTCTGGGTATTAAAGATATAACATTAAACAGTTTTTTGTCCTTATGTAAAAAAATTAAAGCTAAATCAGTAGAGCTTCAAACAATAAACACAATATCACAAGCTTTAAATCAATTAGTTAATTTGTTATCTAATATAACTACACTAGGAGTAGGAGCATATTTAATATTTAAAAATATACTTTCAATTGAACAGTTCATGGTGTTTAATTCCTATTCAATGCAATTTAGAATCTCATTGAATAACGTTACAAAATTAAACTCTAACGTTCAAGAAAGCTTAGTTTCATTAGGTAGAGTATTTGGATTAATGGACAATTTAGCATATAGCAAAGAAAATTTTGGGGCTAGTGAAATCTCTAAGGTTAATGGGCAAATAACTTTTGAAGATGTATCTTTTTCTTATGCTAGTGGAAGACCTGTTCTTAATTTAGTATCATTTAAAATTCCTAGAAATAAAGTTGTTTCTATTGTTGGCAAGAGTGGAAGTGGAAAGACTACTATTTTTAATCTTTTGGAAAAATTTTATCTACCTACGGAAGGTAAAATAAAAATTGATACATTTGATCTTAATGAATTTACAGAAAAATCATTAAGATCAAATGTATCAATTGTGAGACAAGATCCTGTTTTATTTAATATGTCAATTAAACAAAATTTATTATTGGCTAACCCAAGTGCGACAGAACAACAAATTTATACTGCATGTAAAAAAGCATATATACATGATTATATAATGAGCTTACCCGATAAATACGAAAGCATAGTGGGTGAAATTTCATCTAATTTTTCAGGTGGACAAAAACAAAGGATTGCTATATGCATATTCCGGCGTATCCGGACGGCGATTCCGGATTTATCCGGACAGTAAACCGGAAGCATCCGGACACCTTGTCGTGTAAATTGATTTTATGATAGTGCGTCATCTTTTTCAATACTCTTTATTG
>JAEZXR010000024.1 GCA_023419605.1 Bacillota bacterium | reverse complement strand
GCCTATCAATGCATTTCAGGGACAAACTTTATACTTCCTGTCGAATACGTCTATGCCGCAATGGCATATTTTAAAAAATCTCTTATGAGATTTCTGAGAAAAGATAAATTTCATGCGTTTGCCGTGATGTAATCTTAGTGTATAATTGTAAAAAGAATGTTACAGTGATATAATTTTTATAAAAATAAAAGCTCAATGGCAATTGTGGGGTGTTAACATGACAGGGGTATTGAAGAGATTAGAAAAATTCTATAAAGTAGCTATAGTCCTAATAGACTTAGCATTGATTAATGTGGCCTATATTTTGGCCTTCCTAATCAAATTTCGCCTAGATCTGCCAGACTTCAACTTCACCCCTTACGTAGAGGCTATGCCCTTCATTACCATTTCAGCCTTGGTGTACTTCGACATCTACGGCCTGCTAAAATTCTACCGCAAAACCCTCTATGATGCCATCATCTCCATCGTATTCGTAGTGGTCCTCCAAGGAATCACCACCGTAGCCATCACATACTTCAAACAGGGGTTCTCCTTCCCGAGAAGTGTACTTCTGATCGCCCCGGTAATACAATTCATACTACTGGTCCTATGGAAGGCCTTCATCCTGAAAATAAAAAAATACATCACTGACCGGGCGAGCCTCATGGTAGTAGGAAATCCGGAAGACATGGACGAGATCCTCTACAAGGTCAACAGTTCCAGGGACACTATGAACTTCCAGGTCAAATATGTATGTGTAGCGACCGACATCGACGACATCATGAGCAAAATAAAAAGTGTCAGCGAAGTCCTTATCTGCCCCGGTGTACCGGACGAATACAAGATGAAAATCATCTCCTACTGTATCACCAGCAAACGGGTGGTATACGTGGTACCTCAACTCTTCGAAATCTCCATGCTGAAAGCAAGGATGGTGCAGTTCGAGGACATGCCTGCCTTTATGATTGACGGCATCGGATTGACGGTAGAACAGAAATTCTTTAAAAGACTTTTTGACATCGTCCTGTCCGTAGTGGGCATCATAATTACAACACCTATTATGCTTGTAACTGCCTTACTGGTGAAGTTCACATCTCCGGGCCCTGTGCTCTATGCCCAGGAGAGGGTAACCATCAACAGCAGGTTATACAACATATACAAATTCAGAACCATGCGTGTAGATGCAGAGGCCCTGACGGGGCCAGTGATATCCGGTGGAAACGATCCGAGGGTGACTTCTCTGGGACGCATACTACGAAAATATAGAATTGATGAATTGCCCCAGCTATTCAACGTACTCATGGGAGACATGAGCATTGTGGGTCCCCGATCAGAACGGCCTTTCTTTGTTGACCAGTTTGCAAAGGACATTCCCGGGTATAACCAGAGAAGCGCTGTAAAGGCTGGGATTACAGGCTTTGCTCAGATACTGGGCAACTATGATACCTCTCCCGAGGACAAGCTGCGGTATGACCTGATCTACATAAAAAACTATTCGCTGCTGCTGGACATAAAACTCATATTCCAGACATTGAAGGTTGTGTTTACCGGTAATAATGTATACCGGAAGGAGTTTGCAAAGAATCTAAAAGAGTATGATAGGGCACTGAATATTTAAGCTGGAACTGAGATTTAAAATTGTTAGAGAATTGTAATGAAAAGCCGTTAATTATATTTAATTAGCGGCTTTTATGCTAATAGGCTTCTAGTTTGGATTGTATGCATTTCCCATAAATGTAACAATGTTATCATATTGCATGAAAATAGATTTTCCAAAATGGCAACTTAATGATATAATAATATGGGGCCATGTAAAGTTCATAGATTCCGATCGCAAACCGGTCGGAAGCAGCAACCGTATAAGGGGTGTATTTTTTGAGTAGTAAAAAGATTCTTATCGTCGATGATGAAAGGAATATCGTCGACATTCTGAAATTTAACCTGAAAAAAGAAGGCTTCACAACCATAGAAGCCTATGACGGAGAGCAGGGTGTGGAGATGGCACTAAGCCATAAACCGGACTTGATCTTGCTGGATATCATGCTTCCCAAAATGGATGGATTTTCTGTATGTAAAAAAGTCAGGCAAACACTTTCCATACCGATTCTTATGCTGACGGCGAAGGAAGAGGAAGTGGATAAGGTTCTGGGCTTGGAGCTGGGTGCGGATGACTATATAACCAAGCCTTTCAGTCCGAGAGAGCTCATGGCCAGAGTCAAGGCAAATCTACGAAGAAGTACTCTTGAGGAAGCCACCCAGAACAGTACAACAAATACCATGAAGTTCAACAGCCTGCATATCGATGCTGAGCGCTATGAGGTAAAACGGGATGGAATTATCATCGAACTGACCCTCAGGGAGTTTGAATTAGTCAAATTTCTGGCCATGCAGCAGGGGCAGATATTTACACGGGAAACCCTTCTGGAAAAGGTATGGGGTTACGAATACTACGGAGATGTGCGAACTGTGGATGTTACCGTACGAAGATTGCGCGAGAAACTGGAGAGGGACCCTGCAAATCCGGAGTTTATAATGACCAAAAGAGGTGTAGGGTACTATTTTAATAAAGCGGGTTGATTTTAAAATCGTTGCTGGTTCGTGGTTCCTGGTTTGCCGGTACATAAAAGTCCGAAGGGCTTTGGTGAATGTTCATATAGCAACTGGGAGCTAACGACCGGGAACGATTTTTTTATAAAGAGGGTACGATATGTTTCTAAAAAGTCTACAATGGAGATTGGTAATCATTATTATTGCTATTACCATCTCCTTGATGATGTTCGTGGGGATTTTTTTAAATAGTCAGGTTGAAAACATCTACTATAAAAACTTCAAGCAGGGCCTGAGTAATGGGTTTTCTAAATGGGGTGACGGGAGAAGCTATACCTACGAGCAATTGGAAACCGAATTTACAGAGGACAAAGTTCCCTATTATTATTTCGGCATTAACGAAAATTATAAAAGCTTTGCCATCGTAGCGAAAAATGGAGAAATCAAATACGCGACAGGGGCGAAATATGGAAATCCGGCACAGTACCAGAATGAGATCCTTTCGTCGCAAAATCTGCTGGATGTTTTGGCGAATAAGGTGGACAGTGGAGACAAGGGAAAATTGACCCGTACGGAATCCAGTGTTTTTTTCGATTATGCAAGCAAAATGGTTCTCGCAGACGGTGACTATGTGGTGTTGTATTTCCGGTATGACCAGGAGGCTTGGCGTCAGACGCTTGCTGATTTTAGCAAAATTATTGTCAATAGCCTTATGCTGTCCATTGTAGCTTCTCTTATCATCGGGTATATGCTGTCAAAGACCATTACAGTACCCATCGTAAACATCATGCACAAAGCCAATAAAATAGCAAAAGGTGAGTTTGAGCAGGTGCTGGAAGTGAAGTCCGAGGATGAAATCGGAAAACTGACCGTCACCTTTAATAATATGGCCAGAGAACTAAAAAATACCCTTGCAGAGATTTCCAGTGAGAAGAACAAGATCGAAACCATTTTGAATTACATGACAGATGGTGTAGTTGCCTTCAATCTGAAGGGTGAAATGATTCACTCCAACCCGGCAGCGGGAGAAATGCTGGGGACGGATCATGCGAAATTGGATTGCGATTTTAATGAGTTCTCCGAAAGGTATGACCTGGGGATCGACATGGAGGAAATTATTATTTTCGAGACCTCCAGCGTAAAGGAAAAAAGCTTTCGGGCGAATGAGCGGTTTCTGCGGGTATACTTTGCTCTCATTACCGATGAGGATAAAAAGCCTGAAGGGGTCATTGCAGTGTTGCAGGATATTACGGAACAGCAAAAGCTGGAAAATATGCGGAGAGAGTTTGTTGCCAATGTATCCCATGAACTGAAAACACCCTTGACTTCTATAAAGAGCTACACGGAAACCTTGCAGGATGGAGCCCTGGAAGACCGGGAGACTACGGAACGGTTCCTGAACGTTATCAATTCAGAGGCTGACCGGATGACCCGTCTGGTAAAGGATTTGCTGCAGTTGTCCAGGCTGGATAACCAGCAAATGCAGTGGAATATATGTAAAGTCGACTTTGCAGCTCTTGTGCGCACCTGTGTAGAGAAAATGCAGTTGGAAGCTTCGGGGAAAAGGCACGTCCTGGAAAGCTTCGTCATCGGAGAAATTCCGGAAATCTGTGCAGACCCTGACCGAATAGAGCAGGTAATCATCAACCTCCTGAGCAACGCTATCAAATATACTCCGGAAGGCGGCAAAATCACGGTATATATCGGTAAGCTTTACAGTGAGGTCTATGTGAAGGTTTCCGATAGCGGAATCGGGATTCCCAAGGAAGATCTGCCAAGGATCTTTGAGAGGTTTTACCGGGTGGATAAAGCACGTTCGAGGGAAATGGGCGGTACGGGCCTTGGCCTTGCCATAGCAAAGGAAATTGTAGAAGCCCATGGAGGCACCCTTACTATAAGTAGTGAGTTGGGCAAAGGCACGGAGTTGGTTGTAAAACTGCCTGTGGGAGTATGATAATAAAGGCGTTGCCGGTTTCTGGCTACCGGTTCCTAGTAAAAGAGCTGAAAACAGAAGGCTTTTAAAACCTAGGAACCAGTAACTAGCAGCCAGGAACGCCTTTTTGTATTTCTTCACCCTGTAATTTTATTTTAAATGGCATGTAATGGAATTGTAACACAAAATATGGTATAATTATTTTAGAGAAACAGGAGAAAAATATTTATTACCCGTTGTAAATTGGGTAGGGAATTCTTATTTTGGGGTTTGGGGTGCCACGATGATGAAAAAATTATTTACTGCACTAATTTGTATTGCTTTTATAGCAGCTATGGGAGTAACAAGCTTTGCTGCAGGGCCACACCTGATTAATATTACAAGGCCTGAAGGAGACGAAGAATCCACATTTAAAAAATCCTATGTAATCTGTGGAAATACGGCCAATGAGGGTATTACCGTAGAACTTTCCGTGTATGATAACGATCTGGGGTATTATGTCCCTTATGCCAACACGGAAGGAGAGACAAGCTGGGGTATCGGAAGTTCCGGCATGTTTATGAAAGAAGTGAACCTCAAGTACACTGGAGCTAACAAAATACAGGTTGTTGCGTACAAGAATTCCGACACGGAAAATCGTCAAGTTGAGAAGTTTACCATCATTCTTCTTAAGGAAGATCTGAAGAGCAAGTTGATGAACATGAAAGTTAAAGATATCTTTACGAATGGTTTTTAATTCAGAGGACAAAGAAAATTTGCTGGGGTTGGAATAACCGATGCTTAAAGAAAAGTTTAAAACATACATACTTTTCAGCTTAATATTTTTAAGTTTGATTCAAGCGGGAATCCTTTGGGACTATCAAGGTCTCAGGTTTCCTTTTAATTTTTTAGAGGCTATTGGCAGAATTGGATATGCTAAAGCTGAAGATCCCATGGAGAAGATCAGAGACGACGCCTTCGAACCGTATCGCCTTGTGGTTTCGGCAGGAATGGATGAGCCTCATTGGGTGTTGACCAAAAATAGCGATACCCAGGAGGAATACTCTCGCTTGTGGAGCGAAGGAAAGTATTATCTGGAGTGCATACTTAACTCGAAAAATATTATCAGCAATGATCCGGATAAGGATGTAAAGGACTGGGAGGATCTGACCGTAAGGAAGGGAATCTTCTATGAGTTTAAAACTCCCTTGAAGCCTGGAGTGCTCTCCTATTTTCTTAATACAAAGGTTTCTAAGGCCGGTGAGGCCAGCGGTGTATTAAAAATGCTGGTGTTGCCGGATGATATCAACAACAATTCTTTTTCCGTCTATATCCTGGACGGAAATTCAAAATTACAGAAATATGTGATATTGGCTAAAAATTTAAAAAGGGACCAGTATGATGAAATCGTGGCTAAGCTCTACAAACAAACTGAGAGTAATAGCCTTCGAAGCTATACCGTTATTGCGGATACAAAAAATACAATGCGCTATCAGACGCAAAAGGATATACCGATTATATGGAATGGCAGCAAATTTGAGCTGATTCAGAGTATAAGCTGTGCTATACCGGAGAGTTTTACGATAAAAAGCGGACAAAAGGCTTCAGAGATTGAAAAGAAATTTGAGTCCATCCTTGGCAGTGAGAAGGATAGTTATGATGTATCTATGGATGGATCGGGGACGGCTACATTAAGGAACCTGAATAATATATACAAACTCTATGATGGCGGTTTATTGGAATATAAGAACCTTTCCTATACGACAGAAGCTGAAAAGCCGGATGAAAGCCAGGCTGTAAAAACAGCGGTGGAATTTCTGGGCAGAATGAAACTGTTGCCTGCCAATGCAGATTTATACATTTCCGGTATACAAGGAGAAAAGGACAGGGTCCGCATCACTTTCGATTATAAAGTTGGAGGGCTGCCTGTTATGTTCAACTATCAGGCGCAGGGGGCAGAGCAAAACACTTTTAAAAATGCCATAACCATAGAGGCCAGTAACAGGAAGGTTATTAGCTGCTGGTGGATTCTCAGGAACCTGGAGCTGACTAAGGAGAAAAAAGAGTACGGAGTAAACTTTGTAGACCTTATGGATAAAACTTTTATCGATTATCCGGAATTAAAAGATGACAAGAACTTTTATCTAAAAGATGCAACTTTGGGCTACGAAGTGCAAAAAGATACAAGGAATGCGAAGGTGGAACCCATGTGGTTTATATTTACTAATATAAATGCACAGTATCCGGTAAAACTGACGGTGAAAAAAGGAGAGTAAGAATGGATTGGGGAAAAGCTAAAAGCATATTAATTATTGTTTTTCTTATTCTTAATATCTTCATGCTGGGGAATATCAGCTTGAATGCACTGTCACAGAATAATTCCAAAGAAGCCATCGCTATTACCGAGAGCATCCTGCAAAGCAAGAACATTCGCCTGGAGAGCAAAATTCCTTCCTTTACCGGGGCAATGGGTAAGATTGAGATTAATGATGAAGCATACTTTAACATGCAAAGAGCAGCGGCCAAACTAATGGGCAGCAAAGCTGCACTGCCGTCGGAACTGAAAAGCGGCCAACGGATTTCGGACCAAAACAAAGAATTTACCATGGAGAACAATGCTGCTTTTACCTATAGAGATAGCAATCCACAAGAAAGGTGGGACGTTACCCAAAAAAAATCCCTGGAAAAACGCATTAGAAAGTTCATCAGCGATATCGGAATCAGTGAAGCGGAGTTTGTCCTGGACTCCTATGATCAATTAAGCGACGGATCGATGAAACTGGTATTTGTACACAAATACCAGGGACTCTATATTTTTAGCAACACAATGACTGCAGTTATTACAGAATTTGGGGTAAAAGAACTGGTCTGCAGTATAAAGAAGCCTGTAGGCATAAGCCGGGATGCCCAGAAGGTAATACCCGCCTACAAGATACTCCTGACAAGTTATGGTAATTCGCCCAATACGGTTATTACGAGCATAGATATCGGATATAATATGGATATACTGGATAAAGATATGAAAACTCTTTATGCAGCTCCGGTATGGCGTATCAAAACAAAGGATCGCAAGCTCGAATACTTTGATGCAATTATAGGGTAGCCATAAAATGGGAATTAATTTTTTTCTACTTTTTTTTGTTAACTATATAATTTGGCCAAATAAGGTGGTATAATAATGTGGGATTATGTTCAGTATTGTTAACATAAAAATGGAAAAAGCAACTTACAGGAAAGATGGTGTATTTTGTTTGGAGAAACTGGTTATAAACGGGCAAAAGCCACTACAGGGTGAAGTAAACATAAGTGGCGCGAAAAACGCTGCTGTGGCAGTCATTCCGGCTGCACTGATGGTAGATGGAATTTGCAGGATTGAAAATGTTCCTGACATAAAAGACGTTAGGTTACTTAAAGACATACTGCGGCAACTCGGGGCGACTGTTGAAAATGAAGATAAAAATACATTGATAATTGATGCACGGAATGTAAACTCTCATACTGCGACCTATGAAATGGTCCAAAGCATGAGAGCTTCCTATTACTTACTGGGAGCGCTGCTGACAAGGTTCAAAAAAGCGGAAGTTTCGTTTCCCGGGGGATGTGATTTCGGGTTTAGACCCATCGATCAGCACATTAAAGGATTTGAAGCCCTCGGGGCAAAAGTGGAGATCGAGCATGGACTGGTCAAGATTCAGGCGGACAAGCTTAAGGGTTGTGCTATCTACCTGGATGTGGTAAGCGTAGGAGCCACCATCAACCTTATGCTTGCAGCTATTAAGGCAGAAGGGGTTACGGTGATTGAAAATGCCGCCAAGGAGCCCCATGTTGTGGATGTAGCAAACTTCCTTAATGCCATGGGAGCCAATATAAAAGGTGCAGGGACTGATGTCATAAAAATCAAAGGGGTAGAAACCCTACATGGCGGAATTACTCACAGCATCATTCCGGACCAGATTGAGGCGGGAACCTATATGATTGCGGCTGCTGCGACCCGCGGAGATGTGCTGGTGAAAAATGTGATTCCGAAGCATATGGAATCCCTAACAGCGAAACTCATTGAAATGAATGTAAAAGTTGAGGAATTCGAAGACAGTATCCGGGTTACCGGAAGGGACCGGATTTCCAAAGCGAATATTAAAACATTGCCGTATCCGGGCTTTCCCACAGACCTGCACCCGCAGGCAACGGTTCTATTGTGCCTCGCTGAAGGGACAAGCACCATTTCCGAAGGGATTTGGGACCTGCGATTTCAATACGTGGACGAGCTGAAGCGAATGGGAGCCAGAATCAGAGTAGAAGGCAGGACCGCAGTGGTTGAAGGGGTTAAGGAACTCACGGGCGCACCGATAAAAGCCTCTGACCTGCGAGCCGGGGCAGCGATGATTATAGCGGCTCTCGTAGCGAGAGGACCTAGCGAAATCTATAATATACATTACATAGACAGAGGGTATGAAGATTTGGAAGCCAAGCTGAAAGGCTTGGGGGCGGAAGTGGAAAGAATCGCGGCAGGGTAACCGGGAAGCATCAGAATAAATCCTGCGCGATTTTCAGGAACAGTTGACGGATCATAGGCATGAGGATTTCAAAGGCCTATGATCTCAACTGGTAATGGGTAATGAAGGGGTAAACCGATGATAAAATTCTGTAGTCTATATAGCGGAAGCAGCGGAAATTGTATTTTTGTGGGCGATGAGAGGACTAAAATACTGATTGATGCAGGTCTAAGCGGAAAGAAAATAATTGAAGCGCTTACTTCCATAGGGGAAAATCCTGCGGAGATAAGCGCTATTTTAGTAACTCACGAGCATAGTGATCATACCCGGGGCATCGGTATCCTCTCCCGGAAGTTTGATATACCCATTTTCGCCAATGAAAAGACCTGGGCTTCCATGGAATGTGAAATCGGACCCGTTACTATCAAAAACAAGCTGTGCTTTACTACAGGGGCAGAGATCAACATCGGTTCCCTTTGCGTTAAGCCCTTTTCCATACCCCATGATGCCAGTGAGCCTGTGGGATACAGTTTTTTTTCCGGCAGTAAAAAGCTCACCAGTGCCACGGATATTGGCCATATGAACAAAACGCTTTTGAAGGAATTGGAGGACAGTGACGTTTTGCTGCTGGAATCCAACCATGACGTAGAGATGCTGAAGGTAGGGCCTTACCCATGGCACTTGAAGAAGCGGATCATGGGAGACCATGGACACCTGTCCAATGAAATGGCGGGAAAGGTTATCGCCTATCTGGCGGAAAAAGGAACAAGGCAGTTCCTGCTGGGCCATCTGAGCAAGGAAAATAACTTTCCTGAGCTGGCATACCAGACGGTGTTAAATGCCCTGACAGAGAAAAAAATTAATGTGGGAACGGATGTAACACTGGAGGTAGCGCTGCGGCATGGGGCGGGTCGGATGATCTGCTTGTAGCTGTGGAAAAGGGAGAAAAGCGTTGCTGGTTCTTAGTTCCTTGTTGTTCAAGAAAGAGAGCCTAAGGCGCTCATGAAGCTACCAGGAACTATGAACTAGGAACGCTTTTCCAATACGGAGGTAAAAATGAAGGTTAGTATAGTTACTGTTGGAAAATTAAAGGAGAAGTATCTTAAAGACGGAATTGCGGAGTACAGTAAAAGGCTTTCGCGGTTTTGTGATTTGGAAATTACGGAAGTAGAGGACGAGCAGGCGCCGGAGAACAGCAGCCTGGCACAGGAACTACAGATTAAAAAAAAGGAAGCAGAGAGAATCCTAAAAAGGGTGAAGGCCGGCTCTACGCTGGTTATACTGGATGTCAAAGGGGAAAAGCCGGATTCGGAAGGGTTCGCAGCTAAATTGCAATCCTTTTTTGTAACCGGAAGTTCCCATATCACTTTTGTGATCGGGGGCTCTTTAGGATTGGACGCGAACCTTTTGAGGAGTGCCGACTACCGGTTCTCCATGTCCAGTCTGACCTTTCCCCATCAGTTGGCCCGATTGATTCTGCTGGAGCAGTTATTCCGGGCGTTTAAGATTATGAATGGGGAAGTCTACCACAAATAAGGCTCGCATGGGAGCGTTATTGAGTATTCCAGTAAAATAACTTGCTATAACATCATGGCTCTTATATAGAGGAAAAGAAATAGACTTGACAAGAACATGGGGATATTATATTATCAATATAGTGTATATACACTAATGCGGAATAAGGGGATGCTATGGATAGAAAAATTTATAATAAAAAGTCGTCAGTATGTAATTGCCTTAACTTGCGGCGGGCTTCACAAGCGATTACTGAAATTTACGATGAAAAGCTTGTACCCAGTGGATTAAAATTGGGCCAATTTTCATTACTCAAGCATATAAAGCAGCAGCAGCCCATAAATGTAAGTGATCTGGCCCTTGAAATGCGGCTGGATAGAACCACGCTTGTACGAAACCTTAAGCCTATGGAAGAAAAGGGATTTGTTGCAGATGTTGCAGCAGAGGGAACTCGAAATCGCCAATTAAAACTGACGGAAGCGGGGCTTAAAGCTTTTAATGAAGCAGAAGTGCTTTGGCTAGAAGCACAAAGCTTTATTGAGCAATACCTGGGCAAGGATGACTTGAATACCTTGACAGGATTGCTTGCTAAAATTGAGGCACTTAAACCTTAATTTTTTACTCTGGTCGTGTACATACACGATTGGGTGGTATTTAATAATAGATCACCGATTTTATAAATTTAATATAAAAATGACGGAGGTAGAGCAATGAAAAATTTAATAATGGATGAAATTAAAAAATACGTACAGGAAAGCAAAGAGAATTGGTGTGAAGAAACAAACGACCATTATTATGATGAACCTATTATAAAATTTGCGTCTGCGGAGGATCCGTTGTTTAAGGAGTATAAGAAAATAATCGGCCCTGAACATTTAACGCCGGAGGAAGCCTATGAAATGGCTTTTGGGCAGGACCGGTATTCGGGGGGGACAGTCATCAGTGTGGCGCTGCCCATAAATGAAAAAATCAGAAAAAGCAATCGGGAACAAAAGGAAAATGCGTCAAAAGAATGGGCATTGCTTCGCACTTTTGGCGATGAGATATTTCTTCGAGGATTCGTCCGGCATATGGAGAGTTTTTTAAATCAAAGAGGATATAGAACAATAGCGCCTTCGCGAGCCGAGGGGTTTAAAATCTACGGCACAGCTTCAGGGCCCAGTTCGAACTGGTCGGAACGTCATGTGGCCTATGCAGCCGGACTTGGAACCTTTGGAATAAACGACGGGTTTATTAGTGAAAAAGGAATAGCCATAAGGCTGATCTCATTTGTAACCGAGTTAGCCCTTACTCCAGATGCCAGAGAGGCTAAAAAGCATACGGAAAACTGTTTGTTATATAGTAAAGGCATTTGTGGAGCTTGTATTAAAAGATGCCCTGTTGATGCAATATCTAAAGAGGGGCATGATAAGAAAAAATGCTTGAATTTTGTTTATGGCGATAAATCAAAAAAATTAGCCGAGTCTTACGGCGGGATTACAAAGCTGGGGTCAGGATGTGGGTTGTGTCAAACGAAGGTTCCTTGCGAATGCATAAATCCTATGGGACATAGGTAGCAGGAAAATTATTAGAAGCTAAGCGGCAAATGGCAGCATAGCAAGCATAATCCAAGTCAGCAGTTCTATAGAAAAAAGAAGTCAGCGATACAGGAGGAAATAAAAAGGGACAGCCGTGAGGGAAACCCTCTGTAAAGAGTAACGAGTAAATTTAGGGTATAGTTTAAGCTGGCATACTATTGTAATGAAGAAAAAAGGAGAAGACTGTAGAAATATCCGTAAAATAGGAGTACAATAGGGGATAGACTTAATACCAAAGGAGAATGTATATGAATGAGGTCATGATCTTTATAATGGCAGCACTGCAAATAACACTGCTGGATATTGTTCTTTCAGGGGATAACGTTGGAGTTATTGCCTTAGCGATACGGAACCTTGAACCTAAGCAGGCTAAAACCGCCAGTATCGTTGGTGTCTCAGGAGCTATAGGGCTGCGTATTTTCTTTGCCTCTATTGTAACAATTATAATGCAGGTAGAATGGCTCCCCATTAAATTGGTGGGTGGATTGCTGCTCTTAAAAATTACCTGGGATTTGATCAACCAGGGAGATGAAAGCGAAGGAGAAGGGCATCACGTCAAGTCGGCAGGAAACTTCTGGAAGGCTGTGGCCAGTATCATCATAGCAGACATCAGCATGAGCCTGGACAATGTTCTTGCCATCGCAGGAACGGCCCATGGCAGTATCGGGCTTATCGCTTTCGGAATCATATTAAACATTCCGATCATATTCTTTGGAAGCCAGTATGTAGCCCTTTTGATGCGGAAATATAAAATTACCATTTATATCGGAGGCGCGATTCTAATGCATACGGCTGTAGCTATGATATTGGAGGACAGGCTTCTGGTGTCCCATGTCAACCATACCGTTGGAATTATCGTACCCTGGGCGCTTGCTCTGTTAACCATAGCCTATGGAATTTTCAAAATCAAAAAGCAGGATGAAAATAAGGATGATGCAGTAGTGGAAAACTATGGTACAGCGAAAAAGCTTTAATATAGGACAAAAACAAAGGAGCCCTTCATAAAACTGAAGGGCTCCTTTGTTTTGATGGATAACCTATTCACCCATAGAGTGATTTACAGTGTCTGCCGAAATACCTACATCTTTTTTTCGCAGCAGCAATGCAGCCACAAAGCCGCAGGCTGCGATGATGGCGGCAGCCACATACATATGCGTATAGCCGGTATTCATGACGGATTGGAAGGTGGTAACGATGGCATCACTAATGGAATCAATGGCTTTTCCGATCATAGGTTTTGCTTGGGCCGGTACCACGCTGCCCACAGCTTCTTTCAGCATATCCACAATCGTGGTTACGTCCGCATTCTGCAATGCTTTAAAGGCTTCTGCATTTCCTCCTCCGGAAGCGGCAGTGGGTATGGACATTCCCTTGGGCATGGAAGCTGCCAGTCCTGTCTGAAGGGTTTCCATGAGTTTGGGTTGAAGTCCTTTGGCAGCATCCACAATAAATCCGATCATAACACTGGGGGATATAGCCAGCCCGATGGACCGGACCAGTGACATGGTGGCGAGGCCTGAGGCGCTTTCCTCCTTCGGGACCGTTTGAAGCACCAGGTAATTCAGTGGAGCTCCCATGGTGAAACCGACGCCCAATCCCATAAGGGCCAGCCCAATGAAGACGCTGATAAAAGTCAGGGACTTTGTAGTTACGTATCCGAGGAATAATGCACCTGTGACGGTAAAGAGAAAGCCGAGGGCCAGAACAAAGCGGGCACCCTTTTTATCAATCAGCTTGCCGCTGAAGGGTGCAGCGATGCCGGAAAATACTGCAAGTAAAGTGACCAGATAGCCACCGCTTCCGGCTTTTATTTTCAGGACGTTTTCCGAAAACTGTGGAACAAACACCATTCCCATCATGCCAATACCCACGATGAAGGAAATGATGAGAATCATCAGCATTTGCCTGTCCTTAAAGTATTTTATGTTCAGAATCGGATCTTTGGCCCTCTTCTCAACAAACAGTAAAACCGGTGTTAATATTGCAAAGCTCAACAGGAAAGGGTATACCTCCGTGGTTTTTATGCTGTCGGCAAAATGAAAGAAATCCAGATTGGTTAAGGCATACATCAAGCTCCCGATGACGCCGGCCAGTACGACAGAGCCGGGCAGATCCATGGGCTTTTGCACAGCGGCGGTTGTATTTTCCATACTTGCGCTTAGTAAAATGATAGCGATGCTGATGGGTACATTGATAAAGAAAATCCATCCCCAATGATCGGAGCCTGCGATATCGATAATACTGCTTCCCAAGGTAGGTCCCAGAATGTTTCCTACACCATAAATCATTCCGACCATCCCCAGGGCTGTTCCTCGTTTTTCTTCCGGGAAGCTGTTGCCGATAACCGCATTGGCAATGGGCATGATGCCTCCTGCTCCGATGGCCTGGATGGCACGCGCCAAAAGGAAAAAGGCGAAAGTGCCGTAGAAGTTGGCAAGGCCGCAAAATAAGGAACCGATTCCAAAGGTGGCAATGCCGAAGATGTACACTTTCTTATAGCCGTATTTATCCGCCATTTTACTGACGATGGGCATGGAGATCGCGTAGACCAGTGTATACAGGGTGATCATCCAGGTACCGACGCTTCTATCCACTCCGAAGCTGTTTTGGATCAGTTCTCTTGCCGGCGAAACGATACCGGTGTCGATGGCCCCCATAAAGATTCCCAGAAGAAACAGGGCCAGCAGTAAGGTTGTGTTTTTCTGTTTCATAATAAAGCCTCCACATTAATAATTTTTATGGGCACTGCTAAATGAACATGGTTCATAATAAAGCAATAATGAATTCATGCACAGTGGAGGCTATAAAATTAGCGGCAGGGATACCTCCACTTTGCATGAATGAATTATTCAAAAAGCTTTTTTAGTATTTTCTCAAAGTTATTATATTCAAATTGTTTCATTTGTGCCATCGTTAGGAAGTTTAAAAGCAAAAATTCTGCTGTGGCAGAAGGCTCCAGAGGCAAATGAATGATTTCCTTGCCATGAGCTTCCATGAGAATTTCCTCAAGTCTTTTGCTCAGCTTCTGCATAAAATTCTTTTTTCTGTTCCGGCTGTCTTCCGTATAGCCGGGGGTGCTATTTTTTACCCATACTTCCAGGAAGGTTTGGGTAAAGTCATCCAGTTTTTTATAGATGCGGAACAGCTTTGCAAACAAATCTGCTTCCAGCCGATCAATTTCATCCAGTGCTTTCAGGTAGTCATACCAGTAATCTTCCATGAGCCGCAGTGTCAAATGGTCCTTCGTAGGGAAGTAATTGTAAATAGTACCAACGGCGATTCCGGAATTGTTGGATACCTTTCGCATGGTTAAACTGGTATAACCGTCGTTAAGTATAATATCCCGGGCGTGACTCAAAATGACTTCTTCGGGGTTATCTATGATTTTGGGCACTTCTTTCCCTCCTTTCTGAACGATGTTCATTATAACTCCAAAGTAAAATGATGTCAATCCATATAAACCGGTTTATGTTTTTTAGCCCGGAAGCATATATTTTAATTTGACAGTGAATACTGCTGGAAGTAAAATAAATTAAAGTAAAATAGAGCTAAAACGTAAGACCTAAGGAGAGGATTTATTTGTATAAATACATAGAATTTAAAGATGTAAAAAAGAGTTATAGAATGGGAGAAGTAGAGATAAAGGCCGTGGACGGAGTTTCCTTTTCCATTGATAAAGGAGAGTTTGTAGTAGTAGCCGGACCGAGTGGAGCGGGTAAAAGTACGGTGTTAAACATATTGGGTGGAATGGATTTTTGCAGCAGCGGACAAATCATAGTAGACGGAAATGAGATTAGCCGGTACACGACAAAAGAGCTGACTACTTACCGGCGGTATGATATCGGTTTTGTTTTCCAGTTCTATAACCTGGTACAAAATCTCACGGCCATTGAAAATGTGGAGCTGGCGGCGCAAATCTGCAAGGAGCCCTTAGACCCGGAGAAGGTGCTGGAGCAAGTGGGTCTTACTCCCCGGAGAAATAACTTCCCGGCCCAGCTGTCGGGCGGGGAACAGCAAAGAGTAGCTATCGCGCGAGCCCTTGCCAAAAATCCGAAGCTGTTGTTATGCGATGAGCCTACAGGAGCATTGGACTATAACACAGGAAAGTCCATTTTGGGCCTTTTACAGGATACTTGTAGAAATTCAGGGATGACCGTCATTGTCATTACCCATAACCTGGCTATCGCACCCATGGCGGATAAAGTGATTAAAGTAAAAAACGGTAAAGTAGACAGTGTAACTGCCAATGCCAATCCAATCCCTGTGGAAAGGATTGAATGGTAGTCATGAAAAAGTCAATCAGAAAAAACCTTTTACGGGAAATAAAGAATTCAAAATCCAGGTTCCTTTCCATCTTCGTCATTATCGCCATCGGTGTGGCGTTTTTTGCCGGAATCAGAGCTACCAGTCCCGACATGAAAACTACTGCGGATCAATACCTGGATACCCACCATCTGGCAGATTTGAGCGTACTGGCTGCTACGGGTTTTACCGGGAAGGATATGGAAAAGGTGAAAGAAGTCCAGGGCGTAGCGGAGGTAGTACCGGGGTATACCTTTGACGCCCTGGCTGTCAGTGGAGGGGAGGAAAAGCCTGTAAAGGTCCACTCCTTCAACATTAATGAACAGCGGATCAACCAACCCGAACTGCTGGAAGGAAATCTTCCGGGGAACGAGGACGAGTGTCTTACTGAAAAAGGCTACTTGAAAAGCGAGAAACTGAAAATCGGAGACTCTGTAGAACTGAAAACTGCCAATGGCGTGAAACGGTTTAAAATCGTGGGGGCGGTAAATAGTCCCCTTTATATCAGCCAATATGAAAGGGGAAACAATTCCCTGGGAAATGGGAAAACAGTAGCCTTCTTCCATATCGGAGAGAAGTCTGCGGCAGAGTTGGCCATTCCTGCGCTTCCGGGAGTGGATAAAACTAAAATTTATAATGAGCTGCTTATTCGTGTAGAAGGCGCAAAGGAGAAAAATGCCTTTCTGGATGAATACAAGGATGTAGTGAACCCGGTAAAGGAAAGAGTTGAAAATTTGGGCAAAACGGACAAAGGACAGGGCTGGTATGTATTCGATAGAAGCCATAATGCCGGTGTCAGCGGATTCAGGAATGATACCGACAGAATCGGTGCCATCGGAACCGTTTTCCCCCTGCTGTTCTTTTTGGTGGCAGCGCTGGTGTGTCTCACCAGTATGACACGGATGGTGGAGGAACACCGGGTTCAGATCGGAACCCTGAAAGCCTTGGGATACGGTAAGGCTGCCATTGTATCCCAATATTTCCTGTACTCCTTTGCAGCAAGCATTGGAGGAAGTATCGTAGGCACCCTGGTCGGCTTTCAACTCTTTCCTACGGTTATTTTTAATGCCTACCGGATCATGTATGCCCTACCGGCGACGGTTATCCCCTTTCATATGGACCTGGCAGTGACCTCAACGCTGGTGGCCGTGCTATGTACTACCATTGCAGCCGTATTTGCCTGTATTAAGGAGCTGGTAGTAGTACCTGCGGTACTCATGCGTCCCAAAGCACCCAAGGCAGGGAAACGTATTTTTCTGGAGAGGGTGGGCTTTATATGGAAAAGGCTGTCTTTTACGGGAAAGGTAACGGCCAGAAACATACTGCGGTATAAAAAGAGATTCTTCATGACCATCGTTGGAATCGCAGGCTGTACAGGGCTGCTTTTGACAGGTTTCGGACTGAAAAACTCCATTTTGTCCATCACGGACCTGCAGTTTAATTCAATTTATGCCTATAACATGATGGCTTTCTTAAATCAACCGGTGGAGGGAGATGCAGCGAAGCGCTTAAAGGAAGGGATCAAGCAATATGGAGAGATCAACAGCTCCTTGCTTCTATTCCAGCAAAGCGTGTCCGTCAACAAGGAAGGCAGCGGCCGGAGTGAGGGCAGTGCCTATATAACGGTTCCCGAGAACAAGGACCTGTTAAATCACTTTATCGATCTGCGAATGAAAGGGACGAAAATACCTCTTTCAGACGAAGGTATTGTCATTACCGAGAAGTTCTCCAAGCTTTTTGCTATTCAAAAAGGGGACACGATAGAAATAACCCGGGGGGGAAAAACCGTTGCGCCGAAGGTGCTGAGTATAACGGAGCAATATGTCGGACACTACATATACATGTCTCCCGGATACTACGAGGAACTGTTTGGCGAGCCGGTGAAGTATAATGGCTTTACCGCCATATTGAAGAATACGGACAAAGACACGGAGAAGGCGCTGTCTACGAATCTGATGAAAAACAAGAGCATAAACTCCGTAAACTTTACAACGGGAATTAGCAGTGATTTTCAAAAGAGCATGGACAGCATGAATTCCGTGATCTGGGTATTGATTCTATCTGCGGCGGCACTGGCGTTCGTTGTTATGTATAACCTGACCAGCATTAACATTAATGAAAGAATACGGGAACTGGCCACGATAAAGGTTTTAGGCTTTTACGACAGGGAAGTGGCAGCCTATATCTACAGGGAAAATATCCTGCTGTCCATTTTGGGGACCCTGGCAGGACTGCTGCTGGGGATCGGCCTCCATCGGTATGTAGTGGTGACTACAGAGATCGACCTGATCATGTTTGTACGTGCGATCAAGCCCTTGAGTTTTGTTTATTCCGCTGTATTGACAGTGGTCTTTGCAGGGCTTGTGAACGTGGTGATGTTCGGCCGGCTAAAGAAAATTAACATGGTAGAGTCCTTGAAAAGTGCAGAGTAGACCCTATAGGAAAAGGCTGGCTTTATTTACATTTGCAGGTGTCAATAAAGCCAGCCTTTTCCTATAGACATAACATTATTTATAATAATTAATACTATAAGTTTTATCAAGTCCCTTTTCTGAAAAATATAGTGAGTTGCCCAAATACTTATGGTCTGGATAGGCTAAAATTGTTCAATATATACATTGAATGGCATAAGACCAAGTGATACGATAAGATAGTCTATTCAATGCAGCTCACTATTTCTTCAAATAAATTCCAGAATTTCTTCATATATTTATGATCTGATGCAAAAAATACTTGACAGTACAATCCGATAAGGAGTAATATATTTCGTGTACGAAATATACGGATACGAAATAGTTTCTGAGAAGGTGAGCAAATGGAAGAACGAAGCAAGAGTATTAAGGTTATAGAACTCTGCAGGTACGTAGGCATGCTCTATAAACACACTATGGCAAAAGGGTTTGAGAAGCATGGAATTACGGCGCCCCAGGGAATGATCATCGGAATTTTAAGCCATTCCGGGCAGCGGAAGATCAGTGAATTAAGTGAGAAGATGGGTTTGACAAACAGCACTGTATCCGGAATCGTTGACAGGCTGGAGCAGCAGAATATAGTGGAAAGAATCCGGTGTAAGGAAGACCGGCGGGTTGTATACGTACGCCTAACCCCTGAATATAAAGGGCTGCATCAGGATTTTCATAAGAAAGCGGAGCAGAGTGTGAGTGATATCCTGAGTAAAGCTACACAGGAGGAAGTTGAAAAAATAATTGAGGGTCTGAATATATTAAAAAAGCTTTTGGAGGATCAGGCTTAATCAATTTTTCTATACAAACAAAATTTAAAAGACTTAATTGGATGGAGATGGTACTTATATGCTGAAATTATTCAGATTTTTAAAGCCGTTTTGGGCTTTAATAGCAGGGGCTTTGGTTCTGATATTCGCACAGACCCTTGCAGATCTATATTTGCCAACCCTTATGTCGGATATCATCAATAAGGGTGTTATGAATGGGGACACAAACTATATTATGAAAATCGGTGCATTTATGCTGCTGGTTGCCGGCGGAGGTGCCATTGCAGCCATCATCGCCAGCTTCCTGTCCTCTAAAGTTGCCTTGGGTTTTGGAAGAGTTCTCCGAAACAAAGTTTTTAAACGGGTGGAAAGCTATTCTCTGCACGAGTTTGACAAAATCGGTACAGCGACCCTGATTACAAGAACAACCAATGATATTACACAGATACAGATGGTCACCGTGATGATGATGCGAATGATGATCGGCGCGCCGATGATGGCCGTTGGGGGCGTTATTATGGCGTTGAGTGAGGATAAGCCCCTGACCTGGTCCCTCGCCGTTGCGATTCCGGTATTGGGCGGTGTTATTGCCTTAATTGCTACAAAAGGAATCCCTTTGTTCAAACAGATTCAGGTGAAGATCGATAGAATTAACCTTGTTCTTCGCGAAAAACTCACAGGAATCCGGGTTATCCGTGCATTTAACCGGATTGAGCACGAAAAGGTCCGCTTTGAAGATGCAAACGCCGATCTGACCAATAACTATATTAGAGTGAATCGCATCATGGCCTTTATGATGCCCTCTCTGATGCTGGTAATGAACCTCACCTCGCTGGCGATTCTTTGGTTCGGTATTATTCGTATCGATAGGGGTGGGATGCAGATTGGCTCCCTGCTGGCGTTTACCCAGTATGCCATGCAGATTCTTATGTCCATGCTGATGCTCTCCATGATGTTTATCATGGTACCGCGTGCGCAAGCGGCTGCGGTGAGAGTGAATGAAGTTCTGGATATGGTTCCGGAAATTAACGACCCGAAAGAAGCCAAGGAAGCGGACGCAAAAAGAGGATATGTAGAATTTAAAAATGTTACCTTCAGCTATCATGGGGCCGAAGAGCCTGCATTAAAGGATATTTCCTTCAGTGCAAAGCCTGGAGAGGTCACCGCCATCATAGGAAGTACCGGATCGGGTAAATCGACACTGGTAAACCTGATTCCCAGATTTTATGATGTAAGCGGCGGCAGTGTTCTGATTGATGGGGAAGATGTAAGAAATATGTCACAGCAAAGCCTTAGAGCCAAAATCGGTTTTGTGCCCCAGAAGGCGGTACTTTTTACAGGTACCATTACAGAGAATATCCGGTACGGAAAAGAGGACGCAACCTTTGAAGAAATTCAACATGCTGCGGAAGTGGCACAGGCCGCCGGGTTTATTGCACAAATGGATGGGGGCTATGAGCATGAAATCGCTCAGGGCGGTACCAACGTTTCCGGTGGACAAAAACAGCGTCTTTCCATCGCCCGTGCGCTAGTTAGAAAACCTGAGATTTATGTGTTTGACGACAGCTTCTCCGCCCTCGACTTTAAGACGGATGCAAAACTCAGAGCAGCTTTGAAAAAAGAGATCGCAGAGGCTACCGTGCTTCTTGTTGCCCAGCGGGTAGGAACTGTAATGGATGCAGACCGGATTATCGTATTGGATGAGGGACGCATTGAAGGCATGGGAACACATAAGGAATTGTTAAATACCTGCGAGGTATACCGTGAAATCGTATCCTCACAGCTGTCTGAGGAGGAGATCGCATGAGTGCAGAACAAAAACAGACACAAAATATGGGAATGCCGCGTAGAAGAGGTCCGGGCGGCCCAGGTGGTCCAGGCTTTGGGATGCCTGTGCAGAAGGCAAAGAACTTTAAAGGCACATTGAAAAGATTGATAGGCTATTTAAAACCGCATCGTATTAATTTACTGGTAGTATTGATTTTTGCCATATTAAGTACAACCTTTACCGTATATGCGCCGCAAGTAACCCGTAAAGCAATGAATACGCTGACAGACGGCTACATGGCGGGAAAAGTACTGGAACAGCTGACCGAAGGACAGAAAAAGGCGGCAGACCAGATCAAGGAGCAAATGCAAAAAAGTGCCCAGGTGCAGCAAAACGCCACAGCACAGCAGCCTGCTCAGACACAGATGGACCCCGAAACGTTGAAGGCGATTCAGGAATTTATGAAGCTGCCGATGCTGGATACGGTGGAAGATTACAACCAAAAGGCGGATATCAGCAAGCAGATTCTGGATTTAAGCAGTAAGCTGATGCCTGCGGGACAACCGGGGGATGCACAGAATCCTTCGCAAAAAATTACGATGACACAGGAGCAGATTGACAATGCAATAAAAGCGATCCGTGAGACCGGCGGTAAAATTGATTATACAGCCATCGGCCAACTGGCGCTGGTATTGATCGGTATTTATATAGCAAGCTCTCTCTTTAGCTTAACCATGGGACTTGTAATGTCGGGCGTTGCGCAAAAAACGGTGTATGACTTGCGCCGGGAAGTTGACGATAAGCTGTCCAGGCTTCCACTGAAGTATTTCGATGGAAGGACCCATGGTGAAATACTGAGCCGTGTGACAAACGATGTGGACACCATTTCCACCACCCTGCAGCAGAGCTTGACGCAGCTGATTACCTCCATCGTTTCCATTTTGGGCTATATCATCATGATGCTGACCATCAGCCCGGTGTTAACGTTGATCGTGCTGCTTACGCTGCCGCTCTACATTTTTGCAACAGCTTTTATTGCGAAAAAGTCACAGAAGTACTTTGCTTCCCAGCAGAAAGCATTGGGAGCACTCAGCGGCCACGTGGAGGAAATGTATACCGGACATAAGATCGTGAAGGTCTTTGGACGTGAACAGGAATCGGTGGAGAAGTTCGGACAAATCAATGATGAACTTTATGAATCCGGTTGGAAGGCGCAGTTTATCTCCGGAATTATGTTTCCTATGATGAATTTTGTCAGCAATTTGGGCTACGTAGTCATTTGTATCGTGGGCGGTCTCTGGATGACGAAAAACAGATTGAATTTAGGTGACATTACTGCATTTATCCAGTATTCCAGATCCTTTACCATGCCTATCGTTCAAACGGCGAATATCGCTAACATCATTCAGTCAACCATTGCCTGTGCGGAACGGGTATTTGAAGTGCTGGATGAAGAAGAGGAAATTCCTGACAGCCCGGATGCAAAGGTATTGCAGTATCCGAAAGGCCAGGTAAGCTTTAAGAATGTAGACTTCCGTTATACGGAGGAAGTGCCTTTGATTCAGGATATGAACCTGGAGGTTAAGCCCGGTGATACCATCGCCATCGTAGGACCCACAGGAGCGGGTAAAACTACACTGGTAAACCTTTTGATGCGCTTTTATGAGATTAATAATGGAAGCATCACCATTGACGGGGTGGATATAAGAGACATTAAGCGCGGAAGCCTTCGAAATATGTTTGGTATGGTGCTTCAGGATACCTGGCTCTTTAACGGTACTATAAAGGATAATATTGCCTACGGACGTGAGGGCGCTACCATGGATGAGATCGTAAGAGCCGCCAAAGCAGCTCACGCCGACCACTTTATCCGTACCCTCCCCGAAGGATATAACACGGTATTAAATGAAGAAGCTACTAATATATCCCAGGGCCAGAAACAGCTGTTGACCATTGCCCGTGCCATCCTGGCAGATCCGGCGATCCTGATTCTGGATGAAGCTACAAGCAGTGTGGATACCCGAACCGAGGTGCTGATACAGAAGGCCATGTCCAACCTGATGAAGGGCAGAACCAGCTTTGTTATCGCACACAGGCTTTCCACCATTCGTGATGCGGAGCAGATTCTTGTTATGAATCACGGAAGCATTATTGAAATGGGTAACCATAAGGAACTCCTGGAACAGGGCGGTTTCTACGCAGACCTTTACAACAGCCAGTTTACCGGTGCAAACCTGGAACCTGAAGCTGTATAAGCTAGGATGCAGCGAAAGTTATATTTTCGCCAATCCTGAAAATAAGAAGCCGCTGGCAAATATTTGACCAGCGGTTTTGGCTTGCGCGAGATTGATTGCAGACGGATATAACTACAGGCAGCATGTGAATAATGTATAGACAATACCTATTGCTTGTAAAAGAAGGAAGGTTCTTGTTTATGAAGTATCTGATGTACACAGTACTTATTGCAGCAGCCCTGCTTGTAACATTTTTTGGACTGGGGCCTGTGCTTTTGGCGGATGGGTCCCTAACAGAAAGAGTGATTACGCTGCTGGTGGTGGTGCTTTGCTATGGGCTGCTGGCATGTGCCTTTATTTATTGGGCAAAAAGAAATAGAGAAAGAAAAAGATGAAAAAGAGGCTTTACTGTGACGGGTAAAGTGCTCTGGTGAAAAATGGGGGTCTGGAAATGAAGGAAACAGATTTAAAAATATATAAAAACCGGTGGCTGATTTTATTGATTGTGGCGATGCAGCCATTTATGGCGTGCCTGGATAGCAGTATCGTAAATGTAGCGCTGCCTGTCATGGCAAAGAGTTTGTCAGTGACCATGGCGTCCATTGAATGGGTGGTAACCAGTTATCTTATTGTAATTTCCGCCAGCATTCTTACCTTTGGACGGTTAGGTGACATGAAGGGCAAAACCACAATTTTTAAATTCGGTCTTATTCTGTTTACCGTTGGGTCTTTGCTTTGCGGTATATCCAATACGCTGCCGCTTCTGGTGTTTTCAAGGGTGATACAAGCCATTGGCGCAGCAGGTACCATGGCTACAAACCAGGGAATCATCACCCACATCTTTCCTGCCAGTGAAAGAGGCAGGGCTTTAGGGATATCCGGTACCTTTGTGGCATTGGGAACGATGGTGGGTCCACCGCTGGGGGGACTCATTGTTTCCGTGCTGAGCTGGCAATATATTTTTCTTATTAATGTTCCTGTGGGAATTGTAACGTTTTTTCTCGGAACGAAGATCCTGCCGAAGGCCGATACACACGCGGGAGGCAAGTTGGATATTAAGGGAGTAGCTCTCTTTTCAGCGGCCATCGTCCTGCTATTCGGAGCCATTACCCGGGGCCAGGAGGTGGGCTATCAAAATCCGATGATCCTGGCAGCGTTTGTGCTGGCGGTGGTGTGCATCGCTATGTTTATCCGGTTAGAGAAACGGGTGGAAGCCCCATTGCTTCAATTGAACCTATTTGAGAATAAGCTTTTCTCCATCAGTGTCTTTTGTGCATTTATATCCTTTACGGCCATCGGCTGTACAAACATTATACAACCCTTTTACCTTCAGGACGTTCTGAAATTTTCTTCGGGAACGACCGGGCTGTTTATGATGGCGTATCCCCTGATCCTTTCGGTCGTCGCCCCCATCAGCGGATATTTATCCGATCGGATCGGCTCGGAATTGCTGACATTTGTGGGACTGCTCTTTACCATCACGGGCCTGCTGCTCATGTCTACATTAAACGAACACTCGACCCTGTGGGTTATGCTCTTGTTTGTCGCTGTTCTGGCCATCGGAAACGGTTTGTTCCAATCGCCCAACACTTCCCTGGTAATGTCCACAGTGCCGAGGGACAGGCTGGGGATCGCAGGAAGTATTAACGCGCTGGTCCGAAATCTGGGAATCGTCTTTGGCGTTTCACTCTCCACCACCCTTTTATATAACCGGATGAGTCATAAAATCGGGTACAGAGTGGTGAACTACGTACAGGGGAGGGACGATGTCTTTATTTATGGTATGAGAACGGTGTATATTTCTGCGGCAGCCATCTGTGCTGTAGGCGCGGTATTGACAGCCCTTCGGTTGTACCGGCGTAAAAAGAGACAGCTCCGGAATGCCGGGGAAGGCTATCTCCCAAAAGAGTCCGTATAGGTGTAAAAACCAGGAAGACAGAAGAAGTCCGGAGTGCCGATGAAGCAGTCCGGACTTTTTTCTTGTGCGCCCAGCATGGGCGCATTCTTACGGGTGAAAGTCCCGAGTGCGGGTTGATAGTGCCAAGCACATAGCCAAGAGTAAGGGTGTCCTCGGCGACGAGGAATCTGAAGGAAACTGGAG
>JAEZXR010000015.1 GCA_023419605.1 Bacillota bacterium | reverse complement strand
TCCCGTAGGAGTCTGGGCCGTGTCTCAGTCCCAATGTGGCCGATCAACCTCTCAGTTCGGCTACCAATCGTCGCCTTGGTGGTCCGTTACATCACCAACTAGCTAATTGGACGCGGGCCCATCTATCACCGGATTGCTCCTTTGACAACAAGGTAATGCTACCTCGCTGTGTTATGCGGTATTAGCACAAGTTTCCCTGTGTTATCCCCCTGTGAAAGGCAGGTTGCCCACGCGTTACTCACCCGTCCGCCGCTATTTCATGTTTAACACTCAATACTCTATTCTCATCTTTCTTTTATGTGTTGGCACTTTTTGAAAGACGCGTGTTGCTCATTCCATTGTTACTTCGTAACATTGTAATTTCGCAAGACGCTGGCTGAAACCAGCATATTTAGAATATTCAGTGTTAAACATGAAACCGCTCGACTTGCATGTGTTAGGCACGCCGCCAGCGTTCGTCCTGAGCCAGGATCAAACTCTCAAATATACTTTTATTTGATCGCCTGTTAGGCTCAAATTACTATTTACTGACTTGTAGTTACAAGTAACTCAAATTTATTAACGAGTTATTTCTTAACTTTTACACTGTTTACTTTTCAAAGTCCACCGCTCTTGTGAGCGCTTTTGTATAATATCACACTGTTATTTCCTTGTCAACACTTTTTCTTCATTTTTTCAAAGTTCTTTCAAACCTTGATTGTTTTGCCATTTGTGTAACTTAGCAACGACAGCTTAGATATTATAACATTAGCTTTCAACAAGTGTCAACATAAATTCTCAGCACCTATTCTGTCAATTAGTGGCGTATTTTATCCTAGGAATAATTTAGCTTCTGCATAGTTTGTACAAATCTGTATTGCTCTATCATTCTGTTTCAAGCTCCAGTTGTGATTCTTTTTAACGTTTTTATATCTTCTATATATACCTCTTTTAATTCTCTTTTATAGATGATACTAGCAGGATGGTAGAGCGGAAACAGCTTATATTCCTTTCCTTGAAGGTTTATGGTTTGCAGACGGCCATGCACCTGCCCCACTGCCATATCGTTTTCTCCCGTCACAGCTTTCAGTGGAACATTCCCCAGTGTAACGATATACTCGGGCAGAATGATCTGGATTTCATCCAGCAAATATTGCCTGTTGGCAACGATTTCAGCCTGCGTAGCCGGTCTGTTTACAATCATTTCCGTGGCAGGGTTGACTTTTGAAAGTCTGAATTTTATGGCATTGGTTATATAAATATCTTCTCGATTAATTCCCACAATATTCAAGAATTCCGTAAGATTTTTCCCCGCCGTACCTACAAAGGGTTTCGACAACTTGACTTCTTCCCTTCCCGGCGCTTCTCCGATCAGAAGCAGCGTTGCATCGGGATTTCCTTCTCCCAATACGATCTCTTTATCTTTAAATTCATTCTGGAACTTTTCATAGAGTTCCGTCAATTTTGCTACTTTGTTCATGTAAAATCCATCCTTCGTTTAGCATTTTTATTATTGTTTATTAGTTTAGCACTTTAAGTATATATTTCAATTATACTACAATAAAAATACCTGACACTGATAAATGATTTTAATTGAGAAATAACCAGTGGACAACCCCCCGCATGTTTGTCCACTGGTTATCTTTGGCTCAGCGTGTGGCATCCCAGCAAGTGATCCGCAAAAAAGAACCGCTATGTTTTTTACAGCCCCCTATAGCTCGAAGGATACTTTCAGCGTTTTTCCCTGTGTTTTGTTCACATGTACCTTTAGTTTTATTATAGGACTTATTTGGAGGACTTCGATATTGGGGTCCGATGAAGTGACTCCTTTTGCATTTACACCTACTTCAACCTCTATGGTTTGGGTATTCTCCTGAGTAGGGTCGGAAACGGCTATTTCCATTTTGTCCCCTATCTGTCGTTTGATAACGCAGGCTTTTCTGTTACTTTGGATACCTTCAACAGCGTATACTTTATCCTCCCAGAAATTCACCCCGATCATATTGAGTTTTTTTGCATATACTGCATGAGCTTCCGCTGAGTTCTCAACAACATACACCTGCGGATTGTCTGCGTACTCCTTTACTTGGGAAGCGCTTTTATTGGGTAAGAGTACATAGGCATAACTTTCCCTGGAGGGATTCACTCCATGATCAAACCATAGCGTTAGATAATTCCGGGTAATGGGAATTTTAGTCCCGGATGACCCGTTGATGCTATACCAGCAATCTGTCCTTGCTTCACGCAATCCTTTAATATTGGCCTTTTCAGGGAAGTAATATCCGATATCCGAGCCCAAAACATTGCCTGCCAAATGAATCCAGTTAATCGCCTGCATTTCCTCCGACCAACCAAGAGAGTCGGGCATGATTCTTTCCTCTACTGTTAGGACATTGTCTCCATCCCCTGTAATCTTACGATTCTCTACAATGGTTTCCACGGAAAATCCATCCCTGGCGAAAATATGGGACCCCACAGCTACAACTTCGTCATCAAACATAAACCAGGATTTTCTTGCTGTTAGTGTACTATTCTGCGGAGCCAGTTCCATCCCTGCCACACCGTACCTTCCTTCCATTACGGCTCCTCCGCACCAATTCTGCGTACTGAAACCACCAGAGGCATGGAGTTCCAGTTTAGCCTCCATTGTTCTTGTATCTACCGTAGTCCCCGGTAATCTGCGAGCATCTACAGTAGGCCAATAGCCATCACTGTACTGCCTCAAATCCTCGTTATACAAATACGTCATTCCATACCCTGTATACCAGGCTCTAAGATTCTCAAAATTAATGGATTCATAGGCAGCAATTCTTTGTGAGTGCATACTTAGTCCCAGACCGAAATTTTCCTTCCGATGGACAACCCGATCCATACAGGAAAATGAATAATGACCTACCAAATTTCCTTTGTGATTGATATCAGGGTTTCGCAAGATCTCCTCTGCGAGATGGATGGTATGCACCGAAGTATTGGCACAAAACTCCTTAAAAACATAGGAGGGTATCCATGCCTTAATCATCTCTTTATAGGCTGTGGCATGTTGTTCCGGTGCATATTGGGATAACCGGATGATGGCACTGGTCACTCTAATGCCTGCCATGATGTCTTCCACGGCAGATCGGCAGATCTCTCTCCCTCTCACCATGTCCATCATGGCCCCTTTGTAGAGCAAGGGTTCAAAGGATTCATAAACCCATTGATAGATATGCTCTGATAAAGGGTCTGTAATTTCCCAGGAGGATCCCGCCAGTAAATACTGTAAATTTGTCAGTTCATTCAGCAGCGCAATTCCATATCCCCCTGTATAGGCATGAGCACGGTGTTGTACAAATGAACCATCCTCGTAGAATCCATCCCCTTCCGTAGTGTACAGGAAAACCGGATTTACCTCTTCCCTGGCCGTTTCTAAAACCGCTTCCTCTTCTTCAATCATTCCACGGAGTGCAGTTACAATGCACTTCCAAATTCGGTTGGCCCCTGTTGATCGGCTTTTTCTATTATTCATAATGATTGGATCCGGGGTAAACTTCCGAATCGCATTCATATAATTGTTTTTTTGTTCCTGCGTTAAGTCATCATACAACAGAACTACGATATCATTCAGCATCAGCGGAGCCCCAATTTCCCAATCCCACCAGTTGAATGCCTGTTCGCAGTTTTCATTATATCGGACACAATACATCCAATCCAAAGCATGGATCATATCCTGCATCAGCACCTTATTTCCCTCTACACGGGAACCGCGGGTACTATATGCGATTGCCATGGCCCGGATACGCCTGTAACTTGCAGTTATGTGACTTGACATGGTTCTATCTGCACAGTCTCTCCAAAGGAAGTCCCGATTCTGTAACTTTTCCATTGTATCCCAGTAATTTTGCGCTTCTTCGTCCAAGAGTTGTACTCGATACAAAATATACTCATCCTGAAGATCGTAATCTTTTCCTCCAGTTAATACGGTTTTCCACCGATTTCTCAATTGGCTGAATTCATTCTTGGTATCTGTATTACGATAGCTTTTCATGATCGACATTTATCTTTCCACCTTTTATATAGTTTCAAGAAAGGCCAGCCCATCCCACAACCGATAGGCTGACCTTCTTATGTATTTTACCACACTTTTACATCGTATGTATAAGATTGCGGATTCCTATAATCAGGGATCTGAGGCGTATTTTGCCCTAAAAAGTTCCTGAATAATAATATCCCTTGGTATCTTGATACCGTCTGCTGTTGAAGTCCGTCCCTTCGCCTGTCCAGTTGGAATTGGTTCCATTTACAAACTGGGGATCCTGGCCCTGAACCCCGATAATATACGCTTCACAGTTGTTCAAGGTGATGGTACCCAGCTTTGCCGGGTCTATGAAGGTAAGGTTTTCAGCAGCATTTCTGTCTTCTGCAATAATACTGTCATAGCAAGTGATATTTCCGCCTTCCACCCGGAGTTCATCCCCCACGTTGTTATAGAGGGTGCTGTTATAGAGAATTATATTGGCCTGCTCACCTGCCCATACTCCACACGCAGTGAGCATTCCACCCGGTTCAACGGAATATGCACCGATACAGTTGCGCAGCACGGCCTCGCCTGTAGACCAAAGCCTGTAGGCTCTCTTGTTCCCAAAGGATACACAATCGTTCAGATAGGCATTGGCAGTCTTCACATCCCACCCACCGTCCGTATTTCCAAAGGCCTTGCATCGGTTGAAATAGATAAAATCAGAGGCTCTTTCGGTACAGAATGCGTCTCCATTCCAGTAATTATCCACACCCGTGTCCACGTAATTGTTGCTGCCTACGCAGTCATTGAAAGTGATGTGATGGTCAATAATATTGAGATCCTGATTGCTGTCCGCCACCTGATAACTGAAAGGGAAATTGCCCGTTACCCAATAATCCGCTCCACCAGCGTCTGCCGTACAACGGTTCACCGTTACATTATAGTTTCCACCGATGAGCCGGAGTCCACGTTTGGTGTAATATTTGAAATCGCAGTCCTCAATGATAATATCATGGGACCCGGCAGCTCCATCAGCTACTGTAGCTCCCCCTATGAGATACAACCCATCGCTCATGTCCGTGACATCTACATTATGAATCCTGTATCCTATATTCTTACCTTTTGCTAAAATCCCGTAGTAGTAATTGTTGATGATAATATCTTTTACCATCCAGTAGCTGGCTCCTGCCGACACTTCGATAAAATTACCGGAGTTCTGCGCCGTATGAGTAAAGTTGCCGGTGAACACAGGAAGTCCTGCCCCCGTATCTATACCAACGAAGCTTTTCAGACTGGCAGCACCGGTACCTCCGCTGGAAATGGTAAGTTTCTGTTTTACATTGTAATTTCCGCTTCCTACATACAAAGTCCCGTTGGCAGCCGTCTCATTCCAGGCATACTGCATTCCGTAGGGCAGATTTCCGGGCAATGCATTGGCCCAATCGCTCCCGTCCTTTCTTCCTGCACCCTCCGGTGTCACATAGCGATCAGAAGTTGTGACGGGGATTGCCCGTGGTGCGAATGTATGCATATTGGACGGTGTAAGTTGATAATATCCCTTGTTGGATCCATACAATTGGCTGTTAAAATCGGTACCCGATCCTGCCCAGTATTTATTGGTACCATTGACAAACTGTGGATCGGTACCTTGTACCCCGGCAATATACTCCGCGCAATTGACTTTGGTGATGCCGGCTCCGGAATAAAGAGACCCGGTAGGTCGGCTATCCGCAAGAATACTATTGGTTAATGTAACAAATCCGCCTTCAGATTTTATAGCAGGTCCAGAGTTTAGCAGTGTACTGTTGTATACTTTAATGATTGCACCACTGTTGGCCCATACTCCGGCTGTACCACCTGATCCACCGGGATTTACGGTATGTGCGCTGATGCAATTCGTAAGAACTGCTTCGATATTGGACCATATTCTGTAGTTTCTCTTATTTCCCAGGGCCACACAGTCTGTCAGATACACGTGGTCTGATTTGACATCCCAGCCTCCGTCGGTATTGTCAAAGGCTGCACAACGATTGAAGTAGATGTAATCGGTACACCGCTCGGTGGTGTAAGTGTCTCCATTCCAATAGCCGCTTCCTCCGTTTTCATAGTTGTTACGTCCTTCACAATCGTTAAAGGTAATATGGTGGTCGATGATGGACATGGATTGTGTTGAATCCCCTACTGCGAAGGTGAAGGGGAAATTGCCCGTAGTCCAGTACAGCTCTCCTCCTGCATCACCGGCACAACGGTTGACGGTTCCATTGTAGTTTCCTCCTCTGAATCGGACATTCCGTTTTGTATAGTAGAGAGCATCACAATCCTCAATCAGCATATCATGGGAACCTACATCCCCATTCTCCACCGTTGCACCTCCCCAAAGGTAAATGGCATCACTGGTAACTGTTACGTCGACATTGGAAATTTGATAGCCTACATTCTGACCTCTTGCATAGATACCGTAGTAGTAATTGTTGATTTTGATATCCTTGATCCTCCAATAGCTGGCTCCGGCAGAGACCTCCACCAGCTTGCCGCCGTTCTGTTGGGCATGGGTAAAATCACCGGTAAATACCGGCAGTCCTGCACCCGTATCCATACCTACCAGACTTTTAAGGGCGGATGGGCCGGTTCCCCCTTCCGCAATGATCAAGGTTTGCTCTACATCATAGTTTCCGCTTCCCACATACAGTGTGGATGTGGCTCCAGTGGCATTCCATGCCGCCTGCAAACCACCTGCTTCGTTTCCTGCAAATGCATTGGCCCAACTGCTTCCGTTCTTTGCTCCGGCACCATTGGGTGTTACATACCGGTTACCGCTGCCTTGTGGCAGTACAGGCAATCCTTCAGAAGCAAAAGCATCGATGGATATGGTATTTGCTGCCGAAGCAGGATTCTTTGTTCCCGTAACCACGATCCGCAGGGTATGGGTTCCATTGGAAAGATCAGATCGGGAGAAGCCAACCTGCTGGTAGAGAGGGCTTGATGAGTACAAGTCTACGGTCTGCACCCATGCACCATCCAGGTAAACCTCTGCGATCCCTCGATTCTCAGTTTTATCCGTAATCCAGTAGATCTTTGTACCGGTAAAGGTCAATTCCATATAATTGCCTGTAGTAGAAGTGTAAGAAAAGTCATTGTTATAGTAGCTGAGTGTATTCTCATTATTGCTATAACTCCATGATCCACCATAATTGATTCGTCCTGTCACCGTATCATTCACCATTAAAACCCCGGGGATTGGTGTTGGTTTTGGCGTAGGGGTTGCAGTAGGTACGGGGGTAGGGGTTGGAACTGGCGTAGGTGTGGGGATGGGTGTTGGTGTTACTGGAGGCGTCATATCTTTATTGATAAACCTTACTGCATCCGCTATTGTGTTTCCCGCATCCGTAGCCAACAGCTTCACATAATTCCCTGTTCCTTCTGACAGGTTGTAGGTCCCAATAAGCACCCAGTTTCCATTATTGGTTTGCTGATTTATTGTCTTTGTTTTATCCAATCCTCCGTTGTAAGCGATTTCCAACGGAGCGGCATCCGGCCGATTGGTGCCGGAGGTCCATTTCATATAAATTTCATAGTTTCCTGCCGCAATATTCGGTGTCCATTTTGCCCATCGGGTTGCTGCATCAGCCCCGGTTGTTCCGTCCTGAGCGTAGTCAGAACCGTAATATCCCGCAGTATATGTACTTGAAGTCCATGGAGAATCAAAAGTACAACCGCTGTCTGTGTTATCAATGATGGTCTCATATACCGGAGGGATTGGGGTTGGTGTTGACGTTGGTGCCGGCGTGGGTGTTGGTGTCGGCGTTGACGTTGGTGCCGGCGTAGGTGTTGGTGTTGAACTTATGTCAGTAACAATGACATCATCATAAGAATAAGTAGTTTTATAACTCCGAAAACCAATTTTGCCACTGGAGAGAGAGGCATCGACAACGGGGCCTACCAGTAAATTCCCATCTATAGAGCCGGAAATTACATTACCGTCCAATACCAGTTGAAGATTGTAGTATATTCCTGTATCCATGGGATAGGTAGCTGCAGCAAGGGTTGTTGTTGTTCCCCCTACACAGCGGAGAAGTTTGACCTCGTCTGTACCCGGAAGGAATTGAAGGCTATAATAGTTGCTGCTATCCACATACCTCCCATACATCATTACATTTCTATCTCCAGATTCCTGCTTCACTCTGGTCTGAACCTGATAATTAGTCCATACGGAGGTTCCCGCTGTAGTAACAGCACTTGAGGTGTTTCCTGAAACATACGTGAGCTTGCGCACATAACTGCCATCGGCTATTATGGTCCACGCGGTTGAGCCTGAGTTGCCCCACCCAGTGGCATTTCCATCTTCAAAATCCTCGGAAAATAGCGTCGCTGCATCCACCACCCTTGGTGAGATTACCACCGTAGATATCATGGTGATCAACATACTACAAGCCAATACAACTGCCAGCACTTTACGCTGAATACTTTTTAACATAAGTTAATTCGCTCCCTTCATTTTATAAAATTTCATCTTCCTCTTTTGCAACCAGCCCTATATAAAGTTTTATAGGAGGTCTAAGAAAAAAGGGATTCTATAGGTCCATAGCAACCACCTCCATCTTCAAATTTTCTCGGACGGATTAGCAAATCCTTTCTTAGCCTGACGTCTATAACTTTTTATCTATAATAAGCATTTGCAGAGGAAAATCCCTATCGTCATGAACATTCATGGGTACTACACAACAGTTTTTATCGAACAGCATCGTATTGCATTCATTTTCTGTACAAGGTGTCCACAATGGCAGTTCTGGCGTTTGGGGATTTCCTATTTGTATAAATGTAATCCATGCAGCATGCATTTTTGCCGCCAATTCTTCTCCCGTGGCTGGGATGCTTCTTGTAGTAGCATCATTCCAGACAAAAGCCATCTCTGCACCATGTAGAGCACCGGATGTACCCTGGAAATCAAAGCGGTACATCCAAACAGGAATCCCTAAACCAGCCAGACTTGCTGCCAATCGCCTGGATGCCATTCCGTATAGATATTCCGTTAGAATCTCCGGCCATGCCTCTCCTTCCGGTTTGTGGGCACAGGCTGCGTGATACGCCTTGCTGACCGGGGTTCCATTTTCCCCAAAAAGGGTATGCAGTACCTCTTCTTTGGAACTGCCAGGGTGTGACCTGGTAAAACTGAAGGATTTTGCTTCGTCTTTGTTTGTACCTATGAGCACCGGTACACGATTTACGTTCCTATGCTCCAACATTCTTTCGGGTGGCTGAGGAAGCGTCAGGCCATCCACCACAGGTCCAAAAAGATACGGTCCCCGGATGCCTAAATTCAGTTTGATTTCTGCTTCAAGAATCGTTTCTGCCGGCACTTCTAGGAGTTTATGCGCTTCCTCCCTCCTCAATCCCAGCTCCTTGAGCAAAGAGAAGGTAGTCTCTTGCGCGGTTTCTTTATCACGAATGGACTGCATAGCACCGCTTTCCAAAATCACCCGGTGAAAAAGACCTTTCGCTTTCGGTGCAATCAGTAACGCAGCGATGCACTTTGCTCCTGCAGATTGCCCCATGAGAGTAACACAAGCAGCATCTCCCCCAAAAGCATGGATATTTTCCTTCACCCATCGCAGGGCCTCCATAATATCCAATAGTCCGCAGTTGCCCGAAGTGGCATAAGCATCTCCCAGCAAGTCCCCCAAGTGTAGAAAACCGAAGGCACCCAGCCGATAATTGATGGATATAAATACCAAATCCTCTTTCTCGGCAAAAGCTCTTCCACTGGTTTTGGGATTGGAACCAGACCCCACGACAAAGCCACCCCCATGGATCCAGACAACAACCTTCCTTTTTTTGTTATCGATTTGTGGGGTCCACACATTTAAGGTAAGACAATCTTCGGAATAGGCTATATTTGTGTTTGCAGGATCCGCTTCGAAGGGTTGAAGGGCTCTCGGTCCGAAGTTTTGTGCAAACAAGACATCCTTCCATTCCTTTACCGGCCTGGGCGGAGCAAAACGTAAAGAGCCTACGGGAGGTTCCGCATAAGGAATTCCCCGAAAAACCATCACTGCGCCCTCTTTCTCTCCCTGAAGCATCCCTTGCTTTATTTTCACCAGCATTCATGCATCCTCCTTTCTCTGTCTTTTATAGACCCAGAGACAACAGCATCATTACAATGCCATCGGCATAGAGGGACTGATCACAAGGCCGGGTCATGTAGATTTCTTTGGATTCGGGATTTGTACCATAAGAGCAGAATAGAATATTGCCGTCTTCAGAGACAAAGTCTGCTATTGTTTCAACAATGGTTTTACCCCATTCCAAAAATCTTTCATCCAGAATCCCCAGCGTATACCCTTTCCATGCCGCATATCCAAATAAAGCGGTGCAAGTAGTTTCCGGGTAGGATTCCTCCACAAGCAGCAGTGTCTGCAGCATCCCATTTTCCAGTCTGAGGCTATAGGCCTTCTCCATTACTCTCTTAAAAACAGAAATGGTTCTATCCAAATCGTAGGCACTGTCTTTAAGGGTTTGCAATAGCTCAACCAGGCTCACCACCATCCAGCCGTTCCCTCTCCCCCAATGTTCTCCGAGAAAGGTTTTGTTGACACAGTGATAGGCATGGTAAAACAACTCACTCTGTGGGTCCAACAGGCACTCCATGTGAAGTCCGTATTGATGCAGGGCTTCTTCGATGATGGCAGGATCGTTTTTATACCTGCCATATTTCAACAGATAAATCCCTACCATAAACATGGTATCGATCCATAGCTGGTTCTTATAGTCCTCATCCCCACCTTCCCAAACATGGGCCAATCCATCATTGGAGGTTCGGAGCGCTGTCTTTGTACACCAGTCTGCATACGCCTGGCACACCTTTTCATATTGGGTATCCTCGCTGTTTTCTGCCAGGAGTAAAACAGCATTGGCCGGAGCTACATTATTCACTGAGCCAAATACATGATTGGGGCCATTTTGATCAAACCACTGCCGGATAAAGTGTATGTATTTTTCGTCTCCGGTGGCTTCAAATGCTTTGAGCAATCCATATAGCCCAACACCGCAGGACCAATCCCAACGATGGATGTTCAAATTCCATGCGTCGGATTTTTGGTTTCGGATTTTATTAAATATAGAGTCAATTTTATTGCGAAGAATTGTATTTTCTATCATAGGAAACTCCTCTTTTTTACTAACATTCCGCTTTTCTATTTATCACCGCATTCACTTCCCCACGGGAAAACAACACAGTCCTACTAATTGTTAAACCGAGTATATAAACGGTTGAGATCCAGCCAATGATCCTGCATGATACGGACCTTCTTTTTCAACTGCTCCGCAAGGTTGGGACCCAAAGTAAAGGAATCTTCCTTTTCGCTGCTTTTCGCCAGATATAATACAGGCGTCTGGCTGGTTTCCAATATGCGGGCCAGCTCCAGTGCATTATCCATTTCTGCCCGGATGATGTTTTGCAGTTCCTTTAACCGGGGATCTCCCTGGTCAGTCCACACCCGAGTTGAATCCTGGGGCACCGCCGAATAATCGGTTCTGTCCAGGATTTCCTGAAAACAGGCCGCATGAATTGCATTTTTTACAAAGCAAATTAACGCTTGAATGCCGGTATGTACGGCTCTCAAACGCTGCGCATAGGGGACATCTGGCACTTTCCCGAGGAGCTCTTCTATTATCTCCATTGCCTTCCTATAGTTCCCGACGCTCTTTTCCATCAGTTTAGTGGCCAGCCAGGTGCCAGAGTATCCGTTGATATGCTCCTGGCCCTGTAGATTCATCAAATCCGCAGCTTCTTCCTCGGAGTTGGCCTGAAACTGGAATTCACGGTAATAATCTTTCTCCTCCGGTTTCAGTTCCATAGGAAAGGCCACAAAGGGACGGTTGATCCACCGCTGACTGACACACCCGAGGAGTACCACATTTCCCCCATTATCAATGGGTCGCATGGTTTCAACTCCTCTATAGATGTGATCCCAACAATCTACCAGTAAATGGGCCAGGTCCTCTCCCACCCATTTTCCAGCAACCCGGTTCAGCAGCGTATACCGATCCACAATGCCGTGGGTAGGCTCTTTTTCAAACTGCCTTAGGATCTCAAAGCATTCTTCACTCTCCGTTGGAAGAATACTGATCCTTTTTAGCGGTGTCTGCTGTTCATAGGCGCCCTCCAGTTCCTCCAAAAACCTCATGAGCTGAGGAATTCCAATGACCGGGTAGGTACAGGAGCTGTAATAGTTGTTGAAAAAACCGATATTGCTTTCAATTTTTTTGCCATGGACATCCTTTCCAACAATAAACTGCCGCTCCTTAAGGTTAGGAAGTATGGCCTGGATCTCTTCTTCCTTGAATCCCATGGTGAAGGCTGCACTGGCCGTCAGCCCTGCTCGAGCGGCTCCATTCTGCACAGCATCCAGAAAACCAGTAACTCTTTGCGCCATGGTCCTGTGTTTGCAGTGCTCTGGTCCATTCATTCCAGCATAGGAGCCTAAACTCCAGCATAATCCCCCACCTGCGTCATTGGTTTTAAAATTAAAATGCTCAATGGGGACATTTCTACATAATGCTTCTATGGCAGACCGATAAACTTCAAGGGCTTCCGGTTGATCAATGCAAGGACTGAAATACGCTTTCGTTGCTCTTCTGGGATGATCGCAGCGGACTCCCCGCCAGTGGGGATAGGCCCTATAAACCGCTTCAGGCAGCCATCCGGGTTCACAGGCATGAAAAGCAGCCTTTAAGCCCAACTGCTCCAGTACCGCTCCACGCCGTTTCAGAATCTCCATATTTCCTGCTGCATAGTCTACCGGCAAGAATTCTTTTAACTGTTCCGGTACCACTACCTTGAAAATGGCAGAGGACTCCATACCCCAATTGGGGTATGGGTCCTTTCGGTCCAGATTCCACTGCCATATACTTTTGGGTAGATCGCTCACATAAATATGGGTAGCACCAAATTCCTTTGCCTTCCGCGCAAACGCTTCAAACTCTTCAATACTTTCGGTAGGACAAAAAAAGTAAGTACGTTGTAATTGCATATTCATTCTCTCCTATGAATTTCTCTCCTCAAAATACTCCATTCCCATTAACTCATCATGAATAGCTGCGATTTGTGAGGCCATGATACTTGATGAGTACAGACCTTTTGCATGGAGTATCCCTCTTTCCTCCATAAGGTTTTTCATGTTGGTATTGGCCAGTTCCAACGCATTTAAGGCTTCCTGGACATTGAATCTTCCCGGAGAAGTAGGCGCAGGCGGCCAGCGGGAATCGCTTACATAGGCCGTGGTAATGTTTCGCAGGATCTCTTTAAAGGCTGCATCTTCTCCCATGTTTTCAATTTTCAGGTATGCCGCTATGGACTTCAAGCCCTGGAATATACTCCAGCAGACAGGATCCAGGATACGAGCATATACGGTGTTCCCCCATGCTTTCGCCGTACCTCCATGCCACGCACATCCGTTCTCTATGCATTCAAATCCTTTACCGGGAATAGCTTCATAACGGATTGCAGCCTCACTGGGTGTAATGAAATCAAAGCCCATTTCCTTTGACATAGAAAGGATCTCGTTAAATCTCACCACACTTTCGGGAGCAGGTTCAAAGAACCGGGCCAACCCGAATTGTTTTACGAAAAAGTATGCTGTGGTTCCCACATACTCCGCATCTTCCGCATAGGGCATAATAAAGCCGTTGCCCTCGGGAATCCGATCCATCCAGCGCTTCAGAACTTCTCTTACTTCCTCCGGCTGTATAGGCTGCTCCCGGTTTCCTTCGGTAGCTCCCATCAGGTACCACAACATGATGTTGCACATCATGTCCGACCGCAGGATTACCTTCAGCCCATTATCCAGCAAATTGGGTTTGAACAGAGTTTCCAGTACCTCCGGACGGTTCTGGATTTCCTTTTCGATCTTAAATAAAGCATTTTTATTGCTGTGGCCTCTGACATCGAATTTCAGACTGGTAGCTTCTCTCAGTCCTTGAACTGCGGATAACAGATAGGAATCCGCATCGGCAATGAGAATCTCATATCCGGCTCTGCGGAATATGTCGGGGATATAGCTTGCCCAGCTGCATTCCGGATTCCAACCGGTCACAGGACGAACGCCGGTGTACTTTTCCCAGGTATCCAAACCGTTGATGAGTGAATCCAGACCGATTTCCGGGTCAATATTAGATAACATGATGTGCGTATGAGGAGAGCCTACCGGCTCGATATATCCTTCCTTGATACCCGCTACCAGCTTTTCCATGACTTCCGGGCATTCCTTGGCAATGATTTCAATGGTTTCTCCCGATGCTTCAAAAGCAATCTTTACCCCCAGATTCCTGGCTGTATCAAATATCTTTTCATAGGATTCCTTTACGACCCACCCTCTTTTATCGGGCTGTAACTGTGAATACTGTAAATTTCCGTGAGGCATAAAAATGATGCCTGGCTTCTTGTTCATAGTGTAATCGCTCCATCCTCTTGTATCGTTGATATGAAAACGGAGGGCCACAGGGTCCTCCGTTTTGTAGATCTCAAATGTAAAACCTGGCTGCAGTATTATTTTCTATTCTTCCAAAGGGGCAGCGCTTCGTCCAGGATTTTCTGGAAACCGTATTTATCGGAATCTTCCAGATACTTTGCCCATACCTTGTCATCATTCACATCCAGTTCACCCAGTGCGAATTTACCCATATAGGTTTCGATCCCTTTTCTGTAATCCGGATAGGTTTTAAAGGTTTCAAGAGCCGGATATGCGAACTTGATATCCACAGCTTTCCAGGAAAGCGCCGTACCCTTGGTGCTGGCATCAAAATACGCTTTAGCAAGCTCCTTAGAATTGGCAGTTACATAATCACTCAAAAAGATATCGTCAAATACGGTGGCATACGACCGTGCAAATTGGTAAGCATTCAGGTAGCTCTTTTGATCCACATTAATATACTGCATGTTTCTTACCTTTTTGCCGTTTTCCACCTTATGCTCCCTGCCTTCCAGTCCGTAGGAAGTGAAAGTGGTTCCCTCTTCACTGTGCATCCAGTCAAGGAGCTTTAGGATATTGGGATAATTGCTTTCCTTTGATGTTGCACAAAACTGTACGATAGCGTCTTTATTCAGATTTTCTCTGAAGTAGTATGGCTTATTGTCAAAAGAGCTTATCAGTTGCGTATTCACCATCGCCCATTTTGCATCCTTTTGTCCTGCTGCATCCATCTGATCCCAGTATTTTGTAATGGTGGCCAGCGGGCCCACATAGCCCCCGATTTTTCCGTTCAACAGCTTGGTTTCGGATACTTTTCCATCTGTAACGCCTTCTACGTCAATATAGTTGTTCTTGTACCATACGGACAAGGTTTTGTAGGCCGCTCTGGCTTTATCCGTGTGAGCGGAAGGAATCAGCTTCTCTCCCACCCAGTCTTCTCTCCAGGTATCGACACCCCATAACTGCATCAAGGTGTTGGTCATGGTAAAGCCTTTGGAGGTAAATAGACCGCTGGTATCCTTCTTGCCATTTCCATCCGGATCGTTTTCTGTAAAGGCTTTAAGTACTTTTGTAAGATCGTCAGTAGTCTTGGGCATGGAAAGATTCAGCTTATCCAGCCAATCCTTCCTTAAATATAAAGCGGTGGCCATGGGTTTTCCCAGGGTGTTTCTGGTAGGAATTCCATATCGTACTGTCTTTCCGGTGCTGACATCGATTTTTTCTGCCGGCTCCCAGGCATCCTTCGGTATGGTTTTCAATATATTCGGAATCAATGCCTTGTTCTTTTCCATGATACTATCAATCTGGATGGTAGTACCACTGTCGATCCAGCTTTGGGACAAATCCGACCAACTGATCAGGTCGATCTGTTCGCCACCGGCTACTTTTACCGCCAATACCTGATGAAACTCGTTGGTCGTTGAAGGTGCAGGAACTATTTCCAACCGTATCCCGGTTTTTTCGTGAATATAGCGAGTATAGGGGTTATCTACAATATTGTCTCCTGTTTTTCCCAGTGCTACGTCAAAGGTATTCTGCTTGACTACCGTCACCTTTGGGGCTTTATCCCAGGGTAAAATCTCTGCTTTAGCCGGTGTAGTAGCGCTAGGAGTGGGTCCTTCCTCTTTGGGCGTTTTGTCTGCGCTTCCGCATCCTGCCAACCCTGTTACGACCATTGCCGTTGCCATGATAAAGCATAGCTTTCTTTTCATCTTCTTATATCCTCCTTATTGAGTTTATTATAATAAAAACAGCTGCGCTGCTCTACTATCTCTGATAAATTTTTCGCACCTACCCTTTTACTGCTCCCACCATAACTCCCTTTACAAAGTACTTTTGAAGAAAGGGGTATACACAAACGATGGGTAGGGTGGTACACATCAGTGTGGCCGCTTTCACTGTATCTCTGGCCATCATATTGGGATTGACGCTGCTGGATTCTCCGTTGGGGCTGGCCGCCTGGGCAAAATTCTGCAGGACATCGTTTAAATGGACCTGAAGTAGTCTTTTTCCACTTCCCGGCAGATAAATCAAGGCATTAAAGAAGGTATTCCAATAGCTTACTGCGGCAAAAAGAGAGATGGCCGCAATGGATGGCAGGGATAAGGGCAGCATGATTTGCAGGAAAATCCGTATGGGTCTGGCTCCGTCGATCTCTGCCGATTCGTGGAGGGAATCCGGAATCTGCTGGAAAAAGTTTTTAAGGATCATCATTTGGAATATACTGATCATGGACGGCATCCAAAGCGCCCAATAACTATTTACTAATTTGAGGCTTTTGATGAGCAAATAGTTAGGAATCATTCCTCCTGTTCCGAAGATCATGGAAAACACCAGAATATTCATAATAATTCCTCGACCTCGTAAATGCTTCCTTGATAAGGGGTACGCAAAGAGGGTGGTCATAAAGACATGCATAAGGGTTCCTAGGATGGTGAAATACACTGAATTGAAAAACGCTGTAGAAAACCGCTTATCCAACAGTACTTCCCTATATGCCACTGTATTGAAGCCCACTGGCCAAAGCGACACCTTGCCACTCAGTACCGCCGTATTGGAGCTTAAAGAAAGGGCGATCTGGTTTACAAAAGGAAACAGCATGACAATGATAATAAAACACATGAAGATCATATTAAAAGCATCAAAAATTCTCTCTGATTTGGATTTTATTTTAAGCATGATATCTCCTTTCTAAAACGGCGCTTCCTGCCCGAGTTTTTTCGATAGCCAGTTGGTGGATGTCACAAAAATAAACCCGATAACTGATTCGAAAAGACTGATGGCTGTGCTGATAGAATATCGTTGCTGACCGATTCCCACCCTGAAGTTATACGTACTGAAAACATCGGCTACTTCGCGAATATTATCATTGGACAAAACCCATATCTTCTCAAAGCCCACCTCCAGGATACGCCCGGAAGCCAGTACAAATTGTAATACGATGACAAATGCCAACCCCGGCAACGTCACATGCCATATTCTCTGCCATCTTGTAGCTCCATCTACATGCGCAGCTTCATACTGTTCAACATCAATTCCCGCTAGTGCTGCAAGATATAATATAGTACCCCAGCCAATCCCCTTCCATATCTCTCCAATAAATAATATGGGGTAGAACCAGTTCTTATCCAGCAACAGCATCTTGGGCTGCAATCCCAGAAGATTAAATATATGCCGCACCGGACCTGTATAGGGCTGTAAAAACTGGATGATAAATCCTCCCACGATAACCCAGGAAAGGAAATGAGGAAGATAGGATACGGTTTGCACTACTTTTTTAAATCGATCATGCTGCAGTTCATTAAGCAAAATCGCCAGGATAATCGGCGCTGGAAATACAAAAACCAACTCCAGCACACTGATGCTTATGGAATTCTTTAATATTTGAAGAAAGTCTGGAGAGGAAAAAAGTACTTTAAACCACTTAAATCCTACCCAAGGACTGGCATCCAATCCTTTAAAAATACTAAAATCCTTAAATGCCGTTATAATTCCATATAAGGGAACAAACCGGAATAGAATCAGGAGTAGGGCTCCCGGCAATAAAAGAAGATAATAATCATAATTTCTTCTAAAATACTTGGAGAAGCTGCTGCTGTTCTTCTTTATTGCTTTCTTCTCTATACTATTTATTTCTGCTGCTGTTTTCATTCAACCTGCTCCTTTCGAACTTGTGCAGAACCTTTTGTGTTTTCATTGTAAAGCCAAACGATGGATACCAGCAATAGATGATTATTTTGAAACAGCTATATCTTTGCAAATCAAAAATTCTTACTCATATCCATAAAATATCACTACAAAATAGCGGAAACGGGATGTAGGCACTATCTCCAGCTAGTACAAAGATGGCATATCCCAGCTATTTGTGCCTGGACTTTTCTTATACAGGAGGAAAAACAGGCATCTAAAAAATACAATGATTTTTTTACTATGAAAAAAGGCAGATTTTTTTGCATAAAAAAACCGCAGAATTGTTCTGCGGAGAGTGATTTCCTTTAGAGAAAACTATTCTTCTTCATCGACTCCGATTCCTTTTTCATTTCTGTACTGTTTGGCAGAAATTCCTGTATACTTTTTGAATACTTTTGAAAACGTATTGTAGTTTAGATACCCAACTTTATTTGATACATCCTTGATGGAAAGATGACTATCCAGCAGCAGCTCCTTTGCCTTATTGATCCGCACCAGATTCAAGTACTCCAGAAAGTTATAGTTGGTCTCCTTATAAAATATGGTGCTCAGGTAGGAGGGCGAAAGCTTAACGATTTCGGCCACCCGGGTCAGGGACAGATCCTCCGGATAATGTTTGTTGATATACTCCTTCACCCGGACGATGACAGTATTATCATCAGATTTTTCCTCACTTTTCACATACCGGGATACCATGATTAATATCTTCCTGATGTAGGTCTCCAACTGTATAAGGGTTTCACACTTTTCCAAATCTCCCAGTAGGTTGCTCTCTCCCCGAAAAATGTCTTCGTAGGTCATACCACTCATGAAAAGCCGTCTTCCTACAAAACTTATGACCTCCAGCAGGATCTGCCGGACTTTCTCGCCCTTTAACCCCTTACTAGCCGCATCCTCCAGAACATTCTGTATAATTTGGGATATCTTCTCTTCATTGCCCGCATAGATATAGTTCAGAAGCTCTTCCTCCACTTTTATATGTGTATAGAAGGAACCTTTTCTATTTTCCACATCTTCGATATAGATAATGGCATCTTCTCCCAGGGTGAAGCGCTCCTTCAGCGCCTCCATCGCCTCTGTATAGGAATACCGAACCCCCTCCAAACTGCTGTAAATCTTCCCAATTCCTACTGTAAAAGTTATATCTGTATTAATATAGATGTATTTCTTTGTCTCTGCGAACAATTTCTTTATGATTTGAACCTCTAATCCCTCTTTCGCATTGATAATAAAGCAGATTTTATCCTGGTCCGTTTCCATCCCATAGGCGAAAGCCAATTCATTCAGCTTTTCTCCTATGACTTCGAGTATATAGTACTTAAAATTGAGTCGCTCATTCATCGAATATTTCTCCATGAGTCTGGAATATGTGTCAATGGCAATCACTACTGTCATGTAGTTTTTATGCTGCAACTCGACTCCGCATAGCCTTAATTTCTCTGCCAGGTCAGCTTCATCTACCATTCTCTCCCGGATCAGATTCAGAAATATATTCTCCTTCATGGAAGGAAGACTTTTGCTGAGCAGGTGCTTATTATGGTCACTGGTGGTCAGTATTTCCTGAATATATTCACGAATGGAGGATACCTCGTCCGCCCCTGGCTTCACCTGCAGGTTCAGAATATTGGATACCATGTTACGAATGGGCGCATATATTTTCCCTACAATCACTACAGCCGCAGCAAAGCCAATCATAATCAAGAGAAAGACACACACAGCGATACTGTTTCTGATAAACACAACCCTTTCGGTGATCCGATTATAGTCACTGACGGCAATGTATTCCCAATTGGTCACCGATGAGTGTACTGTAGCCATCATCAGCTTTTGGTCTTTGAACATAACACTTTGAGGCACCTTTTCTTCACTTACAAAACCCATAAGGTCCTCCCCTGTTATGTCATCGAATTCTCCTGATTTATTGGATTTGGAGATGATAGTACGGGACTTTTTATCTAAAATAAATATCTGGTCATAGTCATTTTGCTTTAGCTTATCCAGATTATCGCGGAAAGACTTTTCCCGCATGTTGACGACCACCATTCCATTTTCATAATACTTTCCCCCCATAGGGCTGATGACAGAAATAATGTCATAGTAATCATATTTATTTTCATTATTATTATTGAATCTTTTCCTGAGCTCCGTAACATACGGCAGAAGGTATCGATTGCTTTCCCGAGCTTTTGCGACAATTTTTTTGCACCATTGGCCATCATCGAAATTATCTACCGATCGCATTCCATTTTCGGTAGTTATCACCCGGTCATGGTAATACAAATAGATGGAGTCAATGGTTTGATACGCACTCTTGTATAATTGAAGATTGTTCAAAAAGTTAATAAAATCGGTGCTGTAGTTGCTTTTTTGTACGTCAAAATCTTTATAGGAACGCACCGTGGTATCTTCTGCAAGAATTCTTGCTATATTATAAATTCCCATCATATGCTGATCTGTGTTGAAAACCATCTGCTCCAAAGACTTTTTATAATTGCCGTAAGTATCCTCAATGGTGAAATCCGAAGTGAGCTTGTAAATGAATACACCGGAAATAATCACAGGTAGGATACTGAGCAATATATAGGAACTGAGCATCCTTACAAACAATTTTTTCCCTTTTACGATTCTTCTAAAAATAGTACTTAAATAATGCTTCATAGGATGGCTTTCACAAACCTTTCATTTCAATCTTACTTATAGGTCGGATAGGCAGACTGAACCTACTCTTTTTCTAAGGATACGACTTTTAAACGATTTCTAAAGTAGTAATGATATTATATCATACCCCCCATACCCTGTAAATGCATTTACTACAGGATGCCGAAAATGAATCCAATAAGCTACTAGCGATAAAAGAAAGAGAGATTACTCTCAAAGCAGAAGTGCCCCTCGTAATCCCTCTATATTCAGTACAGAATCCTATCTATATTTAATTTCATCACTGTGTGAAATAGCCTCCAGCCTCTGCCTAACCTTTTTCATGTCCTCCCAGAAAAGCTCCTTTTTTGACTCATCCCGAAGAAGCGCCGCCGGATGAAAGGTGGGCATAATCCAATAGCCTTTCCTCTCGATCCATTGTCCACGAATCTGGGTTATCTTTGCATTTCGGTCAACAATATACTTCATGGCCGTACTGCCAAGACACACGATGACTTTCGGCCGTATGAGGGCAACCTGATTCCGAAGGAAGGGGAGGCATTTTTCGGCTTCCTCGTCCATGGGAACACGATTTGAAGGCGGCCTGCATTTTACAATATTGGCAATATAGTAGTCCTCTCGTTTAATCATCAGGGCATCAAGGAGCAAGTCCAACAATTTCCCGGCTGGACCCACAAAAGGCAGACCCTGAAGATCCTCCTGCTCACCCGGTCCTTCTCCGATCATCATCAAGGGTGCCTCCGTATTCCCTCTACCGATAACTATATTCTTTCTTGTTTTACCAAGATCGCACCTCATACATTGTGAACATTCATTTAATAGTTCATCCCAGTTTAACATTTTATCCAGCACTCCCAAGCTATTTCAATAAAGATATACACCACGCACGAACACTACACTCTTTACTGAGACTGTCAATGTGTCCCTGCCGCAATATCCATACTCCGCTGCTTTTTGAGTTTATACCCGCACAGAGTATATATCCGATTATAATATATAATCATCCTATTGAAAACACTTTCGGAGCAAAACATACCGGATCTGTGCTATATTTATTTGTAAAATTGTTCATTAATTATTTTCCGGGTTTCCTTTTTATCTGCAATGAAATACCACAGGTCGTTCATGTACTGCGAATCACCGGGCACGGTAAACATGTTGATTTTATCGTAGGATACATTTTTAAAACCCGTCATATATTTTCTTATATCTCCAACCTCAATATTTGTTTTCATATACTTTTTTAAAATGAAAAAAATATCATCTGCCTTTGCTATATATCGTAATTTTATCTTTTGTGTGAAAAGTTCCTTGATAAACTCCTGCTGCATTTTGATCCTCCCCATGTCCCCATCTTCATATCCCTCATTTTTCCGATTGCCTTTTCTATACCTGACAAACTGTTCGGCTTTTTCCCCATTCAGTACCTGCATTCCCTTTTTTATGTGAATATGAAGATTCTGGTCGGGGTCATCATAGTCCATGTTAAAGGGCACATTGATTTCTACCCCATCCAAGGTATCAATTATTTTTCTGAATCCTTTGAAATTAAGGGTCAGATAGTAATTGACAGGAAGGCCGGTAAGCTGCTCTACCCCTTTGATTAACAAGCTTTCCTTTCCGAAGGCGTAGAGAGCATTCATTTTTTCAAATCTACCTCGTACCTTTACTCGAGTATCTCTTGGCACCGACAACAGGTTCATGGCTCCAGATGCCGGATCATAGTTCAGGAGTATGATAACATCCGATCTTACCTCCTCCTGGTCCAGGCCTATGAGCAGAAGGTTCACCGGTGTCTTTTCCACTATGTCGGGAAGGGTATTGCTGTTACCTTCCTCTTCCTCACCAATCGTTATGGGCGTAGGCAACTCCGCGTTCGGTTTCAAACTGCTGCTGGTGTTAAAGTTAGGGTTGATTAGTAGTATAACTCCATTTACAAATAAAATTGCAGCCATTAGTAAGCACGATACAAATACAACTTTTCTCAGCTTCATAAATCACCCTGCACAATGTTCCCGTATTTAATACAATTCTAGTGTACCCATAAAAATAAAAAACTTGAGACGAATCTCAAGTTTTTTATTTTTATGGGTACACAGTTTGATTTATTACAGCTGTAATCTTGTCTTGAATCTTTCTATTGCTGCTTCAGTGTTTTCTCTACTGCCAAAAGCAGTGAGCCTGAAATATCCTTGTCCGCTTGGGCCGAATCCGACACCGGGAGTACCTACCAGGTGTGCTTCATTTAATAATTTATCAAAGAACGCCCATGAATCAAGGCCATTGGGCGTCTTTAACCAGATGTAGGGAGCATTTACTCCTCCAAACACTTGCAGTCCAAGGCTCAACAACCCTTCCCGAATAATCTTTGCATTGGTCATGTAATACTCTATCAAAGTTTTGATTTGCTTCTGTCCTTCTTCCGTGTATACAGCAGCAGCACCCTTTTGGATGATGTAAGGCACACCGTTGAACTTTGTAGTCTGTCTTCTGTTCCACAGTTTATTAAGCTGTACTGCTTCCCCGGATGCGGTATAAGCGACCACCTCTTTCGGTACTACGGTAAAGGCACATCTTGTTCCTGTAAATCCGGCATTTTTTGAGAAGCTCCTGAATTCAATGGCAACTTCTTTCGCCCCTTCAATTTCATAAATGCTGTGGGGAACATCCTTTTCCTGTATATATGCCTCATAGGCTGCATCATAAAGAATAATGGCCTTGTTTTCCTTTGCAAAGTCCACCCATTTCTTCAATTCCGTTTTTGAAATGGTTGTACCGGTAGGATTATTAGGGAAACAAAGGTATATCAGGTCTACTTTGGTTTTCGGGAGTTCCGGTACAAAATTGTTTTCTGCAGTACAGGGTATGTAAACTACTTTGCTCCATTTTCCGTCCGCGCCCAATTCGCCCGCTCTTCCAGCCATTACATTTGTATCTACATACACCGGATATACAGGGTCTGTTACAGCGATTACGTTATCCGTTCCGAAAATTTCCTGTATGTTTCCGGTATCACTCTTTGAACCGTCACTCACAAATACTTCACCGATGTCCAGGCTGATTCCTCTCGGTGCATAATCAAACTCGACGATCTTTTCGATGAGGAAATTGTATCCCTGTTCAGGTCCATATCCTCTAAAGGTTTCTTCCTTTGCCATTTCATCCACAGCCTGATGTAGATGATCAATTACGGAAGAAGGCAAAGGCCTTGTAACATCACCGATTCCAAGTCGGATAATGCTCGCGTCAGGGTTTTCCGATTTATACGTATTTACGCGTCTTGCAATTTCAGCGAACAAATAGCTTCCGGGTAGTTTCAAATAATTTTCATTAACAAATGCCATTCTATAGTTCTCCTCTCATGATTAACTGATATGGTTTCTCTCTGATTATTCTTTAGTAATCGCTGTAAGGTCAATTTCTCCTTCGAAAACCTTTACGGCAGGACCTGTCATATAGACATGATTGTCTTTTTCGTTCCATTCAATGATAAGGTCCCCTCCCAGCAATTTAACCGTTGCTTTTCTTTCGCTTACGTTGTTGAGCACCGAAGCGACCAGAACCGCACAAGCACCGGTTCCACAAGCCAAAGTTTCACCGGCTCCTCTTTCCCATACACGCATCTTTAGATTTGTCCGGTCAATAACCTGAACAAACTCAGAATTTATCTTCCTTGGGTAAAGGGTATGGACCTCCATTTTGGGTCCTACGGTTTCCAATGGAAAGGCTAAAACATCTTCTACATAGGTTATGGCATGGGGATTTCCCATAGAGACACCGGTTACATTGTAGGTTACACCATCAATCACTACAGGCTCTGCTATAAATTGCTCTTTTGTGCTGTTGATTGGAATATCAACCGGTCTTATTATAGGCTCGCCCATGTCTACCTTGACCAGAACGACTTTACCGTTTTCTACCGTCATATCCAGTACCTTTATACCTGCAAGGGTATCTACAGTAATAATGGTTTTGCCCGTTAGGCCATTATCATATACATATTTCCCTACACATCGGATGGCATTTCCACACATCTCAGCTTCAGAGCCATCGGAATTAAACATTCTCATGCGAAAGTCAGCCTTATCAGAGGGTAATATCAAGACCAAGCCATCGGAGCCGATGCCGAAATGCCTGTCGCTCACAAATTTAGCTACTTCAGGCGGATTCTCCACATTTTGTTCAAAACAATTTACATATATATAATCATTTCCAAGTCCTTGCATTTTTGTAAATTTCATTTTTGCAACCTCCCCTATCCAGACTTGCATTTCATAACTATTATAACACACTATTATTGTATGACAACACCTAAAACATGCATCCTTATTTTTTTATCCATCCTTTCTTGATATGGCAAAAACTGTATACTATAATGAAGAGTGTATATCAACTTTAACCAGTTTCAAGTGAAGATACTCTTAATTTACTTTCTTTTGTATCCGGGTTGCGGTTGATTAACCTTGTATTATCCGCTATATGGCCTATTATCGTTTGCATATGGTAGAGGAAATTGATATAATTTAAGGAAAATTAACCAAAAACAGACCTGGAGGTTTTATGAACTTAGCCGCTATAAAGACTAAATTACAAGAATATAAGTTCTTCTCAGACCTGCTGACGGGATCCTCCTTTGAACAGCTAACAAGATATCTGATTACAGGTTTTCTTTCTTTTGGTATAGAATACCTGATGTTTTTTATACTTTACCGTTTGTTTTCGGTAGGATACATTATAGCCAATGTAATTGTATATGCCGTCGTTTTCTGGATTAACTTTCTCCTGAATCGATTTTGGTCTTTTAAATCACAGGATAATCTGCTGCGGCAGTTGAAGCTTTATTCTCTTCTTTTTATTTTTAACCTGTTGGTAGTTAATGTCTTTCTAATGTATGTTTTCTCAGAAATTGCGGGTATGTCACCTTTAATTTCCAAAGTTCTTCTGATGGGAGTTGTAGTTTTATGGAACTTTATTTTATATAAGAAAGTCATATACAGATAGAGAATTTTTATAACTGGGGAGGTCGTTAAAAAGTGATAGGAATTTTGCTCTTTGTAGCATTTCTGATTTTGGGAATCGGTATTTGCAATACATACTTTTCTCAATATCCAGTGTATACTCGGGCTTGGATTGGGACTCTTACGGGGATTCTTGGCCTCATGTGGGGCGTTATCCCTTTTGCTTTGTTTTTCAAATTTTCCATTCTTAGTCATATCCTGGCATTGCTCTTCATGGCAGGTCTTTTTGGTGTTACTCGTTATTACCTGAAAGATCAAAAGCCGCAGCCTATAAAAAAGGATAAAGTTTTTTACTCCCTTCTTTATGTTGTAGTTCCTATAACGATTCTTACAGGGATACTGTTATACAGTCATACCCTGATGCCGGGTAAAAATGGCGGGCTCTATGTCGGGCAATCCACCTTCGGCGACCTTTGTCTTCATTTGGGTATTACAACCAGCATTGCCACACAAGGAACCTTTCCCCCGGACTACTCCATTTTTCCCGGGCAGCGGTTAAGTTACCCCTTCCTGGTAGATTCCCTTTCTTCCTCCCTGTATCTTTTCGGTACTCCACTGCGGTGGGCAGTACTTCTACCCAGTTATGTTTTAGTGATAATGCTGGTTACGGGTTTTTTCCTGTTTGCCTATGAGATTCTCAGAAACAGACATGGTGCTGTTTTCGCTTCTGTTTTGTTCTTTTTTAATGGAGGATTTGGGTTTATTTATTTTTTAGATGGCTTAAAAAAGAACAAGGCCAATTTCACGCGTATTTTCACAGAATTTTACCAAACGCCTACCAATCTCACCGGCAACAACATCCGATGGGTCAATGTGCTTTGTGATATGATCATCCCCCAGAGGACAACCCTGGCCGGCTGGACTTTTCTCTTTCTCGCTCTATGGCTTTTGTATAAGGCGATACAGCAGGAGGACCGAAAACTGTTCATTTGTGCAGGTGTAGTTGCAGGACTGATGCCCATGATTCATACTCATTCTTTTATGGGATTTGGCATCATTAGTATTCTATGGTGCTTTGTGTATTTTTTCCAGTTTAAAAACAAAAAGAAGTACATCATCCATTGGTCCTATTTTGCTTTAATTGCTGCCGTTCTCGCTCTCCCCCAACTGTTTTACTGGACCTTTCCCCAGTCAACCGGGGGAAGCTTTGTGAAGTGGAAGTTTGACTGGGCCAACGACAGTGACCCGTGGCTGTGGTTCTGGGTAAAAAATGTGGGACTTGTTTTTATTTTACTCATCCCTGCGCTTGCCGCCGCAACCAAGAAAACCTGGTCCTTGTACTCAGGAGCTTTGGCCGTCTTCGCAATTGCCGAGCTTGTTCTCTTCCAGCCCAATCCCTATGACAACAACAAGCTGTTTTATATCTGGTATGCCTTTACGGTAATTATAGTAACAGCCTTCCTATGGAATGCATACGAAAAGCTGAAGGGTGTGCGCGGCCGATGGCTACTGATGGCCTTTGTTCTTGCTTTATGTACTTTTTCTGCCGGTCTGACGCTGGTTCGGGAAAAGGTGTCCTCCTACATGATCTTCGATAAAAGCGCTGTAGCTGCATCGGAATTTATAAAGGCAAGCACACCGGAAGATGCCTTGTTTATCACTTCCGATAATCACAACAATCCGGTTTCGTCGCTGACAGGAAGAAATGTATTCTCGGGAACCCCGGTATATTTGAACTTTCATGGAATCAAATACGATGAACGCGCCCGTGAAGTCGAGAGCATGTTTAAAAATCCTTCCAGTTTTAAAACCCTGGCAGATCAAAACAAAATCGATTATGTGTATTTCAGCAATTATGAGAAGGACAAGTATAAGGTGGATAATAAATTCTTTAAGGATAACTACCCCTTAATTTTCAGCCAGGGAGACGTATATATATTTGCAGTTTCTGAAAGGGCACAGAAGTATTTGCAAAAATAGCATAAATTACTTATAAATATCCTCAAGGAGGGGTTACTTTGAAAAAGAATATAACGGCTTTATTTATATTGATTTTGACAGCTTTTATTACTGTCCAGGTTTTTGCAGAAGGTGAACTGGCTTTACAAAATCCAGGCTTTGAAGAATCTACTTCCGGTTCTTTCAAAGGATGGATTACAGGGTCTTGGGTCAATGAGGCCGGTGCCACTGTATTTGCAAACGACACCACAGTGTCCAAATCCGGTACCCAAAGTGTATCCATTACCAATGTTGTACCTAACGATTCCCGATTAAAGCAGGAAGTTAAAGTGAAGCCCGGAACCTATTATAAACTGTCCTGCTGGATCCGGACCCAAAACGTTGGGACCTCCAAGGGTGCTAATATTTCAATTCAAGATGTTACAGATACCTCACGGGACATTAAAGGAACTACAGATCAGTGGGAATTGGTTGAACTGTACGGAAAGGCAGGCAGCAACCAGAAATCCTTTATCCTGACCCTGGGCCTGGGTGGATACGGAAGCCTCAATACAGGAAAAGCCTGGTTTGATGACATCAAAGTGGAAGAAGTAAAGGAATTACCCAAAGGTGTAAACGCTGTCAGTCTTGCCGCAAGCAGCGCAAGTAATTCGAACGCTGCATCTGCGGCTACAACTCCGGACAAAAGCTCAAGTCTGGTTACAATACTGCTCTTGTATCTCTTCGCCGGTGCAGCGGTTCTAGCAGCGTACAGGGCTTTTTTCTCCAACGGAAAGAACACAGGTAAAAAAGCTGTTTCAGAAGCCATGTTCCGAAAATTTCTTTTTGTGCTGCTTGCTACCGGGGCTGTTCTTCGATTAGCAGCAGCTCCCATTATCGAGGGACACCCCATTGACATTGCCTGCTTCAAATCATGGGCTGTTTCAGCAGCCAATGATCTTCCCCATTTTTATAACAGTGCCGGGTTTGTGGACTATCCACCGGCCTATATCTATGTTTTGTATGTAGTGGCAAAAGCTGCAAAGCTCTTTGGCTTCATCCATTCTTCCTGGGCCTATACCCTTGCCATCAAGCTCCCTCCCATGGCAGCGGATGTTGTTACCGCATATTTTATTTACAGGCTCGGTGCTGGAAAGCTTTCCGAAAAGTGGAGACTTCTGCTGGCAGGTATATACCTGTTTAATCCGTTGGTAATCTTAAACTCAGCACTATGGGGACAAGTCGATTCCTTTTTTACGATGCTCATTGCGGCTGCCCTTTTACTTCTCATTCGTAATAATCTTCCCTGGTCGGCGGTCCTGTACGCAGTCGCAATTCTTATGAAACCCCAGGGAATCATTTTTCTTCCGGTGTTGTTCTTTGAACTTGTCCGCAGGAGAAAGGTGATGAATTTTGTAAAATGCTTTTTATATGCCTTGGCTGCGGGAGTAATTATTATTCTGCCCTTTTCCTTTTCGCAGCACCCCCTATGGATCTTTAAGCTGATTCTAAACACGGCTTCCAGCTATAAGGGGGCCTCGATCAATGCTTTTAACCTCTTTGCTTTATTGGGAGCTAACTGGAAAGAGGATACCCTTACACTGTTTGTCTTCAGCTATAGCACCTGGGGATTTATCTTCATTGTACTTACCACCTTATTTTCCTGGTTCCTCTATATAAAAGGAAAAGGAGAAGCACTCCCCCTTCTGGCTTCAATCCTGCTTATTACAGGGGTATTCGTGCTGTCCTCCAAAATGCACGAACGTTATATGTACCCAGCTCTGGCTTTGTCCCTTATGGCTTTCGTATTCCTTAAGGACCGCCGGATTCTGTGGTTTTATGCCGTATCCAGTATAACCGGTTTTATCAACACCTACATGGTTTTCTCCCTGTCATTAAAGAAGGTTTACTGGGTACCTGCGGATGATTGGGTACTAAAGCTGGTTTCACTCGCCAATATCATCCTTCTCATCTATTTGGGAAAGCTATGTGTGGATTTATTCGCAAGAAACCGGCTGTTGCCGGTTGCAAGCCTGCAAAATGATGATGGCAAGTCCCCAAAACAGACACCCCGGAAGGGTCAAGTTCACTAATAGAAGTAAGAGGATTTTATTATGATAATTTTAGCAAAAGTTGTAAGTACTTTTTCATTGCTGGTTTTTGTCCTTGGTCTTATTGCCACCTTGTTTATTTTGCTTAAGGAAATTGGTGTGTTGAAGGGTACTTCCAAAGATGGAGAAAATGCTGCAGAAACTGATTTTCAAGAAAACGTCCCAATTACTGATACAGCTCCACCCAAAAGCAAGGCCACCAGAATACTGCTCATAGTTTCTCTTTTGGCCGTTTGCACGAGAATTTTTATTTGCCTGTTAGGATATATGGGCGTTATGTTGATTCAGAAGCAGGCAGGTGATTCCTTTTCATCCTTTCAGTTTATATGGAATAAGTGGGATGCGGATCACTACCTTTTCATAGCAGAAAACTGGTATGTGACCACCGGGGATAAAAGATTTCTTATCGTTTTCTATCCCTTTTATCCTTTAGTCATCCGATTCTTCCACCTATTCATAAATAGCTATTTCTGGTCCGGCATGCTTGTATCCAATATCAGCCTTGTGGCTGCCTGTTTTTATCTGTATCGGCTCACAGAAACGGACTTTAGGGACGATGTACCCTTAAACTCGGTGAAGTACCTGCTGCTCTTTCCCGTCTCCTTTTTCCTGGGAGCCACCTTCAGTGAGAGCCTTTTTATCCTGCTCTCCATTATGACCCTTTACTATGCCAGAAAAGAGCGTTGGCTCATTGCCTGCATCTGCGGCATGCTGGCTGCTTTTACACGTTCGCTGGGAGTTTTGCTTGTAATCCCGGTGTTTGTGGAATACCTGGTGCAGTGCAAAGTCGTATACCATTTGAGAGGGAAAGCCTTCAAGATAGTTTTAAGGGATTTTTTGCGAAAAGGCTTATCTTTCTTTTTAATTCCATTTGGTACTCTCCTTTATTTATGGGTTAATAAGAGCGTCACAGGAGATTGGTTTAAATTTCTAGAGTACCAAAAGGATCACTGGAGCCAAAGCTTCGGACTGTTCTTCGCCAATATGGAGACCTTTGTCCTCAATGCAGCTTCATGGAAACCGGAAGAAAGTGTCAGTTTGTGGATCCCGCAAATCATTATCATACTATGTGTCATGGTTTTATTGCTATACGGATTCCGGAAGATACGTGCTTCCTATATGGCTTATTTCTTTGTTTATTTGTTTGTCAGCATCTCACCTACCTGGCTTCTTAGCGGACCCAGATACGTTATGAGCATCTTCCCGATTTATATACTGCTGGCTTTACTTTCCAAAAACAAAGTTGCGGACATATTGCTTACAAGCGTCTCCGTATTGCTGCTTGCCTTCTGCACCCTTGCTTATGTGACAGGTCATCCCATCATGTGATCATAAACTTCAATTTGTAATTTGGTTGTGAGAGTGATCTGCGTAGGAAATTTCTCCCGACCCGTAAGGAATACCTCTAAGGAAAGCGCCTGATGATACGCCCTAGAGACATTTCCCTGCCAGGCTGCTTTCCGTTGCTGTTGAAATTTTCTGGAGCAGACCACCGAACACAAGCCAAATTACGAATGGAAGGAGCATAATACATTTTATGGTAAATTGTGAAATATTCAGGTATAATATACGTAGCCGGTAGCATAATAAGGTGTAGCAAGCGAATTACTTCCACTTTTTGCTGGGTCTGCAGGTACTCCAGCAGGACATAGCAAGCGAAAGAGCCGAAGTCATTCTTTTGCAAGTTCAAAAAAGCAGACTTATTTTTTTGAGGTGAAACTATGGAAGGATATATAAGAAAAATCTTTTTTCTTGAGAGCAATAGCTTCATAGTGCAGTTTTTCCGGTATGCTATTGTGGGAGGTATTTCAGCCGTCGTAGATATATCTCTTTTTACACTTTTAGCAAATGCTTTTGGAATGAACCACCTGGCCGCCAATACTTTATCCTTTATCGCGGGGCTGCTCATAAACTACCTTTTAAGCAGGAAATGGGTTTTCAACAAGCTGACTCTCGATTTTGGCAGGGATTTTCTATTGTTTGCCATCATTGGAGTTATGGGGCTCCTTCTGAGCAACTTGATTCTATACATACTGATTGACAGAAGGGTCATGTATAGCTTGCTTTACTTCCTTAGTGACGGATTTATCAAAACCTCTTCTAAAATAGCTGCGACCTTTATTGTTCTATTCTGGAACTTTATTGCCAGAAAGAAATTTGTTTTTTAATAGTAAGGAGATGACCCTATGCAAAAAACATTAATAATGGGTGCCGGTCCCGCAGGACTTACTGCCGGCTACGAGCTGTCTAAGAAAGGCTATGGATGTGTTTTGTTTGAAGCGGATCAACAGGTAGGTGGGATCAGCAAAACTATAGAGTATAAGGGGTACCATTTTGACCTGGGGGGGCACAGGTTTTTTACCAAGTTTGACGAGGTAGATTCCTTATGGCATGAGGTTCTCAAGGAAAGCTTCCGAAAAACGCCCCGGCTTTCAAGGATTTACTACAGGAATAAGTTTTTCAACTACCCCCTAACCGCCATGAATGCGTTGATGGGCGTTGGCATCGTCGATACATTTATCATCCTCCTGAGTTATTTCAAGTCAAAGGTGGCTCCTTATAATAAGGAGGAGACCTTTGAACAATGGGTTTCAAACCGATTTGGCAAAAAACTGTATTCCATTTTTTTTAAAACCTATACGGAAAAAGTCTGGGGTATGCCCTGCTCAAACATACAGGCAGAGTGGGCCGCTCAGAGGATTAAGGGTTTATCCCTCACCACAGCCATTATCAACGCCGTATTTAAGCCGAAAAATACCAATATAAAGACGTTGATCGAGGAATTTGATTATCCTGTTTACGGCCCCGGTATGATGTATACCGAAATGAAAAACAAAATAGAAGACTTGGGAAATAAGGTGAACTTGAAAAGCCGTATTACTCGGGTAAACCATGAAAATTTCCATATCAAAAGTGTGGAGTTCACAGATGAAAAGGGTAATATCCATGTTGAGGAAGGTACGGATTTCATATCCAGCATCCCCATTACAGAGCTGGTGCAAAGCATGAATCCGCAGCCGGAGCCTGAAGTACTGGAAGCAGTAAGCAAGCTTACCTACCGAAGTCTTCTTACCGTCGATATAATAATTGACAAAAAAGAGGTTTTTCCTGATAATTGGATATATATACATTCTCCCGAAGTAAAACTCGGAAGAATTCAAAACTTTAAGAACTGGAGCAAGGACATGGTTTCCGATCCCAATAAAACATCTCTGGGGTTGGAGTACTTTTGTAACGAAAATGATGAGTTATGGAGCATGCCGGACGAGGAGTTATTCAAACTGGCTGCCCAGGAGGTTGAACGGATAAGAATTTGTAATGCCTCCGATATAAAGGATTATACCATTGTAAGAATCCCGAAGGCCTATCCTTCCTATGCAATGGGATATAAGGCACATATGCGGGTCATCGAAGAATATCTGAGAAGATTTGATAATCTGCAGCTTGTCGGAAGGTACGGACTGTTTAAATACAACAACATGGATCATTCCATTATGACCGGTCTCTATGCTGCGAAAAACATACTGGCAGGCCAATACGTCCATGATACCTGGACTATAAATACGGATGAAGAATACCATGAGGAAAAAGTAGAAAAGAATCCGAGAGCTGCGGAAGCCGGAGCATAATTATCTTATAAGGGGGTCAAAAAGTGAAGGTCAAAGCATACCTTTTCTCTTTTGTGTTATTTTTATTTTTTACTGCAACAGTATATGCAGGAAATGCCAACCTTGCCCAGAATGCAGGTTTCGAAGAAGGTACCAACCAAAAAATATCCAGTTGGACGTCTCATGCCTGGGGGGACAAGCCCGATATCGCTGAATTCAAACTGGATGAGAGTGAAAAACATTCGGGCCAGAAAAGTGCATTGATTGTGAACAAAACCGCTACTGATGCCAGATTCCGTCAAGAAATCAAGGTCAAAGCCAATACCTATTATAAACTTTCTTGTTGGATAAAGACTGAAAATGTGGGTGCTGAAGCAAAAGGTGCAAACATTTCCGTCGATGGTATCACAGATACTTCTAAGGATGTACGGGGAAACAATTGGGAATATGTTGAGTTATACGGTAAAACCGATAAGGGGCAAAAAGAGATCATCGTGACGCTGGGCCTGGGGGGATATGGGAGTCTTAATACCGGTAAAGCCTGGTTTGACGACCTTGTGGTGGAAGAACTTTCAAAGGTTCCCGAAGGAAAATCGGCGGTCAATTTCTTTGCATCCGCTTCCCCAGCCCAACCTGCCGCAAACAAGGGCTCCATCGCAGCGATTGCAGCCCTGTTTCTTATTTTATTGGCAGGACTGATGGCAGGACTTGCCTTTATAAACTCGAAAACCTCCAACCGGAACCAGCAGCGGCCCGGTAATGCGCAGAAGGATATAGCGCCGGAAGAAAGTACTTTTGGTCTGAAGCTGGATAGAAAAGATCTGGCAATTATGGCCGCCATGACTCTTCTATACCTATTGATCGCGCTCTTTAATCTTGGCAGTCTCAAGGTACCGCAAACTTCATGGCAGCCGGCAAAAGCAGATGAGGGATTTGTCCTTGATTTTGGCAGAGAAATCGATGTCGCAAAGCTCTATTATTACAGCGGCCTAGGCGACGGCAAATTCCGCGTGGAGTATACGGACAAAACAGGAAAATTCGTTCCTTTGATTACAGAAGAGAAAAAAGCCATTTTTTCCTGGAAATCTGTAGCTGCCTCTGCTAAAACGGACAAACTTAAATTCATTTTCGAGGTTCCGGGTTCTACGCTCAATGAGATCGCAATTGTCGAGAATGGCAAGCAGGAGCCTGTAAAAGATTTTAAGATCACCGATATACAGTCGGATTCGGGAGATGCGGGCAGTGTTAATCTTTTATTTGACGAGCAGAATACCTTTACCTACACGCCTTCCTACATGACCGACATGTATTTCGATGAGATTTACCATGCTCGCACTGCTTTTGAGCACATTCATAGGCTTCAGCCTTTTGAGTGGACTCATCCGCCTCTAGGTAAGATTATCATTGCCATCGGCATTTCCCTTTTCGGAATGAATCCTTTTGGCTGGAGGATCATGGGTACTCTGGTAGGTGCGGCCATGATACCGCTAATGTACCTTTTTGGCAGGAAGCTTTTTCATAAGAAATTCTATGCTTTTTGCACGGCATTCCTTATGATGTTTGACTTTATGCATTTTACCCAGACAAGGATTGCTACCATTGATGTTTACGGCACTTTCTTTATCATACTTATGTATTACTACATGTATGATTATTATGTAAACAAATCCTATACGCTGGGATTCAGGAAATCCTTACGACCGCTTTTCCTGAGCGGCTTGTTTTTCGGCATCGGTGTAGCCAGCAAGTGGATTGCGGTCTATGGAGGCGCTGGACTGGCTGTACTGTTTTTCACGGCAAAGATATTGGAATACCGCGATTATAGAAGGATAACAGCTGATAATAAGGCGAATAAGCCCGAATGGCTGAAGCATTTTGTTCCTTTATACCAGATTGGTACCATGCTCTACTGTGTGTTGTTTTTTGTGGTGATACCGGGAGTGATCTATTATCTCTCCTATATTCCCTATATGCTGGTACCGGGTGCAAAACCAGGCTTGCAGCTTGTACTGGATAATCAGGAACAGATGTACAGCTACCATAGCAAACTGCAGGCAACGCATTCCTTCTCTTCCCCCTGGTTTGAGTGGCCGGTGATCTTTAAACCCACCTGGTTCTATAGCGGCTCCAACCTCCCCCCGGATAAGGCATCCACCATTGTAACTATGGGAAATCCTGCAATCTGGTGGTTTGGAATATTTGCAATCGCGATGGCCCTGGTTATTGCGATTTATAAAAAAGACAAAAAAATGACAGTTGTCTTTGTAGCAATGGCTTTTCAATATCTCCCTTGGGTACTGGTCAGTAGAATTACGTGGATCTACCACTTCTTCTCTACCGTCCCCTTTATGATTTTAGCTATTGTTTATGTAATTAAGCACTTTATGGAAAGCTATAAAGATGCAAAATATTGGGTTTACGGCTATTTGTGCCTGGCGGCGGTTTTGTTTATCTGGTTCTACCCTGCTTTGTCAGGCCTGGAGGTAAATAAAGGTTATATTGACAGTCTGAAATGGTTTAAAAGCTGGATATTTTAAGATACAACTAAGCAAGTACTAACATATACTATTTCCCTTTTGGGGGGAGAATTTATTGAAAGGAGGCCGTTTGTTTATGTCTGATAAAGTAATGCATTCGGTAGTTGTTCCCATGTATAATGAAGAATTGGTGGTTTTGGAAACCTATAAACGGTTAAAACAGGTTATGGATTCAGTTCAAGAACCTTATGAAATCGTGTTTGTCAATGATGGAAGCCGGGACAAAACCGCTGCAATTATTAGCGAAATATGTGAAACGGATAAAAATATTAAGTTTGTGGATTTTTCAAGGAATTTTGGCCATCAGGTGGCTATTACGGCAGGAATGGATTTTGCAGAAGGGGATACCATCGTCGTAATTGATGGTGACTTGCAGGACCCTCCTGAGGTGATTCCGAAAATGATTGAAAAGTGGAAGGAAGGCTTCGATGTCGTCTATGGAAAAAGAACGGAAAGAAAAGGTGAGACCTTTTTTAAAAAATTCACTTCCAAGGCCTTCTACCGCTTTCTGAGGAAAATGACAGATGTGGATATACCTGTCGATACGGGAGACTTCCGGCTCATAGACAGAAAGGTATGTGATGCGTTAAAACACATAAACGAAAAAAATCGTTACATCCGTGGTCTCATAAGCTGGCTCGGATTTAAACAATCAGCCGTTGAGTTTTCGAGGGATAAACGTTTTGCAGGTGAAACAAAATATCCCTTGAAGAAGATGCTGCGGTTTGCTTTTGACGCAATTACCTCCTTCTCCTATAAGCCGCTGAAATTGGCCTCCTATGCAGGTATGTTCCTCTCGCTGTTTAGTTTCATCTATCTGCTCATTGTACTTTATCAGCGGGTTTTTACAAACAAGGCGATTCAGGGTTGGGCATCCACGATGGCCGTCAGTCTGTTTTTTAACGGTATCGTGCTCCTCATACTGGGCATTATAGGGGAATATATCGGGAGAATCTACGATGAGGCCAAGGGCAGGCCGCTCTACGTGATACGGCAAACAAAGAACTTTGAAGATAAAGATTTAAATCGAAGAAAATAAAAGTAGGGAACAGGTTTACCTGTTCCCTACTTTTATTTTACGCACTTTATACAAATGGCTGCTCAATAATTGACAAAGAAGCAAATAAAAACCCAAGGCGTTATACCTTGGGTTTTGGTGGGAAGAGATGGATTCGAACCATCGAAGCTAGAAGCAACAGATTTACAGTCTGCCCCCTTTGGCCGCTCGGGAACCTTCCCATATGGAGCTGGTGGACGGAATCGAACCCCCGACCTGCTGATTACAAGTCAGCTGCTCTACCTGCTGAGCTACACCAGCGTAGTAAGATAATGGCGACCCGGAAGGGGCTCGAACCCTCGACCTCTAGCGTGACAGGCTAGCGTTCTAACCAACTGAACTACCGGGCCATTTTTTCTCAACCACCGCTTTGTTATTTTAACATCAACAAAGCGGCTTGTCAAGAACTTTTTTTGGTGACCCATACGGGATTCGAACCCGTGTTACCGCCGTGAAAGGGCGGTGTCTTAGGCCACTTGACCAATGGGCCATATTGCATAGTCACCGTTATTGGCTATGGTGAAAGCACTGTTTCAGTGCTTTATGTTACTCACCGCGAGCCAACGAATTATATTTTAACCGGGACTGGAATAAAAGTCAAGCATTATTTTAAAACTTTTTTAATCTTTTTTCCCTTTACCGTCGGAGGTCCTATATAGCCTCTCTTCAGCGCTTAAATTACAAATCGGTATCTAGGAAATCCTCTGTATAAACTGCCTCGTAGTCCACTTTTTCACTGTTGCAGAAGCAGTTGAACTCACAGTATTTGCAGCTCCTACCATACAGTGATTTGTCAAAGGTACTGTAGTCATACTGCCGTATCACTTCTATACGGTCAAAAAGGGTTGCAAAAAATGCTTCATGCAAATCATCACTATAAATCACTTCCGTTATGACTGCAGCAGGCTCCGGCTGCCAATAACACATCCTGAGGTTTTCACAATCCATCTTCTCCCCGGTTATCAAATATCCCAGCTCTTTTAATACGAATAGGTAGACCATGGTTTGAAGACTTCCGCGCAGCTTTCGGTTTCGTGGGGAGTTTTCCGCATTGTTTTGTGAACTCCCGGTCTTCCAGTCCCATATGGTGATTTGCCCATCCTTTATCGCCAGAAGGTCAAAATTAGCTTCAAGACACCCGCGCCCCGAGTTCAGCTTTAATTTGCATTCAGGCAGGTACACCGTATCTTTATCCAGCGGGAAAGACCTTTTCAGACTGTTATACCACTTTTCCAGTTGTTCGCTTTGCAGCGCAGCCCCGGCATCTTCCCTGGGTATTCCCATAAAATATCTTTGTGCCAGGAGGTGAAAATCCTTCCCTAATTGCATACGCCGCCTTACATTTTCCTCCGGCGGCTCTCCCCAATAGATATTTTCGATGTACCGCTTTTTAAACTTGAGAGGACAGCTTTCAAAAGCCTTTAAGGACTGCTGCGTAAAATAAAAGTGTTCAAAATTCATGCACCACCGCCTCCTTCCGTCGCTCTTTGATGCAGGTATTTTGTAATTTCGCTTAAATACCTGGAAGGGAAAACTTCATTTTTCTTTCCCTGATTCGCATGAAAACCGGAAAGGTAGAGGTATTGCCTTGCGCGGGTAATGCCCACATACAAAAGCCTTGCTCTTTCCGAAATGGTCTCGATTTTTGATTCCGTAAAGGAGTCTCCTGTGGCTCTTCCCTCGACGACCTTCATAATCTCGGACTTCGTCAGAGCTGTAGGATTCTTATATTGCTGTTTCAGAAACCAATACTCTCCTATAAACCGGTCGTTGAGAGTAACCGGAAAATCTGCATAGCTCAGGCCCGTAAGAAATACAATATCCCATTCAAGCCCCTTGGACTTATGGTAAGTAGAAACAGTGACCACACCGGGCCGGGGTTCGTACCCTTTGAGTTCCCACACAACTCCTGTAAAGTAACTGAATATGTTTTTAGGCTGCAAAAGCTCCTGGGAAAGATCCTTTAACCTGAATTGCTTGTCCTGGACCGACAGAAAACGGACATCCGATGCGACTTTTTGCACTACCGCCTTTTCCTCTCTGCCGAAACCAAGCTGATGGGCAATGAACAGGATCAAGCCTTCAAAGGGAATGAGCGGATACTCCAGCAGCGCCCGGGCGATGGGCAGCTGACGAATGCATTCCCTCCAAAGATATGTATCCCTGAGGGCTTCCGGAGCCTCCTCCAAAGGCATTGTTCCCTCCATAGGGTACAGTATGTCTTCCACATTACATTTTGCTATAAACGCCTCCAAAGCGTCTTTTTGCTGCTTATACGCCAGAGGATTTGCTTGTTTGTCGGTTTTTTCTACGGACAGCAGACATTCCACCATCATTCGGGCGAATTTTTCGCTGTTGCCCGGCTCTGCCAGGAAATCAATTACGGTTCCCAGCGTCCGAAGCACCCGAGTTCTCTCTCCGGAACTGTTGTCAAGCTCTTCAAACTCCATCCCCCAGGATTCCATCATGGTGACGATATCGCTGATTTTCCACGAAGTAGGAGTCAGTATGGCAATGGTTTTATCCGGATGCAGCCGGGTCATACGAAGAGCTTGCTTCACAACACTTCGGAATTCTTCCTCCCAGGATTCAAAAATCCGTGATTTGATCCCGTATTCCGGTGTGACAGGATTCTGTCTTTCGTCCTCTTCCCCAACCGGTTCTATCATCTGCGGCAGAAGGCTTTCCCTGCATTCCTGCACCGGATGTTCTTCCCGGACGAGCCGCACAAAATAATTGGCCAGATCGATAATATCCCGGGTATTCCGACTGGACTGGGTAATACCGTACACCGTCGTTTCCGGCTGCCGGCAGAAATTTTTAAAGAGAGAAAAGTCACTGTTGCTGAAGCTGCCGCAAATGGCCTGGTTACTATCCCCTACCCGGAGTAGGTTCCCCTCTGCAATCAGGGTCAGTATCTCGCTTTGAATAAGATTTGAGTCCTGGGCCTCATCTTCACAGACAAAGGAATACTTATGCCGGTATTTCTCAAGAAGCACTTTGTCCTTCTCCAGTAAATCTCTTGCTTTGTACAGCATGTCGTCAAAATCCATCAGGCCTTCCATTTTAAGTCTTCGATCATATACCTCATAGATTTCTGCTATACATTTGAGTATGGAATCACCGGGAAGATTGCTGCATAGTTCCCTGGCTTTCCGCGGTCCTACTCCACGGGATTTGAAATCCCCGATGGAGGCAGGAATAATCCCACACAGCCTGTCCTGCCACATTTTACAGCTTTGTGCTGCTCGATTCCCCTTCAGTTGTTCCTCCTCGATAAATTGCCGGAATTGCCCTTCGTTTTTTCTCCGCCATTCTTCCACCGCACTATTGATAATATTATATTTGGTCACTCCATCGGCAATTTCAAACTCTTCATTGGCGCCTACCAGATCAGGCTTTTCCTTTATGATTTGCAGGCAAAGCCCATGGATGGTCGATACGAAATAATCGTTGCTTCCTGCGATCCCGCGTCTTGCCAATTCTGCTGCAATCCGCTGTTTGAAATTGTTAACGGCACTATTCATATAGGTTACAATAAGGATCTTTCCGGGTTTATGCAGTCCTTGGGCAATCATTTCCGCAGCCCACAGGGAAAGGCAATGAGTTTTTCCTCCGCCCGGTATTGCCGGTACCGCACAAAAGCCTCCCCGGTATTGCTCCACAAGCTCCTTTTGCCCTTTTCTAAGTCCCAATGCTTTTTCGCCCCTTCCTTTTTCCCCATTTACTGCTCATTACAAGTATTCCCCCAACAGTCCATCGTTCTCATAGCCATTGGCAGATAAAGCGGATTCGAAAACCACCAGTTTTTCTCCGCATCGTTTCGTCACAGCACGCAGGATCGAAGCAACTCCTGCTTTTTGATTCTCTTCTTCCAGTTCTTCCGTGTACACTTGCGCCGGGTCCCAGGCCCTATGCAGCACAATGGGATTTGTCAATTCCTTCACATTCCGCGGGATCCAGTTTCGACTGCTAATGCCGGCCAGGAGTATCACCTTGTGATGGAAAGGTCCTGCCAGATATGCCTGCGGGGTTGCCAAAAGTACGGAACCCTTTTCATTCTCTCCCTCTGCCTCAGCACTGCCCAAGTCGCTTTTTTTCATTCCCGCCAGCAAAACTTCCAGGAATCCCTTTCCTGAATTCATGTTTGTGAACCGGTTAAGGGCATCAACAAATTTTTCAGCCCTTTGTATCAGCATGGCCACTTGCCGGATATCCGCCAGGGACATCTGTTCTGTCAAAAATATTTCCAGAAAGGCTTTGTAGAAAAACCGGTCAATGGATAGGGTCTTACTGATTTTTTTATGTGCCTCCACCCATTCGCGGATAAAGCTGTACCGGTCCACATTTACTCTCGACTTAAGTCTATCCCAGTTTTTTGATGTTTTCAAAAGCTCCGGATGGGGAAAAGCTCCTTCCGCGTGAATCTCCTCGGCCAACAGCCAGGCCCTTACAGGATCGGCACCAAACAGTCTCCCTACCAATACCCGAAGATAATCCGTGTTGAGATAAAAACCATAGGAGGGAAAACAGAGCTGTGCCAATACGATGAGGCTAAAGTTCACTTCGTTGTCTACAATCCTTTCCTTCCTGGCAATGTTATTCACCTGAACTCCCCGCTCATTCGCAACTTTGCTTATTACCAGTTCTGTTACCGGATCGGCATAGGTAGATAACACTGCAATATCTGCAGCTTGATACCCGTCCTCATTGATTAACCTGCAAATTTTATCCCCTATATTTTCCAGCATCTCGCTTCGCAGCTCTACAGGAGGAATCCTTTCGATCACAGGACTTTTATGTTTTTTTACACTGCTGGATCGTATATTTTCAAAAAGCATCTCCGAAAATTCATACATAAAGGCATTGCATGTATGGGATTTACCGAGGTCGATCACTTCATAGCGCCCGGTTATTTTTTCCTTTAGGTAACGGTGTACACCCTCCCAGCCATTTTCACTTCCCTTTTCATAGTTATAACCGAGGATACAGGTATCCAGGTAGTGCTGCATCATTCCAATAAAATCAACCTCTGCGGGAAACTTTTCTTCGATATTATCCACCATCAGGTGTCGGACTCTCTGCGTAAAATGCCTCTTGTATTCCTCGTCCTGTAAAAGGCAGGTACTATAAATCTCCACAGCCATGCCATAATCAAAGACGCCCAGACTCATACATTTCTTTTTGTATGCCGACAGCACTTCCTCCGACTCCCTATAGCTTTCTCTCTTGTCATCCTCTTTTACGGGGAGGGAATTAAACAGCCTGCGGCTGATTTCATCAAAAGGGAAGCCGGAAGCTGCCGCTTTAAAGAGGTTGCTTACCAGGTCTCCCGCGATCCTGTCCGATTCTGCTGTTATAGAAGGAAAGATTCCCTTGTTTTCCCTGCGCCAATCAACAACTTTTGAAACCAGATATCTGGACGCTTCAAAAGGCAGAAAGACGGGACGTAAATCCTTGTTCCTAATATCCGGACAATTCTTTAAAACCAGCGGATAATAGGTATTGAGCTGTTCTTGTATAAAAGAATAATATGTACTGACCCAAATTCTCCCCGAGGCTTTAAAGGCAGCCTTTTCTGTCCATAGCTCCGCTTGTGCCCTGTTTAATACCAGAACCAATATGCTGTCACTGGGTACCCCCATTTTCTCAACCATATACCGGTATCGTTCTATTAGTACAGTGGTCTTTCCACAGCCTGTAGGTCCCTGTAAAACAGTTTTGTAATTTATGGAGGGTGCTTGTATGACCCCTAATGCCTTTTCGTCAAACAAACCCACTGTCACTCCCATCACGAATTAGTAATTAAAACTAATTATACCATTGAAGACCTTTCAAATAAACCTTCAAACTATATTTTGCATTTCTAACGAATACAGTCCACTCTGTGCAACCCCATAGAAGGAGAACCCGGTTCACGGACGGAACTGCGGCCCGTCAGGATATTCCTCCCTTTACCCCTAAAAATTTATGTAAAACATGCATATTCTACTATACCTTCTTATGAGGTATAATACTGTCATATAAGATTTTAGGAGGTATATTGAATGCGATATATAGATTTGAGAAGTGATACCGTTACAATGCCTACACAGAAAATGCGGGACGTTATGTACCATGCAGAAGTAGGCGATGATGTTTACGCCGACGACCCCACAGTCCGGGAACTGGAAGAGTATGCTGCCAATCTGGTGGGAAAAGAGGCTGCATTGTTCGTACCCAGCGGCACTTTCGGTAATCAGCTTGCGTTGTTCATCCATTGCATCCGGGGAGACGAAGTCATCCTGGGGGATGATTGCCATATTGTGGCCCATGAGGTGGGAGCGGCAGCGGTGATCGCAGGCGTTCAGCTTAGAACCTTAAAAAGCAGCAAAGGGGAGCTGGACCCGGAAGAAGTCGCATCCAAGATTCGGGGAGAAGATATCCATTTTCCCAGAACCGGCCTGATTTGCCTCGAAAATGCCCATTCCAACGGCCGTGTTATTCCGCTCCGGAATATGAGAGAAATTTACGGAATCGCACAACAGCAGGGTATCCCTGTGCACCTGGACGGAGCCAGGCTGTTCAATGCGGCTGTTTATCTGGGTGTAGAAGCTGCAGAACTTACACGCTGCTGCGATTCCGTAATGTTCTGCCTGTCAAAGGGCCTTTGCGCTCCTGTAGGATCTATTTTGGCGGGAAGTAAGGAATTTATCGACAAAGCCCGTAAAGGACGAAAATTGATGGGTGGCGGCCTCCGGCAGGCCGGATTCCTTGCCGCTGCGGGCTTGGTTGCTTTAAAGGAAATGATTCAAAGGCTGGCCGAAGACCACGCCAATGCAAGACTTCTCGGAGAAGAGCTTGCAAAAATTCCCGGAATTAAAGTAAATCTTGAGGATCTGCACATTAATATGGTGTTCTTTGATATGAGCGATACAGGATGTAATACGGACGGGCTCGTTCAGGAATTTTTTACGAAGGGCATAAAGATCAATCCGGCGGAAAACGGTATGATGCGCTTTGTGACAAACTATTGGGTACAGCGGGAGGATATATATACCATTGTAGAAGCTGTAAAAAATTATTGCAAGGGATAAGGTGCAGCAGAAGTTATATTCCGCCAATTCCAAAGAAAACCCTCTCAAGCTTTGAGAGGGTTTTCTTTTATTGCATGCCTATATAGTATACCAATGCCAATTGCACAGCAAAGATAAAGGGTACACCGTACATGAAGTACCAACGGCGGGTTTTATGGTGAAAGAGTAAAAATCCTGCATAAATCCCGGGACATGCACCAACAATCGCAAACCAAAAGAAAACCCGTTCCGGTATCCTCCACAGTTTCCGTCCGGCCTTGAATTTGTCAACCCCCACGATAATAAAGCCCGCCAGGTTGATGAACAACAATATGTATACTATGAACATAAAATTATCCTGCATCCTGCATACCCCGCTATCATTTTTATACTGGGTGCAGTCACATGACTTATTCTACTATTTTCTGTGACCGCAAAAGTGTGTTTCACATTTCACTTCCTTGTTTATATGATTCCCATGCTAATCTTGTCTTTATTTACCCTTATTTTCGAGCACCACTACATCCTCTTGTGAATCCTTCGCTACTTGCCGGGTATTTTTAACAATGTCTGCGATTTTCCAGTATGCCTGCTTCGCCCCCACGACCAGTAAGGGAACCCCAATAAAATCGATCCCCAACCCTCTCGAGAAAAAGCCTCCGCATGTCATGGCAGGCGGTACTGTGGGAGACATATTGGAAAAAACCACTTTTTCCTTAAATTCATATTCCTTGCATAGTATAGTAATAAAATTTTGCAGGCAGGGGATTATTACCTTTGATGTTCCCCGGCCAACAGAATATACATTGTTCCCTTCATCATCCGTTCCTCTGAATATAAGCCTTCCCATATCCTTATACGTCAGCCGATTAAAATAATCAACTCCCAGTATCTCCTCTTTCGTAGGCACTCTGTCCTGCGGAAGTTTTTTAAGATGGATGGCGGAAGCCAGTGACGATGAATGAGTCCCTCCATAACAATTATAAATATATATCATTTAATCACCCAATGATATTATTTACTATTTATGTTATATTTATTGATTTGCAGTTTATTATTTCCTCAACTTATCATAGATTTGCATGATGTCGTCCATCCCGGCAAATAAAGCATCCACTACATCAGGATCAAAGCTTTTTCCACTCTCCATTTTAATAATGCCCAGAGCCTCGTCCGCGGGAAAGGCTTCTTTATAAACTCTTTTGGACATAAGCGCATCCAGTACGTCCGCAACCGTAACAATCCGAGCTGCCAGCGGTATATCCTCACCTTCCAGCCCATAAGGATAGCCCCTTCCATCGTATTTCTCATGATGGCTGAGGATAATTTGAATCCCCATATCAAACAGATGCCTCCCCTTTCGCAAGAGGTCGTTGCTGGCCTTCATCAAAATATCGGCCCCCAGGGTCGTATGGGTTTTCATGATTTCGAATTCCGATTCCGTCAGCTTGCCCGGCTTCAGCAAAATGGAATCGGGGATTCCTACCTTGCCGATATCATGAATCGGGCTAAAATTATAAATATCCTTTATAAATCTGCTGTTGATAATCTTACTATATTTATCGGATCTGGCCAGGTTTTCAGCAATGATTTTTGAATAGTTCTGTATTCTTTCAATGTGCTGCCCCGTGTCATTGTCCTTTGCCTCTACAAGCTTCGCAAAACCGATGATAGAGGTCAGTATCAAATCATCCACCAGTAGGTTTTTTTCAATGGCCATACCTATATTTTGAGTAACCATACGAATATAGGGTATGCAACCCTCATTATATTTATAAGGATCCTTACTGGAGAAAAAAATAACTCCAACGCTTGTCCCGTTTATTACAATAGGAAAAGCGACACTGGATCGCAGCCCCTCGTCCAGCATCATTTTTGTGGTCTCGGATGTCGGATATGCCAGCAAATGTTCCAGGTAGTCATTTACAATCCTCGGTTCCCGCTTCTCTACTACCGATAGCAGGGACGTTTCATTCAAATCCACATGATACCCTTGTTTCAACCGCGGTTCATTATCCGATCGTGCTACTTCCGCATAGATGCATCCGTGACCGTCCAGGAGCGCTATACCAATTCTTTCATAAGGGATATAATCCTTAAAGGATTCATAGACGTAATCCAAAATTCCATCAAGTTCGACCCCGTTATTCACTGTTGCCGTTAATCCGGACAGCTTATCTATAAACCTGAGCATGAAAACACTTCCTCCTATGTAGGACACTTAATCTACAATTACCACATTTTTTATGTCTCTTAACATTCTAGCACAAATTGTGCTCATTGAGAAAGTATGGTAAATCAAGTTCTACGGAAACAAGCGTAATTTATCAGCCCCGGATTGCCACTTCCTTATTCTATCTGCTGCAGCTTTTCATAAAGCTCTCTCTGCTCAGGCGTCAAGATTTTTGGATTCATTATTCTGATTTTGATATATAGGTCTCCCCGGCTGCCGGTTCGATCAATATACCCTTTCCCGGCTGCTCGTATCTTATTATCGGATTGTATACCGGGAGGCACTTTTACAATAATTTTCCCTTCCAGTGTCTCCACCGCTTTTTCAGCTCCCAAAGCAGCTTCCCAGGGATATACATCCAGAGTCGTGTTGACATTCATTCCTTCCAATTCAAAGCCGGAACCCGGCTTAATCTTTACGATAAGGTATAAATCTCCTGACGCTCCTCCATTCAGACCGGGAGACCCCTGTCCTGCCAGTTTGATTTTCTCTCCATCCTTGATTCCTGGAGGCACTTTGAAGGAAACAGTCTTCTCGCCTCCGCCTCCCTGCACGGTAATTCTCTTTTCAATGCCTCGGAAGCCTTCCTCAGGAGTTACAGAGATTTCAGCTTCCCTGTCTTGTCCTTTTTGCGGAGCATTCCATGAATTCCTTCCTGCTCCTCCTCTTCCGGCCCGTGAAAAGATCGAGTCCATATCGATTCCACCGCCGCCGAAAAACATATTGAAGAAATCGCTAAATCCGCCATTCCCTCCGGTTCTGTACTCATACTTTGCATTTTTCCCGAAACCAAACTGCGAAGGATCAAAGTCAAATCCGTTTCTAAAATTTGTGCTTTGTCCGAAGGTATCATATTTTTTTCTCTTTTCGGAATCTCCCAGCACTTCATAAGCTTCGCTTACTGCTTTAAATTTTTCCTCCGCCGCCTTATTCCCCGGGTTTGTATCGGGATGGTACTGTTTAGCGAGCTTCCGATAGGCCTTCTTTATTTCATCCTGGGATGCAGTTTTAGATACACCCAATGTTTCGTAATAATCCCTGTATTGCACAAACATACCTCCATCTTGTATCGAGTAAACATACTAATCTTTCCCCTGTGAATCACAGGTCAAACCAGTTAACACTGTTTTATTTCTACTATTATTGTATACACCTGGTTTGCAAAATTCAACCGATCACAAAAGGATTTATCTCGACATTCTGACCTTTTCTGACCTTCGTTTCGATTATACCTCTCGCACATAGGAAAATCAAGAATTTCTTTTAGGAAGAATTGACAGTATATATATTTAATATTACAATATATTTAGTAATACTAATTAGTTTGTAATAGGAGGCATTTTCGTGGATGAAGTAGGAAAGCAGCTAAAGAAGGGAGTTCTTGAAATTCTTATCCTTAAGCTCCTTAGCCTTCAGAATATGTATGGATATCAGCTGATACAGCAGTTGAATACAGGGAGTAACGGGGTGTTTAGCCTAAAGGAGGGAACTCTGTATCCAGTCCTCTATCGACTCGAGGATAGCGGTTTTATTGAGAACTATTGGGAACAGGAAACAGAGAAAAGGGGAGTCCCCAGAAAATATTATAAAATCACCTTAAACGGCTTACATGAATTGGAAAAGATGATCCATGAGTTTTCAACATTAGTATCTGCAGTATATTCAATTCTGGATATGGAGGGTATGAAAAATGGATAGGAATATCGAGGAATATATCAATCAAGTTCTGGATTATATGGTGGTAGACGACAGGATGAAGGACCGGGTTTGGAAAGACTTGTATTCCCATATCGCGGAAGCTTATGAAGGCAGTACCATAGATACTATCATCGAAAAAATGGGGACACCCGAGGAAGTGGCCAAAGAATTCATGGATTCGATCTATGAAGATAAGGAGCAAGTCATTGACAGACTGGTTAAGGAAAGAGATAAGTATAGGGATTATTCGAAGGGTTACTATGAATATAAATCCAAAACCACCCTCTTCGGCCTTCCTCTTGTTCATATTAATACCCGGAGTCACAGGATGGTAAAGTCTCACAAACACTCCTTCACGCCGCGGGTTGCGAAAGGAATTATTGCTATAGGCGATATATCTATCGGCGTTATCTCCCTTGGCGGAATCGCCATGGGTGGGCTTTCGCTGGGAGGATTGTCTGTCGGTTTGCTTGCTCTGGGTGGAGCGGCTCTCGGACTGCTCTCCCTTGGTGGAGTAGCTATTGGTATCCTGGCTTGCGGAGGGCTTGCTGCGGGCTTTATGTCCATGGGTGGCGCAGCCATTGGAAATGTCGCCATTGGTGGCTATGCCCGAGGGACTGTTGCTATTGGAGAGCGAGCCCATGGACAATATGTTCTGCAGAATTCCAATATATCGTCCCAGGAAACCCTCAACCTGATTAAAAACGCCTATCCCAGGTTGAGTGACTGGCTCGTGAAAATTCTAAAGTTTTTTACTTTTATTAACTAATAAATGCCTGGCAAGAATGATCCTTGCCAGGCATCTGTTATTTAACCAGGCTGACACAAAACCGAATGGTACTCCCTTCACACTCCGCCCATATTTTTCCGCCATGAAGCTCTACAATACTCTGTGTAATGGCAAGCCCCAGACCGGAACCGCCGGAAGCGGACGTCCGTGATTTCTCCTGCCTGTAGAAACGTTGAAAAAGCTTGGGCAAATCCTGTTTCGGGATCGACTCTCCCTGGTTCTGTACGATTACAATTACATTCTGCTCCTTCTCCACCATTTCAACCCTTATTTCCCCCGGTTTGTTACTATACTTTATTGCATTCATCAGAAGGTTTTCAAACACTCTCACCATCTTCTCCGCATCAACAAAGACCTCGACTTTTTCCCGGGGAATTCTGTGAACAAGAGTTAAGTTGTTTTCCTCAAAAAGCGGAACCATTTCCTCCATAAGCTGCTCCAGAAGCTCATTAATATTGACACTGCTGGTATTCAACCGGACTCCTTCATTAGACAGTTTGGTGTACTCAAAGAGATCCTCGATTAAAACCTTGAGTTTTTCTGCCTTGCCATAGGCAATTCCTGCATATTCCTCCAGTTCCTTTTCATCAGCATACCGCTTATCATTGATCAGCTTTAGGTATCCCATGATGGAAGTCAAAGGGGTTCTCAGATCGTGGGATATGTTCGTGATCAATTCGTTCTTTGTCTTCTCCGCCTGACGTTCCCTCTCGATCTTGTTTTTCAGTTCTTCTGCCATAAAATTGATATTGTCGGAGAGTGATCCCAGTTCGTCGGCACTTCTCTTTACTACCCGGAAGTTTAAATCCCCTTTCGATATTTCCAGAAGCCCCTGTGCCAATTCTTCTATATACCTCATTTTCCGTTTGGTAAGGAAGTAAAAGAGAAACATAAAGAATGCCAGTCCTGCAAGAAATCCAAGGGCAGTGCTATTTCCATTAATTCTGTATACAATCCTGGGCTCCGGCACTGCAAGGGAAACTACATAACCATTGACTCCATTTAAATTTACCGGATAAAAGCTGAAAAACTCTCCTCCTTTACTTTTTGCATATCGTTCATTCCTTATATCCATTGCATTACGGATGATGTTGTATAGATCAATTTGGTCTTCATGGGAATTTCTTGATTTGTATAGAACCTTTCCTGTCACGTCCACAAGAAGCACTCGCATATTATTGCGCACCGTTGACCCATCCAGCAAACTCAGAAGATTTGCCTCCCTTTGTAAAATATCAGGATTTTCATTAACCCGATCTGCGATATTTCGAGTCTCATTATCAATATCATGGAGACTACTTGCATAGTCAATGCTTGCATCGCGGGACGCACCTCTTAAGGCATCATTTGTAATGCCTGCAACAAATATGGATAGCACAAGGCAGACTCCAAAAGTCAAAATAAGCTGCAGCCGAAGGCTCTGCCTTACTTGACTGGACACAGTTTTCCTGACGCTCGTGAAGAAACGAAACGGCTTCGTAAACAAACCGGCGAACGGTATTCTAACTTTCAATTTTATACCCCACCCCCCATACGGTTTTTATATACTGTGGCTTTCTTGGATTTTCTTCAATCTTCTCCCGGATTTTTCGAATATGGACCATTACCGTATTCTCCGATTCCAGAAAATCCTCCTTCCATATCCTTTCATAAATTTTTTCCACACTGAAAACGATTCCCTTGTTACGGGCCAATAGCTCCAGGATATCGAACTCCCTCGGAGTTAATCTCACTTCTTTGCCATCGATTTTGACTTCATGGGTCGCCGTGTTGATCAACAGCCCATCCAGCTCAATTTCATCCGCTTTCTCGACTCTAGGAGTGTTCAATCTCGTATACCTTCTCAGCTGCGATTTGACCCTTGCCACCAGTTCCAGAGGGTTAAAGGGCTTTGTCATATAGTCATCCGCCCCGGAAGTCAATCCGAGGATCTTATCCATATCCTGACTTTTGGCAGAAAGCATGATAATGGGCATGTTTTTCTCTTCCCGTATCTTCATGCACGCTTGAATTCCATCCATTTGGGGCATCATGATATCAAGTATAATAAGGTCGACGTGTTCACCTTCCAGGACTCTCAAGGCTTCTATCCCATTGAAGGCCTTCATCACACGATAACCGTCATTTTTCAAGTAGATTTCGATTAAGTTTCCAATTTCTTTCTCATCGTCAACAATGAGAATTGTTTCTTTACCCATTTCGGCATCCTCTCCCCGTAGAATTTGCTAACAAGATCAAATACAGCTCCACCTAGAAGTATAGCAGAAATTGCATCCAGTACAACATGCTGTTTAATAAATAGCGTGGATAAAATGATCAATATCGCGGAGCCATATACAACCAAGGTACTTATTGCATTTCTTACGGAACTACTATAAATTGCTTTCATCATAATGTAACTGGTAAGGCAGTGTATGCTGGGAAAACAGTTAAAAGGCTGGTCGGAGGAATATATAAATCCGACAAGCTTTGTAAAAATGTCATTTGCCACCAATTGCGGCCTGGGCACAGTTGTCTGATAGAAGTAATAGATGACATAACAGGCAATCAGACTGATATTTACAGCCATCAGTGTCTTATAATACGTACTTCTATCTTTAAAGCAGAGGTATGCCAAAGTCACCCCAATAAATAAAAACCATAAAAGGTAGGGTACGGCAAATGCTGCGACAAATGGAGTAGACCGGTCGAAGTCAGTCACCAGACTATTGGCTCCTCTGCCATTGTTGTTTAATAATTGGTATATTACATTGGATAAAGGTATGGTAAATATCCATAATAATGCTATAATATTATTCCTAATTTTATTCATCGTAAACTCTCCTCCCGTTCCTCACGCGATCTTTAAGGTCGCTGAAAATACAACTTCACCTATCATTTTGATGCACCCTTCCCGGATGGCGAACTTTACACATAAAGTTCGGCAGCCATTGAGAAATGACGGGCCCACAAAGAAGAAGTAATGTTTTCACTTTCCTTTAGGATACAGGAGACTTATTAAGAAAAAACCCAGGTAAATCTTAAAAGTTTCTTAAGAAAGTATAAAGCTATACTTTGTTTTCAATGATCTTCTCGCAGGCTGGTAAATCCGCTTCCGGCCAATCCAGTTCCATCAACCGGCTCGCCTCTATCCATCGGATTTGTGCATGTTCTACAGCCTGGGGCTGTCCCTTCAGTATTTGCGCCCGGTATACGTGAAGGAGGATTCGGCTGCCGTTGGATTCCGAGATACCGGTAGCAATGTGTTCTCCGACTTGTATGTGAATGCCCAGTTCTTCCTGGACTTCTCTCACCAGCGCCTGCTGGTGGGTTTCTCCCGGTTCTACCTTTCCACCGACGAATTCCCATTTTAGTGGTTCCTTCATTTTTTCTGAGCGCTGGGCTGCCAGGATCTTGGTTCCGTCGGTGATGGCGGCACCGACTACGTGGATTTCTTTCATGGTTTTTTTCTCCTTATGGTTTTTGTTTGGGTATGTCTCTGGAGAAGCCTTCGAAGAGATACCCGCGGTTGACCTACAAGGGCTCTTCAAAGGCCTCTACAAAGATACCCGTAAGGAATACCTCAGGCCCGTAATTCACTGGCGTAGAGACTCTTATGGCTTTGGAGTTTCCGCAGGGGAAAAACCCACAGGACGTGGGTTTTAGGCATTTCCTGACAGGACGTCAGTAAATGCCGGCCCTGGAGGAAACGGAGAAGACATTAGAGTCTCTAGTCAGCGAATTCCCGGGCCGAGCGGGGAGGGAATCCAAAGGGGGAACCGATGCGGAATGGGTTCCCCTTTGGACCCCGTAGACACTTCGAAGTCTCTCCATAGGAATACCTAAGAAAATCTTTTTTACTCACTCATGAGGAATACCCAAATCAAATCTAACCCTTTTCCTCAATATCCTACCCCAATCCCCCAAAAATTAAAAGAGGCCGAGGCAAATTTTATTCGCCCCGACCTCTCCTATAACCAACTTACTCTTCCGGGTAGTTCTCTCTCGCCACATAATGCGTATGCAGCAGCTCATGCGCCTTGTGACTTCCCGGTTTCTCAAAGTACTCTTTATACAGCATCTGAACCTTCGGGTTCTCATGGGATTTACGAATCGCAAGGTTTCTATCCTCTTCATAAATCGCCTTTGCTCTTTCCGAGCGCAGGTCAACCCAGCTCCGAACCTTGGACGGCTGAATCGGCTGTCCGCCTCCGTTTACACAACCTCCGGGACATCCCATCACTTCAATAAAGTGATACTCTGCTTCTCCAGCTTTTATTTTATCCAGAAGCTTTCTCGCATTCCCCAAACCGTGCGCTACAGCTGCCTTGATCTTCATTCCGCCAGCTTCAACAACAGCTTCCTTGATGCCTTCCACACCTCTTACCGCTTCGTATTCAATGGCATCGATGGATTTGCCTTCCAGTATTTCAGCTACTGTACGCAAAGCCGCTTCCATAACACCACCGGTGGCACCGAAGATAACACCGGCACCGGTCGCTTCTCCCATAGGATCGTCAAACTGTGCATCTGTCAATGCATTAAAGTCGATACCTGCTTCTTTTATCATTCTGGCTAATTCACGGGTAGTGAGAACCAAATCGATATCCTGATGTCCTTCTACAGAAAGTTCAGGCCTCTGTGCCTCATACTTCTTTGCTGTACAGGGCATAATGGATACAACAAACATTTTAGCAGGGTCGATGCCCATCTTCTCTGCATAGTAAGACTTCAACACAGCCCCAAACATTTCGTGGGGTGATTTGCAGCTGGAGAGATTATCAAGGAATTCCGGGAAGTTGTGTTCGCAGAATTTGATCCATCCAGGGCTGCAGGAGGTGATCAAAGGCAGCTTGCCTCCATTTTTGATTCTGTGAAGCAGCTCTGTGCCTTCCTCCATAATCGTCAGGTCTGCACCTGTATCCGTATCGAATACCTTTGCAAAACCAATTCTCTTCAGTGCTTCCACCATCTTGCCCGTTACTCTGGAGCCGATAGGCAGGCCGAATTCTTCTCCCAGGGCTACTCTTACTGCCGGCGCCGTCTGTACTACTACGTGCAGATCGGGATTCGCCAGGGCCTCCCATACCTTATCCACTTCGTCCTTTTCTCTCAGGGCACCTACGGGACAAACCGTAATACATTGTCCACAGTTTACACAAGGCACTTCATTGAGAGATTTGTTGAAAGCAGAAGCAATGGTCGTATTAAAACCTCTTTCCGTCGTATCGATGACGGAGACTGTCTGTATATTTTTGCACATGCTGACGCAACGCCTGCAAAGAATACATTTGTTGGGATCTCTTACAATGGAGGGTGAAAAATCATCGACAGGACGATCATGGGTTTCACCTTCAAATCGTAGGCCCTTTACATTCAATTCTTCAGAAAGGGACTGAAGTTCACAGTTTCTATTTCTTACACAGGTTAAGCATTTCTTGTCGTGGTTGGAAAGAATCAGCTCCAGTGTTACTTTCCTTGCTTCCCTTACCGCCGGAGTATTGGTGTTTATAACCAGTCCCTCGGACACAGGATATACACAGGCAGCCTGCAAGCTTCTTGCGCCTTTCACCTCAACTACACACATTCTACAGGCACCGATTTCATTTATATCTTTTAGAAAACAGAGGGTAGGAATCTGTACATTTGCCGCTCTTGCAGCTTCCAGTATCGTGTAGTTTGCCGGAACCTGCATCTGTTTTCCATCCATTGTGATCGTAACCATTTGCATCATTTAGCACGCCCCTTTCCTTTACGCTTTGATGATAGCCTTGAATGGACATTTCTCCAAACAAGCACCACACTTCAAGCATTTATCCTGACCGATAACATACGGTACTTTCTTCTCGCCGCTTATACAGTTTGCAGGGCAAACCTTGGCACAAATTCCACAGCTTTTGCACTTTTCAGCTACAACCACGTACTGCATCATGGATTTGCAAACACCTGCAGGACATTTTTTATCCTTTACATGGGCGTCATACTCATCTCTGAAATAATGCAGCGTACTCAGAACAGGGTTCGGAGCTGTTTGGCCCAGACCGCACAAGGCAGATGCCTTGATGTTCTTCGCCAACAGTTCGAGTTTTGCGATATCGCCCTCTTCTCCCTTGCCTTCCGTAATTCTTTCCAGTATCTCCAGCATTCTCTTGGTGCCGATACGGCAAGGAGGACATTTACCGCAAGACTCATCAACGGTAAACTCCAGGAAGAACTTTGCGATATCCACCATACAGGTGTCTTCATCCATTACGATAAGTCCGCCGGAACCCATCATGGAACCCAATTGAATCAAGGAATCATAGTCAATGGGTGTATCCAAATGGCTGGCAGGAATACATCCGCCGGAAGGTCCACCCGTTTGTGCCGCTTTGAATTTCTTACCCTTTGGGATACCGCCGCCAATATCATATACGATCTCTCTGAGGGTCGTTCCCATCGGAATCTCAACCAGACCGGTATTATTGATTTTACCACCCACTGCAAACACCTTGGTCCCCTTGCTCTTTTCGGTACCGATGCTGGAGAACCATTCCGCACCCTTCAGGATGATGACCGGAACGTTGGCATAGGTTTCAACGTTATTCAGGATAGTTGGCTTCTGCCATAACCCTTTTACTGCCGGGAAAGGCGGACGGGGTCTTGGCTCACCTCTATTACCTTCTATGGAAGTCATGAGTGCGGTTTCTTCGCCACATACAAAGGCACCGGCACCCAATCTGATTTCAACATCAAAGTCAAAACCGGTTTCAAAAATATTTTTACCGAGAATACCATATTCTCTGGCTTGATCGATAGCAATCTGAAGCCGCTTAACAGCGATGGGGTACTCTGCTCTAACATAGACGTAACCTTGATTTGAACCGATGGCGTAACCGGCAATGGCCATGGCTTCAATCAGTGAGTGCGGGTCTCCTTCCAGAACGCTTCGGTCCATGAATGCACCCGGGTCTCCTTCGTCTGCATTACAACATACATACTTCTGATCATTCTGCTGCTTCGCTGCAAACTCCCATTTCAGACCTGTCGGGAATCCTCCGCCCCCTCTTCCTCTGAGTCCGGACTTTTTCATGGTGTCAACAACCTGTTCCGGCGTCATCTCGGTTAATACCTTGGCCAGGGCTTTATAACCGTCGTAGGCAATGTATTCATCGATTACTTCCGGGTTGATAACACCGCAATTGCGCAGCGCAACCCGCATCTGCCTCTGGAAGAAGCCCACACTCTCAAGGGACTTGGCAATATCCTCATGATCTTTGTCGCCAGCCAGAAGTCTTTTTACAACTCTTCCTTTTAAAAGGTGTTCCTCAACAATCTCCTTGATATCCTCTACCTTCACCATGGTATACATGGCGCCTTCCGGATAGACCACTACAATGGGTCCTTCCGCACAGAGACCGAAACAACCGGTTTTTACTATTTTAACTTCATTATCCAGCTTATTTTCTGTCAGCTGACTTTCAAGTTCTTTTATAATTTTTTCAGAGTTTGAAGATGTACATCCGGTACCTCCGCAAACCAACACATGTGCTCTATAAATCTGCATCCATAACCCTCCTTTAATAATGGAGAATGGAAAATTGAAAATGGAAGATGAAAGAAAAAAACCTTTCACTTCTTTAATTAATTCTCAATTCTTAATTTTCAATTTTCAATTCTTTTCTTCCGCTCCGATGGTATATGCTGTGCATACCTTACCGTTCACAATATGCTCCACTACTACCTGAGCAGCTTTTTCCGGCGTCATTTTCACATAAGTAACCTTGCTGCCATCCGGACTGAGAACCTCTACTACAGGCTCCAATTTACAGACCCCGATACACCCGGTCATGGTTACATTCACATTGTTTATGTTACGCTTTTTTAATTCTTCCAAAAAGGCAGTCATTACAGGTCTTGCTCCGGCGGCAATTCCGCAGGTCGCCATCCCTACAACGATTCTTACTGCATCCTTATTTGTCCGCAAGGATATTTCATCCAGCGTTTTCTTTCTTATTTCCTCCAGCTCAGCTAACGACTTCATTCAATACACCTCCGAATATCAACTTTACTCCCTCATTTATATAGTCCCGAATCCATTCAACTACCGAAAAACTTGTGATCGGCACATCACCCAGTTGATCTCTAACCTCAAAAGAATTGAATCGAAAATTCTCCTCTTTATTGCCGAGTATGAGTTCAATTTCCATTACAGGGTTTGCCACGAGTACCATAACCAGCGTTTCCGCCAAGTCCCCCAGTGGGATTCTGTCAATATGCGTAATCTTAAAACTCGCTTCCACTTCGGTTCCCGCATTTTTTTGCGAATTCACGGCCAGGTGGCCTCCCGCCAACCGGGCGGAATCCATTAGAAGCGGTAACCCCAAACCCACCTTCCGCGTTGTCCGGGTCGTGGTAAAAGGGTCTAGAACCGCTGCCAGCAGTTCTTCATCCATCCCCGCTCCATTATCCGTCACAGTGACAGATAATCGATCCTTCTGGGTATCGACATTGACAGATACGGTAATTTTAGTGCAAAATGCAACAATCGAATTTTGAATTATATCCAATAGATGGAGTGATATGTCCTTCATTTCTATCGGTTCTCGTACTGCGCAAGTATGCCTTCTACATCATCTGCAGTAAGTCTTCCATGTACATCCTCGTTGATGGTAAGAACCGGCGCCAGACCACAAGCACCGATGCATCGACAAGCATCCAGTGAAAATTTGCCGTCCTCTGTGCAGTCTCCTACCTCGATCCCCAGCTTTTCCTTAAACTTATCAAGAATCTGTCCTGCACCCTTAACGTAGCATGCAGTTCCCATACAAACATTGATTTTGAATTTACCTTTGGGTTTTAGTGAGAATTGTGTGTAAAATGTTACAACGCCATAAATTTCAGCGAGGGGTACGTTCAGACCTTCGGATATTTTTTTTTGCACACTCATTGGCAAATATCCATATACCTCTTGTGCTTCATGCAATACGGGAATTAACGCTCCGCGGGTATCCCTGTATTTATCAATGATTTCCTGCAGTTTGACTTCCATTTCATCAACACAGCCGCAGCAGCAGTTTGTCTCGCTCATTGAAGAACCTCCTATCATATTCAATTTAACCGTGATTATGTGTTAAGTATTTAACAAAGATCGATAATAGTATAACAAATATCAGCAAAATATTCAACGGTTTCTTAACATATTTACAAAATCTTTACCCGTAAACATTAAAGCTGCCCCTTCCGGACAGCTCTAATGTTTTTTGCATACAAGTACAAGAAAAAATATATAATTATGGCAACAACAATGTAAACTCCAAATTTTTCAACCCGGCCCTATGAAAGGAAGCTATTGTGAAAGGCCCGCAAAGTAGTCCTCCATGCCTTTCACCATACCGCTTGCAAGCTTGTCTTGATACTCGGCTGTATTTAAAAGCCTGTCCTCATCCGCATTTGTCATAAATCCCATTTCGATTAGAATCACCGGAACTGTAGACCAGTTGAAACCTGTCAGATCATCGCGTGCAACAACTCCCCTGGATACTGCTCCAGTGGAAGAAACAGTACTTTTGAGAATCTTCTCCGCAGCTGTTCTGCTGTTTTTAAGCATGTTTGCATCGCTGATGTATTTATTTCCGGGTGTTAAGACAGAAAGCCCTTTAACGCTGCTATTATCGATACCGTCTGCATGAATTCTTACAACCAGCTGTGCATTGCTTTCATTTGCCATTTTCGCCCTTTCCACATTCCCGCTGTTAACCTCATTGGTTTCACGGCTCATGACCACTCTGGCTCCCTTGCTTTCCAACAATTGCCTCAGTCTCAACGATACTTGAAGGTTCAGCTTGTATTCGGGAACACCTGTTGCTACCCCTGTAGTTCCATAAGACATCTTTTCCTTGGTTTCCTGGGAATTGGGAGCGATGGGCTCCTGCTGGTTGTTTGATTTGGACTGGTGCCCGGGATCAATAAATATGGTCTTTCCATACAAAACTCCTTTAGACGTATCTTCCTGCGTCTTCGGTGGTGCCGATTCCTTTGGAGTGGCTTTCGGCTGCGGCACCGGTGTTGGAGCAACGACCGGAGTAGAAACCGGAGTTGGGTTCGGCGTCGGGCTCGAAGCCACTGTCGGAGTTGGTGCTGCAGGGGTAGGAGTCGCTGTTGAAGACACATGATCAGCAACCGCCTCTTTCCCTTTTTCCGTTTCTGATTTATAGGCTGTCCCGGTGTTTTTGCCGCAGCCTGCGGTCAGTAAAGAAACTGCCGTTACCCAAAGTATTGCATGCTTAAGTCTCATCCTTTGTACTCTCCCCAAATATCAGATTGTATTCCCATTATACTATTTTCGGTAAAGAAAAGAAATGTTATAACAAGAAAACAGGCCGGGCAATTTTGCCCCGGCCTGTTTTCCTTTATTTTTAGCAGGCTTTTATCCGCCGCCTTATTTTATTTCATTTAAATCGAAGGGAGTTTCCTGGTATACATAGTAGTTCAGCCAATTACAGTATAGCAGGTTTGCATGGCTCCTCCACCGCACCAGCGGTTCCCTGGCAGGATCATTATCCGGGAAGTAGTTCTTCGGCACTTCAATATCCAGGCCTCTGGCCACATCACGGTCATATTCGGATTTAAGTGTACAGGGATCGTATTCCGAATGGCCGGTAACAAAAATTTGCCTGCCGTCTCTGGACGCAGCAATATATACGCCGGAGTCCTCCGATACCGACAATACTTCCAACTCCGCCACTTTTTCTATATCTTCCCTTCGTACTTCGGTATGCCTGGATTGGGGAACATAAAACTCGTCATCAAATCCCCGAAGCAGTTTGATATTTTTTTTAACTATTTTATGAGAGAAAACACCGAACATTTTTGCATTCAAGGGGTATTTGGGTATGCCATAGTGATGGTACAGCCCCGCTTGTGCTCCCCAGCATATATGAAATGTGGAGGTTACGTTACGAACGCTCCAGTCCATAATTTCCTTCAGTTCTTCCCAGTAGTTAACCTCTTCAAAATCATATTGCTCTACCGGAGCACCGGTAATAACGAGCCCGTCAAATTTCTGCTCCCTTACATCCTCGAAGTGCCTGTAAAAGGATGTTAAATGCTCCTCCGGCGTATTCTTTGAAGTATGGCTTTTCGGATGCAATAATACAATGTCAACCTGCAGAGGTGAGTTACCCAACAGCCGAAGAAGCTGCGTTTCAGTTGAAATTTTGGTTGGCATCAGGTTCAATATGGCAATCCGCAAAGGACGTATATCCTGATGAAATGCCCTATGTTCCGGCATGACAAATATATTCTCACTGTGTAGTATTTCCGACGCCGGCAGATTGTCCGGTATTTTTATCGGCATGATACCCCCCCTTAACATCATTGGTATTTATTTCTATAGATTGTATATTATATTAAAGTACATGGAGCACCCTGTCAATACGCATCCTGCAAAAACCTTAGCAGGTAATTTGACTGATTCCCCTGTTCCCTTCCCTGCTTGTACTACCCATAATGACACAAAACGCTGATTTAGTGGCACTGGCAGGCTTAGCCCTTTTAAGTCAAGTTAAAAGCTTCACCTTTGTTGCTGTTTGAGCCGCTGCGCAGGGTTCTAAAAAGAGCTGCCACGCTTATTTCATCCAGCTCCAAATAAAATTCCCGCTCCAGAATGTCCTCCAGCCGATGGGCGTCCGAGGTTCGGAGGTAAGGGTACCTTCCCTGGAGCACTTTTCCGATGGAATGCACGTCCGGGTCACACTGCCGTGAAATCTCAATAAAATGAACGGGTACATCCTCAGGAATAAACCCCAGGTTTGAAATAATACTATAGGATGAACGATCCACATGGGCCGGTATCGCCACACCACCCAGACATTCTACCAGGGTAAAAACCTCTTCCACGCCGATATTTGCAGCTGTTACCAGCATTCTTTCCACTTCGGCCACAACCTGGTCCTCCTCATCCATCACCTGTTGCTGGCCAAAGATATCCGCTCTGTTTTTGCTCTCCGGCAGACAATTCCAGACCCTTTTCTGCATCTCAGAGGCTGCTTCCGCATCAGGAAAAAGGCATAGAATATGTACTTCCTCCCGTGTCTCCACTTCCATTCCCGGAATGGCAAGAATACCTCTCTTCTTTGCGCAGTTCAAAACAGCACTGCAATTTTCAGCCGCATTGTGATCCGTGACGGCAATAATGTCCAATCCCTTCAGCCACGCCATGTTAACAATATTATTCGGTGTCATCTCCTCCTCTGCACAGGGAGAGAGTGCGGAATGAATATGCAAATCCATGTATGCACGCATAAAACCTCCGAAAGAAAAAACAACGGATGAATAAACAACGGATGAATAAAGGAACCGTCATTCTCCATTCTCCATTTTCAATTCTCCCTTTTCTAGGAGTTCATGTCCTCTCCAGCACACCTCATAGGCACTCATGCCGGTACTCAGAATGGCAACATTTTCTTCCATGGCTTTTTTAAGGGTAGCCTCCTCAACAGCAATGCCCTCCGGTATTATAAGGCATCCAGTCTCTACCAAAACAGCAACAGCTACAATATTCAGGTGAGTGTGGACAGTGATCCATGCCTCCCCCTGGCTCGCATGGGACATAACCCAACTTAGCAGGTCACAGGCATAAAAGCCCTTTATCTCTTTTTCCAGTCCCTGATCTCCCGTTAAAACTTTCATATTCATCTTTTGTGCGAACTCCCTAATCCTCATCAAACTTCGCCTCTCTTTCACCGTCTTTATCCAGTACCGGGGGCATCTTTGCCTCCAATTCCATCATCTGCAGCGCGAGGTTTCGAACTTTCTCCCTTAATTTAAAAATACAGTCCGTTTCATTTGCCTTACCCCTTACAATATCCTCCGCCAAAGCCCTGCAGCTAGGTGCACCGCAGGCACCGCAATCCAGTCCCGGCAGCCCCCTATTGATAATCTCGAGAGCCTCCAGCTTTTTCATGGCCCGGGTCAGATCCGTATCCAACTTCAGTATCGTCTTATGCTCCATGGGAAGGGACCAATTCAGGTCGATATGGGGCAAATCAGATTTTTTTGCCTGGATTTGCGTTTGTTTGGCCTCATCAACAAACTTCTTGATGCGTGTTTTCGCCACATAAAGGTTCTCCACGGTCAAAGGCCCTCCAAGGCATCCTCCTGTACAGGCCAGCGCCTCTATAAAATCAATATCCTCCAGACGCTCTCCCTCTACTTCCTCCAGAATGGATATGACACTGTGTATTCCGTCTACCGCCAAAAATTTCTCAATTCCCAGTGCCAGGCTCTCTCCGCCGGAATTGGCCCAACGTACGCCTTCAAAACCTGCCAATTCAAGGGCTTCTTCCTGTCCGCACCGACCCAGGCAGTTGAAAATTTTTAAATACATATCCTGTATGGAAATAACACCATCCACGGAGGACTTTTCTCTTTCGTACGGCGCCTTCACACTGGTTGCCTTTGCTGCACACGGGGTAATGAAGAAAACTCCGATCTCCTTCTCCTGCAGTCCCTTCTTCTCCACAGCTTCCTTTTTAACGATTCTGGCAGCTACCTCCATGGGAGACTCCAGTTTCACCAGATTATCAATAAGACTGGGAAACCGGACCTGTATCAGCCGGACTACAGCCGGACATGCTGAAGAAATGAGAGGTTTTGCTCGATTCTCTCTTTTTAGAAGGGCTTTACTTGCTTCCGTAACGATCTCTGCAGCCCGTGCCACTTCATACACCTCATCAAACCCGGTTTGCTTCAGAGCGGACAAAATGTGACCGCGTGATTTGGCAGCCTTAAACTGGCCGTATAGTGTGGGTGCCGGAATAGCGACTCTATGTTTATAAGACAGAAGTGTGTCAAAAGGGTCCGTAATGGCTTTTTTTGCATGGTAGGGACAGACCCTGATGCACTCGCCGCAATCGATGCACCGTTCCCCAATGATCCTTGCCTTACTCTTTCTGACCCGTATCGCTTCTGTGGGACACCGTTTTATACAATTTGTACAACCCCTGCATTTATCTTCATCCAAAGTTACGGAATGAAAATAGTTTTCCACAAAATCACCCCCGGCTTTAATCATCACAGAGTCTTCCTCATTGATTCAGGTTTACAACCAATCTTACTTTTGTACCTTTCCCAACCTCCGATGCAAGACTGAATTCATCTGCATATCTTTTCATATTGGGCAGTCCCATCCCGGCACCAAAGCCCATTTCCCTGATATAATCCGGAGCTGTGGAATACCCTTCCTGCATGGCCAGTTCTATATCCGGTATACCCGGTCCCTGGTCATTAATTTCAATAATGATTCTTTCCTGCGAGATTTCTATATTGGCTGTACCGCCCTGCGCGTGGATCACCGCGTTCAATTCAGCCTCATACATGGATACAGCCGCCTTTTTAATCGTATGCGGACTGATGCCTAGCTGGTTCAGCACCTTCTTCACGCTGCTGGAAGCTTCTCCTGCCGTTGTCAGGTCATGGCCCGGAATCTCAAAATAAAGCTTGATGGCATCACTCAATCCCTAACACCTCTTCTCGTAAGACCTGCAGAATATAATTTCCCACATGCAATGAACATGGGAAGCTCGGTTTTTAACAATGTAATCCCCTTTTCCTCTGCCAGCGCAACCATAGCAGGAGTAACATCCTTTCCCCGGACAAAGGCAATGACTTTGATATCCATCATTTCTGCCGTACGGATCACTTGAGGATTTACAAGACCCGTCAGCAGAACAACACTTTCCTTTACATACGCCATTACATCGCTCATCAAGTCGGCACCGCAGCCGCTTTGGATATCCATTTCCAGATTCTCGGGACCTGCAATCAGTTCAGCTTCCAGTACATTCAAAATCTCTTTAACCTTCATAATACACCTCGAACGGTATGATATACACATTATATCATACGGCTTTTACAAAAAACATAAAAAGATCCGAGGCATTCTCCCTTCGGATCTTTTTACGTTGAACTTTCTATCTATTCAAAGCTTATTTATCTCCCATCAAATACTGGTTAAACAAGGACTCCAGCATTTCCTGCCTTCCGGAGGTGTTTTTGACTTCATGCTCCAGCGCATATTTCTCCAGTTCCTTGAAGCCAACCTTGTCGTTTACGATATCCTGCCCAATGCCGGATTTGTAGCTTGCATACCGATCTTCGACAAAGCGGTCCAGCTTGCCATCTTCGACGATTCTATGAGCGATCTTCAAGCCTTTGGCAAAGGCATCCATTCCTGCAATATGTGCATAGAACAAATCAACCGGCTCAAAGGAACCTCTTCTTACTTTGGCATCAAAGTTCAAACCACCTGTTGTAAATCCACCGGCCTTGAGAACTTCATACATTGCCTGTGTCGTATCATAGAGGTTTGTCGGGAATTGGTCCGTATCCCATCCCAGGAGCAAGTCACCCTGGTTGGCATCGATGCTTCCCAGCATTCCGTTGATTCTTGAAACCCGCAGCTCGTGCTGGAAGGTATGTCCTGCAAGAGTTGCATGGTTTGCCTCAATATTCATCTTGAAGTATTTCTCCAGGCCATAGGTTCGAAGAAAGCCAATTACCGTTGTAGTATCAAAGTCATACTGGTGTTTTGTAGGTTCCTTTGGCTTTGGTTCGATAAGGAACTGACCGTTAAAGCCAATCTCCTTCGCGTATTCAACAGCCATCCCCAGGAATTTTCCCATATTGTCCAGTTCCAGTTTCATGTCCGTATTCAAAAGCGTTTCATACCCTTCTCTTCCGCCCCAGAAGACGTAGTTCTCACCGCCCAGTTCCTTGGTGACTTCCATGGCCTTCTTTACCTGGGCAGCCGCATAAGCAAATGCATCGGCATTGCAGGAAGTAGATGCACCGTGCACAAATCTAGGGTTTCCAAAAGCATTGGTAGTACCCCAGAGGAGTTTTACGCTGCTGGTTTTCATGTACTCTTTAATAAGAGCTACGATTTCATCCAGGTTCTTGTTGGTTTCCTTAAGTGTGGAAGCTTCCGGAGCGATATCTCTGTCATGGAAGCAGAAGAAAGGCACACCCAGTTTTTCGCAGAATTCGAAATTAGCCGCAACTTTCTCCTTTGCCAATTCCATGGGGTTTGTTATTGCATCCCAAGGCCTCACGGCAGTACCAGGTCCAAAGGGATCTCCACCGGTTCCCTGAAAGGTATGCCAGTATGCAACTGCAAACCGAAGATGGTCCTTCATGGTTTTGCCGCCGATGACTTCGTTTTCATTGTAGTATTTGAACGCCAGCGGATTGTCTGAATCCTTACCTTCATATTGAATTTTTGACACGCCCTTAAAATATTCTGTCATAATTAAATACCTCCATTTTAATTTTCATAAAATATATTTTTCCTTCCTTTCACACAGAGATACATTCCCTGCATCCCTAAAACCGTGAATGGAAGCTACTTCCCAAACAGTGTTTTTACCGGTATCAGGGCTGCTCCCAGTGTGGATGCTCTTTCTCCTATCATGGATGACGCAATATCCATATGGGCTGCCGGTGATTTTAAGGCTTTGCAGGCTACTACACTCACAATCTGCTCCATGACAAGATCCGCATACTTTACAAACTCCTTACCCAGTATCACTTTTGAAGGGTTCAGTGTGTTTGCAATATTGGATATGGCGATTCCCAAGTATCTTGCCGACTCATTCAGAATGTTGATTGCGGTACCATCACCGCTCCTTGCAGCCCGGATCACATCCTCAATGGTGATGCCGTCAGCATCCTCAACGTCATTCAGACTGGATACACTCCCCTGCCGTATCAGCTTTCTCGCTTTTTCCACGATATAACTTGTAGAGGCCATGGTTTCCAGGCAGCCGTAGTTTCCACATCCACACTTCGGTCCGCTTTCGTCTACCACAATGTGCCCGACTTCTCCCGCACTTCCACTGGCCCCTCTGTACAATCTGCCGTGGGTGAATATCCCCGCACCGATACCGGATTTAATATTGATACAAACAAAATTATTAATTCCCTGACAGGAACCCACCCAGTTTTCACAGATGGCCGAGGCCATGGCTTCATTTTCCAGGTAAATGGGAATCTCCTGGAAACGCTTCATGTAATCTTTTACAGCGACCTTTTCCCATCCCAGGTTTGGAGCCATTACCACTTCGCACTGCTCCCAATCCACCATACCGGGTACGGATATTCCGATTCCCAGCAGTTTTCCCGTCTCAATGGAAAATTCAGAAAGAATGTCGTCAATCATACTCTCCATCTTTTCCATGACCTTTTCGACAGACTCCCAATGAGAAACCCGGGAAGCTTTTTCACTAATGATTTCCCCCGTAATGTCCACCAGAAGGATATTCATATAGTCCACATCAAAGTCAACCCCGACGGAATAATAGGACCGCGGTTTTAACTCCAGAAGCACCGGTTTCCTTCCTCCTTTGGACTCACCGATGCCGGTTTCGTGAATATACCCCTGCTCCTGCAGGCTTGAGGTAATCATTCCAATGGCTGTAGGTGACAGGCCTGTGATCTCGGCCAGCTGCGCTTTGGAAATCGCCTTGTTTACCCGTATAAGATCCAGGATGATGCTCTGATTCAGTTGTTTTAAAAATTGGTTGTTTCCTGTCCGTTTTGTCATAATTCCTTCTTTTGCTCCTGTTATAGGATTTCTGCCAGATCTGCAAAGTCCTGTTTCAGTGATGTATAAATATTTTTATAGAGCCTGTAGTTTTTCATATACCTTTCATACAAGCCCTGATCTGCATTCTGCCTGCTTCTTACTTTGATGGTTGCATCGCAGGCTTCCTGAACACTGCTGTAAATTCCGGCTCCAACACCTGCAAGCAGCGCAACGCCTAAAGCAGGTCCCTCACTGGAATTAATGGTAGTAATATCCGTACCGAATACATCGGCCTGCATCTGCCTCCACAGCTTGCTCTTTCCACCGCCGCCGGAAGCTCTCACTTCCTTGATATCGACACCCATTTCCTTGATGATTTCCAGACAATCCTTCAGACTGTAGACTACACCTTCCATAACGGCCCGCAGCATGTCTGGCTTTTCATGCTTTGCCGAAAGTCCGAAAAAGACTCCCCTTGCATTGGGGTCCAGATGGGGAGTTCTTTCTCCCATGAGATACGGCAGGTAAACCAGTCCGCTGCATCCTGCATCCACTTTCTCAGCCTCTTGATCCATCAGTATATAGGGATCGATCTTCATCAATTCCGCCGTTCGCTTCTCCTCGATACAGAAATTATCTCTGAACCACTTTAAAGAAAGACCTGCGCCCTGGGTCACTCCCATGACATGCCATGTACCGGGGACCGCATGGCAGAAAGTATGAACTCGACCCAGAGGATCGATGGTTACTTTGTCGGAGTAGGCGAATACAACCCCGGAGGTGCCGATGGTAGAGGAAATAACACCATTCTTTACGATCCCGTTTCCAACCGCTCCAGCAGCCTGATCTCCCCCTCCGCCAACTACGGGTGTTCCTTCTTTCAGTCCTGTTAGTTCTGCTGCTTTTTTGCTGATAACCCCCGTTACTTCCTGGGACTCATACAGTTTTCCAAGCCACTCTTTTTCGACTCCCAGCTTTTCCAGTACCTCGCTGCTCCACTGTCTCTTTGGAATGTCCATGTATTGCATTCCGCTTGCGTCTGAAACTTCTGTTGCAAACTCTCCTGTCAGCCTGTACCGGATATAGTCCTTCGGAAGCAATATTTTTTTAATTTTTTCATAGTTATGGGGCTCATTGTTTTTCACCCACATAACCTTAGATGCAGTAAACCCTGTCAAAGCCGGATTTGCTGTAATTTCAATCAATCTTTCCCTACCGATTAAAGAAGTAATCTGATCGCATTCCGCAGCACTTCTCTGGTCACACCAGATAATGGATTTGCGAATCACAGTATAGTTTTCATCTAAAAGTACAGCTCCATGCATCTGGCCGGAGAGCCCGATGCCTTTTACATCTTCAGGGTTTACACCGCTTTTGGATAAAACCGCTCTAATTGTAGTAAATGTAGCGATCCACCAGTCTTCCGGGTCCTGCTCCGCCCAGCCGTTATTGGGCTGGTAGAGAGGGTATTCCCCCAATGCGCTGGCGATGGTATTGCCCGATTCATCAAACAGCACAGTTTTAGTACCTGAGGTACCGATATCTACGCCAAGTAGAAATGCCATTTTATTCCCCCCATAAAACAGACTTTATAATATTATATTATAAAGTATACTATATTATTTTAGTTACTACAATAATAAATTGTTAAAACTGAAAAGTTTTTAATTCGACTTTATTAATTCAATATTTTTATAATAATATCTCCTCATTCGCTAATTTTTTACAGGTATGCACCCGTAATATTATATATTTTTTTAAGTCATACTAAATTTGAAATGAATTTAAAGGAGGGAAAAACATGAGAGTAAGCAAAATGAATCATCCGAACGAAGGAATCAAGTGCGTAGTTAATACCTGCGAGTACTATATGAGCGGTGACCATTGTTCTGCAGAAAAAATAGAAGTTCAGCCTAGAAATGCTGCAAACACAGAGGAAACCGACTGCGCAACCTTTGCACCTAAGGGTTAAGAACAAAAATGAGGGGGCTGTATTGACACAGCCTCCTCATTTTTTAATTGCTGAAAGTATAACTTTACCTCTCCTTTTAATAAAAGCAGCTTCCTCCGACAAACTCTCTTACAATGGAGTTGAAAGGAATTTCCTTCGAATCGATGGGCAGAAAATAACTCAAGAATTCAAGCAATCTTCTGGCCTCGGAATGTTCCGGGTGTGTGCTGTCGATCTCCGCCAGAAGAGGTTCTGCCAGGGTCTTCAGTACCCCCAGTTCATAAATCAGTGCCGAGTTAAACATAATATCCGCTTCCTCCTGAAAAGGGAATATATTTTTCTCTTCACCTCTCCGTACTGAGGGCCACCGTTTAATGGTACTCAGTGCATTGGCTCCTCTAAATTGGTAGTCCCTTACAATCCTTCGTATAACCCTGGAATCGGTGGAGGGAATGCGGTTATGGTCATCAATATTCATGGAAGTAAGGGCACTTACATAGATTTTAAATTTGCTTTCTCTCGGTATGGAAGCAGTCAGCTTCTCATTCAGTCCGTGAATCCCTTCAATGATGAGAAGCTGATCATCGTCAATCCTCTTTTTTACCCCCACCGGTTCTCTGCTGCCATTGGCAAAGTTATAAATGGGAACTTCAACTTCTGCCCCCTGGATCATCCGGGAGAGATGCTGGTTAAAAAGTGCAATATCAATAGCTTCCAATGCCTCAAAGTCATAATCGCCCGTTTCATCTCTGGGAGTCACATCTCTGTTAACAAAGTAATCGTCCAAAGAGATGGTTGCAGGTCTCAAGCCATTCACTCGCAGCTGTATGGACAGCCGGTTGGCAAAGGTAGTTTTTCCTGAGGAAGAAGGCCCTGAGATCAGTACCACCCGTTTTTTGTGCTCGCTGTTTGTTATCATGTCTGCGATCTGTGCAATCTTTTTCTCCTGCAAGGCCTCGGATATCCGTATAAGGTCACAGACCTGGCCGGATTTCACGATACGGTTTAATGCACCTACATTCCCCACCCCAAGGATGCTCAGCCATTTCTTGTGCTCCACAAAAACGTTAAACAGCTTTTTCTGCTCCCTGAATTCCGGCAAATAGTCTGGTTTTGATTTTTCCGGAAATAAAACAATGAGTCCCGGAGCATAATATTGCAAACCAAACACTTTTATATATCCTGTATGGGGAACCATATAACCGTAGAAATAGTCATCAAATCCGTCACATTCATACAACGTCACATAGGATTTGTCCCTGTGCTCTACTGCATGAAGCCGGTCCATTCTCCCCTGTTTCTCAAAGATTTCTTTTGCTTCCTCCAGAGGAATTTCCGCCTTATTAAAGGAAATCTCCGCTTTTACATGCTCCTGCATTCTGTTTTCAATGGCTGTAACCTCTGCCTCTGTCAGCGCCGCCTCTCCCTTTATTTCACAATAAAGTCCCTTGCTTATGGAGTGGCTGATCACCACTTTTCGATCCGGGAAAAGGTCATGGACTGCCTTTATTAATATGAAGTACAGACTCCTTCTGTAGATGCGCATACCGTCATCGTCGGTCAAATCTACAAAGGTAACGGTACTATCTTCCTGAAGTTCAAAGGATAACTCCTTTATATCATTATTCACTTTTGCTGCTACTATGGTCGAAGGGCAGTTCTGTCCATATTTTTCACTTAGTTCCAGAAGCGTAATTCCAGCCGTTACTTCTTCTTTCTTTCCGTCCGGGAAAGCAACCGTAATCAATTTTATTCCATCTGCCATGTGTGCGACCCCCCTTAAAATTCGTCGTAGCCTATTATATGCTGTTTATTGTCCCTATTTTAATCATACCACAATAAAAGTCGACTGTGTCCGGTATAACGCGGAAACGCAGGAATAATAAGGGAATAGCCCATTTTTTATTCATGCTTTCAGCCTTAGTAAAGCAGCCTTTCCAAAGCCGGCTGTACGTTTAAGAGCTTTTTCAACTGCTGGTAGTCCTCCATCGCCTTCTTATTGGGAGAACCGCTTTTGTCCGCTCTCAGCATCAGGTTCTTCGGTGTTTCCAAGGGCGATATATACTCTACGAGGGAAACTTTGTAGCCCAGGGCTTCCAAAAACAGGGACCGCAATCCATCTGTTAGAACATCAGCCATACGGGCTTTTAAAATTCCATGTTTTATAATGGGTGCAAAGGGTTCATAGGAGTATTGGCTTAATAGCTCCCTGTGACAGCAGGGAACGGATATAATGGATTTTACATTGTTTCTTACTGCCAGGGCGATGGCTTCATCAGTGGCAGTATCACAGGCGTGAAGGCTGATGACCAGATGGATGTCCCTGGCTGCCGTATAGCTTTTTATATCCGTCACTCTGAATTCCATGTTGTTATAGCCGAGGTTCCGGGCCATTCTCCTGGAAGCCTCAATGACCGTATCCGAGTAATCCAGCCCGATAAAGTGACAGGGCTTTTTCAGCACTTCCTTTATATAGTAGTTAAGTACAAAGGTAAGGTAGGATTTACCGCAGCCGCAATCCAATACCGTTATAGACTCATGCGCTTCTGCAAGTTCCTTGATTCTATCCCTGATGAGCTCAACAAAATGGTCGATCTGGTTGTACTTTCGGATCATGTCATTTTTCACTTTTCCGTTGGGGCCTAAAATACCGATTTCCCGTAAGAGTTCATCCGCCTGTCCCACTTTGATCAGGTAGTCCCTGTTGCCAAGTTGGGCAGTCTCATTTTGTGCTTTCACGGCTTCCTCTGCCTCTGTTTCCTTCGTCCTCATTTTTACATTTCTATTATCCGCTTCAATGAATAGGGTGCTGCCCCGCTCTTCATAGATTACCAGCAGGCTCTCATACTTCTCCGCTTCCCGGGATATCCTGGCACCTATCTCTGAAATGTCAACGGTTTCCGTCCTGCCGTTATAGTTTATTCTTAGTACCCCTTCATCCCCCAACCCCAGGGTTGCCGTGTAGGTTTTTGTTCCTGATTTATACTCCACCGTCAGTTTCTTAAAATAATCTGCATTGTCCTGCAACCTTTGTTCAAGACCTGCAAGAAAAAGGGCCAGTTTTTGTATACTTTGCTTATTCATCCTGGTTCTCTCCCGTATCCTTTAATCGAATCGAAGCTTTTAATATATTGATTTCTTCCTTTGTCAGTTCCCTGCACTCCCCAAGTCCGAGACCTTCATCCAGGTTGAGGTCCCCCATCCTAATCCGCTTAAGAAACTGTACTTTTTTCCCCACAGCCTCAAACATTCTCTTTACCTGATGGAATTTCCCTTCAAAGATCACCAGCTCTATTTCCGACCGATCTCCAGACTTTAGAATTTCCAAAAATCCCGGCAGTGTCTTGTAGCCATCGTCCAGCACAACGCCCTCTTTGAATTTTCCAATATCCTCTTCCGTCACCTTTCCTTCCACCAGCGCATAATACCTTTTGGAAACATGCTTTCTCGGTGATAAGAGTTCATGCGCCAGCTGCCCGTCATTGGTCAGAATCAGAAGGCCTTCCGTATCGATGTCCAGTCGTCCCACCGGAAACAGTTCAAAGCACTTGAATTCTTTCGGCAATATGTCCACTACCGTCCGCAGGCTTCGGTCCCATGTGGCCGATACAACTCCCTGGGGCTTGTTCATCATGACATAGATAAATTCTCTATACCGCAGGGTTTCATCGCCGATCTCTATTACACTGCTTTCAGGGTCCACATGCATGCCGCTGTCCTTTACAATAACACCGTCTACCCGGATACCGCCATATTTAACGATTTCCTTGATCTCTTTCCTGGAACCATACCCGAAGTTTGATAAAACCTTGTCCAACCGCTGTGTTTTTTTCATTTTGCCCATCAATCTCCATTTCTTATTCTTACTTCCCTATGGTCAACTCATTTTTCTCCAGCCTTTGGGATACATATTTTTCAACATATCTCCCGTCTGCTTCGCCCAGCCAAGGGTATATCCATCCACACAGATAGCAGTATAGCCCTTACTGCCTTCTACCATGAGTGTCTCTCCCTTGAGGTAGCTGAACACCATTCTGTCATCCCTGCCCAAATCCATAACATTCTTCAAGTCCTGCCGGGCCAGGGCAATGACCATGGAATGCGAGGGCTCAAACTTATCCTTGATGAATTCTCCCAGATACCAACCGAACTTTGCCACCTTAAGACCGCTCATATCCGGCAGCTGGTACGGCAGGCAATATAAGTTGCTGCCCTTCATATCAAAAACGCCTTCAATCTCACTATTCAGGTTTTCCCTGACAAAAGCATAAAAGGGGTCCAGTTTTATATTTTTAGAGTTTGCGAAATCACTCCTGTTCGTGGTATCGACAGCCGCTGGTTTTTTTCTTAGGGTCGGTGAAACTGTAACTTCATCTATAATTTTGCTACACTCTTCATGGGTTCCATGGCGAGCCCGCAAAAAAGATGAAGTAACAGTTTCACTCTTCCTTAGCAAAGCCACAAAATGTCCTTCTCCCTTCATTCGATGGGGCCAGAGTCTGGCTGTTTTTGCCAGCTCCGGATTTCCATTGGCCCACTCGGGCCTTCCGTCAGCGATGCCCGCTACCTTGGGTATGGGACAGATTTCATAATTTCCCTGCTTGTCCATAAATTCCGCAATCATGGCTTCATCCTCTTCCGGTGAGAAGGTGCAGGTAGAGTACACCATATACCCTCCCGGCTTCAGCATTTTGTCCACATACTCCAGAATATCCCTCTGCATTCCGGCACATTTTTCACATTTAAAGTTTTCCCAGCTTCGGGCGGCATCTTCATCCTTTCTGAACATTCCTTCACCGGAACAGGGCGCATCTACAAGGATACGGTCAAAGAAACCCTTAAAATTCCTAGCCAGCTTTTCGGGAGTTTCGTTGGTTACAACCGCATTCCGGATTCCACAGAGTTCAATATTTTTAACCAGAGCCTTGACCCTGTCTGCACTGATATCATTTGCCACCAGCAGCCCCTGTCCTTTCATGGCCGCCGCCATCTGCACCGTTTTTCCCCCAGGCGCTGCGCACAGGTCCAGAACACACTCCCCAGGCTGTGCGTCCATAACCGCTCCCGGCAGCATGGCGCTGGGCTCCTGTATATAATAGAGTCCGGCATGGTAGTAGGGGTGCCTCCCCGGATTTTCACCTTCTTTATAATAAAACCCATCCTTTGTCCAGGGAATGGGTTCCAGCACGAAAGGAGATATTCTTAGGAAATCCTCCACACTGATTTTCAGTGTATTAACACGAAGTCCATAGTGTCTGGGCTGGTTATAGGATTCCAAGAATTCCTCATATTCATTTTCCTTCATCAGATTTTTCATTTTATTTAAAAATTCAACCGGCAGCTTCATATTTCGTCTCCAATATGTATAATTTTACAGGTGCTATTATACCACACTTTTTAGAAATTAATAAATAGAATGGGCAAATTAGAATTCAACCCAACCCCTTCCCGCGGAAGGAGCGCCTTTGTTTGGCCGCTGAAGCGGCCAGCAGAGGGGTTACCACTCCCTGCACCCCCATAAAGGTGTACTACAAATATCAATTTAGAACTTTTGTAAGCTCATACAAAGCATGAGCAACAAAAAGTAAAAAAGACAGTCTGAAAATTCAGACTGCCTTTGGTGACCCATACGGGATTCGAACCCGTGTTACCGCCGTGAGAGGGCGGTGTCTTAGGCCACTTGACCAATGGGCCGTGATTTAATTTTTCACTGCTTATTTATTATACACCCGTTGTTTGTATAATTCAATAGGGAAATCATCTTTATTCAAATAAAGACCGGCGAAAGCTATAATACCCCGCCGGTCGCCGTTACTGGCTTATTCTTCACTCTTCATCCTTATCAGATTATCCCGTGCATTTTTTATGTGCTGTGTCGTCAACTGCTCCGCCCTCTCCGGGTCCTTATCCATAATGGCCTGCAAAATCGCCTTATGTTCCTCCAGAACGGCTTTCGCCCTCACCGGAGACTCCAGAGAAGCATTCCTGGCTCTCTGTATATATAAATGAAAGTTACTGAGCATATGCATTAACGGTTTGCTTTTACTTGCCTTAAAGATGATGTCATGGAACTTGGAATCGGATTTCAACAAGTGGTTTGCATCATTCTTGAAGGTATAGAACTCCTCAAGATCAACGGCCTCCTGCAGTTCCGCCATTTCCTCCGGGGTTATCTTCTCTGCAGCCCACCGTGCAGCCAATCCCTCTATCATCATCCGGATGGTATAGATGTCTTCGATGTCCTGGGCGCTCACGCCTTTTACCACAGCCCCTTTGTTCGGTATGGATTGAACAAGGCCTTCCAGCTCCAACTGACGTATCGCTTCGCGGATCGGCGTCCTGCTGACACCCAATTCCTCTGAAAGCCTGGTTTCAATCAGGCTCTCTCCCGGGGCATACTTCCCGTTCAGTATATCATTCTGAAGCTGGGTAAATACCCGTCCTCTGAGTGAATGCATATTTGCTTCACTTTCATCCTGGCCAATTCTCGCCATAGTGTTTTACTCCTCCATCAAATCCATCCGGACAATCTGCTTCGAGCCGGATCTCAGCCGTTTAATTTCCTTGTATAATTTAACAATCCCCCGGCAATCATCATCTCTGTCTGCCTTTCCGAAAGGGATACCTTTACTTTTATATCGAGATTTTTTGTTTTATTTTTTACTATAAGCTCACTGCCGTTTCGAATTTGTTCCACGGCATTTTCTATTATAATCTCATCTCCGCTATCAATCAAGTCATAATCGCCTTCGTCGGCAAAAGTCATGGGCAAAATTCCCGAGTTAACGAGATTTGCCATATGGATCCTGGCAAAGGATTTTACAATAACCCCTTTCACTCCTAACTGCAGCGGTGCCAGCGCTGCATGCTCCCGGCTGGATCCCTGTCCGTAATTGGAGCCGCCGATGATAAATCCGCCTCCGTTCTCCCTAGCTCTCTTCGGGAACTCCGCATCGCAAGGGGTAAGGCAAAATTCCGCCAGATAGGGCACATTGGACCGGAAAGGCAAAAGTTTTGCATTGGAGGGCATGATATGGTCTGTTGTAATGTTATCTCCAACTTTGATCAAAGCTTTCCCGGAAACTGCTTCAGGCATTTCCGTATTCACAGGGAAAGGTTTGATGTTCGGACCTCTTACCACCGCAACCTCCGCGCCCTCTGGTGCCGGAGCCACGATCATATTATCATCCAGAATGAATTTTTCAGGCATCCTTACATCCGGAGCTTCCCCCAGCTCTCTGGGATCTGTGAGTACGCCCGTGACAGCACTGGCAGCCGCTACTTCCGGGCTTACCAGATAAACCTTTGCCGAGGCCGTACCGCTTCTTCCTTCAAAATTCCGGTTGAAGGTACGCAGCGAGACCGCATCGGAAGCAGGCGCCTGCCCCATTCCGATACAAGGACCGCAAGCCGATTCGAGGATTCTGGCACCTGCCGCTACCAAGTCTGCCAGCGCACCATTCTGTGCCAGCATCATCAATACCTGCTTTGACCCGGGAGCAATGACCAGGCTCACATCCGGATGAACGGTTTTACCTTTTAGGATTTTAGCCACCTTCATCATGTCCATAAAGGAGGAATTGGTGCAGCTTCCGATGGCTACCTGGTCAACCCGGATTTTTCCGATTTTACTTACAGCCTCTACATTATCCGGGCTGTGAGGTTTTGCAGCAAGAGGCTTGAGTTCATCCAGGTCAATCTCAAACTCCTCATCATACCGGGCATCCGGGTCCGGCTTCAGCTCCACCCAGTCCGCTTCCCTGCCCTGTGCTTTCAGGAATGCAAGGGTTACTTCGTCACTGGGGAAAACGGAAGTAGTCGCCCCCAGTTCCGCACCCATATTGGTAATGGTCGCCCGTTCCGGAACCGTAAGACTTTTCACGCCTTCGCCAGCATACTCTATAATCTTGCCCACCCCGCCCTTTACAGAGAGAATGCGCAGTACTTCCAAAATAATATCCTTTGCAGAAACCCAGGGGTTCAAACTGCCCTTGAGCACCACTCTGCAAACCTTCGGCATCATGAGGTAATAGGCCCCCCCGCCCATGGCTACAGCTACATCCAGACCGCCGGCACCGATAGCCAGCATACCGATCCCGCCGCCTGTGGGCGTATGGCTGTCCGATCCCAACAGCGTCATACCGGGCACGCCGAATCTTTCCAGATGGACCTGATGACAGATTCCATTTCCAGGTCTTGAAAAATATACACCATGCTTTGACGCTACCGTCTGTATGTATTTGTGGTCGTCCGCATTTTCAAAACCTGCCTGTAATGTATTATGGTCGATATAGGCTACGGATTTTTTTGTCCTTACTCTGGGAATGCCCATGGCTTCGAACTGCAAATATGCCATGGTTCCTGTAGAATCCTGGGTAAGGGTTTGATCAATTCGTATGGATATTTCCTTGCCTGCCACCATTTCACCGCTCACCAAATGCTCTTTTATAATTTTTTGGGCTACATTATGTCCCATGAACCTCTCCCCTTCCGAAACAATATACAATTTGCATCTATGTATAATTGTATACAATTATACAATCCATGTCAATCCAACTTTATGCTGTAGGCACGGCAAACGCATGACATTTATCTTTTCTCAGAAATCTCATAAGAGATTTTTTAAAATATGCCCTTGCGGCATAGACGTATTCGACAGGAAGTATAAAGTTTGTCCCTGAAATGCATTGATAGGC
>JAEZXR010000019.1 GCA_023419605.1 Bacillota bacterium | reverse complement strand
TTTTCCCGCTAGAGCTATCCAGTGACCCAACCTTAGAATCTTTAATAGTGGCTTCACTGGAGTTACTGGAGTCAACCTTGTTCGTTAACCCGACACCAACCTTATTGTTCTCTGCACCAGCTTGAGCGCTAATTTCTGGCTTTCTGCCAATTAATCCGGTCAGAGCAGATGTTGCCGAACATCCAGATAAAGTTACGCACATTACTAACGCTGCAATCCACTTAAGCATAGCTTAATCTCCTCGTTCCGTCGATTTACCAAACCCTTAACAATGACCTTTTTGCCGTTAACGGTAGCTTTATTCCACATTCCGAGAGCCTTGCAACCTTGCTCAACTTTACCATGATTGATAAGTCGAACTGCCGTTGAATTCTTCATGGCATGACCACCAACATTATAGCTAAAGCTGATTAAAGCCGCTCTTGTCTCTGGCGCAATTGGGTAAGTAACCGCATCCTGAACATACTTAGCATGAATCTGGATGTGCTTCTCCAGTAGGTTCCGGCACTCCCTATTGCTGTAAGTCTTACCCCAAACAACATCAGGACCAGTAATACCGGAACAAACTGTAGGGATTCCGGCAATGTCCATGTACGGCTTGTTCTCAACACCTTCCACTAGCTCAATAAGCGGAGCTGCGATGTATATTGCCGCAGCTGTAGCCGCGCTAATTAGCAGCTTCTGCTTCATTTATTTGCTCCTTATATTGATTGCTGTTTTCAAGTCTCCGGATTCAAGCGCTCTGCGAATAGCCTGGCTATCCTTATACTTCCAGTAAGCACCCCAGGCTCCAAAAATGATTAGAGCGATAAGGCTGATTATTGCTATAGTCATTTGACCAGTTGCCGCTCCAGTAAACGCAGCACCGCCAGTTGATGCCGTAGCGGCGTTGATTACTTCCCTCATGTGATCCACCTTTATGTATTTGTCAATGTTTAAGTTAGTGTAAACATGATACAGTAGCCCTGCTCGGAAAAGAAGCATAAAAAAAGGGAGCCAAAAGGCCCCCCGCTTGTAAAGCTATGTTTTAGATACGCTAGTCTGCGATAATAAATTCAACCAACGAACCATCAATCGGCGCTAAAATGTGAGTCATGTCATCGCCGTAAATCTTGTAATATCCATCACCCTGGTACTCTGCATTGTACGTCTGGTTAACTGTGAATGGCAGTGTCTTGGAGTTGTTCTTGGTGCAGTAAATCATTTTAGTCATTTTGTGTTTCCTCGTTTAGTTTATCTCGTTTCGATGTGGTGATTATGCCGCATTTCTACGGCATGGTTTATGCAAAAAGTGCTATTTACATACCAGGGCGATAAATGTGTCTACCAACCTCGCCAAAATTCTTGTGGTAAACAATTGCAGCTGCCTGTCGGTATGAGCGCCACCCTCCCCGTGCTGCATATGCGTCCTTGCTGGCAAGTGCAGGGTGCACCTCATCAATCCCAAGGGTGCATTCTGTAACGGTTGCATGATGGAAATGGCCGGAATGGCAGTAAACGAATTCACATTCACCAAAGTCTTTGCGGTAGTCTGTCGCCATTGCCGCGAGTCGACCCTCAGCTTTCTTAATTGTGTGGCCGTGCGTGTAACCAAGTAATGTTGAGCCAAATCGCGTCTTGTGCATGATTGCCGGACTGGTATCAACAAACACTCGACTCTCTCTTTCATAAAATGCAGCCATTGCAGCGCGAAGCCAAATCATACCACTTTGATCATGATTGCCCTCTATGATTTGAATCTCGACCTCCTTGTGTTTCTTAAGCATCTTCTCTACCGCACCGCGAATTGATCGAATTGCTACATAAACTAACTTGGCATATCGACTATCTTGATCAAGGCAGTGCCCACTTGCTGGAGTTACAGCCTCCAGTCCGTCAGAGTGAAGGAAGTCACCACCAACTAAAACCACTGCTTTCTCTGACGCAGGTGATACAGAAATTGCATGATCGAAATATGATTCCATTAATTTCTCTGCGGTATTTGTGTCATAATTTTCACCAGACTCATGTCTATGGGCCATCATGCCGATATGGATATCGAAAATCGGGTAGAGAGTCATTAATTCAGAATTGACCTCATTACCTGAGTGGGTGACCGAATCTGCCTTTGGCAGCTCAGAGCAAAATGCCTCTCGAGCTTGCTCCATTAAAACCTCAAGGCGCTCATTATCTACGGATGTTTTAACCCAGCGAATCTTTTCGTTACCTTCGGCATCAATCATCGTTGATGTGCCTTTAACCATATAACCTTCAGGAACTAGCTTCTTGATGCCTGGGTTGCCGTGCAATTCCCCGCTCTTCGCTAATTTACTACGACGCAATTCAACGTTGCGAATGTTCATTCCGTATTTCTCTGCGATTGCCTTGTTGGTCATGCCATTAGCCAGTTCTTCGCGTAGTTGTTCGTTAGTGATTTTTGCAGTTGCCATTATATAAGTTCCTTAATTCATTACGATAAAGTATAAGATAGTAAAGCTAAACATTGGGACTAATGCTACTAGTATTAGGGATCTCATTCAACTTCTTTTAACCAGCAGTCAATCAAATCAGCACTAATTGTTAACTTCTGGTCAAGGTCAGTCATGCAAAGGTTTCCGCATGCTGGAGAGTAGTAAATCTGTACCCACTTACCGTCTTTAGTTTTTGCATTCACATCCGCATAATCAGGAGGGAACCAGTCAGCAATAGGTATCGCCCTAAACTTCGCACCACTTTGCCCATATACTAAATCGTAATGCTCTGGCTGAAAATCTAAACCCAACATACTCAATCCTTCGGATTCGTTATCTTAAACTTGAATCCCTCAGATTTAAGGAACTCGTTAACATCAATTCTCACACCTGGCTTAACTCTTACGTATTTTCTTGGTCGCTCATCCATGTAAGAGAATTTACCATTGAACACAACGCTAATATCTTTTATGTCAAAGAAGCGAGAAATCTGCTTAATGTCATCCTGCAAACCAGCCTCTCCACAATGCGCCCATACAGCGGCGCGTCCAGTTTCAACTATCATAAGTCGTAAGCCATTTTCAGGTATTCTTTAGCACACATCCAGCAATATTCTGATCCGGTTTTAACTGCGTCATTTGCATAAGTCTGTGCAATTTCGAACATCTCTTTGTCTACAATTTTCATTATTCAAAATCCTCCGGGCAATCTTTTTTCATTTCTTCAATGTCTGCAACCATACGGTCACGCCATGTTTCTACATCTGTGTTCAGGTAATCTTCTTCAAAGCTCATATCCAGGCAAAATACTAAGTCCCAGGGGTTTTTGTTGAATCCAGACTTCTTTAGTTCCTCAATTGCCATTAGCTTAAAGACTTCCCATTGATTTTCAAATGTAAAGGTTGCCATTATTCTGATACCTCATCAAATTTTTCGCCGAATGCGTTTTTAACAGTTTCTAAGTCATCTTTGTATGTCGGGCTAACTTCGAAAGCATAACCCTCACCATCGTCAAGAATATAACCATCAGCGGTGATTAATAATTCATATTCATAACCAGTTTTTCGTGATTCGTAGATTTTGCCAGTATAGATAGTAGCCATTTTGTTTCTCTCTCTGTGTTTCGTTTCGATGGAGTAACTATACTCCATCTTTTAAAATCATCTTTAGCAATTAGTGCTATTTTGAAATCATTTCTTTGAATGCTGCAAGAAAACCCTCTCGACCGTAAGCTACAGCCGCGAAACCTCCTGATTCTCTTACGCTTTTAAGGAAGGACTTTTGCTCGTCACTGACTGAACTTGCTTGCGTTTTTCCCGCTCTCTTTAGTTCTATGGCCCCGAAAGGGTATTTAC
>JAEZXR010000108.1 GCA_023419605.1 Bacillota bacterium | reverse complement strand
AGAATTTCACGCTTTCCCTGATATAGAATTAAGCACTTGCTAATTAGAGTATTGTTTGCATACAAAATCGCATAACTATTCTGAAATCATATTAGATTCTTAAGTTGACAGCATTGGTCTGCCGTCCTCATGTCTTCTTGTTTTTTACTTCAATCTTATAAAAGCCGAAACCCATTCTCGCAGCCCTGCCACATGCTGGATGGTGTGAAACAACGGAAACAATGCCAAAAGAAAGACTTCCAGCCATAACAGACGATTTTCCGTTTGATTTTTTCCCAGCTTAAAATAGCTCTCTGTAATGGACTGGAGGTTATCCATCTGGCCTTCCAGCACTTCGTACCGGTCTTCCAATTCGTAGTACGCTGCCATTTGGTCATATACCTGTCTTGAAAGGATTCCCCCATCTGCCTCACGGGGTCTGTCCAGTATCTTTATGCTTTCAATTCCCCGGTATCTGAATCGGACGGTCCGGGCTACCGTAGAAGTGACCCGCCTTGTATTGGCGCGAAGCTTTCCTTTTTGAAGATAAAAAATGAAATTTTCCGTTTCGTCCAGAAGATCGGATAATTCCACCTCGATTTTATATAACTCCGTAGATTTTGCCAGTATAATAGCAACGATATCGTCGATTCCCTCACTCCAGGGCACCCTTTCATCCCCGCTAACCCAAAGACTGCAGGTACCGTCATCATACAGCTCCATGGAATGACTCTCATTAAATCTGGAAAACAGAACATAATCCAATTTTCCCACCAGCGATTGTAAAAACTCCAAGAAGGTATATACCTCATCCTGATTGAAGTTTACAAAGGTCATGCACCCAAATTTGAAAATATAGGCTCTTTTTTCTGTCGTGCTGTATTTCAGCACCTTTTCCAGGTTTACGGAATCAATGACGATGTATTCTCTCCAGCTTGCAGTGTTCTGAAATTTAAAGTACTCCGCGATCCTTCCCAAGGGAAACCGGTCTGCTACCTTGTATGTACTGAAAGTAATCTGCTTCATAGAATCATATCCCAAATCATAAGAATTACTTCAATGACGATAAGCCCCACGATCACCCATTCCACAAAGAGTCCCCTTATGGAATGGCTGATGGAACCAAGTCCGTCAATAATGCTTTTGAGAATTTCGGTTTTTCGCTTTATAATCTCATACCGGTCGTTAAGCTCAAAAAACTCCGACATCATGCTGTAAAATTCTTCTGCTTCACTGTTGACCCAGGTTATATCCGGCTTATCCAGGATCATGATATAGGCAATGGTATTATATTCGTGTCGGACAATCCGGGATGTAGTCCTCGCCAGCTCCTTATTGCCGATATTCATCTTTCCCTTTTCCAGATTTTCGATCTTACTCTCCAGATTATCGAGAATTTTGCCTAATTGTTCTTCCGTTCTTTCCAATGCCACTGATTTTGCCAAAACGGTAGAAATCAGTTCCGGATAAAAAATCTGATACTCAGACGCCACTACATACTCGTCTGTCAGTTCGGTTTCCTTTTCTGCCTCGATATGAAGTGCGTAATCATCGGAATACCGTTCGAAGTTTCGCAGTTCCATATCACCCTTAATTTTCTTCAAATAGCCTAAAAACCGGGCTATATGCTCCGGTGTCGAATTGATATATACAAAGCTGCCAAAAGAGAAAACCAGAACCTTTTCATCCTTTACGGTCTCCTTATTCAGAATCCTCCCCAGAACATCATCCTGCAATATCAGTGGCTCTTCCCAGGTATACTTCTTCGGAATCCCACACTCAATGGCAATCTTATTCAAATCAATCTCGTTTGTAACGGCAAAAGCCTTAAATGTCAATCCTTCCATGCCACCACTATCTTTCAAAATAACATTATCCATCATTTTACATTTTCCAGTTCTACTTGTCAATTGCAAATTGCAAGCTATAGTACCGCTTATAGGGCACTACTTCCTTCTTGAATTGTTTCTTTGCCCGCGCTGGCGCGGTCCGGCACCGGTTCCTCACTCATCAAGCGAAGGAACCTAGATTCCCACAACTTCTCCATTCCAAAACAAGTAAAGGTACTTTTCCTTTACCCGCATACCGGTAATGGTTTCAAGCGCCCTCTTATAGTATTCGATTTGAAGTTTATACTTATCCTTTATGGAATCGGTTTGCCCCGCCTGAACATAATCGGTTTTATAGTCTACCAGAACAGCTTCTCCCCCTTCTTCAAAAAAACAGTCGATCACTCCCTGCAAAAGGACAGACTCCTCTTCGCATTCTTCAACCTGGGATTTCCCATAGACCTCTTCACAAGAGATTTCAAGATTAAACGGAACTTCCCGGTTCACCCTGTCTGCTTGCAGCATTCTTTGTCCCAGAGGTGAATGAAAGAATTTCATGATCTTCATCGTTGCGATTCCCTGTACCTGCTGTTCTGTAAGCAATTCAGCCCTTATCATTTCCCGGATCTGTTCCTCAACCTCTTGTTGACTGTTCACCCGATGCAAATCCAGATGCTGCATGACAAAATGCATGATGGTCCCTTTCTCCACGGCGGAAAGGCCTTTTGCTCCTTCCAGAAACACAGGCTTTTTAACCAGTGCGGGAAGGTAGTAAGACTGGCTCTCGCTTTCTCCGGTGCCCCGCTCGTTATAAAGCCGCTTTAGCTCTGTAACTGTCAGTTTTGCCGCCAGCTTCGAAGAAAGCGGATATTTATACTTCCAGCTCAACCGTCTCTCGATTTCATCCCCGTAGCTACTATATACCTTTTCCAGATCCAGGTTCCTGAAGCTTTCTTGCTGTACCTGCCCCTCCGCTCCTTCTCCCGCTTTCCCTGAAACCAATTCTGTAACACTCCATTTTCTGGCTTCCCATAAGGAGGGGTCTTCCAGCAAATTGTCCGCTTTCTGCTTTGCCAGTTCTTCCACCCCTGCCAGTCTGCGCAGCCCGTCGAACGCCTTGTGCCGTATCAGTGAAGGGCCGATCCAGTCCAGATAGTTCCTTGCCTTCAACATATCATATTCAGGAAGCTTGTTTCCTTTGGATTCAAGGCATCGTGCCCATCGCGAAAGCGTCTTCTCCGTGTTTTTTACAGTCCCTGTCAGTATAAGCTTCTCCCGAGCCCGGGTTAATGCTACATACAAAATTCTCATTTCCTCTGACAAGCTCTCAATCCGGGACTTGTACCGGAGAGCCTGTTTGGGGATGGTTGGGTAGGTAATCCGTCTTCTGTGATCGACAAAATCGGGGCCAAAGCCCAATGTCTGGTGCACCAGTATGCTTCGGTTCATATCCTGCAGATTAAAGCTCTTGCCGCAGCCTGAGACAAAAACAATCGGAAATTCCAGTCCCTTACTTTTATGTATGCTCATAATCCTTACGACATTCTCATTTTCACCCAGGATTTTTGCACTTCCCATATCACCGCTGCTGCTTTTCAGTTTGTTGATGAAATTGATGAAGTTAAAGAGTCCCTTATAGCTGGTTTCCTCGTATTGCCGCGCCCTTTCAAATAAAATCCGCAGATTGGCCTGCCGCTGAATTCCACCGGGCATGGCACCGGCAAAGCTGTAATATCCGCTGTCTTCATACAGGTACCATATAAGCTCATCCGTGGGTATATACAGCGATTTTTCCCTCCACAGCTGCAATCGATCCAGGAAGGCCCGTGTCTTTCTTCGGGTCGCTTCATCCTGCTCCCCCGCAGCAAACTGTTTCATGGCTTCAAAGAACGAACCTTCCCGGTCCGCCATTCGCATATCAATCAACTCTTCTGCACTAAAGCCTCCGATGGGTGATTTGAGCACCGCCAGCAGCGGGATATCCTGCATCGGATTATCTATAATTTGCAGCAGGGATAATACGACTTGCACTTCAATGGTTCTGAAATACCCGCTGGCTGAATCCGCATAAGCAGGAATTCCCTGATTTCCAAGCTCCTCAACAAAGGTTTCCGCCCAGTTTTTAGTGGAGCGAAGTAAAATGACAACGTCTCTGAATTCCGGTTTTCTGTATGCGTTGATGCTTTTATCAAAGACATGGAGACGTCTGCCTTCCCGGTCCGGTTCCATCAGCTCCTTGATTCGTCTTACAACCACCCGGGCTTCAGCTCGGATCGCATCCGGAAGCTCCTCTTCCTCCTCAGGAACTTCCTCTGCATCTGTCTCCTCCTGAACTGACGTCTCATCGCTCTCTTCCCCCATGTCCTGCGCTTCTGTCCGATCCAGGAGATGTAACTCCACATTTCCTCCTGCTATGGCATCAGGGTCTTCTACCTTTTCAAAGCTGGCGCCGAGATTCAGTGCCTCCATATCGTTATAATCCAGCTCTCCTGCGTTCGGTGACATGATCTGTTTAAATATGAAATTGACACTATTGATCACTTCCCCCCTGCTTCTGAAATTCTTAAAAAGCAGGATCTTCCGGCTGGAGGTTCCCCCCTCTCCCGGGTAGGTTTTGTATTTTTCCAGGAACAGTTCCGGATTTGCTTGCCGGAACCTGTAGATACTCTGTTTTACGTCTCCTACCATAAAAATATTGGGAGTTTCGCTGCTATTGCGCGAGATCATTTTTAACATAACTTCCTGAACCAGATTGCTATCCTGGTACTCGTCCACCAGAATTTCCTCAAACCGCTCCCGCAAACCCAGCGCTACTTTGGATGGAAGGATATTTCCTTCTTCATCGCGCACCGATAGTATCTCAATACACAAATGCTCCAGGTCGTTAAAATCCAGCAAAGCCTTTTCTCTCTTCTTTGCCGTATATTTTCTGCCAAACTCCTTTACCAGCCCCGCCAGGCCCTTTATAGCCGGGTAAATGGTCTGGAGATCGCTAACAATCTGTTTCGAGTCATATACAAACAGATCCTCGTAGATCTTCTTCACCCGCTTCTTTACTTCATCCCGAATCTGCTTCACCTGTTCCTGTTTGCTTTTATCCGCATCTTTACCGCAGCGGCCCAGTTTGCCGAAAGCAAAGGCAGAAAATGCCCTACAGGTTTCATCCCATCCACCTGCGCAGCTTTCCTCCAAAACCCGTAATCCGCTCAAATCCTCCTGAAGATTTGCTGCATAGGGCTCGAGCCCCTCAGCGCTTGAAGCCAGCTCGAAAGCCATGCGGATCATGGTACAGAGGCCAGCCAGTTCGATTCGAAGGCTTTTCATCAGCACCTCAGCCCAGGGAGTGCTTCCAAAGTCAGTCCCTTCCACAAGGTTAAAAGCCTCCGACTTTTCTTCCAGCCATTGGTCCGGCCAGGGAGAACTCTGTACAAACTCGTACAGGGACAATACCATTTCCTGAAGCAGGCTGTCATCCTTGCTCCCCGCGTAGCATTCCACCAATTGTATAAATTCCTCTGTACGGTTTTCCTCCTCATACATTCCATCAAAAAGCTCGTCCAGCAGTTCCATTTTCATCAGCGTACATTCCGTATCATCCGCAATTCGGAACCCTGGGTCCAGATCAATACAGTGGAAATTATTCCGTATGACATCCAGGCAAAAGGAATGTATGGTAGTAATGCTCGCCTTGTTTAACAAGGTCATCTGGCGCTGCAGCGTATAGGAGTCCGGATTTTTGTCCAATGCCATGGAAATGGCATGTCCAATCCTTTCCCGCATTTCTGCCGCCGCCGCATTGGTAAATGTCACTACCAGCAGTCGGTCAATATCTACAGGATGTTTTTCATCCGTAATCTTCCGTATGATTCGTTCTACAAGAACCGCAGTCTTACCGGCTCCTGCCGCGGCCGCCACCAGCAGGTTGCGCCCGCTCTCCGTGATGGCCAGCAGCTGCTCCTCCGTCCACTTTGCATCTCCCATGTGATCACTCCGTGATAATTAATAATTGAAAATTGAGAATGGAGAATTGAGAATTACAACTCAAACTTTCTCATATTCCAGTCGTAATCCGTACTTTTTACACATTCTCAGTTTTCAATGTAATATTTTTTCATTTTCCATTCTCAATTTTCAATTCTTCCTCCAGTTTTCCCCACACCTCATCATCCTTGAAGTCCTTCAACATCTTATATTTGTTATCCTTCAGCGAGGGGTCAAACTGGCATACGGCGGAATAGCTGCAGTACTGGCAGGAGGTGACCTTTTTCTTCTTATAGGGACTGATGGAAACATCGCCGCTCAGCATTTCCTCCCCGATCCGGGCCAACAGCTTTTTTACATACCGTCGCAACAAATGAAACTGCTCCAGTGTGGCGGCAGAAGATTTTCCCAGCACATCCCCCTTATTGATCCGGGCAGGGATGATCAAGGAATCTCCATCAATCTCACGATCCATTGCCTTAATAAGTTTTACATCTGCCAGCAGCAGTCCTTTCATTTTTAACTGTTTCATGATGGATTTTTCAATCTCTTCCTCCTGGATTCCCACCGCACCTCGAACAACAGGGTCATCAATCCGAAAATACAGGATGCCTCCAGGCAGTATCGGCTTCGGCAAATCCTCCGCCTCGTTTTCCCATACGGCATCCAGATAGGTTATAAGCTGGATCTGAAGTCCATAATACACGTCAGAAAGCTTGAATGCCTTGTTTCCCGACTTATAGTCGACAATCCGCAAATAGGTGCCCTCTTCCGACCGCATGGCATCCAGGCGGTCGATTCTCCCTGTCAGCTTGATTTCCTGCCCGGAGGGAAGCACTATGGTAATAGGGGCAAAACGTTCCTTTTCTCCAAATGCCATTTCATAGCCAATAGGTTCAAAGCCGCTTTTCCGCATATGCTCTGCAATAAGCCAAACTGCCCTGGACAGCACTCTTTTCAGCCTGCCGGCCAGATACCTGTAACGTTGGGAACTATTCAAAATGGAACTTCCCATTTTCATCAACAATTGTTCAACGATTTCCGATACAACCTCGGTACACCACTCCCGGGTACAGGTTCTCCAGGTCATCCCGGTCCGGTCAAGATACCGGGCAAATTCATCCAGCACCTCATGCATGAAGGTTCCCAGATCCGGTGCGCTTAATTTGAAGATTTTCCTGTCCTTTGCCTTAAGTCCATACTGAATATAGTAGGAAAAAGGACACGTAGCATACCTTTCCAAACGGGAAACACTGGAATATACCGGGCTTCCATATAACTTCCCCACCTTGTCGGGGCTAATTCTGGCCGATTGATTGGTATATTGCAGGCCGGAGAGGGCCATGCTGCACTTCTGCTGCCACCGTTCATCCTTTATGTACCACTTGTAAACATCCCACCAGAGGGGATTTACACTGATTCCTTCCCAATTCCTTCGCACTGCGGATACCAACTGGTGGAAAACCGGCGCCGGTGCTGCCAGCAAGGAGAGATTTTCTTCGTCCGTATCCATGGTTATGATGTTGCTGGATTCCCGTATACCCGGGAAGATCTTCTTAAGTCTTGAAATAATGATGGAAGGCCGCAGGGATCTTCCTTCATGGTTTGCTATCGGGTAACTCAACCGGAGATACTTTCCTGAGGTAGAGAGGGCCCTGTAAACGAGGAATTGTTCTTCAAAGGCCCGGGTCCTTGTATCCTGCGCCAGCTCAACCCCGGATTCTTTAAGCGTTACTCTGTCCCGGTCCGATAAAATTCCTTCTTCCGATCCTGCCGAAGGAAAAACTCCATCGTTAACTCCAAGAATGTAGAGTGCCTTCACCTCATGGCTCTTGGACCGCTCAATGCTTCCTACCAATACCTGGTCCAGGGCGGGGGGGATGAGTCCTGTCTTGTATTCTCCGAATCCGATGGACAGGATTCGGGCAAACTTATCCAGCGTCACCTCTTCGTCTCCCATGACCTCAACCACCTGGTCAAAAACGCCCATGACAATGTTCCACACCTGGCTATATTCATTGGCAAAATCCAACTGCCCCTGCTCCCTGAATCCGGTAACCCATGTCTCGATCCGGTCAGGCACTCCGATATCGCATAAAAACTCGTAGAGCCCCATACAAAAATCCCTGGCGCTTTTTCTTCCCCTTACTTTGCTGCGAAACCTCCACAAGGGATCTACCAATCGGCTTCGAATCTCATTTACTTTCCTTAAGAGTTCCTGTTCCTTCTCGGGCAGCCTTCCATCACCATCGGCTGTCAGAACGCTGTAATTCCACGCTCCCTGGGTCCACCGGCTCCCCCGGATCCCCCAGGCCAGAGCATAATTTTCAAGAAGATCCGCTTCTTCCCGGGAAATGTTGGTTAAGCCGGTCTTTACATAACGGAATACCGCTTCGTAGGACCAATGACTGTTAAATATCTCCAAAGCCGCATTGATCATCATCACGAGAGGGTGACTGTTCAAGTCCCTCTTGGTATCGATAAAATACGGTATTCCATGCTGCGAAAACAGGGCGGCAATGAGTTTTTTATAGGCCTCCAGATTCCGGGTAACAACGGTAATATCCCTGTACCGGAGCCCCTCATCCCTCACCCGGTGCAGGATATCTCTTGCAGTATCTTCTACCTCTGAATAGATGGAAACAGATGAAAAAATGCTCAAGGCAGTCGTTTCCTGTTTATATGTACTATAGGGAAAAGCGAAATAATTTTTCTCCAAATGGGCCAGCTCCAGACTATCCTTGAATCTTGGCAGTATCTTTTCCTGCAAGTCCAGCCGGATGGGCTTGTCCACCGGGATGTTATTTCTTTCTGCCAGGTTTGAAAGCCGCCTTGCGGCAAACTGCGACGGTGAAAATATGTACGTTTTATCCATCACTTCCCCCGCTGTCAGACAATCGGTACAAATCGTTATATTGACCCGTTTTACGCACTGGAGAAGCTTTTCAATGACCTGGTATTCCTGGGGCGTAAAGCCCGAGAACTCGTCAATCCAAATCTCTGCCTCACGAAACTGCCGGGATTTGTCCAGCTTTTGTGCCAGCAGGGTCAGCTCATCGTCGGCATCGATATACTCCCGGTGCAAGGCTCCATCGAACTCTTCGTAGACTGTGGCCAGGTCCTCCACCTTCCTCTTCAGCAAATCCTCGTTCCCGAAACCCTGTCCTGCTTCCCGAAGCTGCTGAGGAGTTACATTGTACCTTTTAAACTCTGCAATCAACTCGGACATAGTGTTTATAAACCCCGGCTGTCTGGCCGCCTTTGAGAAGATTTGCAGGTTATCCCGCAAAGTATCAATGACTTTGTATAAAATCATGCACTTGCCGGCTGAATTCATGGGATTCCGGGTAATTCCTCCCACCTCGTTGAAAACCCTGTGGGCCATTCGCCGGAAAGTCAAAACATCGGCCCGCATAATCCCTCCGGAACCTGCTACTTTTACCAGATTCTTTTCCGCCTGAAGAGAAAACTGTTCCGGTACCAATAAAATCAGCGGAGTGTCCCCACCCTTCTGCAATCGGTTTTTTATATCATCCAGGCATAAAAAGCTCTTACCGCTTCCTGCCCTTCCGTAAATCAAACGCAAACTCATGCTCCACCATCTTCTTTGATCTTTATTCTTATTCCCTATTTTACCACATCCCATGAATAAAACAAAGGGTGGAGAATATTCGTTCGGTATTCTCCACCCTTTGTTAACTCACTTTCATCTTATGCTAATGCTACCATAATAACGCCTGCCGTAATCAGTACGGTTCCCAATCCGTTCATTACGTTCAGTTTCTCGCCCAGGAATAGTACCGCAAGAATAATGGAAATAACAACACTTAGCTTATCCACCGGAGCAACCTGGGAAACCTTCCCGAACTTTAGTGCCAAAAAGTAAAACAGCCAGGAAGTAGCTCCTGCAATACCACTGAGACAGATGAAGGTTATGCCCCTTTTGTTGGAAATAATTGCCGGAATTTCTCCCAGCTTACCCTGAATGGCCACCACCGCAAAAAGAAACACAGCCATGATAACAGCCCGGATGGCTGTCGCCGTATTGGCATCCAAATCCTTCAAACCGACTTTCCCGAAAATCCCCACCAGTGATGCCGCTGCTGCAGATAGCAAGGCGAAAATCAGCCATAAGTACTGCTGCATACTCGATCCCCCTCCTTAAAACACTCCCAATATCTACCTAACCATTCTATGATACTATACCGAATGGGTGTGATCAATATAATCGAAAGTAATATTTTCTCGGCTCTCACCTGTTCTTTCCTTTCTTTTGAGGAAGCAGCTTCAATACCGCAGCTCCAAGCCGAACCACATTGATGGGGGATTTGTAGAGGATGTGCCGAATGCCGGGAAATCCCACCGAAGACATGATAATGTCGTAGGTCAAATGATTGGCCCTGTCAAAAGCCTTTCTAAATTCATGCTGTTGTAAATGGCTTTTAACAATTGACTTTAAAAGCTTTTCATAATCCGCTCCCGTTGCAATGGACCGGGCGGCTAGAACTCCAGTAGCAAGTGCACTCATTTGTCCAAATCCCAGGAAAGGATCAATAACCCCTGCAGAATTTCCTGCAAAATAAATATTTTTGATTTTGTGCGGGTACACAAAACCGCTCTTATGATTGAGTGTAAATTCTTCCTCTATGGCATATCGGATATTTTCCGTATCCAGAAACAATTTCCAGTAAAAGTCCACTTCCGCCTCGTCTATATCCGTAACCACCAAGGCCAGGGCAGCTCGCTTATTATCAAAGGGCGTCAGGTAGGCGTATCCTTTTTTGCAGTAGTCCTGGTTGATCCAGACCATCAAGGCTTCCGGGTCAAAATCACCATAGACTCTGGCTCCTTTTACGTATGTATTCATCCATTCCTGCCAGCATCCCAGTTCTTCCGTATAATCATTGTTTCCATTGGCGATGAGGACATAATCGTACTCTTTGGAAAGAGTTTCATAGTCCCCGTATTCATTAAACAAAATTTGTGTATTTTTTAACTTTGAGTAAAGCTGGTTTTTTACATCCTGCGCAGATTTATCCCTTTCAAAAAAATACCCGAAATCACCTTTTATTTCCTTCACCTTATTGGGTGAATAATGAATAATCCTTTTCACCTTGCCTAAGGGCTGGATATCCAACGCCAGCTTTTTTTTAAAATATTTGATGGCATCTCCCTGCTCCCTGCTTATAATTTCAAGGATGGCTGATACGTGGGGATGCTGCTCGCCGATAAAGCTGTTTCTCTCATAAATAACCGGGCTAATCCCGTGCCGTTCCAATTCATGGGCACAGCTTAACCCCGCCAATCCTGCACCTACAATAGCAACCCTCATGGCTTCTCACCTCCAAATTTTTTAAGGACTAAAAACCAGAGACATACCCCTGCGCCTACCAGCATAGTACCAAACACATACGCATATATACTCATTTCCAGCATGTCCCCTTCTCTTCAATTACAATAGCAGCCACCCAGCTTATGATGATCATTGCAGAAATATTCACCAGCACGCTGTCTATATAATCCCATCGATGGTATTCAACCGCGCCTCGGGCAATGAGCAGCCATTCCTGGATGGAATACAAGGCTGCAAAGACAATCACGTTTGTGATTCGCAGCCATTTCTTCAAGGGGTGGAACTGCCCGATAAATATTCCGATAATCAATACCGGCCCCAGAAGAAAGAAAAGTGATGAACCTAGAATTTCTACTCCCGGCCTGTTTATTACATAAAAATCGTGGGAGATGGCATTGGTGTCGAATCCCAGCTGTAAAGCCATGGCTGTTGCGCCGCACCAGATGTTGTACTTTATTTTTTTCCAATCAATAAAAAGGAAAAACAATATCCAGTTTGCAATGAATAATATGACCCATTCCATTTTTACCTCCGCATGATAACAGTAATAATCGTCTTTAGTTTCTTGTTTTAGCAGGCAGCATCCTCGCAATAATCGATGGCTTTGTCTCTAATCTTTCGACTTTCTGCTGCAGCTTCGAAATATTCCGCATTTTGTCATCCCGAATTTGAATAAAAAGGTGCCTTGCTTCCGGGTTTCTTATATTGATGGCTCTCTCGTTAAAATAAATCTGCATGGATGTAGCCGTCTGCAGTAAATCCTTAACAATATCCAGTTCCTTCATGGCTAGTTCTCCTTATACTTTGATATTGAGCTTTATCATCTTGTCCTTCATGATTTTTATGTGCTCCTGACATTCCTTCTTCATATCCATTATAAGATTGATTAAATTTTCATCCTTCAGCTCATCCGCATAATGATTGCACTTTCGAATCAATAGCTCTTCCATATCCAGGGCAGAGCTAAATGATGTGGTAAGAATATATTCCTGTGATAACTTGTCCATATATGCCTCCTATCGTTGTATCGTTGTTTGTTTTGTAAACTACTAATTCAATAATATTTTTCAATCTTTCTGCAAATATTATTCAATATAATAGGTATCGTACTTTGAATCTGAATTTTTCCAGTAGGTAAACCGCCCCAAAACCCGGGCGTTTTACCCACTGGTTATTATACCGAGTACGGGCACTAAATTCTTCCTTGATTACTGATGTGCCCGTACAGCGAGGTTCATACTCCGCTACTTTGTATATTTATTCCGTGCGGAGTATATAAGGTTCAAAGTACGCTACCTTTATTGGTTAGTATTATATAGATAAGGATCGTGATTTTAATGAATGTTGCCATTATCGGAGCTGGTATTTCAGGCCTGTCCTGCGCATTTGAACTAAGGAAACACGGGATTATTCCGCATATATATGAAAAAAGGCCCCGTATTGGCCAGCCCCTTGAAAATACGATAACTACCTTTAATCTACTGGAACGAACCCCCTCCGATTCGCTGGAAGTGATACAGCGAAAGTTCGGACTCTCACTTTCGCCCTTATATACCTTGAAGAAAGTAGAAATAAAAGGCACCAATAAAACTGCAACCCTTCGCGGAAACCTGGGATATGCGTTCAAGCGGGGCAGTGAATCCTATTCGCTTGAAAATCAAATTGATGCACAAACAGGGCTGCCCATTGAATTTAATAGCTTTGTGGATATACACAAAATCAAGGACCAATATGATTCCATTGTAGTAGCAACCGGAGATGACTCCATTCCAAGGCAATTAGGCCTTTGGTCGGATTCATTTAGTATTTTTGTCCGAAGTGCTACCGTTGTGGGAGACTTTAAGCCGGGAACTATGGAGATCTATCTCAACGCAAGCGCTTCAAAGATATGCTTCAGTTACCTTTTACCTGTAAGTGCAAAGGAAGCATGTATTCTTTTTACCGTAAATGACTCCATGGACGATGAAGCGGAATATTACTGGAAGGAACTCCTTTTTATCCGTGAAATACAATATAAAATCACTGAAACCAGAGACTGCGTTCGAAACATAGGCTTCCCCTACTCCCTCAAGACACCGGATAACATATACTTTACCGGAAATCCGGGAGGTTTCATCGATGACCTCATGGGCTTCAGCTTTTTAAGCGCCATCAAAAGCGGCATCTATGCTGCACAAGCCATCGCGCTGGGGAAAAATTATTCCGCCCTTGCAAAACGCCTTACGCAGAAATCTCAGGAGATCACCGGGTATCGAAGAATTTTTAATGCTTTTAACAAGGAAGATATTAATAAACTGATCAGTTATTTTGATATGCATGGGATAACGCAAGCCATTTATAGAAGTCCTTTGTTTTGCAGTAAGGATTGCATTGTACCCCCGGACCTTTCCGGGAAGTAACCGTTTAAATGACGGTATAATGGATATAAACTCAGGAAATTGACTGGAGGATTTTGAAATGGCATATATATTTTTCTACGCTTCTATTCTTATTATGTGGATACTTCTATTGATCTGTGTGCGGTTCAGAACCCCAGGCACCGCTCACACCATTATTGCCATAGTTACTGCGGCCGCGTCCATTGTGTATGATATGACTTTGGGCGAATATATGGGCCTATACTACTATATTCATCCGCAGGTTTCCGTAATACATACGATGCTGGCAGCTCTGCTGATCTATCCTCCTGCCAATGTCATTTACACGCTATTCCTTCCGAGAAGTGCACACGCTGCCGTGGTGTATACGATTCTCTGGATCGGCGGTATGCTGGTGTTTGAGTATGCCAGTGTGTTGGCTGGAACTGTGGTATTTACCGGCTGGGATCCCTTTCCCTGGTCTCCACTAACCTATGCGGGCACTTACCTGTGGGTGTATTTCCTTTTCAACTATGTGAAAAATCGTCATTACAAGCTGCAAACATAAACAAGACAGCCTCCCCGGTTCCTTTAAGAAACCAGCGGAGGCCATTGCCCGCTAGCTTGCTATTTCCTCTTCCTTTACCATGTCACCCAACTGATTTTCATACTTTTTCAGGGTACTTACGAATTCAGCTTTTAACATTTTAATTTCAGACTTTATGTCTACCAATTTTTCCTTTTCCTCTTCTATTAAGCCTTCAATACGCTTTTTCTCCAGGTTCGATTGATTGATGGCTTCTTCCATAATGGCCGCCGCCTGCTCCTGGGCTTTAATCAGGACCTCTGCGATCCTCGTCCTGTCATCATTGACCTGATTCGCTTTCTGCGATAATTCTCCATATTTAGACTTCAAGTCTTTATTCTGCGTTTTCAGGACTGTTATTTCCTCGTCCTTCTGCCGTATTTTATCATCAAATTCCTTTAAGATTCTCTCAATATATAAATTTACATCGGATTTGTTAAACCCTAGAAGGGAAGTTCTAAAGCGTTTTTCTCCTGCCATTTTTATCCCCCTTTATCAATTCCTTCAAGTTTTGCCTTTCTATACAGTATAATATATTATTTCCCGACAAAAATCCAACAAAAAAGTTTTGATGAAAACTTTTTTCGCACACGAGGTCATGGGACACACCTTTCTGAAGAAGGAGTATCCCTTTTACCCTAAGGAATGCCCAAATTAAATGTTTCCCTTGCAAACCCCATTTTCCAAGTATGTACTTACAAAATAAAAAAACCGCCAAAGCGGTTTTTCATCTCTCTTATCACTCTATATTTATTACAGACTTTTTTCAATCAGTTTTGCAAATTCATCCTTCGACCTGGCCCCGATGACTTTATCCACCATCTCGCCGTTTTTATACAGCATAACGGTAGGGATACTCATGATTCTGAACTTTTGTGCGATTTCTCCCTCATCATCTACGTTTAATTTACAAATCTTAGCCTTACCGTCAAACTCCTCAGCCAGCTCATCCATAATAGGAGCTACGGCTCTACAGGGTCCGCACCAGGTAGCCCAAAAATCTATCAATACCGGTTTATCTGATTTTATTACTTCCTGATCGAAATTATCCTTTGTTAAAACAACTACCTTTTCACTTGCCATACCATTGTCCTCCCGATTCCTTAAATTAAATAAATTATAATATATAGTATTCACTTTACTGCATATTTTTACCCACGGCTGAAGCAATATAAACAAAAATTAACGAAGGATGTTTATTTTCCATCAATATTGTCTATCTTTAGTGTCTTTCCGTCCCTTGTTACGATATGCTTGCTGAATATCTCCACAAAATTACCCTCATAGGTTATTTTTTCACCGTTTTTCAAATTGTACACGAGTTTCTTATCTTCTACCCTTTCATATACGGTGCCGTCAGCGGTAATAAAAACGTTCTCCGGTAGAACAGGAGTTTTCAGATCAACGGTATTCCATTTGTCAACGGTCTGGTCTACAGTTCCGTAGCGTATCTTTACGACCTTTCCCTCTCCATTCAGCTCTCCGGCATAAACTTCATCATCCAATCCTACCACTGCAAACAGAGCAAGGCGTTCCTTATAGGCCAACTGTTTTGAAGATGCCTTCAAACCATCCCATACAAACAAACGATTTTTATCATCCTGATAGATCATTTTATTATCATAGTTCATTTCCTTCATGACCATTTTATCACTGGTATTCATAACAAAGCTCAGTTCCGACATGATGTCATATTTATAGATTTTTGCACTGGTACTTCCGGTGGTAACCTTAGCGTAAACCACGTTTGTCAGCGGAGACAGTTCAATATCCGTAATCTCACTCTTGGCAGGAACCCCTGTGATTTTCGGGTAGGCATGTTCTACCTCCGAATCCATATTATAGGTCACCACTTGTACTTTTCCAGCCTGGCTGTCCGGTGCCTTTATGGCGTAGATTACCATATTCCTGTCCGGCAGCCAACGGTATAAGGTGATTTCATCCTGTGCATACTGGATGGTTTTCACGACTTTTTTATCCGACAGGTGCATGATTTCCAGTTTACCGTCAAGCATGTAGGCAGCAAAGGAATTGTCGTAGGAAACTCTGACCTTCGAGGCATTTTGCGGTATCTCCACCTTTAGGTTGTTTTTCGGTTTTTCTTCCTTGGTTTCCACCAGAGTCGCAGTAGCTTCTCCTCGCCTTGCAAGATATACATTATTTAAGAAGACCAACAGTATCACCTGGCATAGTACGGATATAATAATCCACCGATAGATTCTTCCTGCTCGTTTCATTTTCGTCCCCCTTACTTTACGGTTTCACAATAAAGGCGGTAGGTACAGCCCTCTCACCCAGTCCATCCGACGGTTTGTTGATGACCTTGCCCCCATAGTATAAAGTGGCGGAAGACCCTCCATCCAGGTTTACCGCGTTTACACACTTAAACTTGTTCAAAAGAATATCCTGAACATCCCGTAAGGTAGCTCCCAAAATTCCTTTCAACGGGTCTCTCCCGTCAATAACGATCATAACAACGGCTCCATCTGCCCTTTGTCCGATGGCGGTTCTCGGCGCCTGCCCATTCCCCCCGTCTCCCTGAGTAATGGTAGGCTTTCCATTTACAATCAGGGCCGGTCCAAAGCTGATGGCTTCAGCAACATCCATTTCTTTTAATTCCTTAACGGAATGCCTGCCTACGATAAGCATTCCTTTTTTTGTAAAAGCAGCAGTATCCTGCTTTGTGTTTTCATTCTTCAATTGATCGTAGATGAGTTTCCCGCCGCTAAAAATGACACCTGTGGGATTCCCTCCCGTACCGGCCCACCCCTGATCGATGAAACCGCCTCCATTGATAGCTGCAACAGCGCCATTCCTTTTTGCAATGGCACTGGTGGTTTCTCCCGCTTTCGGCATAAGACTGGAGTAACCTACGACGACACGGGTGGGATCAAGAACCACCATGGCTTTTCCTGAAAAATCTCCACCATCAATATCGTAAAGCTGTATTTTATCCGAATGGTTTACATTAAAATTCAAATCTTCAATCTTTTCACCCGTCCAGGTCGGGTCAACGGCAACACTGCTTCCGATCAAGTTGTCAATGGCCTTATCCGATAAAAACATTTTCGCCACAAAAGGAAACCGCCGGGTGGTGAGGAAAGAACCTACCACCGTCTTCTTCACCTGGGTAAAGGGTCCGTAGAATACCAGGACCGGCAGGGTAATCCCTGTAAAGACAAATTCAAAGGCCAGGAAAATCAAAAAGCTCTTCCATATGGATCTTCTTTTTGTTCCTTTTGATTTATTCGCTGCACTATTTTGCATATTTTCTCTATTTCTCAACATAAACTCATTTCATCCCCTATCAAAACAAAAATAAAGAACTTTACCTTATTCAAGTATAAAGTTCTTTTTAGTGTCTATACCTTATAATATTAGGAAGTGATGAATTTTGTCAAGTTTTAAATAATGTCAGTAGTTTTCGAAAAAGCCGTTCATCAGTCTCCTCCTATGGTCTTATGCTATTTTATAGTCATCCAGCCTGTTATGCACCCACTCAAATGCCAGCCCTGCAATAAACCATGCTGGAGCATAATCGACCCGTACAAGCCCATCGATGGCAAAGGGTCCTGAATAGTACCACGGAGTCACGCCTACAACCTGGGTTAGGAAAAGTCCGCTCGCATACTCTATTCCCCATATGATTACAACCCATATAATTCCTCGAAAAGGCCACCTCCATTTGCTGATTATATGGTGTATGGGTTCAAGAACAAATACGGCAGAGCCATACACAAAAAACATCCATAACGTTGTAGCTCCCTGCATATTCAAATCGCCGCTGAAAAGCGAATGAAAGCCCGTCCAGAGTACCTCTATATTCCATCCTAGCAAACCGTAAATTACAAATCTCTTCAACATAGCTTTATTTTTTGTAATTTTGGAATTTTTAGTAGTTGTAAAAAATACTAATTTTTTGCTGAATACTTTTTTAAATTTTCCCTTCCCCTTCCTGCTTCTTTATTTCCTTTTCCGATTTTTTAAAGAATTTTTGAATGTATTCCTTATTCTTGGGAAGATTATCATCCCAGGGATGCCGATTCTTATCCTCTTTTCCGCTCATGGTATCACCTCTCCTTCGGGTATTCCTTACATCAAGCAAAATTTGCTTTGTTCATTTTTACTCTCCCTTAGTATAACCCGTTTTATAAATGAGAAAACTACTCTTAGGATTGGTGAAAAATTACTTCCACAGTCCTTTTGCCCTACCTGACATGGATGCCGGGGTAGGTTGAAAAAGCGGAAGTAATTTTCCACTGCACCTTGACTCTGAATTGGGAGGAATCATATGAAGGACAAACACCTTTTGAGACCTGCAAAACAGCCGCCCGGATTCCGGGGGGAATTAGTTCCTGAGAAGGATGAGATGGATTTGGATACTTCCGGCAGGTATTTAAAGAGAAATCCCTATAAAACACCACCAAACAACCTAACGACCAAGAATAAGTAATAGCTTACAGAGCTGTCGCAATGGATTCCTGCGACAGCTTTTTTGTCATATTTTCCTTGACATTTGGGAATATTTGCTCTACAATATTCATGTTAAGAGGGAGTAGCTGGTAGGTATAAAGTCAACAATCGGCGGCAAGAACGCCTGGCTTTATACTCCTGGTCCACAGGAAGCAAGACTTTTAACATGAACCCTTATGAGTTCGTGTTAAAAGTCTTTTTTATTTTTATACACTTTAATATTTTTATCACTGTTGACGCAAATTATTTACAGGAGGTTTGATCCGATGAAGGAAACAGTTGAGAATTTGAGTGAAGCCGTATTTCATACGCTTACCTCAAGTAAGGCTATGGAAGTGCTTGAAAGCAGTCCTAACGGATTGTCCGAAGCAGATGCGGCAAAAAGGCTTGAGAAGTACGGAAAAAACGAATTACAGGAAGGAAAGAAGAAGTCTCTGTTGATGAAATTTATGGAGCAGTTCAAGGATGTTATGGTTATCATCCTGCTCATTGCTTCCGCTATTTCAGGATTTCTCGGAGAGATAACGGATACTGTCATTATTCTTCTTGTCGTTATTATTAATGCAGTTCTTGGTGTTTTACAGGAAAGCAAAGCCGAAAAAGCATTAGAGGCATTGAAACAGATGTCATCCCCTTATGCCAAGACAAAAAGGAATGGCGAAGTAAAAATGGTAAAAACGGAAGAGCTGGTTCCTGGTGATATCGTTCTTCTTGAAGCAGGAGACTACGTACCTGCCGACTTACGCCTGATTGATTCCGCCAGCTTAAAAATCGAAGAAGCCGCTTTGACGGGAGAATCGGTTCCCTCTGAAAAATTTGTCCAGGAAATTGATAAGGCTGATACTCCTATTGGAGACCGTAAAAACATGGCCTATCTGGGAAGCAGTGTTACGTACGGAAGAGGTTCGGGTATCATAACCGGCACAGGTATGAAGACGGAAGTGGGTAAGATCGCCGGATATATTTCCAAACAGGAGGAGGAGCAAACCCCCCTTCAGCAAAAGCTTTCCGAATTGGGCAAATATCTTACCATCGGTATTGTTGCCATCGCAGTCATTATATTTGTTGTCGGCGTTCTTGAGGGGCGAAGCGCCCTGGAAATGTTCCTCACCGCAGTGAGCCTTGCAGTTGCGGCAATCCCTGAAGGACTGCCCGCTATCGTAACCATTGTATTGGCCCTGGGTGTTCAGAAAATGGCAAAACGAAACGCCATTATTCGAAAGCTCCCGGCAGTTGAGACTCTGGGTTGTACCGAAATCATCTGTTCCGATAAAACCGGTACTCTTACCCAAAACAGGATGACAGTAAAGGAAGTTTACCTGGGAGACAAAGTAATAAAAGCAGAGGCATCACTGGGAGAGACACAGGATGCCGCAGTGTTCATGCAGATCATGACGCTTTGTAACGATTCTAAGGTAGCGAGAACCGGCAAGGAGAAACCGGATGTTATTGGTGATCCCACTGAAACTGCACTGGTCACCTTCGGCTTCGAAAAGGGCTTCGTCAAGGATGAAATGGAAAAAACCATGCTTAGAAAGGAAGAAATCCCTTTTGATTCCGATAGAAAGTTGATGACAACCGTCAATGAGATTGAAGGAAAGCTCCGCATTATGACCAAGGGTGCTCCCGATGTACTGCTTCAGAGATGTACCTCCATCCTGATTAACGGCAAAGTGGAACCTATGGATGCAAAAGCAGTGCAAAATATCCAGGAAGCCAACAGTGCTATGGCGGGAAAAGCTCTTAGGGTTCTGGCAATGGCCTATAAGGATACCCCGGATATCCCGGATATCATGTCGCCTGATCACGTGGAAAACAATCTTGTTTTTGTTGGACTGGTGGGTATGATCGACCCTCCGCGCGAAGAGGTGAAGGAAGCCGTAAGGATCTGCCGCGAGGCTGGAATACGCCCTGTTATGATTACCGGGGACCATAGGGATACGGCTGCTGCCATCGCAAAGGAACTGAATATCATTAAGGATGACAGTGAAGTTATATCCGGCAGTGAACTGGATCGAATCAGCGAAAAGGATTTCGAAGAGAAGGTAACAAAGTATTCCGTTTATGCCAGGGTTTCACCCGAGCATAAGGTGCGAATCGTTAAAGCCTGGAAGGACCGTGGTAAAATCGTAGCGATGACCGGTGACGGCGTTAATGACGCTCCCGCCCTGAAGACCTCCGATATCGGAGTCGGTATGGGAATAACAGGCACCGACGTGGCAAAAGGCGTATCGGATATGGTGCTTTCGGACGATAACTTTGCCACCATTGTTTTTGCCGTTGAGGAAGGAAGAAAAATCTACAGCAACATCAGAAAAGCTATTCAGTTCCTTCTCTCTGCCAACGCAGGCGAAGTTATTACACTATTTGTTGCTACCATGTTGAACTGGACCATCCTCTTCCCCATCCATATTTTATGGATTAACCTGGTAACGGATACATTCCCGGCCCTGGCTCTGGGCGTGGAAAAAGCGGAAAAGGATGTTATGAAGCAGAAGCCGCGTAAGGCCAGAAGCAGTATTTTCTCCGATGGCGTGGGCTTTAACATCATCTATCAGGGTATTATCGAAGGCGGTATCACGCTGTTAACTTATTACCTGGGTAGAACCTGGTATTCACAGGAAATAGCTATTACCATGGCCTTTGCAACACTGGGACTTATACAGTTGACCCACTCCTTTAACGTCCGGTCCAATACCAAGTCGGCGTTCAGTATCGGGTTTTTCTCAAACATGTACCTGGTAGGCGCAAACCTGTTTGCTGCACTATTGCTTGTACTGGTCATCATAATCCCGGGACTTAACAGCATCTTCAGAGTACAGCATCTTTCACTGGAACAATGGGCCATCGTTGTCATCGCTGCCTTTACTATTATTCCTATCGTGGAGATTGTGAAGCTCATTCGTAACAAATTTGTAAACAATTAGTAGATTTATTTTAATTTTTATAAACGGGTTTTTGTAGTATAATATAGAGACGGGGCTTCCGTCTCTATATTTTTCAGCAGGGGGTTAAGGATTTGAAAAGGAAATTTTTACACAAACTATTGGCTGCTGGCCTGCTGGCCGTTATTCTGTTTACTAATACTGTCTTTGCTGCTGCCGAACCGACTCTGTCAGCACCTTCTGCTATATTGGTAGATGCGGCCCGTGGACAAGTACTCTTCCAGGAAAATGCTTCCACAAAGCTGCATGTATCTACTGCCTCTAAAGTCATGACGCTGCTTCTGGCTATTGAAAAAGCAAAGCTGGATGCAAAGGTTACCATAAGTAAGGAGTCCACGGAAACGGAAGGTTCACTGGTGAGCCTGGAAGTGGGTGAGAAGTATGCAGTCGAAGATCTATTGTACGCCATCATGCTGGCATCCGCCAATGATGCTGCAAATGCTCTGGCAGAGTCCATTGCCGGAGACACGGCTAAATTCGTAGAGATGATGAATGAAAAAGCCAAGACTTTAGGGTTGAAAGATACGCACTTTACGAATCCTACGGGGCTCTTTCAGGAGGGCCAGTATACAACCGCTTATGATCTGGCAAATTTAATGAAGAATGCATTGGCCAATCCTATTTTTAACACTATTTTCTCTACCTCTGCCAAGCCCTGGGTCAGTAAAACGGGCTCGCAGGTGCTGGTGAATCAGAATAAACTTTTCTGGTCGGGATATCAGGGTGTCGATGGCGGAAAAGTGGGTTATGGCAACAATTCCCTGGCTAATGTCATCACGACAGCAACCCGGGAAAACCAGCGGCTGATTTGCATCGTGCTGGAAACGAAACAGGACTCTGCCTTCGCAGACTCCACACAGCTTCTTGACTATGGATTCAACAACTTCCATCGAGGCCTTCTGGTAAGCAAGGATACCTTATTAAAAAAACTTCAGTCAGGGGACTATGACCTTTCGCTGGCTTCCATGGAGAATGTATACTATACCCACCCTGTTGGAGACAGTTATATAAAGAATATAGAATTTAATGTGAATAAGGATTTGAAACCTCCTATTACCCGTGATTTAATTGTAGGTGTTGCCCGTTACACATTAAATGACGAAAGTACTATTGATGTGAACCTGTACAGCACCAACGAGATACAGCCGCCTTCCAAACTCCTGACCATTGCAAAAAGCCGATTGCTGGAAAACAAAGATGTATTTTATATTCTGATTTTATTATGTATTATTGAAGTCATTATCATTATCGCAAACATAAGCAAATACATTAAAAAGAAGGTATACAGATAGCCTCTGTATACCTTCTTTTTTACCCTATATACATCTATACTTTTTCAAACTTCTCAACATCCAGCACAAATATGGTGCCTCCGCCTACCAGTACTTCCATAGGAAATGGGGTATACACAGCCCCAAGCTCCCCTGTGGGCATCGATGTATTCATGATTTGCTTTCTACTCCTGGACTTTTTCTCGATAATCTGTATAACCTCGTCCACCTTCTCTTTTTCAACGCCTACCAGCAGTGTGGTGTTACCAGCTCGTAGAAATCCTCCGGTGGAACATAATTTGGTCACACCAAAACCATTTTTACTGAGTTCGCTTATTACAGCAGAACCATCTTCATCACTGACTATCGCAAATACCAGTTTCATATTCTATCACCCCACATTGTTATTTATATTCTTTATTACTGTTTATTATTTACCCTAAAATCTTTCTGTTATAACTTTGATTTCTGGAAGCGTTATTTTTTTGCAAATAGTCCAATAATGCTTTTTCCAGATTCAGAACACTGTTCATTTCAAAATACCCGGATTTGCCCTGTACAAACTTAACAGCTTTGATGGCTCCCAGAGCAAAGGCCTTTCTTGAAAATGACTCGTGAGAGATTTTTATCTGGTCGTTTTCTCCCACGATCAGTACTTCATGCTTTCCGACGACCCCTCCAGCTCTTATGGCGTTAATGGGTATATCCTCAGCCATAATCTCTTTTCCCGCTGATTTTAAACCCTTGGCAATTTCTCCCGCGATTTTTACCGCAGTTCCGGAAGGTGCATCCTTCTTATGTTTATGGTGGATTTCCATAACTTCAAAATCATAATCATTTAACAAATTTGCTGCCAAATTTGTTAAAAACATAAGCACATTAACCCCAAGGGTTATGTTAGGCGCATAAACAATCCCATTATGATACCTGCGCGACAGGGCAAAAAGCCTTCGTAAGCCCATTTTCGAGAAGCCGGTGGTTCCTATTACGATATTAACGCGCATTTTAGAAAAAACCTTTGCATTTCTAAGTGCCGACTCAGCACTGGAGAAGTCGATGACCACATCGGGTTTCGATTTGAATACAACTTCTTCCAGGTGCTCCGAACTATCTACACGAACTCCTATCTTCTCCCCGAGGAGTATCTCCCCGACATCTTTTCCCTTCTTGGCACTCCCAGGGCTGCATATGACCGATACCAGCTTCATATCCTTCTGTTCCAACAGCACTTTGGCTATTTCCATTCCTGTCTTACCGAGGCCTGACAGACAAACTCTTATCATCCCAAACTCCCCCTTCATACAAGTTTTTCAACGCCTACAAAACAACTAAAAAAGCTGCAGGAAAGTTCCTGCAGCTTACGTAGCCCTTGTTGGAATACGAGCATAAAACCACACTCCCTTTCTACGCTGACGAGGTTAGCTGACGGATTCGGATCGAAAGAGCATTGACCCTACGGCATTGAATACCGATTCACCCCAAAACATTGGTTCCCCCGCTCCCCTGCAATGAAACAACCTCAGAGTCCTTCACCGCATTTCGGATTAAGCGATAAATTATTCGTTTTTCTATATTGTATATTATATAGCTTAGTTTGTCAAAAATGTGTTACAAAACGGTTAAATTTCCCACTTATTCGATTTTACCATAGGTTCCGCCGCCACCTGCTTCTATCCCCAGCTTTCCTTCACGGGCCAGAATAATATTTTTTGCGATTTCCTCTTTTACGACGGCTGCCAAATCTTCAAAAGCTGCATCCTGCAGTATTTTCATCTCATTTCCAAACTTCTCGATTAACTTATCGATGGTCTTAGGCCCCACCTTCGGCAAGAATTCCAGAGGAATCTGATAATGGTACGGCGCTCTTCCCGTCATACTGGGTTCTTTCCGGTCTTTTATAACCTCCAGCCGGTCCTTCACGCCTACAACAACGCTATGCTTTTCTGAAACCGGACAGCGAAGCACCGGAGCTTCTCCCTCCAGAATCCGGTCACAGACCAAACAGAAGGTTCTGTGGTATTTCCCAAGCTGCGGGTTCAGCCCATAATTAGCAACGATGTGCCGGCCATCCTCTCCTTTTAAAGCTTTTAGCACCTCTGCATAGCTGGGGTGGTCCATTTCGAAAATATTGTACTCCCTGCCCATCTTTATGAGAGAATGAGCATCGGAATTGCTGGTAAAGGATTTGCCGTCCAATTCGCTCAGTTGGCTTGCCATCATGGCATCGGCACTAAGTCCCAGTTCCACGGAAGGTATTTTATCAAAAGAGGCATCATTAAAAATATCATGCAGGGAATCACAGCAGTTCCCGTAAAAGCTTTTGTGGGGTGTAAAAGCATGGGCCGGCATGAAGACACCGCCGTGACCATCCACGATGTCGAAAAGAGCCTGTCCCGTTAACCGGCTCATGGTGCTGTTCACTCTGATATTGCGAAAGTGTTTGCTCATTTCCCCGGAAAACTCTCTGATTTGTTTTAAGGTCGGAAAAAAGCACAGACTATGGGAGCTGCATCCGTGTTTCTCATGGGTTTCCACTTCGGCCCCCAGAAGAAGCGTCTGCCCTCCCCTATAATCCATTCCTCCATCCTTTTTCTCAACCAGCTCGCCTCTTTCCACTAAGGCTTCGATATCTTCGATAATGTGCGGTGAAATGCAGTCCACGACACCGATGACATGAATCCCCTTTCTGTAATAGGATTCGTGGGCAATATTCTCAAAAGTGAGGTTGTTGGCTGTTGCCTTCTTCACCTCTACCCCTTTGGAGGAGCGCCCGATATGGACGTGAAGGTCGACATAGTACTTATTCATGATACATCCATTCCTTTCAACAACTGCCAAAGTTTATGCTCTCATTTTATCAGGCTGCTGTCCATTCTGCAACTTATGAAGGTTCTACACTACCAAAGATGAAAAACCACCGCGAGTAAAACACTCACGTAGTACTCCCTCCGTCAGCTTCGCTGCCACCTCCCTCTGAGAGGAAGGCACTCCTACCCTAGCCTTTGAACTCTCCCTCTTTGAGCTATGCGTTACCCGTATCTTTGGAAAAGAATGGAAGGCATACTTTTAAGTGGCTTTTGCAGCTTTAACCCTCACCCTCCAACTCCCTCTCCCAAAATTGGTAGAGGGAGTTGGAGGGTGAGCCGATTTTCCCCTTCTACCAAGCTTGGGAGAAGGGGCTAGGGGATGAGGGTTAGGCCCGTAAAGTGCCACTAAATCAGTATCTTAGCCGTCTTACATAATTGTATTCCACCGTTGTGGGTAATGCATAGCTCTTTGAGGGGAATGTCACGAAGTGACAGGGGGAGCGGGTTCCCTTATTTTATTATTTAGTTATTATTTCCACCTTAGTAAGTAGCATATGAGTAAAGCTCGGAAGAAGAGCCCAAGGATGCGGCTTAACCCGCAGTCTCCGCTTCCTGGACAGTGCTGACCTGTGCTGCCCATTTTCCGCAGCGGTCTCCCCAGCGGGCGATGGCTTGTCCGTTGGAAGAAATTTCGATAACCTCGCACATATTGGAACAATCCTTGCATTCCAAACTTTTGGCTTTATAGTCGTTATCCATAGCAGTAAAGCCATAAAAACCGGTAGTCAATCCGGAAGAAGACACCTTCTCCATGGCAAGCAGGGCCGCACCATATGCACCCATAACATCATGGTATTTAGGAATTACGATCTTCTTCTCAAGGGCTTTTTCAAAGGCGGATACAATACCGACGTTGGCAGCCACTCCTCCCTGAAATACAATCGGTTCAGCGATTTCTTTTCCCTTCGCCAGGTTGTTCAAATAATTTCTGACCAATGCTTCACACAGGCCATTGATAATGTCTTCTACACTGTGGCCTGTCTGCTGCTTATGAATCATATCCGATTCGGCAAATACGGCACATCTTCCTGCAATTCGCACGGGAGCCGCAGATTTCAAGGCATAGGACCCAAATTCTTCAATGGGAATATTCAGCCGGGAGGCCTGTCGGTCCAGAAAGGAGCCGGTTCCTGCCGCACATACCGTGTTCATGGCAAAATCATATACAACTCCGCTTTTCAATATGATAATCTTTGAATCCTGTCCTCCGATCTCCAAAATGGTTCTTACTCCCGGGACCAGTTTTTGGGCAGCCACTGCATGGGCAGTAATTTCATTTTTAACAATGTCGGCTCCAACCAAAACACTGGCCAGCTGTCTTCCGCTTCCTGTCGTACCGACACCTTTTACCTTTATATCGCTATCCAATCGTTCGGACAGGATGGCCATTCCCTCCCGCAGTGCCTTGATCGGCTGCCCTCCCGTACGAAGATAAAGTTTTTCTATAATCATTCCGTCTTCGTCCATAACCACCAGGTTTGTGCTGACGGACCCTACATCAATGCCCAAATAATAGGCTTGTTTCTTCTGCAATTGAAGTTCGCTCCCTTCTTTTTTTCAATAAATCAATAAAAGCTTCCAGCCTTGTCATATACCCTGCTTCACCCGTCAATTCATCAATGATGAGTGTTAATATCGGTATGTTATAATCCCTTTCAATGGCCGGTAAAATGCTCTGTGCTACGATCTCCGGCATACAGGTCAAAGGATAGATCTGCAATACTCCATCATAGCCTTCTTGAGCATATAATATGGTGTTCCCAATGGTCTCCTGTGCATGTCCACCGATCATGGTTCCAAGATAAGGCTTTGCCGCATCGATATATCTTGTATCCCGCGGCAGATGAAGAGCAGTCTTAATAATATGGTCTACCACCCATTCACTGATGGTAACGGCTCTATCTACCTCGATTCCCATGTTTCCAAGCTTTGCATCGATATTAAAACAGGTGTAAGAATCGATGGTTGTATAAATCTCCCCGACAATCCCAATCTTGATGGGAACAAAATCCCTGTCAATCTCGACATTTTCCAGTTTCTCCCGGGTATCCTTAATCAGCTGCTTGATCTGCGAGGCACCCTTCATTTTCAAAACCTGATTTTGAAAGTTTTTATAGAGTCGGTCCGTTGTTCCCTTTTTTATCTCTCTGGGTCGAACCTTATACGTCAGCTTTTCAAGCTCATCGACCATTACCGAGATCTGCGCTACATTTTTGAGCGTTTTTGTAATCCTGAAAACATTGAATCCACCGGCTATTTTTTTAACTCTGCGTACCAGTTCACCGATGCCCTGATCCGGCATTTCAAGGGCAATTACATCCATTTCGTATCCGATGTCCTTCAGGATTTCCCTTTCGATCTCACAATAATATCCAAACCTGCAGGGCCCACACCCCCCGGTAATCAGTACGGTATCGGCACCCTGTTCATAGGCCTGAATATAGTTGCCCAAATTTATTTTCAGCGGTAAGCAGGCCATCTCAGGGGAGTATTTAGTTCCAATTTCCAATGCTTTCTTGTTATTGAACGGCGGAACAATATACTCCACTCCTAATTCATCCAACAGTACCTTGCCTGTTATATAGGTATTACCCATGTGCGGAAACGTTATCTTCATCCTTGTTCCTCCATCTAATCATATCGATAAAGGCTTCGATTCTTGTATTAAGACCGGCCTCACCGGAATGCTCATCTATGGTGATGATCGTAAAAGGTATGTTACTGCTTCGTCGTATCTTTCTTTCTACAAAATCACATACAAAGGAATCAACGCCGCATCCGAAGGCCATCAGGTAGATGATGCCGTCTACATCCCCTCTTTCCATCAGATGCAACGCAGCTCCTGCGGCTTTCCTTCCAAAGTTCCAAAACATCTTTTTTTGGAGGGTGGCACTTTTTTCATTAATGGTATCGTTATCGATCATTTCCACGGTCAGGATATTTACATCCTCTTTTTTGAGCTTTTTGAGCATATCCATATTGACATAGCTATCGTAGAGGTTATAGCCATGTCCGATGACTGCTATATTCAACATCTTTTTTTGCGGCTTCTTCAGCACCGAAAACTTCTTATCCAGAATATCCGTGGGAAGCGCTCCGTTCAAAACCTGCCCCCTGTAATCCCGATAGCTTTCCACCGCCTTTTTATAGGCACGGGTAATTTTAATGGGATCACTGCTAAAAAAACTTCCGACTTCCAATGCTGCTTCCATTGAATTGTTCTTGGATTTACGCATGTTCACTTCCGTATCGATTACACTGGGTAATCCCGTCAAACTGCTTTTTATCATATCCGGAAGACCACCAAATTTGGGACAGATATATTCATTTTTCGAAATACTTGTATACCGGGGTATAAAAAGATAATCCACCTTGTCCTTTAGATTCAATACATGTCCGTAAAACACTTTAACAGCCAGACAGGCCTCATCAACACAGCTTTTTGACCCATCATCCAGAATCTTTTTTGTGGTATAATCCGAAACCACCACTTCTGCCCCCAATTCTTCAAAAAAAGTCCTCCACAGGGGGTAATACTGATAATACATTAATCCTCTTGGGATTCCTACTTTTGCCATACGCAACACCTCGAGAATAGTATTGACACCAGAGAAAATTGTTATACAAAAAAACAGAAGCCCTGAGTTACCAGAGCTTCTGTTTTTTTGTATAACAATTTTCTTATTATGCTTTTCCTGCACAGCCAAGCACGTTAACCAGCTTGTTCTTAACCAGTTCCTTGATTGCTGCTCTAGCAGGTGACAAGTACTGTCTTGGGTCAAAGTGAGTTGGGTTTTCTGCGAAATATTTCCTGATGCTGGCTGTCATAGCAAGTCTCAGGTCGGAGTCGATGTTGATTTTGCATACAGCCATGGAAGCTGCCTTTCTCAACATTTCTTCCGGAACACCCTTTGCACCCGGCATCTGTCCGCCGAATTGGTTGATCATTTCAACATATTCAGGGATAACGGAAGATGCACCGTGAAGAACAATGGGGTATCCAGGAAGTCTTCTCTGGATTTCTTCCAAAATGTCGAATCTCAGCTGTGCTTCACCTTTGAACTTGTAAGCACCGTGGCTGGTTCCGATGGCAATCGCCAGAGAATCAACACCTGTTTTGCTTACGAATTCTTCTACCTGGTCGGGATCTGTGAAAGCTGCGTCCTTTTCAGATACGTTTACCGCATCTTCAATACCGGCCAGCCTTCCCAGCTCAGCTTCAACAACTACGCCCTTATCATGAGCATATTCAACAACCTGTTTGGTCAGCTTGATGTTTTCTTCAAAGGAATGGTGTGAACCATCGATCATTACGGATGTAAATCCGCCGTCAATACAGGATTTGCACAATTCAAATGTATCACCATGGTCAAGATGCAGACAGATCGGAAGTCCTGTTTCCTGAATGGCTGCTTCTACGAGCTTTACAAGGTAGGTATGATTTGCGTACTTTCTGGCTCCTGCGGAAACCTGAAGAATCAAGGGAGCATTTACTTCCTTTGCAGCCTCTGTTATACCCTGGATGATTTCCATGTTATTCACATTGAAAGCACCAATGGCATAGCCGCCTTCATAAGCCTTTTTAAACATTTCCTTAGATGTAACTAATGGCATGGTTTTCACTCCTTCACAAAGATTATGTAATTATTATAACCATTAGGGTCGGTAAAAATATAACTTCTGCTACAATTGTGCTGCCCCCTGCGTGGACACCACGAAGGGCCCGCACAAAAGCAGAAGTAATATTTCCACTCTCCCCTACAACACCGCTCTTTCAGAAGAAAGGTTATAATAATTATGGCAATATAAGAAAAAGCAGTAAAGTTGTTAAGTTTTTATCATTTATATTTTATCAGATTTCATTTTAAAATCAAGGTAAATTTTTTACGGTCTTCAATTCGTAATTTAGCCCATTCTCATGCCCTCTTCCGCCACAGCCAGTTCAAACCAGAATTCTACACCTTCCCCTACATTATTGACTCCATAGTTCTGGTGATGTGCTTCCTGAATCGCACGAACGATGGCGAGGCCCAGCCCGGTTCCGCCATAATCTCTGGATCTTGCTTTGTCCGCTTTGAAAAAGCTGACCCAAATCTTATCCTGAATATCCCGCGGGATCGGATCGCCAGAGTTATAAACGGAAATTCTTGCTACTTCACCTTTGTCTTCTATACTGATCCTAAGGATTCTTTTATTATCTACATAATTTACCGCATTGCTCAAATAGTTCATCAATACTTGCTCCACCCGATGCAGATCCGCTTTGACAAAAATCTGCTTTTGACAGTCGAAATCGATGCGGATACCCTTCTGTTTAAAAAGAATGGCATTCTTTTTCAGTACATGGGCTGTCAATTCCACGATATCAAAACAGCTCACCTCCAAAGGCATGCCTCCGGATTCCAACTGGGACAAATCCAGCAGCTGCTTTACCAGACGGTTCATTTTATAGGCCTCATCCATGATCACTTCGCAGTAAAAGTTTTTATTCTCTTCATCTTCATTTACATTCACTTTCAGACCTTCGGCATACCCCTGGATCAATGCGATGGGCGTTTTTAATTCATGAGACACATTGGAAATAAACAGTTTTCGCATTTCGTCGATTTGCCGTTCCCGCTCGATGTCTGCCCTTAGTTTCTCATTGGCATCTCTGAGCTCTGAAATGGACTTTTCCAGCTGCCCGGATAAGGAATTTATACTCTTTCCCAACTCGCCGATCTCATCCTGGGTCGTAACAGGGTACCGTTGACTGAAGTCCAAATGCGACATCCGTAAGGCGATTTGGTTCAGCGCCAGAATGGGCTTTGTGAATCTCCTTGAAAAGATATACACCAGAATACAGCCCGTGATGATGGTGGCAATGCCGGTAAATAGAAAAAACTGGTTTGCGGTTTGTACGCTCCCATGAATCGCAGCAACGGGAGTACTTATAAAAATGTATTCCCCACTGTCCAGTACGGCTAAAAGGTTTACAAACTCAGAGTTAAGCCGCGGGTCCCTCCCTTCTTCAATGATGGGCTTTCCTATGCTGAGCTCCTTGGCCTTGTTTTTTATCCAGAATTCAAACATGCCCAGACCTTCGTAGGGAGTTGCAGGCCCTATCCCCCTGCCCCGGAATTCTCTGACCTTTCGCTGGGTATTGTAGAGGATTTCAAAGTCTTTGCCGACGATAATGATCTGAAGCCCTCGCATACGCTCCAATTTCTCAATTTCCAGAGAGACCTCTTCCAATTCTTTATTATAGAACCGGTTGATTTGGCGATAACTTTCCATGAGCTCCTTTTTCTTATTATAATGATAATACTTCTCCAGAAATTGATTATTCAATCCCCAAGATAGCAGTACAAACATTAGAATCAGTCCGCTGACAGCCAGGAAAAGCTTATTACGAATGGAAAACTTCATTCTATCACCTCAAATTTATACCCCAGTCCCCGTATGGTTTGGATGTAATCCCCTTTACTTCCGAGTTTCAGCCGCAGCTTCTTGATATGGGTATCTACCGTTCTGGCATCTCCAAAATAGTCAAAATCCCAGACGGTATTAAGGATTTGTTCCCTTGACAAGGCAATCCCCTCATTCTTCACCAAATACAGCAGCAATTCATATTCCTTGGGACTAAGGTCCACTCTTTCACCGTAAATTGATACCGTATGCCCGGTCTCATCCACTTCCAGCCCGGAAATGACCTTAACTTCCCGCTTCCCGTTTCCAGCCCTTCGCAGCAAGGCCTGTACCCGGGCTACCAGAATCATGGGACTGAAGGGTTTTGTAATATATTCATCGGCACCAAGATCAAATCCAAAAATCTCATCCGCCTCTTCCCCGCGAGCCGTCAGCATAATAATGGGAAGGGTAGAATTCCTGCGGATTTCCCTGCAGACCGTCCAGCCATCCAAACCCGGCATCATGACATCCAGAATCACCAGATCTATATTGGGATGGCTGTTATAAATCTCCAGTGCTTTTTCTCCGTCCTCCGCCTCCATCACTAAGAATCCTTCTCTTTTCAAAAAATCCGAGACCAGTTTTCTCATCCGCGCCTCATCATCCGCTATCAGGATCTTTGTCGCTGCCATATCCTCTCTCCTTGCCAGAAAAGCTCTTTTTACCCTATAGATTATATAACTGTGCTCCTTTGAGAATGTCATGCCGCCAACGATTCCGGGGCTCCATGATTCTCGAAGCAGCTAAGTTCCATTGTAACCTCTATAGTATACCCTTGTATTCTAAAGTAATCAACGGTAGTTAACCCTCCTATCCGCCCTATAAAGGGAGATAGGAGGGTTCTATACTACCAGCCTCTCTATATGAATTTCTCCTATTGTTTATTCCGTCAATACCAGAACTTCCACTCTTCCTCCATAGTACTGAGGTTTATCGATATACGCTGCGACCTTTCCATAGGTGAGGGCCAGGTCAATATCTTCCGTACCGATGGTAACTATAGTGTCCGACATGCTATCTTTTTTATATATGATGGCATTGCTCCGGAACCAGTATACCCTGTTATTGATCATAACTCTCTTGGAATCCACAGCCTGCACTGTCTGCGCCTCTGCTTCCGGGTCCTTCACTTCAATCAGCGAATCTACCTTGCCGTCTCCCATCTTTACCTTGAATACAGCCCCTGTGGAAACGGTAGGGATGTTCGGTCCGCTGTAAGTATAGTCCTTCCCATCGATCAGCAATGTATAATTTTTCGTATTTCCATTGCCGCTGATTTTCTTCACCACTCCCAGCCGGCTCTTTTCATCAAAAAGGTCATTGGTAACCATGACATTGATGTCCTTAAACACACCGGATTCATTAGTAAACAACACTTTGTTCGCCTGCACCCTTCCACGGGGTATTTCATTCCAATCCACCAGTTTTACCTGCGCCTCCGCGCCCGACTCATTGGAAATCAGGTTGAATATCTTTACGTTTTCCGCCACATATGTATCATCCAGCAGCCTTTGGTCGGTGCTAAACATATGCTCCTCCGCTTCTATATATTCCACCTCTTCCAGGTAGACTCTTTGATCATCCAGACGCTGGTAGGTAACAAGCTTTCCTTTATACTGGCTGGGCTGGCTATCTACATTATAAGTGGCTGTAGAACCATCCGTCAGCAGCAATTTTACATTGTAAATAATTTTACCGTGATCACTGCCGGCACTGGATACGGTATACCCCGTATTCACTACAAAGGCAAAATTGGAATTATCCTGGGTATCCCGGTTCAAAATGTCTACGGCTCTCCCATCGCTTCCCAGCAAAAGCGTTACGTCGTCTCCCACCTTGAAGCTTCCGGGTGTTGCATTGACCTTACTCATAATAAAGTCTTTACCCAGATCATAGTCTTTATCATTAATCTGTACTGTTTTGGGTGCAAATTTATCCGGCAGTATGGCTGTAATCCTTCCATCCACCTTGTTTTGGACTACAAGAAAATACTTATTCGTATTCCAGATATCACTGATTTGATATACTACATCCTTATCCTCCAGGTCACCGATGCCGATGATTTTTCCGTTCTTCACCATGGTTCCCCCTGAAAGGCTCAAGCCTCCGGAAATTCTCGCATCTACTCCGTATCCGGAAACAATATGGGGTTGACTATATACGGGATCGACAATGATACCGCACTCAAATCCGGTTTTGTCATCATTATAGGAAAGTACAATGGAAGTTCTTCCCTGGAGTAGATTCTTGAGGTTTTCATAATTCTGCTTCACGCCCTGATAATAATATACTGTTTTTTCCGGAAGCGTCATCGTTTCGATCTTCCCGTCATTTTTATAGGTAATTTTCGTGTCCACGGCACTTTCAACCGAAATATTCACTACCGGTCTTACTACCTTGTAGGCATTTGTAATTACATCGTTTTTGACCACCAGCTTATACTTGTTTCCAACTTCCAGTTTGACAGCATCATTTCCGATGTAATAGGTTCCTTTATCCGTCAGGATTTCCCGCTCCGTTAACTTGCTGGAGATCTGGGAGTTCGCCAGCACGATGCAATCCGTATATAATCCGGAGGAATCGGCGAAGGTTTTTGCCGTACCGGAATCTGCTGTTTTCACGTTGGTAACCAGCAGCCGGTCAATCATGACAGCGGCAGCCCATCGCGGAAGCGCATCGTTACCGGAGAAAGTAAGACCGGGCGCCAATCCTAGAGTTTTTGCCTTCTCAATGAAATTTCTTGGCCACAATCCGGTAATCTCCTGGTCCGTATAGCCCAAAGCTCTTACCAGAATGGTGCATGCCTGTGCAAAGGTAATGCTTTCCTCCGGATGGAATTTCCCATCCGCCATACCTGCTATGTATCCCTTATTCAGGGCCGCATTGATATAGCCCACAGACCATCCATTGGGGTCTATATCCGGAAATATGCTGGTTCCGGCCAGTGACTGTGCCAGTTCTTCAAATCCGGCCGCTTTTACGATCAATGTTGCAAATTGTTCGCGGTTGATAGTCTCCCCGGGTTGAAAGCTTCCATCTCCCACACCTTTCACAATACCCAGGGCAGAAATTCTTTCCACTGCTTCTGCATAGCTTGCATTTTGCGGTACATCTGTAAAGGCTCCCAAGGCACTCACCGAGGTGAACATCAGCATAAGAGCCACAACTGCACATAGTATTTTCTTCCTTGTCAAATCCAACACGTCCTTCCAGTTATGATATTCCTGTTTTCTTTTGTTTGGGGTGCACCCTTCATCCCCTGGCCCCCTCTATCGAACATGCTATGCATTACCCACATCGCAGGAAAAGAATGAAAAGCATACTTTTAAGCAGCTTTTGTAGCTTTAACCCTCACCCTCCAACTCCCTCTCCCAAAATTGGTAGAGGGAGAGAATGGAAAGAGATCCGGTTTTCCCCTTCTACCAAGCTTGGGAGAAGGGGCCAGGGGATGAGGGCTAGGCCCGCAAGGTGCTAGTAAATCAGTGTCTTAGCTGTCTTACATAATTGTAATTGTATTCCATCATTATGGGTAATGTATAGATCGAATACAGCATAGGGAGCCGGAGGGTGAGGGCTGATACCCATACTATTCCGACCGCAGCGCCTCTATCGGATTCAGGTTTGCTGCCTTATAGGCAGGGAATAGGCCGAAGACGATGCCTACCAGGAGGGAAACTCCGAAGGATAGGGAAATCCACGGCAGGGAATACGCCTCCGGAACTATTTTCATACCGCCCAGGATAAATTTTATAATCCCGACACCCAGGGCAACCCCGATCAATCCTCCAATCCCTGTCACCATTAATGCTTCAATGAGAAACTGCGTCATGATGTTCTTCTTTTTGGCTCCGATGGCTTTTCGGATACCGATTTCCCGGGTTCTTTCCGTTACGGATACCAGCATGATATTCATAATACCGATACCGCCTACCACCAGAGATATGGTAGCGATTCCGCCCAGCACCACCATCATGGTTCCGGTTACATTATTGAGGGTGGATAGCATCTGTGCCGCATTAAACACACGAAAGCTGTTTGAGTTTTTATAAATCTTCGTAAGGTACGCAGTCAGCTTCTCCATGGCTGTATTCACCGTTTCCGGGCTGGTGGACTGAACTGTAAAGTTCCGAATGACGGCGGATTTCATGAGCCGCTGCGCTACTGTGATGGGAATAATGACCTGGTCATCATCCGATTGGTCCTGTCCTCCTGCTTTTTCTTCCAGTACCCCGACGACTTTAAACATGCTTCCGTTAATTCTCACGGTCTGTCCCACCGGGTCCACACCGGAGAAAATTTCCTTGACTACTGCCGTTCCGAGAATGGCTACCTTCTGACGGTACTCCATATCAAAGGAAAGCAGGTATCTCCCGCTGGAAACGCCCATATTTTTTATGGTTTCATATTCCGGGCTAGTCCCTACAATTCTTGTATCCGAGCTTTTCGTGTCAAACTTGACTGTCATGTTCCCTGTGACCTCAGGAGCGAGAAGTGCAATTTCCGCACTATTCTCCTCCGCAAAGGTTTTAAGATCCTCGTAGGTTACATTACGGTTGCTGTTTCTTCCCGTAATAGAGATGGAAATCATATTGGTTCCCAATCCCTTCAGCTGGTCTGTTATACTCTTCGTACTTCCCTGGGCGAAGGCAACGGCTGCAATAACAGCCGCAACTCCGATAATTACGCCCAGCATCGTAAGCAGGGAGCGGATTTTGTTCCCCAGGATACTCTTGATCGCCATTTTATATGCCTGGACAATTCCCATCAGCCCACCTCCCTGTCTTCCATGATCTGGCCATCCTGAATTCGGATGATTCGCTGGGCCTGCATGGCAATGTTATTATCATGGGTGATTAAAACAATAGTGTTTCCTTTCTCGTTCAAGTCCTTCAATATTTTCATGATCTCCACGCCGGATTTGGTATCCAGCGCCCCGGTGGGCTCATCCGCAAGAATCATAGGCGGGTTTCCGGCCAGCGCCCTTGCTATGGCTACTCTTTGCTGCTGTCCTCCCGATAATTCCGTGGGTCTATGATGGATCCGGTCTCCCAGTCCAACGCTTTCCAATGCTTCGGTAGCTCTTCTTTTTCTTTCCTTTGCACCGGCTCCCTGGTAGATCAACGGCATTTCTACATTTTCCAATGCTGTAAGCTTTTGAAGGAGATTAAAGCCTTGAAAAATAAACCCGATTTTTTTATTGCGGATTTCCGCCAATTGGTCGTCCTTCATCCGGCTTACTTCGTTTCCGTCTAAACTATAGCTTCCGGAGGTTGGAATATCCAGGCAGCCGATCATATTCATCAGGGTAGATTTCCCCGAGCCCGAAGGTCCGACAATGGCTACAAACTCATGAGGCTTGATGTGAATGTTCACTCCATTTAACGCATTCACCACATTGTCACCCATTTTATAGATTTTGTACATATCGGAGATCTGTATCATCGTTGACCGCCTCCACCCTGTGCAGGCCTTGCCGCGCCTCCCATCACACCGCCAAAGGAAGCACCTCCCATCATTCCGCCCATACCACCCATCGTATTGGTTCCAGTGGTTTTAGTCGGAAGGATTACCTGATCCCCTTCGGAAAGTCCGCTCTTGATCTCAATATAGTTCTCATTGTTGATTCCTACTTCAACAGGCTTCAACATGGTATTGGCACCCGCATTTGCAGTATTTGCATTTCCTCTTGCCCCATTTGAACCTGCGGCCCCGGAGCCCTGGGTTCTCCCACCGCCTTGCGAAGAAGACCGATTGGTACCGTTTCCATTATTTCCGGGATAACCCTGTGCGGATCTTTGCGTATCCCCCGCAGGTCTTTGTGCGCTGCCTTGTTCAGGCCTTTGCGTATCTCCCTGCCCAGACGGTTTTCCGCCTTGCGCTCCCGGTTGTCCTTGCGCCGGCGCGTTGCTGCCATCGGTTTTCACCATAACAAAGTTTCTGCCCCCCACCTTTTGAATGGCTTCGATGGGCAGATACAAAATGTCTTTTTTCTCATCGATCAAAACATTGGCGGTGACATTCATCCCTGTCCGCAACCCCTGGGGATTTGAAATTTTAATGGTTACAGGATAGGTGGTAACTCCATTGGATGAAGTTCCCTCGATGGCGATCTTGGTTACCTCCCCCTCCAAAGGTTTTGTGGAGGTCTCAGGCAGTGCATCTGCAATAATAGTGGCTTTCTGCCCTACTTTTAATTTTGCGATATCCAGTTCATCAATGGGAATAGAGCATTCCATCTGCGTAGTGTTGGATATGGTGGTAATAACCTGTCCGGATTTTGCCTGTTCACCTTCCTTGATGGTCTGTTTTATAATAACCCCATCGATGGGTGCGTATATTTTATAATAACTCAGTTCATCCTCCGCGCTTTTCACCTGTCCGTTCTGTTCCAGCAGCTTAACATCGGTGGATTCCTTGTTGAGAACCAAGTCATCATTATTCACTTCAATGAGAGTTTCTCCTGCTTTTACGTATTGGCCTTCCTTTACATTTACTTTGGTAACGGTTCCGCCGGTTTCACTTTTGATGCTTTGGTTGTCGACATAGGAAAAGGTTCCGTTATCCGTGCTGGAAATTGTCCCCTTTGAGGTGCTGATTTCCACATTCGCCTTCATTCCCTCCGTCAATGAACCCGGATTATTGACCGAAATCTCCACATTTTGCAGTTCTCCTCCGGTGGAGGTTGAGAAGGAGGTATTATTTATGTAGGATACAAAGCCTTCTACCGATTGCATAAGGCTTTGAACATAGACCGTAACCTTTTTGCCCACTGTAATTTCACTCACATTATAGCTGTTGAAGGGCACCGTCAACTTTAATTTGGAGGAGTCTACCAGTGTCAGCACGGCTCCATTTTTATTCAGAACATCACCCTGCTTGATTGTAAGGCCTGTAACCTGCCCGCTGAAAGGTGCCGTAACTTTTAGTTTTTGCAAACTGCTGATATTGCTTTTCTGGGTTAATTCCGTCTGGGCCAGGCTTGCTTTCGCTTTCTCTACATTGAGCCTGGCTGTTGAATCATCCAGGTCAAAAAGTAAATCCCCGGCTTTGACGGTATCTCCTTCCTTAAAATACACCTTCGTTACAGTAGCATTGGTTTTCGGTGTTACTTCGCTTTTATTGGAAGCTGCAACCGGGCCTCCCCCCGATACAGTCACGCTGAAGCCTCCTTTTCTTACCACGGCAGTTTGCTGGGCCGCGACAGGCTTCGCTGCAGGATGCGTCTTCTTCCATCCGTAGAATCCTAAGGAACCTATGATCGCAATCACCAATACCCCCGAAATGATTCTCAGAATCGTTTTTCTGCCAAAGGTAAATTTGTTTTTCATCGCCATTATGCTATTCACTTCTTCTGCCTCCCTATTCAATTGACTTTATATAATGAAATTACAAGAGATTTGTTTCACTTTATCATAGTATCTTAGTTTTGTGTCCGTTTTGTGAATTTTTGTTAAAATTTTTGTATACAATCCCCTTTAATCGGTAACAAAATTAAATTTTTACAAAACGATTGTGCTCACAGGGCAAAAATAAAGGAAGTAAAGTATACTTACCTACTTTACTTCCTTTATTTTTATTTTGACCGGAGTTTTAGAAGGCATTCAAAAGTACTTTATCTCCAGCCTATGGTTATTTATTTTTTAACTTTGTCGTTCCAATCAAAGGGCTTATGGCCTGGAATATTGACCTGCTGCTTTTGCAGCAATTTGATTTTAACAAGCACCACCATTTTTTCTACAATTTTGTCAAAAGTATGCTCGCTCGGGAACTCGCATCCAAAGGGTTCAGCATCTTTGTGAGTATCATTTTCAAATATTTTAGCATCTTCCAATTCGCAGAAGACGGGCTCATTGAAACTCTCGAAGTGCTGGAAGCTTTGTTCACAAGGGTTACGTCCGATAATTTCCTGCTTGCAGAAATCATGCCCGCTTTTTTTATCCGACAGCATGGATAACTCTTTTGTATGATCGAAGTTATCCAGCTTTGGAGGAGTAACATATTCGACTTTGGTAACACAGGTAAACGGAATATTTACTGTGGTATGCTTTATACCACCGCTGATGCTGCTGTGTTTGTCATTACTGCAATCAACGGTAGCATATTCAATATTTTTTCTGACAAAGCCGCTTAAAAAGAGCTTTCCTGTATGTCCTCCCATGTCGATGAGCTTGCATTGGTTTATAAATACGTTTTTCTTAATTCTCTTTATCTCCAGTGCAGGCTCTTCCAGTTTAATGACGGACTCGATATCGATCTGAATAACCGGTTCAGCAATAACTACAGGAATCTTTCCTACAAAAGGCCCGTCAATTCCATAGGGATGCACCGGCTCATTTGAGCACTCCGGTATTGTGTTTGTTTTGATCACTCCTGCATTGCAAATGCACTCATAATCCATAGTCATGTCTCCTTTATATTTTATTCGGACAAAGCCAGAACATCTCTGATTTCATCCTGATAATAGTATATGTACCAGTTAACATAAAGTTGATTGTATTGAATTATTTTCTCCTGTAAAAAATCTTTTCAAAAAAAGAACATAGGCAGCTTACAAAAAAGCTGTCTATGCTCTTTTAATTTTTCTTACGCAAACCGTTTAAAAATAGCCGTAATATTGTTCGTTACGGGGATAAATTTTAGGGATGTTTACCAATTGATTTTGCAAAAGCGTAAATGTGATAGAGACGCTTAGCTGTTCAACAACTGCATCAAACATGCGCTCGTCTATTCCGTCCTTTCCGAAGAATGTACGTGTTTTTACCATATCCATTTCTGCTACCTGCACCTCTTCCACTTCGCAATGCAACTTCTCCGCTCTTTTTATTCCACAGGGCTGGCCGGCAGCCCGTTCACCGCATCGGACGGAAAAAGATTCCTCCGTACCTCTAACGCTCTCCGACAGTTCAACATTGAGCAAGCCCGTTCCTCCCTTAATGGCAGGAGATAAATAGTATTCCACCTTTGCAGTACATTCAAAAGGTACTTTGACCGTAAGGTACCTTATATCTCCCCGGATCCGTTCCTCATTAACACCTGCAATTGCGGCATACTCCAAGCTTTCCTTTATATAGCCGTCCAAATATATCTTTCCGCTTCTTTTGTTTCCGGTATCCAATAATTTGCATCCGGTTAAGTAAACATCTCTTTTGCAGTTTCTTATGTCCGCCACAGGCTGGTCAAGCTTTATTTTTGATTCGATATGGATATGTACTCTCGACTGAGAAATTACTACCGGCATCCTCACAATAAACGGGCCGTTACGGCCTACGGGTTTGATTGTTTCACTCTGGCTTTCCGCTATAGTTTTTGACTCGCAAAATTTTTCTTCACTCTGGTTTTTAGTATAGCTGCCCGTATCCATAGGAATTCTCCTTCACTCAGTTAATATGGATGAATAGGCTACCAATGCCAAAACGATCTCTTTTTATGATATGAATGTGAGAGAATAATGTTACTGCTGAGTCAGCACAAATCCCAAACCGGATTTTCAAACCTGAAGCCCTCTGTTCAGGAGACTTTATAAGGCTCAATATGTACGATCAACTCCACGTTGGCCGCCAGCTCCACCCGCATTTTCTCTTCCATATCATGGATCAGAGTATGGGAATCTTCTACACTCATAGTGGGGTCCGTCATGATATGCAAATCAATATATAAATCATGGCAGCTTCCCCTGCTGCGAATCTTATAGGCATTCCGCACCTGTTCAAAGCCCATGGCGATTTCTCTGACTTTCTCCATATCCACTACCGCCTTATCTACCAGAACACCACTGGTTTCATTAAATATTTCATAGGCCGCATGAAGGATAAAGGCGGAAACCACCAGGGAGGCCAGCGGGTCGATAATTGCAGGCAGGCCCAGCTTCACACCAACCAGCGTTACCAATACTCCGATAGAAACGTAGATATCACTTCGGGTATGCATGGAGTCGGAAACCAGAATGGTACTGTTCAGACTCTTGCCCTTTTTATATTCATACTTCGATACAAAAATATTTATAGCCAGGGTTGCCATCAGCGTTATAAGGCTTTCAAGGGTTATTTCCGGCATCACAGGGTTAAACAGCCTTGTGAATGCATCAAATATGATTTTCCCGCCGATAAATACCAGCATACCGGCAATAGCAAGCCCCGCCAGGGTTTCAAACTTTCGATGCCCATAAGGGTGGTCTTCATCCACCGGTTTGGCTGCATAGCTTATAGCGATCAATCCTACTATATTTGACGATCCATCCGTCAGCGAATGAAAACCGTCCGCCGTCATACTGGCGCTTTTAATCATAGTCCCTATCAGTACTTTTAAAACAGCGACAAAAGCATTGGCAATCAAAATAATCCATAATACATTTTTTACTTTTTTAAAATTGTCAATACTCATAAAAACCCCCTACCCTAATTTTTTTCAACAAAAAAATCCATGAAACAATTTCTTTCGAAAATTGTCCCATGGATTGGTCATCCACTGCCCTCTTGAAGGGCCCAGCCCCATGTACATCAACGGTACATCGCCTGCTCAATTTCCTATAGTTTATTATAAACCGGCTTCGTTGTCAATGCCTCTTTCTTTCCTATTACTATACTATGTGATTCCGCTGCGGAATGTTCCTTACTTTTAATTTATACTTCAACTTATCTTTCCGTCCTCAGATTACAAAGTAAAGTTCCCTAAACTAACAATTGCATTTTGGGGACAAGTATGGTATATTTTTTGTGATTGTGTATAAATTAACAAACAAACATACATAATATAAAATTCGCTAGGAGGTTTTCTTTAATGAGCAAATTAGTAGGCGCTGCTATTTTCGGTCAATCCGGCGGACCGACTTCCGTTATCAACGCAAGTGCTGCCGGTGTTATCCAGGAAGCTTTAAAGCAGGAATGCATCACCGCTGTATACGGTATGGCACATGGTATCAAAGGCTTGCTTAATGAAATGTTCTATGATATGAGCAAGGAAGATCCTTATGAATTGGATCTGCTAAAAACCACTCCTTCTTCCGCTCTGGGCTCTGTACGTTATAAGCTCAAGCACTTTGAAGAAGATGAAACCGATTACAAGAGAATTCTTGAAGTATTTAAGAAATATAACATCCGTTACTTCTTCTATAATGGTGGAAATGACTCCATGGATACCTGCAACAAGGTAAGCAAATACATGCAGAAGGTTGGCTACGAGTGCAGAGTTATGGGTGTTCCCAAGACCATCGACAATGACCTCTGGGGAACTGACCATTGTCCCGGTTACGGCAGCGCTGCAAAGTACATTGCTACCTCCACGATGGAAGTATATCATGACGCAAGAGTATATGATACCGGAATGATCACTATCCTCGAAATCATGGGAAGAAACGCAGGTTGGCTGACTGCTGCATCCGCATTGGCTGCACACAAGGGAAATGGTCCTGACCTCATTTACCTCCCTGAGCTGGCTTTTGACATGGATAAATTCCTTGAAGATGTAATGAGAATCTACAAGGAAAATGGAAAAGTTATCATAGCTGTTTCCGAAGGTATCAAGGATAAGGACGGAAAATACATTTCCGAATACGGTACCGACCTTGCACAGTCAAAAGATGCTTTTGGTCATTCGCAGTTGGGCGGTCTGGCAGCAACTCTTGCCAACATCGTTAAGAACAAAACCGGAGCCAAGGTTCGCGGTATCGAATTCAGCCTGCTCCAGAGATGTGCGGCTCACCTGGGTTCCTTGACAGATGTAAACGAATCCTACCTGGCTGGACAAACAGCCGTTAAAGCTGCAGTAGAAGGAATTACGGATAAAATGGTTGCATTCGAAAGAGCAGAAGGCGCTGATTACAAATGCGTAACCAAGCTCATTGACCTTACGGATGTTGCAAATACGGAAAAGAAAGTTCCCAGAGAGTGGATCAATGCAGAAGGCAATGGACTGAACCAAGAGTTTATCAAATACGCTCTTCCATTAATCCAGGGCGAATCAAAGCCTGTTCTTGAAGATGGACTTCCAAGGTTCACAAAACTGAAGAAGGTATTGGCTACAAAATAATCATTGTTGACAAAAAAGCCTGCGAAATTTTGATATGCTCCCTTTATGGTCAATGTCATTTAGTTAAGCTGTATTTCATCAGAAAAACATTATATAATGGTAATAAAAAACGGTAGATGCTATCATAAGCAGCTGCCGTTTTACTTTTTAAGCAACACAAAAGCAGGTGCCAA
>JAEZXR010000048.1 GCA_023419605.1 Bacillota bacterium | reverse complement strand
ATAAATCACCTTTACTCCAAGCATTAACATCTTTAAAATTAGCCCAGGTACCAGCTGGTCCATAGCCACTTTTATTCCTTGTTAAAAATTCATAAAGTTGATTTACTCCTGCCCAAGAAGAACTTCTATTACTTAAGTTTCTATAATACCATCTACTTGGACCAGTGATTCCACTAGAACTAGATGAATACATAGGTGCACCACCAGCTAATAATGCATGAGATACAAAATTTGTACAATCCCAACTTCCAGATATTTTTGAAAAATCATAATAAGGAGTACTTCCATTTCCACTTGATGGGTAAGTTTTTTTACAATTATTTAATGCGTAAGAAACAATCCTAGAATTATTTAAGGCATAAGATCTTGCTTGAATTCTATTGTCTTCTGGTATAAATTTTTCGGTAGAATTTTTATTACTAAGGGTTAAATAATTATTATCAATTTCTTTAGTAAGTTTGTTTAATTTGTTGTTTAAATTAGAAGTAGTCATTGCTTCCTTAGTTTTTATAGAAGATCTACTTTGTAATTCTGGTGAAGTATTTTCTCTCATAAATTCGTCATAATAATCATATGGGGAAATTAGGTCTAATATTTTATTTGTATCAGTATTGTATACTACCGTTATTCTTTCACCTTCTCCAGAATTTATATCAGGGTAATTAGAATAATTGTAACTTATATCTAGCTGAAGTTCTAACTCTACAAGATTTTCTGTTTTGACTTGATTTAATACTTCTAAGTCTATATTGTAGTTTATTAAATTTAAGTCATAAATGTCTTGAACATGTTGATGAGTTGTATATTTGCCTACTATGTAATCATAGATATCTTCATCAAAGTATTCTTTAACATCATTAGAAGTATTTAAGTGTTTATTTTCATAAACTTTGCAAACAGCGTCTTTTATTTTAACCACATCAACTTCGTTTACAATTTCATTTGTATTGTAATTTCCATTAGCAATGGAAATAGTCTGTGGTTTTATTACTATTAACAATGCCATAATAATTCCAGATAGAATTAATTTTTTCTTCATAATAATCCTCCTTATAATTGTGAATTAAATTAAATTATATTATAAATTAATAGTGGTTTATGGTATAATATAATGAATTACAATTAAATTATGTTTATATATAAATAAAGAAAGAAAAGATATATTTAACAAATAGGGAGAGTATTATTATGAAGAAAAAATTAGTAAAATTAACCATTCCAAAGGAAATCAAAGGTATATTTTTAGTGGTAGTTATAATGTTGTTTGTAACTTCTTGTAGTAGTAATAATGACATATCAAAAAATAAAGATAATGAAACAAATACAAATGAAACTATTAGTAAAGATGTAGATAGTACTGAAAATTTTAAAAAAGACGATAAAACTGATTTTGATGCTATTGTTAAGGATATTATATTAGAATACAAAAATAATGAAAAATATCCTATGATAGAAGATTTTACGATATCTATGTTCAGTGAAGATTTAACAATAAATATAATTGTTAATGATGATACGGATAAAACAGAGGCAAAAGAATTAGCAAGTTCAGTTTTAAATAGCTTTGGTTCATCAGCTAGTAATTATAACTCTAGATATATAGAACCATCTAAAAATAGTTTTGGTTCAGTATTTAAAGAAATAGAAACTCATATAGGAGTTGCTCCTTTATCTAAAGTTGATAGTAAAAAGGAATGGTTATTGAATAAAGTTATATTTTTTACAGATAATACAGATTCTTTAAATTAAATGTATTGATAATCTAAGCCCGCCTATCTTATCTATTTATTAGATAAGATAGGGAGATTGGCTTGGGAAAATGTACAAGAAAAATTAGGGCATGGATCAACATATAGACATGAATTATTTGATACTTATATCAATGCTATGTAAATAAATATAATATAAAAGTGTTCAAATATCTATTGATAATCTAAGTCCCCTATAGTGTAGTACTGTTTTTATATTTAGGAGTGTTAGTATGAGTAATAGTATAAAAGATAAGAAGGTTAATTATAATGTAGTAGAAGAGTTACTTAGTCTTCATTATAAAGAAGTAGAAGGTGAAGAATTTTATAGATATATATTTCCTAATAATCAAGAGCAAGGAGAATTATTAGGAAATTATTCTAAACCTAGTGCAGTATATTTATATAAAGATCCTAAAGATGAAGGAACTGGTAGGCAATTAAGAAGAAGGATAATGCTTAATGATACATGGGAAGAAGATTATAGGGATTTTGTAGAGAATAATCAAATGACTTTGTGTTCTGGACTTTCATATAGAGGAAAAACTAATAGACTAGCTCATGCTCAGCATATGAATGCTTTGGTATTTGATTTAGATTGTGTAGGTAAAGATGAATTACTTACTTTGTTTTTAAGAATGGGACAAGAGCCAGGTCTTAGAAGGCTACCACAACCGACTTTTTTAGTTATGAGTGGTACAGGTTTGCATATTTATTATGTATTTGATAAGCCTATTGAACTTTACCCTAATATAAAGCTTCAGCTAAAGAAGTTAAAGTATGATTTAACCTTTAAGATATGGGAGTATAAGGCTACTTCTCAAGAAAAGCAGATACAGTATCAATCAATTAATCAAGGTTTTCGTATGGTTGGATCAGTTAATAATAAATATGGTCTTAAAGTTAAAAATTAAGACACTAAAATCTATACTGCTAATATGCATTTATAAAATACTCCTTATTTTATCTATATTATATGGTAATATAAAATTAATTAACTTATATATAAGAGAGGAAAATTTTAATGTATAAAACTATATTATTTGATTTAGATGGAACTTTAACTGAATCTGGAGAGGGAATTATGAAATCGGTACAATACGCTCTAGAAAAAATTGGAAAACGTGAAGATAATTTAGATAATCTTCGTGTATTTATCGGTCCTCCTCTTCTTGAACAATTTATATCTTACGCATCTATAGATAAAGAAACTGCTAAACTTTGCGTTAAATATTTTAGAGAAAGATTTTCTACAAAAGGTATTTTTGAAAATAAGCTATATCCAAATGTAGAATATGTATTAAAGACTTTAAAAGATAAAGGCTATTTACTAGCTGTATCTTCTTCTAAACCTGAGTTTTTTGTATTACAAATTTTAGAGTATTTCAATATAAAAAAATATTTTAATGAAGTTGTTGGAAGCACTTTAGATGAAAAAAGAACAGCAAAATCTGAAGTAATATATGAAACCTTAAATAGAATGAATTTATTAAATAATAGAGAATATATTTTAATGGTCGGCGATAGAAAACACGATATTATTGGAGCAAAATCACAAGATATTGACTGTTTAGCTGTTTCATATGGATATGGTTCAATTAGCGAACTTAAAAATTCAAAACCATTAGAAATAATAAATTCTATTGATGAAATATTAGAAATTTTATAATATAATTTAAAGTTTATTATTTTGTA
>JAEZXR010000036.1 GCA_023419605.1 Bacillota bacterium | reverse complement strand
TCCCATACCGAACACGGCAGTTAAGCTTCTCAGTGCCGATGATACTTGGAGGGAAACCTCCCGGGAAAGTAGGTCGCTGCCAGATTTATATCAAAGCCTTATGCGAATAGCATAAGGCTTTGTTTTATATTTTTTCTTGGCGCAAATAGGATTTCAAATAGTGAAATGTGCCACCTGCTTTAGCCAACCACAGGTGGCTTGTTTTGCTTGAGCAACAAAACCTATGAAATTTAGGTGAAGTATTATATAATAACGGTATAGTAGGATGCCGCTGCCACAGAATTACGGATGCTTTTTCAGGAAACTTAGTTGTGGCGAATATAAGAAGTTTACCCTATAAGGAGAGATTGCGATGCGCTTCATTCAAGTGTGGTCATATTCTTGTGCAAATTACTTAACTGCACAGCTTAAGGAAAGCCATGAAAAAAGAAGAGTGTATTATTATGGTTTTCAGGTTTTTATTGGAGAGTTGGTTAAAATTATTCTAATTTTACTTCTTTCGCTTCTTTTGGGTATGCTAAGACCTGTAAGCGTTATTTTAACTGTATTTGTAATAGTGAGAACGGCGGCAGGAGGTTACCATATGGATACACAAGCGAAATGCCTTGTGGTTTCACTTGCGCTTTTTCTCATTCCGGGAGCTGTAGTGAAATACTCCCATATTTATTGGAGCTTTGGGTCTGTAGCTTCTTTTATTACGGTTGTGGCGATTATTTGTATAATAGCATTTATAAAGTGGATTCCGTCAGATACACCCAATAGACCTATTACGAAATTAGAGGAGATAAAAAAATTTAGAATAAAGTCGTTGATATATATTGCTTTTTTCTTATGCTTGGGATGTATAACCCTGTTAAATAATTTGTACCTATACTCTCTATCAATCGCATTCGGATTATTAGTGGAGATATTTACCGTAACGCCTGCAGCTTATTGCTTTTTTGATTGGGTTAGCGGAAAAGCTGCACAGCGGTAGAATTATTAGTTTATTGCTAGGTATAGATAATTAAAAATGGAAACAGCAGATGTTTCAGAAAGGTTATAAATATGAATAAAAAAGCTCTTATTGTATTTTCAGCGATTCTGGTTGCTATTTTAGTTCTTGGGGGGTACTTAAAATATAGCAATATAACCAGGGAAGTTGACGAAAAAGCCTCCGCAGGGAAAGGGATTCCTGTTTTTATGTACCATCATTTCCAGCGAGATGTTCCAGCAAATCTTAAGGATACTGTTATCACTCCCGAGGAGTTTGAAGACCATTTAAGGACCTTAAAGGAGAATGGATATACATCGATATCCTATTATGAATATTATCAGTATGTAAAAGGGACTGGGAAGATTCCGGAGAAGGCGTTTATTTTGACCATAGATGATGGATACACCAGTAATTATACAGAGGCTTTTCCGCTACTAAAAAAATATAATACTAAGGCCGCAATTTCTATTGTTACTTCTACTGTGGGCAAGACTCCTGGAGCCTTTCCCCACTTTACCTGGGAGCAGGCAAAAGAAATGGAGTCCAGCGGGCTTGTAGAAATTTATAACCATACATTGGACCATAGGACTTGCGATAGTATGGCAAAAGATGAATTAATAAAAAATGCGACGGAAGCGCAAACTGATATTGAGAAAAACCTTGGCAAGAGGAGTGTAAAAGTTTTTACCTATCCGGAGGGAAAGTTCACGGAAGAAAATCGGCGGTTGATTCAGGATTTGGGGTTTGATATTCAGGTAACAGTGGCGAAAGGGCTTGTAAATCGGAATACTCCTTTAAATGACATAAAGAGAATCAATGTGGGGCATGGAATGAGCGGTAAAGACGTGATCAGCCTCATCACCCGGCTGCAATCTGAAACCAAGGAATAAATGTTATTTGTAGGTGACATAAAAATATACAATTTCTTTACAAATAGGGGTTTAAGTATTAAAATAAGAGAAAGTCTTTTTAGGTTTGTTAAAAAAATGCTTATACCATAGGCCAAGAACCTTTAATGGCACATTAGGTATGTCGGGTTAATTTTGCTAGAATTGGGTGGTAATATAAAACAATGGATAATAAAGAACTTACAAGAAAAATCTTGGAACTGAAAGAAGAAAAGAACGCTGTAATTGTTGCTCACAGTTATCAGGTGGACGATGTCCAGGAGATTGCCGATATGGTGGGAGACTCCTTTGCGCTGAGCAAATATTGTGCTTCCACGAAAGCCGATGTTATTGTATTCTGCGGTGTTCATTTTATGGCTGAGAGTGCGAAAATACTATCTCCGGAAAAGACTGTCCTTTTACCCGAGTTAGATGCAGGGTGCCCTATGGCGGATATGGTTACCGCAGACGGGTTGCGTGAAATGAAAGCAAAATATCCTGGCGCGGTTGTTGTATGCTACATTAATTCATCCGCTGAAGTAAAGGCGGAATGTGACGTTTGCTGTACCTCCTCCAATGCTGTCAATGTAATTCGCTCTATAAAGGAAAAGGATATTATTTTCCTTCCGGATAAAAACCTTGGCAGTTACGTGGCCGATATGGTGCCTGAAAAGAATATAATCCTTTGGCAGGGATTTTGTCCTACACACCACAAGGTAAAGGTAGATGATGTATTAAAAATTAAAGAACTTCACCCCGATGCGCTGTTATTGATTCATCCTGAATGCCAACCGGATGTTGTAAAATTAGCGGACTATGTAGGCAGCACCAAGCAGATCATTGACTATGCAAATCAGTCGGATAAGGAAAAATTCATCATAGGTACAGAGGTTGGGGTGCTGCACAGGCTGAAGAAAGATAACCCAAACAAGGTATTCTACCTCATGTCACAGGGATTAACATGTCCAAATATGAAGAAGACGAGGCTGGAAAGCGTCTATAATGCATTAAATGAAATGAAATATAACATAGAATTAGCTGAGGAAATACGTCTCAGAGCTAAAAAATGCCTGGATAGGATGCTTCAAATAGGGTGACGAAGGAAGGTCATTAGATTGGGTGATTATAGATATTTAATCGATTTTAATACGGAAAGCATTAAAAAGGAATATCATGATGTAATTATTGTAGGAAGCGGCATTGCCGGTATCTATACAGCACTGGAGATTGACAGGAGACGTGATATTCTTATCCTTACAAAGGAAACTATGGATATGAGCAACTCGGTGCTTGCACAAGGAGGTATTGCAGTTTCTCTTGATAAAAGCGATTCCCCGGAACTCCACTTTAAGGACACTCTTTATGCCGGTGCTGGGCTGTGTGATGAAGACAGCGTTTGGGTTCTGGTGAACGAAGCGGCTGCAAACATTGAATGCCTTTGCAAATATGGAGTTAATTTTGATAAAAAAAATGATGACGAGCTCTCTCTGACCCGGGAAGGTGCCCACAGTAAAAATAGAATTATTCATGCCGGAGATACAACCGGTAAGGAAGTTCTGGATAAATTGATTGAAGAAGTTAAGGACAGGCAGAATGTAAAAATAAAAGAAAGAACCTTTGCCATCGACCTTCTTACAGAAGATGGGAAATGCAGAGGACTTTTAGCCTATAATGAAGATTCCGGAGAGTACAAATTGTACATGGCAAATGTAGTTGTATGTGCTACAGGGGGCTTCGGTCAACTGTATGCCAATACCACCAATCCGGAGGTCGCTACCGGAGACGGGGTTTGTCTGGCATACAGGGCAGGCGCAGAGCTCATGGATCTGGAATTTATTCAGTTCCACCCTACAGTGCTTTTTCACCCTGAAAATAAGAATTTCCTTATCTCGGAAGCCGTAAGAGGTGAGGGGGCATTATTGCGAAATGTGCATGGAGAGCGATTCATGCCAAACTATCATGAATTGAATGAACTGGCTCCCAGGGACGTAGTTTCAAGGGCTATTTTTGCTGAAATGAAAAAAACCGGAGCAGACCATGTCTTTTTGGATATCACCTTTAAGGACAAGGAATATCTTGAAAGCAGATTCCCCAATATTTATAAAACCTGTCTTGGATATGGAATCGATATTGCCAAGGACTGTATTCCTGTGGCTCCTGCGGAACATTATTGTATGGGTGGAATACGGGCAGACATTTTTGGAAGAACCAATATTGAAGGATTTTACGCCTGTGGAGAGGCCGCATGCAATGGAATTCACGGCGCTAATCGGCTTGCCAGCAATTCTCTTCTGGAAGGCCTTGTATTTGGACATAAAATCGGCTCTGAGATCGATAGGATACTGGGTAATTCAAAGGATAAAAAGGACGATTTTACTTTAAATTACACTACCGACCGAATGGATTCCAGCATCAATAGTGCGGATTCCATTCGCAAGGTGCAGGAAATCATGACGGATAAGGTAGGAATCATTCGTGATCAGGACAGGCTGTTAGAAGCGCAAAATGATATAGAAAGCTTTGTTACCTGGACAAAAGGTATGAAAAACCAGACAGTAAAGGATTTTGAACTGCAAAACATCCTTTTGTTATCCAAACTGGTAATAGAAGCAGCGTTGGAACGTGAGGAAAGCCGAGGCGCACATTTCCGTTCCGATTTTGATAAAACGGATGATGAAAGGTGGAGAAAACATATCATATACTCTGCTTAAAACGAAACTTACAGAAAGCGGAGTATGAATCACGATCATACGGTAAAAATCATGAAGGGGTGGTTTCCATGTTACATAGTTTGGATATTGATCATTTAATTATCAATGCTTTAAAGGAAGATATGCCTTTAGGAGATATTACCACGGATAACTTAATTGATACTGCCACTGTTACAAAAGCTTCTTTAATTGCAAAACAGACAGGAATTATTGCAGGGCTGGATGTTGCAGAAAGAGTTTTCAAACTCTTGGATAAGGAAATCAGCTTTAAAAGAAAAATTGAAGAGGGAGCGCAGGTTCAAAAAGGGGATATTATTGCGGAAATCGAGGGAAATGCAAGAGTATTGCTTAAAGGAGAACGGACCGCTTTGAATCTTCTTCAAAGGTTATCCGGAATTGCAACAAAAACTCGTGAATTTGTGGATAAAGTGGCAGGACTCCCGGTTAAAATTGTGGATACCCGTAAAACAACACCAGGCCTTCGGTACCTTGAAAAATATGCGGTTAAAATAGGCGGAGGTTCGAACCACAGGTTTTGCCTTTCTGACGGCGTGTTAATAAAGGATAACCATATCGCAGCGGCGGGAGGAATCAGTAAAGCCATCGCACTTGCGAGAAACAGCATACCGCATACAATAAAGATCGAGGTTGAAGTAGAGTCTCTGGAGCAGGTGCAGGAAGCGCTGGATAGCAAGGCGGATATCATTATGCTGGATAATATGGGACTGGAGAAGATGCAAGAAGCAGTAAAGCTTATTAATAAGCGCGCTATCGTGGAAGCTTCCGGGAATGTAAATTTGAATACCGTTTATGACATTGCGTGTACCGGAGTAGATATCATATCTGTAGGTTCCCTTACGCATTCCGTAAGTGCCTTTGATATTAGCATGAGAATAAAAATATAAGTTTTCAGGTAATTATACTGGTAACTATTCTATTAAGAAACGGAATGTTAAGTAGAAAGCCGATAACATATCCACAGGCCTGTGGATATGTTATCGGCTTTTGGTTTTATGTAAAAGGGCTGCGGTTGTGCGGGTTGGAGATTATTGAAGGTAAATGCGTGAATAAATTGTGAAAAAGCTGTGGATAAATATCAAATTTATCCACAGCTTTTTCACAATTTATTCACGTTATCTTTTCTGCGTTTTTCCCTTTGAATTTATAGGAAGAAATACAGCGCTATTTTTTGATCGCCGGGTAGGGTAAATCTTCACCCAGCATACTTGCAATTCGCTCAAAAACCTTTTTATTATTCAGAATAGTCCCATGGTTTGCTGTTTGCAAGAGATTACCGCTAAGCAGGTTTCCCATGGTAAGATTGTTCTCACCCACGTTATAAACTTCAGTTTTAATATTCCATTGATCGAGGTTTGCACTTTCCGGTGTTACGACCTCATCATACTGTCCCAGGATGCTACCAACCTGTATCATGTGATTCAGCCCTTTGTTCAACATCGCGGGCAAGGTTTTACTTAGCAGCGGATTATCGGGTATAAGATCCCGCACTCCCTGATCATTATAATAGCCTGCCCCTATGGAAGCCCAAAGGGAACCTCGGTGAGGCACGGAAATAAAAATCAATTTTCTTACATCATTATTTTTTATATATTCTTCACTGCAGGTATAATATCTGGCAACCAGGCCACCCATGCTATGAGCAACGAGATCAAATTTTTTCACTTGAATTCCCTTATTCAGGTAGAGTATTTTCTGTTCCTGCAGGAAACTGCTCAGTTCCTTTGAAGAGACAACAATACCGTCCTGTGACTTATATTCCAGGGCGGAACCTTCATAGCCAAAGCCGGATAGGTACTCCTTCATATTATCAAAAATATAGCCTGCTGCATTATACCCATGCAAAAAGATAACCGGTACTTTTGTAAGTTCGACCTGCACGGAGGAGCTTATTTTAGTTCCATAGATATTGGCCCGAATCGTAATGGGAGTATTGCCATTCTTTAGTGTCTCACCCGAAGATGCAGGAGGTATATAGGAGACCAGACTTTCTCCATTCTTATCCGTTCTTATACTGGATGGATATACCTGCCCCATATTGCCGCTGGTAGTAAAAACCACATGGGCTTTTGGAACCGGAGCACCAGTGGCATTTCGAACCTCAACCTTTAATATCAGCTGATTTGCAGGGTCTGCTGCAAGCATTTTAACCTCAGGGTTTACGAGGCTGATGTTCAGGTTGAGGCCATTCTTTGAAGAAAATGCGTAGGATACGTAATTGGTTATACTTTGTGCCGGTACTGTATAAATGAGTAATAATAATGCTATAAGTAATATCAGCCAGAATTTAAAACGCTCAAACATAAAACGACCCTCCCCTTTCCATTATACTATAAGTAGAAACTAAAGGATGTATGAAAATTTTGTATATTAGCAACCGTTATCTATTTAAATTGTACACACATAAGAAATTAAATAACTTTTAGGTGATTTTTCCACATTGCAGCTATAACAATTTATATATTTGCAGAAATTTCAAAATTATGCACTTTTCTATTCTATAAATTTTCAGTTATAGAATGGCTATAGCATTATTTCCTACACATTAAAAGAATTTAAAGGGGAACTATAAATATGGAATGAAACTTCCAATTAAAGTTTTATCAAAGTAGGAAAGGATGAGTTGAGTGAAAGTAAAAGATATAATGACTAAAAATGTGGAGTTTGTAAACCCCTCCACAACAATTTTAGACGCGGCGAAAATAATGAAGCAGCACGATGTTGGTGCTGTTCCTGTCTGTGATCAGGGTGGCGTTGTTGGAATGATAACGGACAGAGACATTGTAGTAAGAAATATTGCAGCAGGCGGAAACCCTCAAAATACCGCCGTAAGAGATGTAATGTCTCCTAATGTGACCACAGCCAGTCCAGAAATGGATGTAAATGATATTTCTCATATGATGGCAAAACAGCAGGTTCGAAGAGTGCCTGTAGTAGAAAATAATAAACTTGTTGGAATAGTAGCTCTTGGTGACATGGCGGTCGATCAGAAATCGGATACGGAAGCTTCAGAAGCCTTGACTGAGATATCTAGGCCGACGAAATAATAAAACCCCGAAAAATATTTATAGGTAAGTTTTATTGAAACGCGTTTAACGGAAATCAAACATTATAAGGAAGAATAGTGATTTCCTACGCGTTATAATAAAACCATGAAAAATTTCTAAAGGTAGGTTTTATTGAAATGCGCTTAACGCAAAGAGAGTAACAGGGAAGAATTAATCTTTGCTGCGCATTATAGTAAAACCATGAAAAATATTTAAAGGTAGGTTTTATTGAAACGTGCTTAACGCAATGAGTGTTGTAAGGAGGAAATAGCCTTCGCTGCACGTTATAGTCAAAATGCGGCACGTTCACAGCGTGTCGCATTTTAACTACTCTGGATTGTTCTATTGGCATAAAAAATAGAGTTTTGCGATAGTATTACAGGAGAACGGTTACAAACTTAATCGAGTACAGGTCACACATTAATATGTCGTCCGATTCAATGGGGCGCAAAAGAATGTAACTTACACCCACACCCATAAGTGTTCCTATCCGATCTACCAAAGGTCCGGTCGTACCAATCAGGAATTCTACTCTAACTTGCCTTCCGATTTGTGTCTTCAGGTAGCCTGCCACGAACTGAGGATCAGCCGTTGTTAGCATAGGACCTCCAGGGGTAGCAGGAACGGAAGTGCCTGGAGCAGAGCCCATACCCGTGCTTGGGGCTCCCATGCCGGGAACGGGGCCAACTAATGGTCCTCCAGGAACTCCCGTGGGTAGCGTTGGCAACACGCTGGCACTAGGGGCGGGCATAGTCTGTGGCAGTGTCGGCTGCGGCATCATCTGCGTTGGGGGCATCATTTGCCCTTGGCCTTTATTCATGCTTGCAGTTCCATTTCCACCGCCAGTGGGTGCTGGTACTTGCCTGGGCATAAAATAAAATGAGTCATCAAAATAGTTCATACGTGAACCTCCTTAATGATAAACAAATTATTATGTTATTATGTTATTATGTTTGTGCATACAGTTCTGTTGGCACATAGAAGCAGTGCAGATTAACTCTGTTAAAATACGCGCCGGATCCATTGTATGGGAATTCTTGTGCACAGGTAGGACTAAAAGGATTATAATACCACAGAGATTCCCCAGCACCCCAGTGCTTATTGCCGGCCAGCGCCCAGTCGGCGATATCGTAGTGAATCTGCTCCGGTGGAGTAGCCCATATGGTTTGAGGGTTTACTTCCCCGTAAACCTCCGACATGATACAGGTAAATTGATAGGGCTGAAATATGATATTTCTCAAACTTCCCTGACCTTCTCTCGCATATTCTCCCGTTCCTGTATGAACCCTGTTCATTACCACTGTTGCAACAGCTTTCATACCATCAGCGCCTTCTCCACCCGCCTCACATTTTATTAAGCGAGCAAAGAGCTCTCTTTCTGAAAAGGACATTTATAACACCTCGATACAGTCATTTTTCTAGTACAGTATATTAACATAACAAATAAAAGGGAACTAAATTTCTAAAAAAATCACTATGTTTGGCTAAACGCAAAAGTTGTTAAAAACAGCTAAATACAGAAAAAAGCACTAGCCACTGAAAAGAATTTTTGAAGTAAAATCGAACATACTAGTAGTGTACGCAAAAATAAGGGTTTAACCCATAAAAGGAGGAATTTGTGTGAGTAGGCATAGAAGTATGATGTCAGAGTCATTGAAAGCGGAAATCGCTAAAGAGCTTGGAGTCTACAACACGGTTGCATCTGAAGGTTGGGGCTCTGTATCCTCAAGAGACTGCGGTAATATAGTGAAAAAAGCTATAGAAATGGCAGAAAGAAGCCTCGGTGGCAAGTAATACTTCCTTTGGCGTAGCAAAAGCCGGCGTAAAGCCGGCTTTTTAAATTTTATACATACATCATCATTTCAAATGCATTTTCCAACCCTATCTGAAATTCCCTCAAGGGACTATCCATGAATTAATGATTGGGAATACAATCTATCTTTTAGGACGGTTACATTGTTGACATAATGTATGAATGTAATAATCCTGAAGCGCCACTGTTACAATCCTGTAATGAGCCAGTAACAATATTTCCGTTATTTTACGCTACATTACAAAGGGGTTACAGTTACTTTACACAATGGCGCATTATGTTGACTCAAAAAAAGGCCGATGCTATAATGATTTTGAAGTCAAGGCAGGATTATATTCCCGTCTTGAAAAGTAAATTATGCGAGTTGGATTATGTAAACCGACAGGCGTGATCCAGCTTGAAAGTTCTAAGCCTGTCAAAAACTTATTTAGGGAGGATTTGAGAGCATGAAGAATCTCAAAAAAGTACTATCGGCATTAGTAGTTTCTGCTTTGCTGACGACCAGCCTCGTACCCGCATTCGCCGCTTCACAGTTTACATATGAAGCAGAGGCTAACACATTGCATGACCTGGGACTCTTTTTAGGAGTTTCGACAGATCCAAACGTATTTAATCCCGCTTTGGATCAGGATGTTGACAGAGAAACCGGTGTCACCATGATGTTAAGACTGGTTGGTAAAATAGATGCTGCAAATGCAATGTCTGATGCAGAAGCTAACCAGGCCCTCAGCAAGTACACAGATGCAAAAGATATCGAAGATTGGGCTGTAAAAGCAATGGCTTACGCCGTAAAGAACAACCTGGTTGTCGGTACTTCCGAAACAACAATCTCTTCACAGGAGATTTTCTCCGGAAAAATGTTTGCAGCATTGGTCCTCAGAAATATCGGCTATACAGTAGATGCTACAGCGTATGAAACAGCTTGCGCTCTTCTGGCTGAAAAAGGAGGACTTACAGCAGCAGAAGCTGCTAAGTTCAATAACAAGGACCTGATCAGAGATGATTTCGTTGGTATGTCCTACGGTTCATTGAAAGCTAAATACTCTACAACACAAAAGACCATCATCCAAACTTTGGTTGATGAGAAGAAGGTCGATGAAGCAAAAGCAATCGCAGCTGGATTGATCACTCCTGCAGTTGCTGCTATCAGCGAAGTAAAAGCAGTTGGAGCTAAGAAGCTGGAAGTTAAATTTGCAACGGCTGTAGACCCTTCCAAAGCGGCTCTGACAGTTAAGAAAGGTTCCATTGCAGTTAACGTAGCCAATACAACTTTTTCTGATGACAACAAGTCTGTAGTCGTTGAATTAGCTTCCAAGTTCACTAAGGGTGATTACACTGTATCCGTTTCCGGTGTAGCTGCAGATGCCCTCACTAAAACTATAGCAGTAGAAGATGAAAAGGTTGCTAAGATCGAATTCCCTTCTGATAAGGCTATCCTTGACAGAGATGGGGATACTAAAGTAACTTCAAGCTACAAAGTACTCAACCAGTATGGTGAAGACCTTACTAAATCCGTAGATGAGTCATCATTCACATTCACAACCAGCAAGGGTAAAATAACACCGCTTGATGGAGTATTAACAATCGACACTGCAACATTCACAAAAGATGACAAGATAACAGTAAATGCTCTCTACTCAGGTACAACTACTTTCGCAACAACCGTTCTTACTGTAGTTGAAAAGGCACTGGTTGCAGACATTGCGGTCACAGAGCTTTACAATGAAAAGAATGAGGCACTGGATATTACAAAAGATTACAGCACATACAAACTCATACTCGAAGCGAAAGACCAGTATGGAAATAAAATTCCTGGCGATATGATTCGTGTAGGAAGTGAAGTAGTAGTATCCGTATCGAACGAATCCGTAGTTAAAGTAGGAACTATTACAAAGGAAACGATAAACGGTGTTGAAAAGACAGTTCTTCCTCTGGTAGCTCCTTCGACTAAAATTGCAGGAACTGCAACATTTAGAATTGTGTCTACATTAAATGGACATAATGCAAGCTTTGAAATAGTAGTAAAAGATAAGGCTAAAGTGGATACAATCAACTTCCAGGCTCCTGAACTTGCAGTAGCGGGTGAAACCTTTGAAGTACCTTTCACTGCTGTTGACCAGTTCGGAAATGAAGTAAAGGATGCTGTTAAGTACGGGATGGAGGCTTTTGTACCTACATTCTCCGATCCGAATGTTACAGCTAAGTTCTCCCAGGATTATGTAAAGGGTACTCCTGTACTCACTGTTGATGCGACAAAGGTAACAGAAGCGAAGAGCGTAGTAATGAGCTTCCTGACTCCTACAAACAAATTTGCTTCACTGACTTTAAACATCCAGGCACCTGCCAAGGCTGTAGTAGTTGGTGGAACAAAAGACTTTAACAACAAGCTGCTGGAAGGCGCTGTTGCAAAAATGACTCTTGATAATGTAGTGGTTAAGGATCAGTACGGCAGAGACATGGATGTTGACACAGATGTATACAAAGTAGCCGTTGCAACTTCCAACAAAGATAAAGTAGCTCTTGAAACAGTAGCAGGTACTGTATACGAATTGTCCGCTACAAACAACACAATCAGCTTCAAAGCTGCTGACAAAGGATCTTCAACTATCACATTGAAGGTTCAGAAGGCGGATGGAAGTGATATTTCCGGAAGCGAATACACATTTACAACGACTGTAGTTGAAAAAGCTGATATCGTATCCTACGAGCTTGGCGATATGGGTAAGATCTACGACGGTGGAGATTACTACGGAGCAGAAGTAAAAGTATACGGTAAGCTCGCAGATGGTTCCAAAGTGCTTGTACCTTACGATGAAACAAACAACTATAAAATATTCGTTGGTACAACAGGAGTTTCCAATAAATCTGGCACAATCGTTGCAAATGGAGTTAACTTTGACGGTAAAACAAACGTAGAAAAAGATGTAGCAATGATCGTAACTGTAATCGGAGAGAACAAGACAGAAGTGCTTTCCAAGAAGCTGGTAGTTACTAACGTAGCACCTGAAGCAGCAACTCTCGAACTGAAGTCCGGTGATGTTGTGAAGGTAGAAGGTGACAAGGTTGTATCCATTGCATACGCAAACTACACAACAAACCTTGCACTGGCTAAGGATGTATTAAAAGTGAAAGACCAGTACGGAAAGGAAATGACGTTAGTAACCGGAACTCCTGCAAACCACAGTGAAGTTCAGGCAACAATCATTCCTACAAATGTTCCTGAAACACTCAAAGCAGGTGAATTCTTCAACCTGACAGTAGTTACTGACAATGCTCAGGTAATTACATTCAAGGTAATCTTGAAGTAATAAAACTGAAAGTAATCGCTCTTTAAAAAGAGTCGGAATTTAAATTCCGGCTCTTTTTTTATTGGGCTTCTGTTACAATTTCTTTACACTTAAATTTCCGATGTTGACTCCAAAATTTACCGATGATATAATTGTCTATGTTCAGGATAGGTAAGATATGCCAATCCTGAAATAAATGGCAAATAAGTTGGGTTATCCAATCCAGGGTGGGGCGTAACCTGACTTAATAATATTACATACAGCCTTCACCCAAAATCATATTACAAGGAGGATTTGAGAGCATGAAAAATCTCAAAAAGGTTTTATCAGTACTTTTAGTAGTTGCTGTGTTGGCAACAGCTATGGTACCTGCTTTTGCAGCAGAGACTTTCACTTATGAAACTCAGGCAAAAGCTCTGTATGATATCGGCTTGTTCAAAGGTACTTCTCCAACTGAGTACGTTCCTGATCTCGGTGGAGACCTCGTTAGAGAACAAGGTATAGCAATGATCGTTAGGTTGTTAGGTAAAGCTGACGCCGCTGCAGCATTAACTGCTGCTGACCAGGATGCAGCTCTTGCGGCTTTCGCAGATGCTAAAGATGTAGAACCTACATTGAAAGCAGCTGTAGCATACGCTGTAAAGAACGATCTGGTAAAAGGTGACGGTAAAAACGTTGATCCTAAGGGCAAAATGCCTGGTAAGGATTTCGCAACTATCCTGCTCAGAAACCTGGGTTATGAAGTGACAGCTGCTGATTATGACAAAGCTTGCGCTACCCTGGTTGAAAAGGGTGGATTGACTGCAGCAGAAGCTGTTAAGTTCAGCGAAAAGAACCTGATCAGAGATGATTTCGTAGGTATGTCCTACGGCGCTCTGCAGGCAGCTTACAAAGATGGCGGAACTGTTATCGCTAAGCTGGTAGCTGATAAAGTGGTAGATGCTGACAAGGCTGAAAAAGCTGGCGTATATAAGCCGGCCGCTTTAACTGCTAAGGTAGTTGGCGCTAAAAAGTTTGAGCTTGCATTCGGCACTGCGATTGATCCAGCTAAGGTTACTGCTTCAGCTATTACTGTAAAGAAGGGTTCAAACACCTATACCGTTGATAAGGTTAGTGTTGCTGAAGATAAGAAGTCAGCAGTAGTAACAATTACTAGTACAATCAGCAAGGGTGATTATGAAGTTTCAGTTACAGGTATTGCTGATAAGGCTCTTACTGCTAAAGTAACTGCTGAAAATGAAAGAGTTCAGAAGATAGAATTTCCTTCTGAAAGCGCAGTTCTACAGTCAGCAACTGATTTTACAAAGATAGTAGTAAATTACAGAATCCTCAACCAGTACAATGAAGATATTACTACAAAGAAGTATTCAGCAGTATCTTTCACTGGTAATAAGGGTGAACAGAAGGTTGAAGATGGAAAGTTGATCTACAAGGTAGGTAACGGTGCTACTTTTGTGATGGGAGAAAAGATATCTGTTACTGCTACTTATCTTGATACTGATAACAATAACAACGGTCAGCCAGTATTTGCATCAGCTGTATTGACTGTATCACAGATGGCTCAAGTAGGAGAAATACAAATAACTGAGCTGTACAATGACAGCAATAGCGAACTGACTGTTGGTGGAAATTATGAAGATTACTACCTATTAGTTGATGCCAAGGATCAGTATGGAAGTAAAGTTCCAGTTGATAATCTTGGATCAGCAGTTGTTGTCCAAACGACAGATCCTACTATTACTAGATTTGATACAAAAACTATAGATAATGTAGAAACACCTGTATTTAAGGAAATAACTATCAATGGTGTAAAACATACTGGTATCGCACTTAAAGCACCAGATACAAATGTAACTGCAAGAGCTGGAAAAGCTGATATAATAATAGTGTCAAAAGCCAATGGAAAATCAGCTAAGTACACAGTGACTGTAAAAGATACACAGAAAATTGACACTTTATCACTTCAGATGCCTGAATTCGCTGTAGCAGGTGAAGTTATTAAAATTCCATTTACAGCTGTAGATGTTAATGGAACTGAAATCACCAAGCTTTCAGGTCTTAAGATGAATGCTGATAAGAGTGAGTTAAGTGTATCCGGTGTAACCGGTGTATCCGTAGCAAAGTTTGAAATGGATCCTGTTTCAAACAAGCCAGTTCTTACCCTTGATGCAAGACCGGTATCTGGTAAGGCAACTGTATACATCAGTGGTCTTACTGCAACTTATAAGCCTGTAAACATGACTATTACTCTGCAGGATAGACCAAAGCTTGAGACATTAGCTGGTATCAAGTCAGACTACAAAACTAATATTCTATTTGGTAATACAGTAGCCTTTAACTTTGATAAGGTTTTAGTACAAGATTCTTACGGCAGAAATGTTTCCAAAGATGATCTTGTTGTTCCAGCAAAGTATGATTTCGGTACAAAATACAGATATACTGTTGAGTCTTCCAATCCAGACAAAATCGAATTGCAATCAGTAGGTGGAAAGACATATTATCAGGAACTTGGTGCAGGTGAAATTAATTTCTTTGCAAGAGAAAAAGGAACTTCTACTATAACTGTTACATTGCAGCAATATGATGGAGTAAAAGATGGAGTGACATTGTGGAAGGATATAACTGATACTTCCTTCAGTGTAACTACTGTTGAAGCTAAGTCAATCGAATCCTATAAGGTAGCGACTGTTGATGCAGTTTATACTAAAGTGGATGCATTGAAAACTGGCTTATATACTGCAGATGTAAAAGTTACTGGTGTACTTGCAAATGGAAAAGAAGTGGAGATTCCAAAAACTACATTTAGGGTAAACACTTCCGCTAACCTGAGTTATAATGATGGTAAGATATTTGCTAGCCCGAACACTAATCTTGCTTCTGACAAAGAGGAAGAGGCTACATTTGTAGTATCTGTTCTTGGTGAAAAGCCAGGCACTATCTCTAGCAAGACTAAGATTTCTGGAAAGCCTCCAGTATCTACTACTTTGTCACTGGTGTCAACTGGTGATGGACGTAAGACAGAGTATGCTGGCGAAATTAGCTACGTGAAGGAAGCTGACACTGTAGTATCCATAGATCGTGTTGTTGGATTAACAGATACTAAGACTAATGTAGAGGCTTTGACTAAGAAGATCGTTAAGGTTGTGGACCAGTATGGTAAGACAATTCCAAATACTCTTACAGGTGACGAAGCATTCATTAGATCAGTTTCAATTGATAGCGTAAAAGATGCTAGCGGTAATTATGTGAGCACAACTGCTCCAGAATACACAGCATACGCAAAAGGATTCTCTCTTTATGTAACTGCTGTTACTAAGGATGGTGCTGTATTCAGCTTTACACTTGCTATTAATAACTAATTAACCTAGTAATAAAAAAAGTCGGGATTAAACTCCCGGCTTTTTTATTTTGCCCGACATGGGCAGAGCGAAAGCCCGCTATGGGAGTGGCCCCGGAGAAATCATTGACAAAACAGCAGTACATGTCCATAGTAAGTTGGTACCTGAAGGTAATGACAGTATCAATACAATAAATGTATAGGCTGTTCTTAATAAAGCGGCTTGTATGCTTAGAGTTTTAAAAAAATGTTGAATTGTAACTTGGAAAAGAAGCTAGGTATGGAATAACAAAGCTTTTGATTATCGGTGATTGCAGCTATAAAAAGGTTAAGTTTGAGAAAAGAGTTTGTCAAGGCGCTATGGATAAAAAGTTAGTGGTTGACCCCTAGACCTTATCTTTATAGAAAAGGAGATATAAGGGTAAATCCTCAATTTTCCTACGATAATAGAAAGTGCTAGCAGATTTTACTGCTAGCACTTTTTATGTCGAAAAATATACAATATGTGTAAAAATTGTGTAGTTCGTTGACAGATGAAGGCAATAGTAATAAAATAGTAGTGTTCACAATGTGAACAAAAGATCGCTTCAATCCATGAGGGGGCATTATGGGCAACTGGTATGCTCTGTTTGTTTTAACGGGAGAGGAAGACAACGTAAAAGAGAGACTATTATACCGTCTTCAGGACAAGTTCCGTATCATTGTACCCAAGAGGAAACTAAGGGAGAGAAAAGATGGAGCCTGGCATGATATAGTCCGGGTTTTATTTCCTGGCTACGTATTGATTTATGGTGAGATCAATATAGAAGAATATAAGGGTTTTAGAGATGTACCCGGTCTTATAAAGTTGCTGTGCAGTGGATATGAGCCGTTGAAAATTGCGGATCACGAGATTGATATTATCAGCCGATTGGTGATCAACGACGACATTATAGGTTTTTCAGAGGTACTGATGGAGAATGGCGTCGTACAGGTCATTGATGGACCGCTGTTATCCATGGAAGGCCAGATTGTAAGTATAGACAAACGCAAGGGGCGAGCCAAGGTACGGCTGCATTTTCTAGGAGAAGAGAGAACTGTCGAGCTTGGAGTTTCATTGCTACGGCCAGCAGAGTAAATACTTTGTTGAATTATGTCGATATATAAGGGTGTTAAATAATCTGAGTTCACCAGCGGTGTTTCGGCCCGACGGGAAGAATGACGAGGTCATAGTAAGCTTTTGGAGAGGTGTTGGTGAGACCGGCAGGCTCCATGGCGAAGCTATGGCTTTTTTGCTGGACCCTCATCCTTTAATTCTTTCTATCAGGGCATTAAGGGAAGGAGAAAGAAATACATAATTATGTTCGTAGGGCTGTACTGGTGGATTCGCCTGCTAACTGAGGTTGGAAATATGAAAAATGAGCTAAGTGTACTGTTAAATATTAATAACGACGGGAATACCACGCAGCGGGATATTGCGAAATCCACAGGAATGTCTCTGGGAAACGTAAACATCCTTATTAAAAGGCTGGTATCCAAGGGTTTGCTGAAAATTGAGAAACTAAATCCCAGAACAATACGGTATATTCTCACGCCGAAGGGGTTAAAGGAAAAAACAGAGGCTACCTATCGGTATGTAGTGGATTCCTACAGAATGATTACCGATGTGGATCATAAAATTGGCCAATTCTTAGATGATCATAAATATAATGATGAAACGGAATTTATCCTTTTCGGACAAAGGGATGAACTGTTTCAGCTAATATCCAATAAGATAGAAGAACGAAATATTACGTACACAGTGATTGAAGAACCCTACGATTTGCATAGCAAAATTACTGGCAGAGAGAACTTCTTTGTAATGGTTTGGAATCCCAGGTGTATCGAGGTTCTGGAGGCTACCGGAATAGGCTATATGAATCTTCTGGGCCGTGTCTAAGGAGAGAGAAATGCGGTTACGTGAATATGAAATCAAGGCAATAAAGGAATCAGTCGGAAAACTTGATGAGCATGCAAAGGTGTACCTTTTCGGATCAAGAGTGGATGATACAAAAAAAGGTGGAGATATTGATTTGCTTATTTTTTCACAGATCCTGACGCAGGAGCATGCTTTTAAGGTTAGTGGGAGAATTTGTGATAAGATCGGTGAACAGAAGATTGACATTCTCATAGAAAAGGATACTTCAAATCCCTTTACTCGCGTCATTATGAAGGAGGCAATACTGCTGTGAATAGAGAAGAAAAGGAATTACTGGAGAATGAACTGAAGCATTTGGAGCAATCGGGAAGGATGCTGAAACACTCTTATGACAAGTGCTATGCACTGGCAATGAAAGAGGAATATTCCTTTGATGAATTAGACAGCTTTGAGGCGTTAACCAGTCGGTTTGCAAGAACCAGTGATGTTTTAATACAGAGGATATTTCGGCTCCTGGACATCATAGAATTGGAAAGCGAAGGCAGCACCATTGACCGGATCAACAGGGCAGAGGGACGAGGATTAATTGAAGATGCAGAGATGCTAAAGGATATCCGAAGACTCCGAAATGATATTGCGCATGAATATAAACATTCTGCTGTGGAACAGATTTTTAGAAATGTACTGGAATTTACGCCTACTATACTTGAATGTATAAGTAGAATACATAAGTATTGTGAGAGGTATTTGGGGTAAGGGGCGTTCCTAGTCGGTAGTTCCTAGTTGCTAGTTCAAAAACAGTCGACGTAATGCTAAAAGGGGAATGAGATGAGTAAGTTCGAGGACCTTAAAGTCTGGCAGTTAGCGCATGAACTCACGCTAGATATTTATAAACTTATAGACTGTTATCCGAAAGAAGAAAGATATAGGCTCTCGGATCAGCTTTGTAGAGCCGCAAGTTCTATTCCAATGAATATTTGCGAAGGATCGGGTAGAAGGACGAAGAAGGATTTCTGCCACTTTTTATACATAGCAAGAGGTTCTCTACAAGAACTCCATTACCAGTTAATTTTATCAAAGGATCTAGGATTATTAGACCAAGTGTATTATGATCTGCTTATAGCAAAATGTAATATGGTAGGCAAGCTATTAAATTCACTAATAAAAACATTAGAAGTATAAATAACTTAGTACTGGCGCCTTAAGCCTAATAGCTACCTACTAAGAACAAGGAACTAAGAACTGAGAACGATTTTACAACTAAAAGGGGAATCAAAAATGGTTAAAACCGCCAATAAAAGATCGACAAGAGCAAATAATGCAAGTCTAAAACCGATTGCTTCACCACAAGTGCTAGGCATATTTCGAATGCTTCTTCTTGTGGCACTGTCCGTGGTAATCTTCTATCCTCCCTTCCTGCGGGGATTGTATTTTGAAACGGAGCAGCTTCCAACAGAAATTTATGTATTTCTCGTATTTGCAGCTTTCTGGGTTTATAAAATATTAAAAAGAGACAAGCGTTTCCTTGATACTCCAGTAGATTACGCGGCTTTCGGGTTTGTGCTGGTGTATTTTATTTCGATTTTTGTGGCCGTAGGGACACGACAAGCCATTGGAGAATGGTTAAAGTATTGCATGTATTTTGCCATATTTTTAATGATTTCGGACCTCGTCACTATGTATCGGTCAAGGACCGCTATGTTGTGGGTTATTATTGCTTCCGCACTTGGAGTCAGTTTTATTGGTATTGATGGAGCAGCAGGAGAGAAGATATCAAAGGCACTAAACGCATTCTTTAAGGCTTTTGGAGCTGAACAGGATATATTTTTCGGTACCTTTGTCGGGGGACGAATTAATTCTACCTTGCAGTACCCAAATGCGTTGGCGGCTTACCTTATGGCTGTTTACTTTGTATGTCTTGGGGTTATGACAGCTTCTTCAAAAGTTTGGACAAGACTCATTGCTGGGGCTTCCAGTTATATTTTAATTATTACCTTCATGCTCACGATGAGCCGGGGAGCCTATCTTTTCCTGCCGATAGCAGCAGTTCTATTCGTGGTTCTATTACCAAAAGGCAATAGAGTAAGAGGGGTAGTTTTCGCAATACCTTCCCTTGCGGGTCTGGGGGCCACTGTTGTTAAACTTTCCGGTTATATGGCCAATGCGGAGGGGAATGAGTCAAATATATGGCTTTATACCATGATTGGTATCGGTATATCTCTTGTAGTTGCGCTACTAGTTAGTTTTGCTATACGATGGTTGGAAATGCTGGATTGGAAGGTATATGCAGCTCTTTCGGTATTGATAGTGGCGGCTGGGGTGGCTGGAGTTGTTCTAATGATTACTACAAAAGTTCCTTTGGAATTGGCTCATTCTCCGGAACAGGCTGACTCCGTATTGACGGTTCGAAGAAGTGTTGAGCTGGAGCCGGAGAAAGAATATAAACTGGTGATGGAAGTTGAGGCACAAAATTCTACAGGAAAACCCAATACATATGTTGTTAGTATTGCATCCAGAAATTTTGCGGGAATTATAGAAGCAAAGGATACTCCTATAACGACTTTTGAAGGCAAGGCTTCCAACGGGATTGAAAAGCAGGAGATAAAATTTAAGGTTCCTACAGATAGCAGAACTATTAGCTTTAGTTTTATTAATCAATTCCAGGGAACGAAAGCAGTGTTTCACAGTGCAAAGGTGGTTCCTATAGACCAAAGCAGCAAAATAGAAGAAATTCCATTAAAGTATAAATACATTCCGGAAAGTTTTTATTCAAGATTTGACGAGACAAAGGAAACGAAGAGTGGAATTGAAAGAACTATTTTCTATAAAGATGGTATGAAGATATTCAAAGAGCATTGGTTGCTAGGTGCCGGTGGTGGTGCATGGCCACTGCTGTATTTTGCAAAGCAATCCTATCTGTACTGGACGACGCAGGCCCATAACTATATTGTACAAATTGCAGTGGAGTGTGGCGTAGTAGGGCTGGTGGTGTTGGTTTTACTGTTCATTTCCATTGGCTTGGTGCTTATAAATGGATTGAGATACAGGAATGCAGCGAATGTACAGGATTCTGTGCTGCAGGCAGGGTTGTTTGCAGCAATAGCAGCTATGTTTATGCATTCCGCTATCGACTTTGACCTTTCATTATCTGCAGTGTTCCTGGTTCTATGGCAGTTTATTGCCCTGTTTAATTCCATGGCTAGAAATAGGCAGAATGGCCAGTCGGAAACGGAAACTCAGGGTGAGCTGTCCGAATTCCTGGCAAAGCTAGATGTACAGGGAAAAATGAAAAAACTAAGCTTACGTCCGGCGATAGGCATCGTTATTGCGGTGATACTTATGATTTTCCCTATTACTTTCTTAGCTGGAACCAACTATGCAAAGGCCGCTTCTGAAGCATTGGAACAGGATAACATATCTGCTGCTGTAAAGAACATGAAGAAGGCTGCTGACACGGATAGCTTCATGCCCAATTATAAGATTGATTATGCGAATTTGGTCATTAAGCAGGAGCAGAAGGCGATATCTCAGAAGGATCTACAGACTGCAAACAAATATGCAGAACAAGTGGAAAAGGATGCAAGATACAATGCTGATACGGCGACTCGACTGGGGATATATTATCTGGCTACAGGGGTTATTGATAAGGGCTTAGAAAGTATAGATAATGCAGCAAAGATTAGGCCCTTAAGGCCGGAGGAGTGGCAACAGAAGGCAGATGCCTATATGCAAGTGGCAATGTACTACCTACAGCAGGGAGATACGAAAAACGTAGAGTCGTTCTTTGACAAGGTATTGGGCATTGAGAATGAAGCAAAGGAAGTTAATAAGAAGAATATGATTCCTTTTGTGTTTAATACCACTACGCAGGAGATTTTGGAGAGAGTTCGATTTATTAAGGATAATTCAACGGGTGAGAAGGAAGTTGACCTGAGCAAGGTAGCCTTTTATGCACTCAATGATATGGATGTGAATTCTGACGGTATTCCGGACCAGTGGAACGCAACTACGCCGGGAGAGGTGAAGTTGGGCATGACCGGAGGAAAGATATTGGCGGAAAGTGTTCCTGGAAAGACAGGGTTTATGCAGAGTCGCCCTCTTAAATTGGAGGCTGGGAAGACCTATCGAGTTGAGGTGGAGTTAGTGAATAATGCTGGAACAGGAATCCCGTTTGCTGTTACTGGTGTGGCTGAGAATCGGGAGTTAAAGGTAGTAAATGGAGTTTATACTGGGGAGTTTTCGGCGCCTGCTGATTTTAAGGGGCAGAATAATGTTTTACGGCTAGGGGTTAATGGAAAGTATGAGATTAAGGCTGTACGGGTTATGGAGAAGTAGAAGAAATAATTATCATCCAGAAGGCCTTAGGGTGAGAGCTTTGATTGCAGGATGCAAAGGATAGTTAGGAATCGAGCCAATTAGATAGTTTAGTGCATTTCATGGGGCATATAGTTTAATAGAAACTGATATACATAACCTTAATATTTCGACCCAGATGCAGGTTATGGAATCGAGAATTACTAAAAATAATGCAAAATGCGGATTCAACAACAATATTTAAAGATATTATGGTAAACAATGGGTATATTGATAACTTATGATAACTTTAGAAAGGGCGATTAAATGTTTATAACAAAAACTCCGTTTAGAATAAGCTTTTGTGGTGGAGGTAGCGATTTAGAATCCTTTTACAGCCAACATGGAGGCTGCGTGTTGAGCACTACAATAAACAAGTATATGTATATTTCAATTCATCCCTATTTTGATTCAAATTACACATTGTTAAAATATTCAAAAAATGAGTTAGTTGATGATATTTCTAAAATAGAACATAAAATATTCAATACTGTGCTTTGTGATATGGGTATAAGTGGGGTTGAAATAAGCAGTACAGCAGATGTGCCAAGTGGGACAGGTCTCGGTTCATCTAGTACATTTACAGTTGGGTTACTAAATACTTTGTATTCGTATAAAGGAAAATATGTTTCTAAGTCGAGATTGGCACATGAAGCATGCGAAGTTGAGATAAACAAATTAGGTGCTCCTATAGGAAAACAAGACCAATATGCCGCCGCATTTGGAGGGTTAAATTTCATAAAATTCAATAAAGATGGTAGCGTTTCTGTTTCGCCTGTAGTTATGAAAAATGAAACTTATAGAGATTTGCAAAAGAAATTGGTAATGTTTTATACAGGAACAACACGTTCAGCTGACACCATTTTAAGTGAACAGAAAAAGAATATCAGTCAACAAGACAAGTCTGATAATCTAACTAAAATGTGTAATTTGACGTATGAAATTAAAGAAACGCTTGAAAGTGGTAATTTGTCATCCTTTGGGAGAATATTACATGAAAGTTGGTTACTAAAAAAAACGTTGGCATCGGGCATAACAAGTTCAGATATAGACAAATATTATGAGATTGCCATGGAGAGCGGTGCATCAGGTGGTAAGTTACTTGGGGCTGGCGGTGGCGGATTTCTATTGTTTTACTGTGACGAAAAATACCAGGATAATTTGAGAAATAAACTGGGGCTAAAAGAGTTTGATTTTAAATTCGAAAATGATGGAACATCTGTTATTTATATTGGCGATAAGTACTGGGATTGATTTGGAAAGGGAGATAAGATGAAAACTTTAGTTGCTGGAGGCGCTGGATTTATAGGAAGTCATTTAATTGATGCGCTATTAAAAGAAGAACACTCCGTTGTTTGTATTGATAACTTTTTTATTGGGACACGCGAAAATATTAAACATTTAAATGGGAACCCAAATTTTAAATTTTATGAAATGGATTTATGTGACTTTGAGGCTTTAAATAAAATATTTGCTGAAGAAAAGTTTGACTATGTATTCCACTTAGCTGCAAATTCTGATATTCAGGCTAGCACAAAAAACCCGCAAATTGAGTATAAAAATACATATACAACCACGTTTAATTTACTTGAGTGCATGAGAATAAATGCTGTAAACAAGTTGTTCTTTGCGTCTACTTCTGCGGTGTATGGTGAAAAAATGGGTGAGAGTGTAGGCGAAGATACATCAGTATTAGAACCTATTTCATATTACGGCGCTGCAAAATTAGGTTCAGAGGCGCTTATTTCTGCATATAGCTTTATGAACAATTTTTCTGTATTGGTTTTCAGATTTCCAAATGTTATAGGGCCAAGGTTGACACATGGGGTTGTATTCGATTTTATAAAACGCCTTAAAGAAGACTCTTCACAACTAAGAATATTAGGTGATGGCACACAATCCAAACCTTATATGCATGTATTTGATTTAATTGATGGCATAATGAAATTCAAAAACGTAGAGCAGGGCGTGACTCTATATAATATTGGCGTGGATTCTCAAACTACAGTCACAAAAATTGCAGACACTGTTTGCAATGAGATGCGCTTGACAAATGTGGTATACAATTACTCTGGGGGGAAAAATGGTTGGAAAGGCGATGTGCCTGTTTTCAGCTACAACCTTAGCAAAATACACAATTCTGGTTGGAAAGCCAGATATACTTCCGAGGAGGCTGTAAAGCAAACTGTCAAAGAGGTGCTAAAATGATAGCGGTAATAATGGCTGGTGGAAAAGGTACTAGAATTTCGTCAATAACAAAAGATGAGATTCCAAAACCCATGGTAAAGGTGCTTGGTAAACCTATTATCGAGTGGCAAATAGACAGGATAAAAGAAAATGAAATAACAGATGTAATTATTGTTGTTGGACATTTGGGACACAAAATAATTGAACATTTTGGTGATGGAAAAAAGTTTGGAATGAATATAAAATATGTGATAGAGAAGGAGTCTTTAGGTACAGCAGGTTCTTTTTACTATTTGAAAGATTATTTAGGGCAGGAAGATTATTTTCTTTTGGTATATGGTGATGTAATTTTTGATATAGATATCAAAAGAATGGAGAGATACCACATTGAAAAACACTCCATTGCTACTTTGTTTGCTCATCCAAACTCGCACCCATATGATTCTGATTTAGTTATTACAGATGAGAACAAAAAAATTATTAGATTTGATTTAAAGAGCAGCATAAGAGAGTACTGGTACGATAACTGCGTAAATGCAGGATTTTATATTGTTGATAAGAGTATTGTGGAAAGCGTGAATGAGCCTAGAAAAATAGATTTTGAAAAAGATATTTTACGTAATTTAGCAGATAGTGGCAAAGATATCTATGCTTATATATCTCCTGAGTTTATCAAGGATGTCGGTACGATTGACAGAATTGAAAAAGTGGTTTTAGAAATTGAAAAAGGTGTTGTAAAGCAGAGGAATTTACGCAATAATCAAAAGTGTATTTTTATTGATAGAGATGGAACGATAAACAAACACAAGGGGTTAGTGTATAAAGAAGATGACTTTGAACTTGAAGAATTCACAATAGATGCAATTAAATTAATAAATGAATCTGGATATTTATGTATTGTTATTACAAATCAACCGGTTGTCGCAAGAGGACTGTGTGATATAAAAGATGTTGAGACTATACATAATAAAATGAAAACAATATTGGGCAGAGCTGGAGTTTATGTCGATGATATTGTATTCTGCCCGCATCATCCTGATAGGGGATATCCCGAAGAGAATAAACTCTATAAAATTGATTGTACTTGCAGAAAACCTAATATTGGCATGATAAAAGATTGTGAAAGAAAGTTCAATATTGCCTTAACGGAATCGTGGATGATTGGTGATACTACAATAGATATTAAAACTGGAAATAATGCTGGTATGAAAACCGTTCTTGTCTTAACGGGAGAAGCTGGCGGCGACAAAAAGTACGATGTTCAGCCCGATATTACCTGTAACAACTTATTAGAAAGTGTTCAAGCTATCTTGAAGGAGGATTCAGCATGGACTACAAAAATCAAATAACTGAATATTTAGAAAAAGAAATAGAGGTATTAAAAAGCTTGGACATTGAAGCAATCAATGCTGCAATGAACTTAATCCTCCAAACCTATAACGCAAACAAGAGAATATATATATTTGGAAATGGTGGAAGCTCATCAACAGCATCACATTTTCAAAATGATTTTAACAAAGGTATTTCTGAATATATAGAAACAAAATTTAAGTTTCATTGCTTAAATGACAATCTCCCAACAATAATGGCAATTGCAAATGATATTGGTTTTGAAGAAATATTTAGATTTCAACTGCTTAACAATCTTCAAGAGGGTGATTTAATAATTTCAATATCTGGTAGCGGGAACTCAAAAAATGTAATCAATGCCGTTGAATATGCCAAGGGTCAAGGCAACAAAGTGATAGGGCTAACAGGGTTTGATGGCGGAAAATTAAAACAACTATCAGATGTTTCTTTGCATGCTCCGATACACAGCATGCAAATAACAGAGGATATTCATATGATTTTTGACCACTTGATGATGAGCATATTTTATAAAGATCTATGTGGCATCGAACATATAAAAAAATAGACAAGATAATCCTTTTTCAATTGCGCAAAGTTTTTGTAATTGGTAAAGGGTAACAAATTATATTTTGCTATAATATTGATGTCAGCGCATTTCGTCGTTTGAGTGTTAAGATAATAAACGAAAGCAAAGAGGTATGAGGTTGCCTATGAAAAAGGACGTTGCAGTAGTTTTTGGAATAACTAACAATTATGTTTTTGCGCTTGCTAATGTTTTGATAGGTATGAAGAAACATTGCAAGCCGTTTTGGGATGATATACTTGTATATTGCGATGAAATATCAGAAGATGAAATGAAGGCATTAAATAAAATTATTAAGTGCAATTTCATAAAGTTTGATGAAAATACTATCAGTGGTGTGGTATCAGAAGAAAGATTGAGGACTTATAGTCTGCTGACTTTGGCTCGATTTGAATGTTTCAATTTGTTAAATACATATAAAAAAGTTATTTGGCATGATGTTGATATTTTGATTCAAAAAGATTTTGACACAATGCTTTCTTACGGCGAAAAATCGGGGTTTGCATTGACTTGCGACCCTGCATTCATGGTTGAACAAAACTTCCTCGGGTTTATGGAAGGGTATAACCTGCTAACACCTCTTTACAATGCGGGTGTTATGGTGCTAAGCGATAAACTAATGCAATATGAGAAGATGTCCTCATACTGCTACGATATATTTAACAAATATTCTGAAAAATTGAGATATATGGATCAGTCTGTGCTAAATATGTTAATACAAGACTATAACATAGATGTTGAACAGATTGACTTGTTAAAGTATTGCTGCCACCCATCTAGAGATTATAAAAACGCAACAATAGTTCATGCCTATGGTTCAGAAAAATTTTGGAACTCTGACAAACTAAAAAAACAATTTCCAGAGTGGAATGAAAACAATAATGAATGGCTAAGTATTGTTGGTAATGAAGGGACTTCTCTTCTCTCGGTGAGACCATCACCTACAGTATCTGTTGTTATGTCTGTTTATGAAAGAATCGATTTTTTGGACGATTCAATTAAGAGTATTCTGAATCAGACATTTTCATCATTTGAGCTTATTATTGTTGTAGAGAAATCAGTTGAACAAGAGAACATCAGAGTTTTCCTTGAAAAATACGATGATGACAGAATTGTTATCATATGTAATAAAGAAAAGTTGGGTTTTGCAAGCTCTTTGAATGTTGGCATTGAAGCGGCTAAAGGTATGTATATTGCGAGAATGGATGATGATGACATCTCACTTCCGGAAAGATTTGAAAGGCAAGTAAATTTCCTCAATCAGAACCCGGATATTTCCGTTGTTGGCACACATATGAAAATGTTTATGTTAAGCGAACAAGTATGTACACAACCAGAAAATTTTGAGGAACTTAGAATTAAAGCCTTATGTGAGACTCCTTTGTATCACCCAACTGTTATGCTCAGAAAAAAAGCCTTTGACGAGCACAATTATAGATATGACCCTAACTACTTTACAGAAGATTATGAATTATGGACAAGGATACTTGAAAAGTTAAAAGTTGCTAACATTCATGAAATACTGCTCCACTATAGGGCATCAGGGCAGAATGCAACAGCTAGTCAACAAACAAAGGTTATGAATTCGCACCTTTCAATAATGAGAAGAAACTTTAATAATAATCTTAGACTTGATTTTACAAATGATGAATGTCTATTGCTAAGGCATGGTCATATAGTAAACGCCTGCTACAACTCAGCTGTTTTTGCAGAAATTAGGGAAAGTTGTATAAAGAAAATAATTTTGGCAAATAACGAATTACAAGTGTATGATGCTGAAATCCTCAAAAACTATTTCGGTGCAACTCATATCGATTTCTCTATTCAAGCAAAGGCAAAATTGCAAAAGCATCCGATATTATATAGACTGGCGAAAAAAGTATATAAAATAAAGGATGTTTTTAACAAGAAGGGAGAAAAGAATGGCATGTCAGTTTTCAAAAAAGTAAAAATGGCTTTGATGCCTCCATCATCTCGATCTTTCCATAGCTTTACAGAATCTTTTGTAAGAAATGGCGAAAGGCACTTTCAAAAATTAGACCATGTACAGGCAATATTAGAAAAAGCGCATTTGGATTTATTGGATTTGAAGGGTGAGCAAGTAAAACACATAATAGGTGAACTAAAAAATGATGTTAGAGTTCAAGAGAGCAAGCTCGTTTATTTAATAAATGAGTTTAAACCTCAAGCAAACGAGCTTATCAATATGATAAATGAGTTAAAAAAAGATTCCAAAGCTCAAGAAAGCCAAATTATGGATCTAATAAATGAAGTAAAAAATGACGCCAGAGTTCAAGAGAGCAAGCTTGTTTGTTTAATAAATGAGTTAAAAAATGATTCCAAAACTCAAGAAAACCAAATTATCGATCTAATAAATGAAGTGAAAAATAACTATAGACTTCATGAAAGTCAAAAAGAGATTACGTCGTTGATTAACCAATTAATATTGAACACTGCAAAAAATAATGCTACTTTAATTGCTAATCAAAAGGACGATAATCTTTTAAAGCCGAACAAAAAAGTTTTATTCCTTAATGATACTTATAATGACTTTCATCATGGAAGTTGTTGTACAAGCTATGTTATATGGGAAAACATCAAAAAAGTTACGACAAGCTATGACCATATTACAATTGTTGAAAACAGGCAGTCAGAATATAAACCAGAAAAATTATGGCAGTTCGAAGATGAAAATTATTACAATGAGTGGATTCAAAAAAATAAGTTGTTATTTAATAAATTAAACGAAGCAGATATTGTTATAGTCAATGGGGAAGGGTGTATATCATTATACAATCCAGATACCTGCCAGCTTTTATATATGATTTATATTGCGAAAGCAAAATTAAATAAGCATGTAGAGCTCATCAATACATCTGTGTATATAACTAACTATCTAGACGATTCACCGACGGAATATCATAATATTCTAAAACTAGTTCTTAATCGGCTGGATTATTTTGCAGTTAGAGATTACAAATCACTTATTGATGTTAACAATATTACTGATAAAAGCGTTGTACTTAGTTTTGATTCGACTCCACTATATATCGAAAACCACTTTGAAAGTAAAAAAATCATAGACGGTGATTACATTTTGTTAAGTGGTGGAAACTTTATAAACGAAAAATTTTATCCGTTTATAAATGAAGTTCTTAGTAGTTTACCAGAACGGCTGAAAAACCTTAGATGTTATTTCCTTTACTCGGACGTAAATACGGCAAGATGTCAAGATGATATTGAACATTTCAATAAGCTAAAGGATTATGTGAAAGGACATAATATAGAGCTTTTGACTGTGTATTCTATAAATGAATGGCTATCGGCTATTGACAATGCTAAGCTAATTATTTCCGGCAGATACCATCACTCTATAGCTGCTTTTATGCTAGATACACCGTTCCTTACTTTTAAAACTAATACAAAAAAAGTTGAAGCAATACTGGAGATGTTCAATAGAAAAGATAACCTGCTGAAAAACTACGACACTCAGTATGCTCTTAAAATGTTAAATACAGATTCATTTTATGCAAAAAACGACAGCTATACTAAAGATAGTATAATAAATTTGGCGCGCAATAATTTCCACTTTCTTAAAGAATGCGAAGGTAATAGCTAATGTTTGAAAAATTTAAAAAAAACCAGTTCCTCTTTGAGGAACTGGTAAAAAGAGATTTTAACAAAAAATATAAAAAAACGGCTTTAGGTGTGGCTTGGAGTCTTTTATCGCCACTATTAACTTTGTTGATTATGAAGTTGGTATTTACAACTCTTTTCGGAATAAGCATCCCAAACTATACAACGTTTCTCTTTGCAGGAAACTTAGTTTTTACTTTTTTTGTTGAAACAACTAATAGTGGCATGTCGTCATTTATAGAAAACTCAGGTATTTTTACCAAGGTTAATGTCCCTAAGTACTTGTTTTTATTTTCTAAAACCGTTTCGTCTCTGATTAATTTTGCAATTATACTCGCTATTTTCTTCATATTTGTCGCTTTAGATGGAATCGAATTTAGTTGGATGTTTTTATTAATCGTTTTTCCAATTGTCTGTTTAACGCTTTTCAATCTGGGAGTCAGCTTTATGCTATCTTCTGCGTACATATTTTTTAAAGATATGTTGTATTTGTGGAACCTTTTTACATTTGCTCTTTCCTATTTGTCTGGAATATTTTACAATGTGGATATTTTCCCAAAAGAGTATCAACATTTGTTCTTGTATAACCCTTTGTATATTTATATTTATTACATAAGATCTTTGGTTATTGACGCAAAATTTCCTGACCCTATATATACATACTTGGCAATAGGTTATGCTTTGGTCAGTCTATTTTTGGGTTGTCTAATTTATGTAAAGAACAATAAGAAATTTTTATATTATGTATAGTAAGGTGAACTAATATGGAAACAGTATTAAAAGTAGAAAATGTTTCAATTAATTATAAAATTGGAGATTTTATAGATATAGGTCTTAAAGAATATATTCTGCGAAAATTATCGTCTCGTTATGAGGAAAAATATTTTAAAGCAGTAAGCGATGTCTCTTTTACACTTGAAAAAGGTGATATGCTAGGAATTGTCGGCGTAAATGGCGCCGGTAAGTCTACACTGTTAAAATCAATATCAGGTATCATGACCCCAACTTTTGGTCATATTCATAGAGTTGGCTCTATAGCCGCGCTTTTAGAACTAGGCTCAGGGTTTGACAGCGATTCAACTGTTAAGGAAAATACATACTTGCGTGGAGCAATGCTTGGATACAGTCGCGCGTTTATGGATAAAACATATGATAGTATAATTGATTTTGCTGAATTAAAAGGATTCGAAGATAGACAGTTTAAGCAGCTTTCGTCAGGTATGCAATCTCGCTTGGCGTTTTCTATAGCATGTTTAGTGGAGCCTGACATATTAATATTAGATGAAGTATTATCTGTAGGCGACGGCGCTTTCCAAGAGAAAAGTGGCAATAAAATGCGTGAAATTTTGAACAGTGGAGTTACCGGTCTCTTTGTATCACATTCGCTTTCACAAGTAAAAAGTTTGTGTAATAAAGTTTTATGGTTACATAAAGGAAAGCAAATTGCATTTGGAGAAACAGAGATTATAAGCGAAAAGTATCAAGACTTTCTGAATGGCAAAATATCTGAGGACGAGCTCAGCAGCATTGTCTGGGAAAATGAAAAAGAAAGAAAAAGGCTGCTTAAGACAATAATTGAAAATGAATCTGAGAACTGTATTATGCAGACTCAGAATGATTTAGAAACTCAAACTCATAGCCCAGTGGGGGCGGATACTTTGAAAAAAACAGATCACAGTGAAATCAAACCTCTTTCAGACAAAATTATCGTCGTTGATAGCGGAGAAAATAACATTATTAACATCGGAGAAAACTTAAGTTTTGGTTCAAATGCTTTACTGCGTCTTGTATTTGACGGTAATAACAATGAAGTAGTTATTGGTGATAATGTACACATAAATAGCGTACTCAATATAAAAATTGAGAAAGCTGGTGAAGACGCAATAGCAAGTAATTCGAGTTGCAAAATAGGTGACAATTGTAATTTTAATGGAAGTGTATTAATTAGCTTAGGGGAAGAAAATACACATGTTAGAATTGGAGATGATTGTCTATTTGCCGATGGAATATCAATGTTTACTTCAGACAATCATTGTATTTATGACATTGATTCTTTAGAAAGAGTCAATACTCCATCAAATATTGTTATTGGCAATCATGTTTGGGTTTGCAATGATGTGTTAATATTGAACAACTCATTTGTTTCTGATGATAGCGTCATAGCAACCAGGGCTTTGGTTAATAAAAAATTTAACCAAAAAAACGTTGTCATAGGTGGATTACCAGCAAAAATAATAAGACAAAACTGCAATTGGGATAGATGGTTGTATCCCAAATTAGAAAAAAATTAATGATTTTACAATTCAGAAATAAGGAGATGTTCTTTTGAAACAACCATCCGTTTCTATGCCCTTGCCGTCTTATAATTGTGAAAGATATGTTAAGGAAATAGATTATAATTCTTTATTAAAAGATATATGAAATTGCCAAAATAAACTTATATATTTAATCATTTGGAGAATATAATGTTGCTAACTATAGTTATAGCTGTTTATAATATTGAAAATTATATAGAAAAATGTCTGTCTAGCGTAACGAATCTAATGACGAAAGATATTGAAATAATACTAGTGATTGGCGATTCAGTAGACAATAGCAACAATATCTGTAAAAAATATGAAGAACAATACGAAAATATCGTTATTGTAAGACAAAATGGAAAAGGCCTATCTAACGCAAGAAATTGTGCTTTTAGTGTAGCGAATGGAAAATACATCATGTTTATTGATGGAGATGATTGCATCATTTCTGAATCTCTGGATGATATTCTAGATAAAATTCGTTTACTAAATAGAGAAATCGACGTGTTAATAACTGACTTTGTTACAATTAATAACAGTGGAAAAACAATTGCAACGTCTACACAAATAAAAAGCGATATAAACTTTATTGATGATTATAATTATCTCAAAAAATTTATGGAGCAAAGAGGTGCTTTTTGGAATGTGTGGAGATACATATATAGACGAGATTTTCTGTTGGAGAATAACATCACATTTAAAGAGAACGTCATGGCTGAAGATTTAGATTATGTTACTCAGATATTTACTAGCACAAAAAATATATTCTTCTATCATACCCCATACTATTGCTACAGAAGAAACAGACCTAATTCCTTGATGAATAGCAATCATATTATCCGAGTAAAAGATGTTATTGCGAATATCCAGTGTAGTGTAAAAACGCTAGAGAAAAACACATTGTTTGAATATAAAGACTTAATGCGTAATAAGTTCCTTTTTGAGTATATTTTAAATATGGTGAATATTGCAGAAGTGTCAAAAGAAGATAGAGCAGAGATAAAAAAATCTTTTGCCTCAACGTTATATTTGATTAATTTACAAAGCTATCCTTTTGGAAAAATCATCTATAATCTGATAAAAAATTATGGTTTTGAATTTATTGCGTATCTACTATTTATTCTAAAGAAAATAAAAGATATAAAAAGGTATAGATTGTAAAACAATTTTTTGTTACTTCATAAAAATACTTGAGAGTTAAAAGTTCTTGCCAAAACTTATGTATGTAAATAATCTTGATATAAAGGTTAACCCTTGGTAGATTCATGTTAACCGGGCAATAAAAAAACAAGGAGGTAACAAACAATGCTCAAGTTTATAGATAGAATACTACAGCAATTTTGCATATGTTTTAAGAGGAAGGAAACCTTTGACTGTTTTTGAGTAATCTGGTCTGTTTTGGGCCGGCTGTCCGGTCAAAGTGAGCCACCTTTCCGATTGATGTGAGCCGTGTGAGAATTTGCTGTATGAATAAATAATTACCAAGTTAATTCTGTGCCCTTGGGGCGCTGCCCCAAACCCTGGTGCTCATTGCCGCGCTACTAGACCTTCAAAATACATTTTTACGCTGTTGTCTTCCGTCAGTGAACAGTGGCTCAATTTCTCCAGAGACGTGGCTCATATCGCATCGGACAGGCGGCTCCGCCGCACAAGAATATCCATTTGTCATCATTATAGTGGGGATGCTGCTGAGAATGGAGGTAAAAGGGATTACAACCATTATCGGTTGTCGAACCTAGAAAAAACATTACATGCCTTATAAGAGCGTACCATATGCTGGATGAAAGTATACGTAAAGAATATAAACTTGCGATTTGCGGCAAAAAAAGGGTGGATGTATGATGAAATTTTCAGATACGTTAAGGTGAATACTCCGGAGCATTTTGAGCCGTCGTTCCGGAAAGTGAGAGCCAGGTGTCCGGGTGTTTTGAGCCACCATTCCAATTGATGAGCCACAGTGTGATTTTAAGGTGATAATAACTTTTATGGGCTATATTTGTAATACAAACTTAAATTGACAATAAGCCCCTTCTTTCTGTTCTTGCGAAAAGAAAGAAGCAAAGAAAGCGGACCTCTAAAATACATTATGGCACTCTTACCGGAAGTATGGCTCATTTTTTCCGGAGAGATGGCTCATCACTAAACGGAAAGGCGGCTCTGCCGCACCGTAATATTCATTAAGGAGAAGCACCCTGAAGAGTACGTTCATCTTACAGGATTTGTAAAGGATGAGGATTTGCTTGTGCTATATAAATACGCAAAAATTTTTTTATACGTATCTATATATGAAGGATTTGGTTGGTATACCTGTTATCGAGAGTATGGCGTGTGGGGTACCCACAATAACATCGGATACATCCTCTATCAGGGAGATCGCAGGGGATGCTGCTATCTTAATAATCCCTACGGGGAAACCGAAATCCGAAATGCAATTATTTGACTTCTCAATGATCAGCAGCTTTATGAATCCTTAAGAGTTAATGGGTTAGAACGAGCCCAGATATACAACTGGAAACAGTGTGCTATTAAAATAGTAGAAACATATGAGGATGTTATAGAAAAAACCTCTCGGAGGTAAGAATGTGAGGAAGGGAATTAGCTTTGTTATTTTAACGTGGAACTCAAAACAGTATATTCGAAATTGTTTGGATTCAGTACTAGATCTTGCTGGTTTTGCACTGGAGATAATTGTTATAGATAATGGATCTGTTGATGGTACTCCGCAGATTATACGGCAGGAATATCCTGAAGTAGTATTGATAGAGTTATACAAGAATTATGGAACTACATACACCAGAAACTTGGGTCTTAAAAAGGCTAACCCTGAGCATCAATATATCTGTATATTGGATTCTGATACGATTATAAATCAGAATGCGACAGAAAATCTGATTGCCTGTCTTGAAGCGCATCCTTCTTATATGATTGCAGTGCCTCGAATGCATAATATAAGCAAGGAGTACCAGCTTTCGGTTAAGAAATTTCCTACTGTTTCCATAAAGGTTTTAAAGGCTATTCCGCTTAAAGTATTTAATCAACTTGGCCGAAAGATGGAAAGCTATGACTTTAATATGGGAAAGGATATCTATGAAATAGATTATGGTATCTCAGCGTGCTGGATGATGAAGCGGGAGATATTGGAGCGAGTGGGATATCTTGATGAAAAAATTTTTTATGCACCAGAGGATGTTGATTACTGCGTGAGAGTTTGGGAAAACGGAGGAAAGGTACTACTAGCAACAAAAAGCGTGATAGTACATGATACCCAGAGAATCTCGAAAAAGAAATTCTTTAGTAAAATAAACTTTTCACATTTGGCAGGATTACTATATTACTTTAAGAAACATAGATATATATTTTCGGCACGGAAAATTAGGAACTAACCTGAAAACATTGGATTTTATAATATGTAATCTTCAGGGTAAACGCATGAAATTTTTTGCGGGGTTTAAGGGGGGGCAAGCCCCTTTTAAATTTGAACTTTGGGGACAAAAGGATTACCCGTAATTCAGAAAGGTGTGTCCCCATACCTTAAGAAAAAAA
>JAEZXR010000085.1 GCA_023419605.1 Bacillota bacterium | reverse complement strand
AGGATAAAGAAAGCCCACTAATCGTGCATAACCAAGCTCACTCAGACTATGATGAGCCATTCTTCTTTAAAGCAATGCCTTTTAAAGCCGCTTCATCAAACCCTGAGCAAGTTTATCGACAAGGTGTGGAAGAGCTTCTAAAACACATTGCGCCAGTCTATACGTACACCGTTAACGTAATCCTTCTAAACCGTGTTCAAGGATGGGAAGGTGAAACCTTAGCCCTTGGTGACACAGTATGGATGAAAGAGCGAGTAGGCTCTCGTGAAATTGGATTGGAAGCACGTGTTATCGAATACGTTTACCATGAGGACGACCCAAGCCTTGATGAAGTAACCTTTACTAACTTCCGTGAAATAGACACTTACGACACCTCTGACATTGCAGGTATCCGAGACGCTTTAAACGACCTTAAAGACCAAGTAGGTTCTAACACAGTTATTATCGAAAGCACTAGAGAACAAATTAGTAAGCTTGAGGAAGGCCAAGCTGGGATTATCACAGACCTTAATAACAAGAACTCCATAAGCATTGGTGACACTCCTAAACCAAACCCTATCGATGGTGATACATGGTTCTCAACACGTGTTAACGAAGCTGGCCAGACAATCCATGAAATTAAAGTTTGGGACGGAATTGAGAAAGTATGGAAGCTTTCAATGGATACTTCTAAAGCCTTTGAAGCAGAGGACACTGCTAAGGCTGCTCAGAAAGACGCTGAGGAATCTCTTGATAAGGCTAACCAAGCTGTGGAAGACGCTGACACTGCTAAGACAGCTGCTCAAGAAGCTTTGGATAGATACAACAACCTTATGATAAGCGGACGAAACCTTGCACTAAACTCTCAGAAGATTACCGTACCAGATACAGGAGCGGGCTCAACAGCTCGTAGGAAAACTATTCCATTGTCTATTCCAACTAAGTTAAACACAGGCTATAAGCTGAAGTTTAAGTATAAGCTTACTGAAGGTACTTTGCCAGAAGGTATCACAGTTGGTATCTATAACGTTCCTAAGCTTGCATGGGCTTCTAACATAGTCACTATTCCTACTGATGGAAAAGACGAAGGAGAGCTGTTCGCAGAGCTTACTCCAAACGCTACTGAAGGAGACGCCTTACTAATCTATCAAGGAGTTAGAAGTGCTGTCAAGAATGGTGATAACTTTGACTTTACAGAAGTCTACCTTGTAGAAGGCGATAAGATAGGAGATTGGCAACCAGCTCCCGAAGACGCTATCGCAAGCATTACGAACATCAACGGTGAAATCACTTCCCTAGTAACTAAGACAGATGGATTGGAAACAAGCTATAGCCAAATCTCACAAACGGTTGATGAAATCCAATTAACGGTTGGTGACAAAGCCGATAAGAGTCAAATCACACAGCTTCAAGACCAGATTAACTTACGTGTTGAGAAAGACGATGTAATCAACCAGATTAACGTTTCTAACGAAGGCATTATCATCGACGGTTCAAAGGTTCAGATTACTGGAAAGACATACATTGAGGACGCCGTTATCACAGACGCTATGGTAGCTGACCTTTCAGCAAGTAAACTTACAGCAGGGGTTATCGACGCTTCTAAAATCAACGTAACAAACCTTGACGCAAGTAACCTTAAAGCAGGTACTATCCAAGGTATTGACATAACTGGTTCGACGATTACTGGTTCAGAGTTGATTACTAAATGGGATGTTCAAGAAACTAACTCACATGAGATTGGCGAAGGCGTTATCAAGAAGCGTATGTTCTCTATTGAGAATAAGATTTATGTTTCTGAAGGCGGTAAGGAAACGCTTCGTCGTAAAGACTTATCTCAAGTTGCTACTGGAGGCATTGCTAACGTTGCTGAATCTTACGACCCTGCTACAGGCTATTCTACAGTTAATAAAACAGTTAGTTTGTCAGGCGGTTACCTAGGAGTTTCATCAATCCATGTGAATGAGCCTGCTAAGAACTCTCTAACAACTATTCAGGATACTGGTATCATAGTAAATGGCAAGAAACAGTTTTCTTCATTCTATGGAAATGGGCCAAACATGGATAAGATTCCTAATGGCTCGTTGCTTAGAATTGGCCCCTTCATGGGTACTGACTTTAACACATCTTCTTTAGAGCATTATGACTTGATTTGGTTTAACTCAGAAAGAAGTGTAATGCAATTTAAGAGAGCTGGTACCTTTAAGTTCGACATTAACCTTCGACATCAAGGTGACGCTACAGCAAGCCAATCTAGGTATATTTATACTCAAATTATCCGTTCTGACAGAATTGATAACATGACTTCAAAAGGTGAGGATGGCTATATTGGAGCGGTTGGTAACATGGCTGGTGGAGGAGCTTTGAGCTACCGTTATATCGGAATGGGTTCCTTTGTTATAGACGTGCCAAAAGACTACTTTATTGGATTCCGACTAGCTGTTGAATCAGGTAAGTATAGCTTTATCTCTAACGTTCCATCACTACAGATTACAGAGGTTTTCAAAACCTAATTGACAGGAGTTAGAAGCGCTCTCCAAAAGCTTCGGGTGGGTTGTGGGAAAAGATTTAGAAAGGAGTTACACACATGGTTAAAGTAAACGATGTAGTAAGCTATGTAAACGGCCTTGTAGGAAAAGGCGTTGACGCAGACGGTTGGTACGGCACTCAGTGTATGGACTTGACTGTAGACGTTATGCAACGCTTCTTCGGATGGCGTCCGTATGGCAATGCGATTGCCTTAGTTGACCAACCTCTTCCAGCAGGTTTCCAACGAATCCGTACGACAAGCTCTACACAAATTAAGGCTGGTGACGT
>JAEZXR010000039.1 GCA_023419605.1 Bacillota bacterium | reverse complement strand
AAGAATGAGAAGTAATATAAAAAGTTTTAGTAATTATGAAAATCAAGAAACTTTTGGAATGTTAATAGGAGATCTCGATAAATTTGATTTATATCCAGATTTAGTTATTATAATTACAAATCCATATCAAGCGATGAGATTAGTTCAAGGATATGAATATCATAGTGGAATAAAACCTGATATCAATATGGGAGCTATGCAAGCACTTTGCTCAGAGCTTACAGTAGTTCCTATGATGACAGGCTCAATGAATGTAAGTATGTTCTGCCCAAGTACTAGAATGCTTTGTAAATGGGACGATAGTCAAATGGGTGTGGCAATAGCTTTTGAAAAATACTATAAAACTATAGAAGGTGTTTTTGGCACTATGGCAACTACTGACAGTAAAGATAAAAAGTTAGATATAATTGCTAGATTTAAAGAAAAAGGTAAAAATATTAATTTAAATCCAGATATTGGATATTAAATATATATAAATCTATTATATATTAATTTTTTATAATAAGTTTTAAACTAGAATTTATAACTTATTATTTTAATAATAGAAATAATTTTCTTTTTATCAAATATATGCTATGATATTATGGTGAAATTTGATTATATTTGTAAGGGTTATACATTTTTCGATGTATAATATTGGATCTGAGCTTTGCTTAGGTCCATTTATTTTGCACTTTTATTTAATATATAGGAGGAAATATATGGATTTTAATAAAGCTAAGACATCAAAAATATTTTTTAAATATATAATTCCACAGATAATAGGGTTGTTTTTTAATTCTATTTATTTTATTGTCGATGGTATATTTATTGGAAATAGACTTGGTTCAGAGGTTTTGCAGCAGTTGGTGTTGCAGTGCCATTAGTAAGCTTTACATATGCAATATCTATGTTAATTGCCATTGGAGCTGGTGTTAGAATATCTATATTTAAAGGACAGGGAAAACCTGAAAAAGCAAGAGAAATTTTTAATATAATAAATTTATTTACACTAGGATTTAGTTTGGCTTATATGTTGTTTGGCTTATTGTTTTTAGAACAAATTTCAAAAATTTTAGGTGCAAATAGCGAAACGATAAAAGATGTTATGACTTATTTAAAGTTTTATATTATGTTTTCTCCTTTTTACATTTTTAGCTTTGTGTTAAGTACATTTGTAAGAAATGACGATAATCCTAATATAGCTATGTGGTCATTAACTGTTGGTGCAGTAGCTAATATAGTCTTGGATTATATTTTAATGTATCCGTTAAATATGGGGTTAGCAGGAGCGGCATTAGCTACTGGTCTAGGACCTGTTTTTAGTGTGTTAATTGTATTTCCTCATTTTACTAGAAAAAAAGGTATACTGTTTTTTGAAAAGACGAAGTTTGATTTTAAAGTAGTTAAGCGAGCTTTATTTGAAGGGATACCTGGATTTATATCTGAGTTTTCTCTAGGATTTGTTACGTTTTTATATAATATAGCAATAATAAAACATGGCATAGGCAATCATGGTTTAGCTATTTACTTGGTATTAGGATATGCCATATTAATAGTAATCAATTTTTATATAGGTAGTGGACAAGGGATACAGCCAGCTATAAGTTATTTAGATGGCTATGGTAACCATAAAAGAATAAAGCAATTATTTATATCAGCAATTAAATTTAATGTAATATCTGCTTTTATAATGTATATGTTTCTTTATTTTATGGGAGATTATTTTTATGGTTTGTTTATTAAAGACAGTTCCAGTTTATTATTAGATACTATATATGCAGGAAAAATTTATTTTATTAACCTGCCATTTACTTCAATAAATATGGCTATTATAGCTTTTTTACAATCTTTATCTAAGGTTAAAGAAGCTATGTTTTTATCATTAGTAAGAAATACATTGCCGCTTATATGCTTTTTATTTATACTGCCTAAGTTTTTTGATATAACTGGATTGTGGATGGCTATAACATGTGCTGAAATTTTGTCGCTTGTAGTAGCGGTTTTGTGTGGAGTAAAGAGTGGAAGAGATTATCTAATTGATTTAAATATTATATTATAATAAATTTTTCAAGTTGAAAAAATATATTTTTATAGATTAATATGTTTAGGGGTGATATGGTGAATGGTAATATTAATTTAACAAAAGGAAATATTTATAAGGGGCTTATTAGTTTATCATTGCCTATTATGTTAACTTCTTTTATTCAGACTTCTTATAATCTTATGGATTTATTTTGGCTGGGTAAATTGAGTACAGATGCTGTTGCAGCTGCGGGAACAGTGGGATTTTTTACATGGCTGGCAAACTCTATAGTAATAGTTCCGAGGATAGGAGCTGAAGTTGGCGTTGCTGAATCTATAGGGGCAAATAAAAAAGATTTAGTTAAAAAATTTATAAATAATTCTATGCAGCTTACTATAATTATCGGAATTATCTATGCTTTTATATTATTAATTTTTAAAGAACAATTAATAGGTTTTTATAATTTAAATAATGAAATAGTAGAAGGAATGTCTGTTGATTATTTAACAATAATAGCATCCGGAATGATTTTTACATTTATAAATCCAGTAATGAGTGGAATTTATAATGGATGGGGCAGAAGTAAAACACCATTTATTATAAATACTATAGGTCTTGTGGTAAATATTGTGTTAGACCCTATATTTATTTTTGGATTTTATAATATACCTGCTATGGGGATAAAAGGAGCTGGATACGCCACTGTATTTGCACAATTTATCGTAACTTTATTATTTTTTATAGTAGGTAAGAGACAGCTTAAGATTAATAAAAATTTTAAAGTTATTGAAAAAATAGATAAAATCTGTATGAAGAGAATTATCTCTATAGGATTTCCAGCTGCATTACAAGCTTGTACTTTTGCGATAATTTCTATGGTAGCAGCTAGAATTATAGCAAATTGGGGAAAAGAAGCTATTGCAGCTCAAAAAATTGCAAATCAAATAGAGTCTATAACTTGGATGACTGTTGGAGGTTTTTCAACGGCTTTATCTGCTTTTATTGCTCAAAATAGAGGTGCTAAAAATAATTCAAGAATTATTGAAGGATATCATAAAGGAATAAAGATAGTAATAGGGATTGGATTTGCTACATTTTCATTGCTTTTTTTCGCAGCAGAACCATTATTTAAAATTTTTATAGCCGATGATCCAGTTACTATTAGTATTGGAATTCAATATTTAAAGATACTGGCTTTATC
>JAEZXR010000001.1 GCA_023419605.1 Bacillota bacterium | reverse complement strand
CCCCAACCCCTCTCCCGAGCTCGGGAGAGGGGTTGGGGGTGAGGGTTGACTCTTTTATTATATAATATAATGGAAATAACACCATAGATTTCTTCACTTAAACTAAATACGCCCTTCAGCTAGATTTTAAAAGAACATGGCCTGCCTATAAAAAATATGGTATCATAGTGGAGAATAAGGTAAAGGAATTATAGACACAGTATTTTGGGGGATATCATGATCGCACAGAAAGAAAAGCAAAATTATAGAATACCTTTGTTCAGTTTTGTTACCATGCTCTACTGGTTTTCCATGTATACCTATGTTCCCATTCTGGCTGCCTATGTCGAACATCTGGGAGCATCCCATAAGATGGCAGGAATTATCGTAGGCTCTTATGGATTTACACAGATGCTCCTGCGGATTCCGATCGGAGTTCTGTCCGATAAGATGCACAAGAGAAAGCTTTTCATCGAATTCGGCCTTCTTTTTGCCTTGTTGAGCGGAGTTGGACTCTGGCTGTCGAAGGACCTTACCCTGATCCTTATCTTTCGCGCTCTGGCAGGCGCTGCCGCTGCAACCTGGGTTGATTTTACCGTTCTGTTTACCAGCTACTATAAGCACAATGAGTCTACCCGGGCCATCGGTACCATCAGCTTCTACAATTCCATTGCCCAAATGACGGCCATGTTTATCGGCGGGTGGGCCGCAGAGCAGATCGGCTGGGAAGCACCCTTTATTATCGGGGCCATCGGGGGTATCGTAGGACTTGCAGCTTCCTTTTTCATCGTGGACAAATATGAGGAGAGCGCTGCTCCCATAACCATGAAGGGGGTTCTACAGGTCATTGGCGATAAAACCCTCCTCAGCGTATCGTTTTTAGCCATTTTGTCCCAGCTCATTACCTTTGCTACGGTTTTCGGATTTACTCCGGTCTATGCCACGAACCTGGGAGCAGATAAATTCCAAATGTCCCTGCTGACGGTGTTTTCTTCCCTGCCCACCGCCATCGCTTCTCTCATAGGAGGAAGGCATTTGACACGCAAATACGGGGAAAAGGCTGTTGTAATCTTTGGGTTTGCATTGACCGGAATTTTCACCCTAATTGTACCTTTTACAGGCTCCTTTTGGGTCCTCATCCTGACCCAGGTTCTGTCCGGTTTTGGAAGAGGCTTATCCTTTCCTGCTTTGATGGGATTAAGTATTAAAGATACTCCTTCGGACAAACGGGCCACTGCCATGGGATTTTTCCAAGCCATCTATGGTCTCGGAATGTTCATCGGACCCACCGCTATGGGATTCATCGGCGATATCATGAATTTACGGCAGGGCTTTATGTTTATCGGAATCATCGGCTGTGCTACCGCCGTTCTATCGGGGATTTTTATTCAACAGAAACGAGAAGCCTGAAAAGTGCCGGATGGAACTCTTCCATCCGACACGCTGCAATACTGCTTTGCCTTTAGTTACCTTCCATTCCGCCCTTAATGATTTCTCTCACCTGATTCGGCAATTCCTCCAGCGCCTCTCTGCTTAACCCCTTTGTATCAATAGCAGGATGTACCTTGATCATGACCTCCGCCTTTTTTATCTTTCCCCCATTTTGCTCCATGAGCTTATAGGTTCCGTTGATGGTTACAGGTACAATGGGTACTTTGGCCTTTGTGGCAAGCTTAAAACTCCCCGGTTTAAAATGTCCCATTTGGGGTCCTTTACTCCGGGTCCCCTCGGGAAAGATGACCAGCGAGTGGCCCTTCTTCAGCGTGTCCACTCCTTCTGCAATAGCCTCCAGCGCCTTCCTTGGATTGCCTCTCTCTATAAAAACACAGTGCATGTATTTCATCCAGGTTCTAAGTACCGGGATCTTTTTCATTTGCACCTTTGAAATGTATCCCTTCGGTTTGTTAATATAACTCATCAGGACTGCAATGTCAAAATTACTCTGATGATTGCTGATGAAAACTACGGCATCCTCGGAAGGCACGTTTTCAAGGCCTATTACCGATACTTCCGCCCCGCTGGCTTTGACCTGGGACAACGCCCATCGGGATGTAGTTTCATGTACATAGGTCTCTGCCTCTTTTTCTCTGCCCTGCTTTTGAAGCCTTTCTATCGTGAAGATACCGGGGATCTTCCCCATAAGGCTTACGACGAAATGAGCATACCAAAATATAGTCCTTACCATAAGACCCCTCCTTTATTCTATCTTTACATTATATAACAAAAACAGGGGTTGATAAAGAATAAAACAAAAGAACTCCGGAGTTGATTCCGAAGTCCTCTTGCTTAGTTTTTGAACAGATTTTAATAAAGGTCAGTGATACTTTTTGATCGGTCGCGAAATTACCGGTATTATCCTTTGCTTTCGCCCGTATGTAGTTCATAAAGGGTCTGCAAAAATATCAGTAATTCCGTGTTTGCTTTAGCAATCGAATCCACCATCAAACCAACCGAATCCGTTAAATAGAATTAAGAAAACCAGTATAAAGAATAATATGGTAGAATTGCCTCCATAAAATCCTCCATCACCACATCCTGGACCAAAACCCATAATAACAACTCCTCTCTTTTTGTTTACATAATTTATTCCGTGGTATAGTATACTCTTGGAAGCAGATTTGTGTTACTAAAAAATTATCTTACTTTACACTTATTTGATTTTTTAATGCTTCAAACCTTTCTTCAAGCACGGAATCCCTATTCTGCCCCATTCCAACATCAATGGCAATCAAAGCGTCCTTGTGAGCGCCCGCTTTTGCCAGTGCGTCCGCAAGGTTGTACCAGTGGGTGGAAATATGGGGCGATTTCTTCACCCTTCCGGCATAGTATGGAACTACATTTCTGGAGTAATATGCACTTGAGTTTTCCGCTTTCTCGAGCTGCAAGCCATTCCAATTCAATACTTCAACATCGTGAGAACCAAAGTCCTTTTTGTTCCAGATGGCTAACTGAACCTTTTCGGAAGCATTTCGGTTTTGCGAAGAATTCAGCACTTCAAACCGATGATAATTTCGGGCAAAAAGCTCGCGGACACTGTTGTTCTCCATGGCGTATCCATAAAGAGTAGACGTTCTATCTTTGGATGTCATTCCCATCAACATGTACTTCTTCTTCGCTCCCTTAATGTCGATAAAGCTTCGATAGTGAAGGGTGTCGTGCTGCGGATGATTGATCTCTGAAACCTTGCCCCAGAAACCTCTCTGTTTTTTAAGGATGAGAGTTTTCACTTCGTTTCCTGATCTGTACGAAGTAATCATCTCATTTTCTGAATCGCCATCCAAATCGGCAAATTGGATGCTTTGCGACTTTGTTGGAAATTGAGGTGCTAAAAGTGTTGCCTCCCTTGGAATAAAGTCTCTAACAACTCTGGTATAATCCTCTCCGGCGGCCTTTTGAGTGATTTGTGACAGTGTGGAAGTCAACCCGTCAACTAAACTCTGAATCGGGTTCTTCATCGGGACACTTTTTCTAGACATCGTTTTTGTCTGAGGTCGCAGCCGATAGTTTGATTTATTTTTCCCTGGGAGTGAACCGTCATTATACTTTGCTAACAACAATGTTCCCGCCAGTGCAATTCCGGGCAGCGGCAGTGGAAGCATAATTTTATCTCCTTTCACTTTATACTGCTATTATCATATGCGGCACAGTAAAAAAAGGTTATTACCAGCTTATTATCCCATGCAGAGTATGGAAAATCCTGCATATATGTTGTATAATAGGGTTTAACGCTTACAGCATAATAACAATTTTAAAAAAGGAGGTTGGTTATGTATACGTTTAAAAAAGGTATTTACACCGATGTGCGCATTGAAGATGTCCATGAAACCCGGATTCAGTTTACCCTGGGCAAAATTGACGAATGTGCCGTCAGAAAGTATAAAGCAGGTTTTATCCGGGTTTTTGACGGTCAAAGGTGGTACTATGCTTCTACTTCCGAGGTAGAAAATATTCAACAGGAAATTGATACCCTGTCCGAACTTGCAAACCCAAAAAGAGATATCCAGGAAAATGCGATCTACGCTAAATTGCAAGCCAATACCGGGACCTATCCGGTTTTTGAAAACAGATCCGTCACCCTGGTCCCCGTAGAACAAAAGCTTGCTCTGCTGAAGGACTATTTCCCTGCATTGGAGGCAAACAAGAGCATTACAATGTGGAATACGGCCTATATGGATCAGAAAAAGGTAAAATATTTCTATTCCAGTAAAGGGGCCAACCTTCACTGGGATACCCAACGCTGCGGCTTTCGGCTTAACTTTGACATGGCGGAAGGAGATAAAAAATTCAGCGAATCTTTTCAAAAGGGAGGCAGCAGCTTCGAAGAACTGGAAAACCACCAGGAAGCTTTTAAGGAAAAGCTGACCCAATGCGAAGATTTTTTACGGAACTCCGTGCCGGTGGAGCCCGGTAAATATACCGTCATTTTATCCCCTCTAGCCGCGGGCATATTTGCTCATGAAAGCTTCGGACATAAGAGTGAGGCCGATTTCATGGTCGGCGATGAAAATATGAAAAAGGAGTGGGCCATCGGTAAAAAAGTCGGCTCCGATATCCTGTCCATTATCGATGACGGAAATGAATCCGGCAACGGTTATACCCCCTTTGATGATGAAGGAAACCGGGCTTCCAAAACCTGGTTGATTAAGGATGGAATCCTTCAAGGCAGGCTTCATAGTTCTCCTACCGCTGCCGATCTGGAGGAACCGGCCACCGGAAATGCCAGAGCCCTCAACTTTGAATTTGAGCCCATTGTGCGAATGACTACAACTTACATAGGAACGGGAACCCACAGCAAAGAGCAGTTATTCAAAGAAGTGAAGAATGGTCTGTATATTGACACTATCCGCCACGGCTCGGGCATGTCCACCTTTACCATGGCCCCCTCCCTGGCCTATCGGATTCGTGACGGAAAAATCACAGAACCTGTGAGGATCGCCGTCATCAGCGGTACCGTATTTGATACGCTTTCACAGATCGACGGACTGTCCGACCAATTGGAACTCCTGTCCTTTGTAACGGGAGGCTGCGGGAAAATGGACCAGGCTCCTCTTCCGGTAGGCTTTGGAGGACCCTATGTCAGAGTCAACAATATGGATGTACAATAAGGAGGTGGAATGCATGAACAAGGAAAAGTATACAAGCCGGGTCACTGAAACGACAGTAAGCATCGTTCAAACCCAGGTGGAATCCGTAAAGAAAAAGGATATCAGCCGGACCGGTCTTCGGATTTATAAGGATGGCGCTATTGGTGTTGCCGGTGCCATCGGCAGCTTTAATGAGCAGGAACTGGAACAGCGGGCCCTGGACGCACTGGGACTGGAAATCCCCTACCCCTATGCATTGAGTTCCGACCGGAAGCAATCCCTGGATTTATCTTCTCAAATCCTTACAGAACAGCAGTTACTGGAGGAGACGGAGGAAATTCTTGCAGACCTTCGGAAGAACCAGCCCGGTTTTTCCTTCTCCCACAAAGCCAAACTCCTGGACTATAAAGTAAGTCTGGAAAATGATAAGGGACTGGATCTAGCCTTTAGTGACTCCCATATATCCATCGAACTGGTTTTCAAGGAAAAGGCCTCCAGTAACATTATGGATGGTTTTGTGGGCTATGATGGAAGAAGCTACGATAGAAATGAGCTCCTGCGGCTGGTCCATGGTGTCTGCAACGCGTACAATAACCGGATTGACCTTCCCGCCGGCAATCTGCCGGTGCTCTTTGCAGATAATGAAGGGCTTATTTTCCGAAAACTTGCAACGGAGCTGCATGGGCAGCGTTTTGCCACAGGCAGCTCGCTGTTGTCCGGTAAAACAGGGGAAGCATTGTTCAATCCTGCCTTTACACTGTACCAGACCCGCAATTCGGAGGAGACCTTCGGACCCTTCTTTGATGCGGAAGGTACCGTCAATGAAGGATTTGAATATGCTCTCATCAAGGAAGGCCGACTGGCAGCCCCCTATACCGACAAGAAAGTCTCCTCCCTCTACAACCTCCCTCTGACCGGCAGTGCCGCATCCGATTATGATGGCGTGCCTCGATTGGGCTTAAGCGGCCTTCGGGTGCAAGAAAGCGCCAAAACCACCCGCGAGCTCCTGGGAGGAGGACCTGGCATCTATGTCCTTGTCGCCTCTGGCGGAGATTTTACAACCAGCGGTGATTTTGCCACTCCGGTTCAATTGGCACTGCTCTATGATGGAGAAAAATTCATTGGGCGTCTACCGGAATTAAAAATCAGCTCCAACCTCTTTGACATGTTTGGCAAAGGATTTGTTGGAGTCGGCAAAGACCGGTTTTTCCCTCTATCCCCTACCAGAAACATCGTAATGGATATGAAGGTAGAAAAAGCATAAGGGAAATGGAAGCTATATTTTTACCGGCTGTAAAAAAGAGCGGCTGGCTTGAATTCAAGCC
>JAEZXR010000043.1 GCA_023419605.1 Bacillota bacterium | reverse complement strand
CCAGAGGATGTGCTTGATGTTTAGAAAGAATGAAAGGATTGTGAAATGTTATGTATACTACGAAGTTTTTGAAGTGTTACCAGCGAAAATGCTGTTTATTAGTTACACAAATATTGTACTAGGAGGGAAGAAGATGCAGATAAAAGAAAGCCTTGGAGAAAAAGTTTTTAATTTGTTTAATATATCTATCATGCTGGTACTAATTTTTATCACTCTTTATCCATTCTGGTATGTGATTGCAGGGTCGGTGAGCGACGGCAATCGGCTGCTGCAGCATAGCGGAGCACTTTTTTTGCCTTTGGGGTTCGATTTGGCTGCTTATCGATTGACTTTTCAAAATCAAATGCTCTTAAGGAGCTATTTAAACACAGCTTTTATTGTTGTGGTGGGAACTTTTTTCAATTTGATAATGACTTCCCTGGGTGCATATTTTTTATCCAGAAAGGATGTAATGCTAAAAAAAATAATTATGTTCGGAATCGTTTTTACAATGTATTTTAACGGCGGTTTAATCCCGTTTTATCTTACAGTGAAGCAATTGCATCTGGATAATACCATTTGGTCGCTGATAATTCCCAATCTCATCAGCACTTTTAACCTGATTATTATGAGAACATCCTTTATGTCCATACCGGATAGTCTTGAGGAATCGGCGAAATTGGATGGAGCCAGTCATTTTACGATTTTGACCCGTATTGTAATCCCGCTGTCCGGACCTGTGATTTCAGTTATGGCTCTATATTACGGTGTAGGACATTGGAATTCGTGGTTTAACGCAAGCATTTTCCTGCGAAAGAGGGAATTGTTTCCCTTGTCGCTCATTTTACGTGAAATTCTATTACAAAATACAAATGCCGATATGAATAACACGCTCATCGATCAGGAAGCTGTCAGCCATACGATAAAATATGCTTTGATTATAGTATCTACTGTACCCATATTATGTGTATATCCTTTTTTACAGAAATATTTTGTAAAGGGCGCAATGGTCGGTGCGTTAAAGGAATAAACAGGTAATTAATGCAGTAGTACCAAACGTAATATTTTTTGGAGGGAGGTGATGAAAACGATGAAAACGATGAAAACCTTATACAAATATACCGATTCATCATAAAAATCATCTGTAATTTGATGAATTTATCAAAAAATCCACACGTAGTACAAAAAATAGGAGGTATACTATGTTGAAAAGTACAAAAAAATCAGTAAAAAAAATGTATATCCTTTTTTTAAGTGCCATGATTGCAATGCTGGGGCTTGTAATCGGTCCGGCAGCAACACAGGCGGCACCGAACGCTCCTGTAAGAATAAACTGCGGCGGCGCCGACTATAAGGATAGCAGAGGTACTACATTCTATGGGGACAATTCTTTTTCAGGCGGGTCAACAGGCAGTAAGACGGATTCGATCCTCTCCACTTCGGATGCCAATCTTTACAGAGATTACAGGTATGGAACTGACTTTAGCTACAATATACCCATAGAAAACGGAACGTATATAGTAAATCTCAAATTTATTGAAACCTACTGGAATGAAAATGGAAAAAGAATATTCGACGTAAATGCTGAGGGTTCACTGGTAATCGATAACCTGGACATATACAGCCAGGTGGGTAAATTTTATGCCTACGATAGGAGCTTCAAGGCAACTGTAAGCGATGGCCTATTAAATCTTAATTTTGTTTCCAGTGTAGATAACGCTATAATATCTGCCATAGACATTTATCCGGAGAGTGGAGCGTTTGCTGTGGTTGCGACTCCATTCCTGATCAAGGGACAAAGTTCCGTTAACAATAGTAAGGTGCAGTGGTCACCGATACCGGGGGCAACACGTTACGATGTATCCCGTTCGGTAAATGGCGGAAGCTATACCCTTTTACAGTCTGTTACCGGTAATTCCTGCGATGATTATGCTCTTACGATAGGAAATACATATACGTACCAGGTAAAAGCGTATAACGGCAATACGCTTATTACAACGGCTTATTCTGCTGCAAGCAGCCCTTATGCGCTTCCAGGAGGCCTGAATACCTATGATAATACCGTCGATGACACGCTTGTAAGGCCGAATGAACTGAAGGTCGGTAATACCTATTACAGATTTAATTTTGTGAACAAAACCGCGCCCGAAAAAGGATTCAAAGAGATGGTTATGCAGACCTCCACCGAGCTGATGAACAATCCCAGCAACTGGTATACTCCGCAGTTATATGAAGTCAAGGTATTTGCAAATTAACCAATCGGAGGATACGGCACTTTCTATTACTGCTATTCCATACCAGGGATCAACAGGCAAAGTGGGGGCCCAAGCCCCCACGGCAGCCTAAGCCCGGACCTTGTTTTTCCGCAGTTTGCCCATTACCTTCAAATATTTTCTCAGGGTCCAGAGCACCGGCTTTAACAGGGGGCTTTCCATATCCTTTGCGACTTCCTTCAGCTTCTGGCGGATGGGAATATGCTGGGGACAAGCCTTTTCACACTTGCCGCAGCCGGTGCATAAGGAAGCGTTGGAGGGATTGCCTCCGGAAAGGCCTCCGGTGAATGCGGCGTATTGAAAGTTCATGTGCTTTTCCTTGAACAGATGCTTGCTGTTATAATAATTAAAGCATAAAGGAATGTCTACTCCAAAGGGGCAGGGCATACAGTAGCCGCAGCCGGTGCAGCCCACCTTCATCAGCCGGCCAAACTCCTTTTTGACCTGGTCATAAAGCTTCAGTTCCTCTTCCTTCAGGGAGTTGGGGTAGGATTCCGAGGCAACCCGGATATTCTCCTCAATATGAGCTTCCTCGTTCATGCCCGAGAGAACGACATGAACCTGCGGATGATTCCAAATCCAGCGTAAAGCCCATTCGGCAGGAGATCTTTTCACTTCAGCCGCATCCCATATTTTTTGAATCTCCTGGGGCATTTTGCCTACAAGAGAGCCGCCCCGCAGGGGTTCCATGATAATGATACCCAATCCCTTTGAAGCCGCATATTCCAGGCCTTCCTTTCCAGCCTGCACATATTCGTCGATATAGTTGTACTGGATCTGGCAGAAGTCCCATGGATAGTCATCTACAAGGGCTTTAAAATCATCCTTGTCGCCATGGTAGGAAAAACCCACATGGATAAGTTTACCGCTTTTCTTTGCTTTTTCGAAAAATTCCTGAATCCCCAGGTCTTTTAATCTTTGCCATCCTTTCATGTCATTGAGTGCATGCACCAGGTAGTAATCGATTCGATCGGTGCACAGTTTTTTCAATTGATTTTCCAGAATCGTTTCCATATCCTTTGAAGTATGAACCAAATAGGGCGGCATTTTTGTCGCAATTTTTACCTGATCCCTGTAGCCTTTGGACAATATCCTTCCCAGGATGCTTTCGCTCTTTCCGCCGTGATAGACGTAAGCGGTGTCGAAGTAATTCACGCCCTGGGAAATGGCTTGCAGAATCTGCTTCTCCGTACGTTCCTCATCGATCTTCCCGTTTTTTTGAGGGTAGCGCATGCACCCGTACCCCAGAATGGATAGTTGGTCCCCTGTCTTTTTTACCTCACGATAAAGCATATATACCTCCCTTTCTATACCGACTGGTCAATCTAGTTTGAGGTCGATGAAAATGTAACTTCAGCTATAATTTTGCTACACCCTTCATGGACACCATGGCGGGCCCGCAAAAAAGTTGAAGTAATATTTTCATTTTCCCATAATTAAAAAAATTAATTTTTAACGCTGTCCCAAAGGACGGAGAAGGTTTGTTCGATAAATTCATCATTTTCCATCAGCTGTTGGTTGGCAATCAAATAATTGATATTCGACATCATGATAGTAGCGGTTACGGTTAAGAGATAATCCGTAGGGGTGTTTTTAATGATCTCTTTTTCCGTGCCTTCCTTGAGAAATACCATCAGAACCTCGAACTTGTTTTTTCCTTCAGCCCTTGTTGTATCGTAGATGTACACCGAATTACTGAACTGCTGGAAAAACATAAATTCGTCGGTGCATTCCAGGCCCCATTTTAAAAAGTTTATATAGAGGCGTTTGATTTTCCCTTTAAAAGTCTTTTCCTCACCGGTACCATCCATTATTTTTTCAATCATGGACTCCTTGCATTTCAAATACAGGCTGTTAATCAGCTCCTCCTTTGTTTTAAAATAATGAAAGAGGGTACCGATGGCTACACCGGCTTCTTTAGCGATTTGCGAGGTTGGAGTTTTATCGAACCCGTTTTTATTAAATAACGTAAGGGCTGCTTTATATATTTGCTCTCTTTTGTTCATCAATGATTATCACCCTCCTTATCATATATCGAATCGACTGATTAGTCAATCTGTATTGTAAATATTTTGTAAAATCAGGTAGGAACCTTCCAGAAGTGATGGGATTTACCTGCAAAACAAAGCCGGATTCTAAATAATCTTCTCATAGCTATTGAATAATTATACGTATATATGTATAATTATTCAATAATGTTTTATAGAGGGAAACTTGATTGAGGAGGGGATTGTAATGAAACACTTCATTTCATTGCTTGACTATTCTTATGAAGAATTAAGGGAGGTCTTGGACCGTGCGGATTATTTAGCCGGTGCGTGGCGAGAGAATCGAATGCCAAAAAGTCTTCGCAATAAACAAATCGGGCTGTGGTTTTACGGTAACGGGTTTCGCAATCGTGTGGCATTTGAAATCGGTTTGAAAGCAATGGGAGCCGATGTTTCCTATATTCCAGGTGAATTAGGGAGGGGAGAACCCTTAGAGGATGTAGGGCAGTATCTTCAGAATTGGTTCTCCATGCTTGTGGTCCGGGCAAAAAGCCACAAGGATTTGGGGGTGCTGTCTGAAAGTGTTGAAATTCCGGTCATCAACGCACGGACGGATCATAATCATCCTTGTGAAATCATGGGAGACCTGCAATTCGTTAGAATTCACAGGGGCTCTCTGGAGGGACTGAATGTGGTTTTTGTAGGGGAGGTCACCAACCTGTGCGTGAGTTGGTTTGAAGCGGCAGTCAGATTTCCTATAAAGGTGACTCAAATTTGTCCGCCCGGCTATGAAGCAAAAGATACATTGGTTCGTGAGCTGAATTCAAAGGCCATTGGAAATATCAGTGTAAGCAATGATTTGGATGCTTGTCTCGAAAAAGCGGATGTGGTCTATACGGATTGCTGGCCCAGTGCTGGGAATACGGAGATGGAAGAGCATATTAAAAAGCAATTCCTGCCCTACCAGATCACCGGGAAGCGTCTCTCCGGATTGAACAGCCCGTCGGTTTTTTTACCCTGTCCTCCCGTGACCCGAGGGCAGGAGGTATCTGTTGATGCCATGAAATCCGAGCTTTGCTTGAACTACAAAGCTAAAGAATATCTGCTGCATAGCCAGAACGCAATCATTGAATTAGTGAATTCGGTTGCAGATTTCTAGGAAATGCAGTATTGACGGAGGAAAGGGTGAAATCTGTGATTTATAAGGTCAGCTTGCTTTCCAGCACCCTGGATACCATGCCCAGATAATCTCCTTCATACTGTATGCTGTTGTTGACAAGGAGCACGGAAAGGCCGTGAACGATGCTCCACAGGATAAGGATATGGTCAGCCCATTCTTCGGGCTTTACCTCTGTAGAAACAAGATAGTCCACAGCACTTTTTTCAAAAACGGTAAAAGGGCTGTTTTCGGAGTGAAAAAATTTACCCTCCCTGACAACTACGGGAAAATCACTTGTGCTTAAAAACAGGAATTTCAGATATTCAGGGTTTTCAACCATAAATTTTATATACTGTTTGCCAAGCTCAATGATCCGGGCTTTGGGGTTCCCGGCAGGCTTCTTTACAGCTTCCAGCAGAGAAGCCCTGAAGCTGTCTACCACCTGGAGGGTGATGGCTGAAATCAGCTCTTCCTTGTTTTTGAAGTGTTTATAGGGGGCCGCATGGCTTACATTGCACAGGTGGGCCACCTTTCTTAGGGAAAATCCCTCATAGCCCTCTTTATTAAGCAATTGCAGACCTTTTTCAATCATTTCCTGCTTTAATGTGCCGTGGTGGTACTTTTCTTTTGTCATCGATAGCATCCTTTATATTTTTTTACTAAGTATGCAATTATTGTATCATATAATGTTGACAGTGTAAACATGGCGTATTATAATGAGGATACAAAGTTTACGGTGTAAACATTAAGGAGGGTGTTATGAGGACTGTAATAATTGGTGACAAAACCGATAAAAGCAATCTCGGCCAAAGCATAAAAGCTGGCATCAAAAAGCTGTTTGAAACCTCGGGTGCAGAATACAGTTTCCATGACGTAGGGAAAGAGGACTTAAACTTCTGCGTAGGCTGCTTCGGCTGCTGGACAAAGACTCCGGGCGTTTGTGTGTTTAACGATAAAGGAAGGGAGATCAACAGGGAATTTGTAAACAGTGATGTAGTTGTGGTTTTATCTCCGGTCCGGTACGGCTGCTATAGTACGGCTATAAAACGGGTATGGGACAGAAGTGTTCCGATTATACTTCCATTCTTCAAGAAGATAAACAATGAGGTGCACCATGCACCACGGTACAGCAAATATCCCGAATTGGTAATTGTCGGATATGGTGAGAACATCAGCGATTCCGAGGTGGAAACCTTCAAATCCCTAAGTGCTGCCAATGCAGTGAATTTTCAGACGAAAGAGGCCAGAGCCTACGTTTGCAGAGGGGAAAGAGATGTAGACCGGGTAATGCAATCGGTCAATTCCTATGTAAAGGAAAAAGGAAGGTGAAAAGGATGAAAAAGGTATGCTTCGTAAACGGTAGCCCACGGGGGGAAAACAGTGCTTCCCAATATTTTATAAGTGAGATGGGCAGGTGGCTGGATAAAAACAAGGCGGAAGTGGAAGAAGTGTGTATCGTAACCGCGCTGAAGAAGGGAACTCCGGCGGAGGAATTTGACAAACTGTTGGACGCCGACAGTATCGTATTTGTATTTCCGCTCTATATTGACAGTATTCCCTCCAGTATGCTGGATTTCCTGGACCGGCTTGCCGATTACAGAAAAAATGAAAAGCAGGACCTGGCAGGTGCCAGGAAGGCTTCGGATGTTTATGCAGTCATAAATTGCGGTTTTGTGGAAGGCCATCAGAATATCAATGCAATGCAGATCATGCAGCATTTTTCAACGGCACTGCGTCTGAACTGGAGGTTTGGAGTCGGTATCGGGGCCGGAGAATTCATGAGGGAATCCCAGGCGATGCCCATGGAAAGTAAAATCAAGCGAAAGGTCTATGAGGGCATTATCCAGTTGATTCAAGATATTGAAGGAAGCGAAGTAATTTTGAAAAAGAATATTTTTACCAATCCTCAAATGCCTAAAGCTCTGTTTATGCTTGCAGGAAGCTGGCACTGGAGAAGCATGGCGGGAAAGAACAAGTTGAAAAGGAAAATGCTATACGCCAGACCGCTGCTTCAGGAATAACTATGTTTAGCAATGGGGGACCGGGAAACATGCTTCGTCTCCGGTAAAGAGATCTTTAACCGCCTGTGGGTGGCTTCAACAGCCGCTTGCAGGCGGTTTTTTGTTGCGGGCGCGGCTTCCTTACTGTTTTAAATAATGATATGGAAAACTGCTGAAATAAATAACTTTCCCAATAATATTAAATTTATGGTAAGCATTTAAGCCTTATTTAAGGTTTGATTTGTAGAATAGGAACATGAAAGTAGAAAGGTTTATCAGAATACCGTTAGATATGGGAATGGAAACTTACTAGTATCTATAGCGGATCGTAGGCGAAGAAAGATGAACCGTAAAAAGGAGAATGACGTGATGAACAAAAAATTTAGGGCCTCCAGACTATTGGCAGTGCTTTTGTGTACAGCCTTTTTGACTTCCTGCAGCGACAATTCTGTACCGCAGACCAACACGGCTTCCCAATCGACAGCAAGCACAGAAGCAAATACAAATAGCGGTGATAGCAAAAATGCAGGTGCAGTTACAAAAGATAGGGTTACTTATGAAAAGAATGACGATTATAGTGACTGGAAAAATGAAAATCCGAACTATATTGAACTAAAAGGAAATAGCGCCAGCATAAAAGGCTCGGGTGCAGCGGTGAACGGCAGTAAGATTACAATAACGGCAGCGGGGGTGTATGCCCTCAGCGGTAAACTGGATAACGGTCAAATCCTTGTGGATGTACAGGATAAAGGAACCGTTAAACTGGTTTTAAACGGGGCGGAAATAAATAGCGCCGACAATGCACCCATTTATGCGAAGAACGCAGGAAAAACCATCGTTTCCTTGCAGGAAGGAACACAGAATGTTGTAACGGATGGTAAAAATTATGTTTTGGCTGATGCTGCAACTGATGAACCCAGTGCGGCCATCTTCAGCAAAGATAATCTTACCATAAACGGAACGGGTAAATTAACGGTCCGTGCAAATTATAAAGATGGAATCACCAGTAAGGACGATCTGAAGATTACCGCAGGAAATATTCAGATTTATTCAGCGGATGACGGGATCGTGGGACGGGACATGATAGCAGTTAAAGGCGGAAACATTACCATTGAAGCCACGGGTGACGGAATCAAATCCACCAATGATACCGATGCTGCAAAAGGATTTATTGCCCTTGAGGGAGGAACTTTTGCCATAAAGGCCGGTGCGGATGGAATCCAGGCGGAAACCTCCCTACTGATAACCGGCGGGAATTTTACCGTTTTATCCAATGGAGGAAGTGCAAACGGAACGGCTAAAATGGGGGATAACCGGCAAAATCCCCTGGGGCAGAAGGGGAATGCCACAACGACGAAAACTGATGAAACCGAATCCCAAAGTGCAAAAGGAATCAAAGCCTCTGCCGACATCACCATCAGTGGAGGTACCTTCAGCATCGATTCTTCGGATGATGCCATACACAGCAACAACAGCGTCACCATAGCCGGGGGTGATATCTCCATTGCGTCAGGGGATGATGGAATTCATGCGGATTCTTCGCTAACAATCAAAGAGGGAAAGATTAACATCAAGAAAAGTTATGAAGGAATCGAGAGTGCCCTTATAACCGTTTCAGGGGGCGAAACACGCGTCATCTCCAGCGATGACGGCGTCAATGTGGCCGGGGGGAGGGATGGGTCTTCCGTCAATGGGCGTCCGGGACAAAACTCTTTCAGCTCCTCCTCCAATAACAAGCTTACCATCAGCGGAGGATATCTTTCAGTGGATGCTACAGGGGATGGATTGGATTCAAACGGGTCCATTGCGATGACGGGCGGTATAGTCGTTGTAAGCGGCCCCACAGCCAGCAACAATGGTGCTCTGGATTATGACGGAACCTTTGAAATGAGCGGCGGATTCCTGATTGCTGCCGGAAGTGCAGGAATGGCGCAAGCCCCCTCCGAGCAATCGGGGCAGTACTCCATAGCGATGAATTATTCAAAGGCACAGCAGGCAGGTACCCTTGTTCACCTGAAAGATAGTAAAGGAAACACGGTAGTGACCTTCGCCCCCAAAAAGCAGTATCAGGCCGTAGTGATTTCCTCGCCGGAGTTGAAAAAGGACACGGAATATACACTTTATTCGGGAGGAACGTCGACGGGAAGCTCTTTGGAGGGGCTTTATACGGGTGGCGAATACAAGGATGGAACAAAAATAGCGAGCTTCACCATTTCCAGCAGTATAACATGGCTGTCGGAAACGGGAGTGACAACCGGCAGAACAGGGAATCCCGGAGGGCCAAATGGAGGAGGACCCAACAAGGGTGGTTTTGGCGGTGACAGGCAAGGACAGCCGGGCAGGCAAGGTGCTGTAAAATAATCGGTTGGCCTTTTTGCGGGTTCAACTCGGACCGCGCACGTTGCACATTGCTTTATGTGCAGCATCCGGGGAGGCTCAAAGAATGAACGAATCTTTTTTACGGAGCCTGACTGGGTACAGCGAGGGTAGGAGCAAAAATCATAGATACACTTATTATTGTATAAGTTTTAAAGCAGAGTGAAAATATCCGGGATAAGCAGGAACAGCCCCCTTGTTTTGAGGGAACTGTTCCTGCTTTACTTCTGCGTGTCAGCAGCAGTGTCTATTTTGCGACGGTTGAAAAGCCTTCCCCAATCGAAATATTTCGAATGGGCGGCAGTATAGAGTCCATAGGCCGCGTAAGGTACCAGCATAACAAAATAGACGAGAATATATTGGGATTTTGCCTCATTGATCAGATGATATAAAAAACCGCCCAAAATGATGAGAGGAAGGAAAATAAAGCATTCATCCTGCTTTTTTAAGCGGCTGAACAGCGCAATGAAAAATCCGATCAGTATGATTTGCTGGTAGATATTGAAATAAGCATGGAGGTATTGGCCCAAGCGACCGGTGTATATGCTTTCCACGAAGGATGGGAGCGGGGATTGATGCTTTTTCACCTGACTGACCCATATGGATTCGTAGGAGGGCTCATTCCACTGGCTCAGTACCTTATTGGTAAAAAAAGTGAGGGCTTCCCGGGGATTTGCAGAAAAGTACGCCAGGCGTTCCTGAATATCTTCCCGGGCCTGACGGGTGGCAGAATCCCTGGAAAAATTATTATTTTTAAAGGTTTTCATCGTATAGCCGTTATACCATCCCGGAGCCATGAAGGATTCCTGCAGGCCCATGGCGGTCCAAAGAATCTGGGGGACTCCATCCCCCAGTTCGGTGCCCGCCCGGGATTCGTAGCCGGACAGAAGCAATTGGTTGCAGCCGAGGGTTAATGCAACGGCCCATGCGATCCAGAGGAGATTAAACCCTTGCTTTGCTTTTAAAAAATTCAGCAGGAGAATGATGCTCATGGCAACCAGTACGATCAAATAATTCAGCTTTGCCGTTACTGCTATGGCGATAAACACGGAGGAAAAAAGCATCTGGTATTTTTTACCTGTCCTAATATACAGGATTTCAAATACCACAGCCCACATTGCAAAAGCCAGCCCCATGATATTCCCATAGATAAAGGTAGTGAAGAGAACGGGCTGCAAGCATCCTGCAAGTAAAAATATGGTGAGCAGCTCAATTTTCTTATTGTTAAAAATGAGTTTGGCCAATTGGACCAGTGCGATATAGGCCGCATCCAGGCATAGGAGGTTTACCATACCTAAAGCGACATAGTTTTCCGTGCCGAAAATCCGCATCAGTAATTCACAGATAAAGGTGAAGGATAATTGAAACGGATAGTAACGGAAATAGGAATCCGCAGCTTGAAGGGGAGCATAGCTGCCTTTTATAAAGGCCTTGGCGGAGCTTACGATCATGCCGGAATCTGCTGCCGGAATGGATTTTACAGCCATTACCCAAACTGCGCCGATGAGGGTGGTATAAGCGATCAATACAATGGTGGCTGTTTGGGGATGAATGGATTTCGCATAGGGTTTGAGCAGTTTCAACAAAAGGAGGAATGCAGCGACAGTCAGGAGATTAAGGATAACACTGTCATGAGGATATAGTATATGTTCTTCAACAAAATTAGCGGGATCCAGTACGCTGGTGGAAAGGACACCGGCTGCGCTTAGAAATAAAAATAGAATACCGAGGAGGCCACAAATGAATAAGCCGCTGAATCGTACCAGACATTCCGAAATCTTTGTTTTATTTACCACGGATTGCACCTCCCATATAATTCATGATGGAACTTGGCGGATCGGGAAATCAAGCAGTTGCCAATGGTTTCTGCCTTTTAACCCGAATAGTATGATTATAGCATATTTTCTATCAAAGCAGTGTATAGAATGCAGGAAAAGGACTGCTTGGACTTCGGTTTCCGGGAGCTGAAAAAGCTTCAATGAATAAAAAGGGAATGTACTTACTTGAAATACTATGGTTACCGGAATTCCATCAATAGAAAGGCCTTGACCGGAAGACACCGGAATGTTATAATGAATTAAAATTCATTCATTAAAAGAGGGATTATTTTGCCAAGAACAAAGGAACAGTATGCCCAAATGCGCAGTACCACAAAAGAGAAAATAACAGCAGCGGGACTTCGGTTGTTCTCTCATAAAGGCCTTGCTGCAACAAGCATCAATGACATTGCTTCTCTCGCCGGCATCAGTACGGGTTTACTGTACCGGCACTACAAATCGAAGGAGGAGCTGTTCTGTGAATTGATGGAAAACGCAGTCAGAGAAAACCAGGACGTAGAAGAGATTCTTGCATTGGAAACCTCTCCGGCCAATATCATAAGGCGGATTACCGGGGAAGTACTGGAGGCCCTGGTGAAAAGCGATGAGGCCGCGCAGTATTTAGTGCTGATGTCGCAGTCGGCTTTAGCCGGGAATATGCCTGAAAAGGCCCTGGAACTGCGGAAAAATGATTTTGCATTGTTTGAGCAGACCGCAGCGCTTATTGCAAAGGGACAGAAACTCGGAGAGCTTAAAAGTGGTGATCCGCTTCAGATGGCAACTTTTTACTATTCCGCCATTCAAGGGTTGGGGATGTATAAGCTTGTTTTGGACGATAAATTTGTACCGCCAAGTGTCGAACTGGTAACATCATTTTTGATCAAAGGGGAACCATAAAAATGCAGGAGAATAAAAATGAGTAGATGGTTTAAAATTGATAATGCAGGAAAAATATTTACAGCTGTTGCCAAAGCATCCAATACCTCAACGTTCAGGGTTTCAATGATCCTGACGGAGCCTGTACAGCAGGGACTGCTGCAGGAGGCGGCTGATATTGTGATTAAAAGGTTTCCGACATTGGCGGTAAAACTTTACAAAGGAGTTTTCTGGGATTTTCTGGGCGAAAATAGCAACAAACTGCTCATAAGAAAGGAAGCGGAATACCCCTGTTATCCCATGAAAGCTTCATTGAATAATGGGTACCTTCTTAGAGTACTATACTTTAACCGCCGGATTTCAGTAGAGGTATTTCATTCCTTAACGGACGGCTCGGGAGCTGTTGAGTTTTTAAAAGCTTTGGTATACCAGTACTTATGCCTCACAGGCAAAAGTATGGAGGACGAAGGCATGATTTTGCTGCCGGAAGAACTACCCAGCAAATACGAAATGGAAGATAGTTTTGAAAAATATTATCAACCCCTTCCGACGAATCCGGTAGAGGAACCGAAAGCTTTTCACATAGAAGGTACGCCCATCGAACCCTTTGGAAATAACGTCATCCATGGTGTAGTAAGTGCCTCTGCATTGAATGCAGCAGCGAAACAAAGCGGAGCGACGATAACGGAATATTTGACGGCGGTGCTGATCTACTCCATCTATTCGGAAATGATGAAGTACGGAATTTATAATGAGCCGGTAAAGGTTGCGATACCTGTGAATCTGCGTAGAATATTCCCGTCGAAAACACTTCGGAATTTTTTTACCGTGGTTAATGTAGGAATTCAGGTTTCAGAGGATGTTACTTTTGAGGCCATCGTAAAAGAGGTTTCCCTGCAATTAAGGGAAAAAACGAAAAAGGAAAAATTGCAGGAGGGAATTATAAAAAATATTAAATATGAGAAAATGCTGGCGGCAAGATTTGTTCCCATCGGCATTAAGAATATGGCCATGCGCTATGGGTTTGAGAATTTTGGACAAAACCGCAAAACAATTACGCTGTCCAACCTCGGAAATACAAAACTACCTCACTCCATGAGCAGCTATGTGGATGGAGTGGAGGCTGTTCTGTATCCCACAGGGAAAAGCCCTGTGAACTGTGGCGTATGCTCGGTTAATGATAAGTTGACAATTACATTTTCACGCACGATTATTGAAGCGGAAATAATAAAAAGTTTTTTTAGTTTCCTTTCACAGAATACCGGGATTGATGTGAAAATATATTCAAATCAGTGGGGGATGAATCGATGAACCAATGTAAACATTGCAAAGTGCTTATGGATGAAAATTTGCATAAATGCCCGCTGTGCCACAGAGCCGTCGGAGATAAAAAGCTGTCCTCGGAAAATCCATGGTATCCCTCTTATGATATGGAGAAAAGGAATCCTTCAAGAGGCTTTCTTTTTAATTTGATATTGTTCTTAGCTATCGCAGTTATCAGTACGTGTTTGCTTATTAACCTGCTCACGGATGCAAGGCATCTGTGGTTTTTATATGTGGCAGGTCCGGTGCTTTATCTTCTTCTGCTGATTAATAATACCATACTTTCCAAAACTCATGCAGGAATGAAGATACTACTGCAGGTGCTGGGGATTTCAGGCATATTGTTTATGATAGACTTCCTTTCGGGCTATTACAGGTGGTCTGTGAATGTAGTGATTCCTTTTCTGGTGATTGCCGGAACTTTTTTGATTACGATCATTATATGTACAAAAAAGATGCTGTGGAATGAGTATGTGGGCTATGTGTTTGTTATGATTTTTTTAGGGTTTATGCCGATTCTGCTGTACTTCATCAGGGTTTCCAATTCGATGTGGGCCAGCAGCGTATCTGCTTTATACGCTTTGTTGACCACAGTGGGTATGGTTTTGTTCTCCGATAAAAAATTAAAAAATGAGTTTTTACGCAGATTTCATTTTTAAGCAGGAAAACATAAAAATCCCTTAGGCAATAAAAATGAAAGGGGTATTCGGATGAAGGATTTTATTGTACGGAATTTATCCGAGGTAAACGATAAACATTTTCAAGAAGCGGTACGGGTATTTGTTGATAGTTTTTTTAAATACCTTAAGTGTTTATCCAGTGATAAGGAGAAATTTATCCGGGTGTTTTCCGCTTTTTTTGTCAAGGAACACTTTTTCGTTTGTTTGCTTGACAATAAGGTGGTTGGAATCATCGCTTATTCCACCCGCGAAAGCCACTGCCAGAAGGTTGATAAAAAATTATTGTTTAAGGAGTTCGGCCGGATAAAGGGATATTTTCTATACAGTACACTGGCTAAAAAGCCCATTCCCATTGCAGGCAATCAGGCCTATATTGAAGACGTCGCCACCGATGAAGCAGCTCGTGGAAAGGGTGTTGCCACAAGGCTGATGGAGCACCTGATGCAAACTTTGCAGTTTGAAGAATATACGCTTGAAGTTGTGGATACCAACACAAGTGCCATAAGAGTGTACGAGAAATTAGGGTTTAAAACGTTTTTACGGAAAAAACAGCGCCTGTTTCGTAAGGCGGCAGGGTTTAATGAAAGGCTGTACATGAAGAAACACTTATAGAAGCAGGAGAAAGCAAAGAGCAGTGAACCGGAGGATGAAACAATCGGTTCACTGCTCTTTGCCTTTAGAAACTATTGAGAATGGATTACTTCTTTACTTCCTGTTTTCCGGTAACTTTGCTTGTAGCGTCCATTTTGAAGGTGGCTTTGGCATCATCATTGGTAAAATATACGTTTCCGTCCACTGTAGCATCTACCAGCTCAAAGTCCTTGGCTGTAACATAAACATCACCTTTGAAGGTACCGCTTTGGATTCTGGCTTTGGGGCTGTTGATGGTCAGCTTTGGAGCTGTCAGTGTATATCTGGCAGTTACTTTCTTGTTTTCATCCTGGGCGTAAAGCGCGATCTTCCGTTGAATAACGTCCTTGCCGGCAGAATCCTTCTTGCCGTTTTTAAACTCTCCGTCCAGTACAAGATCCTTATCAATAGTTAAATCCTTTGTTGTACAAATAATCCATGTACCCGTGCTGCTGATTGCCTTTTGGAAAGCAGCTGCAGTATCTACGATGGAAGCGGTTGTTACCACATCTGGTGATGCTTCTGAGGGGGTTGTCTGTTTGGGTGTGGCTGTTGGGGCCGGTGTCGGTGCCGCGGGGGCTGGAGCGCATCCTGCTGCCAATGTGAATAATAGAGCTAAAGATAGTAATGCAATTTTAGCTTTCATTTTAAACTCTCCTTGATTTAAAAAATAGTATTTAAACACATTATTACCCAACGAGTAAAAATTATTAGGACGAAGCTGCCAAACATAAAAAATTATATGCCCTTGATTCCAGGAGAAGGAAAAAGCATCGAAATTAGTTTTGGAAGGTGAAAAGCTGGCGTTTAACAAGTGCCTCGATTACTATAAAAAACTCGATAATAAATAAGTGTTACACAGCACCCTTGTTTAAAATATGAGGGCGCTTTTTATTTAAATAGGCATGAAAATAAAAGACAGCCCGAGTAATTTTGAGAAAGAAAAAGAAATTATAGGTTCAACTATGCTGGTTGAATGCTCTTTACGCTGTTTCTTGCAATATAGGCTTGATACGGGAACCAATATTTAGTATTATTAAAAAGGTCAGGAAAGGTCAGAATATTGATAGGCCTGGCTGTTTAAGGGAGTGCAAGCCTCCCGGGTTTACCTAAAAATGAGGAACCTGGAAACTTGCTTGGGAGGCTGCGGGTTTTTAAAGGGATATGCAATTAAATGGCTTTATTGGATATAAGAAGAATGGAGGAAGGAAAGCATGAACATAGAAAAATTTACGGAAAGGGCAGAGGCCGCGGTTTCTGCGGCACAGGACATCGCTGTACGGATGGGGCACCAGCAGGTCGATGGAGAGCACCTCCATCTTGCACTGGTAAACCAGGAAGATGGTCTCATACCGAAGCTTATAGGGTATATGGGGCAGGATGCTTTGTTGTATGCAAAGGATATTGAAACAGAACTTGAAAAGCTTCCCAGGGTATACGGCAGTGGCGCTTCCGGCGTATACGCCGCACGGCGGTTTAACGAAGTGCTCCTTCAGGCTGAGGAGGAGGCAAAACGGTTTAAGGATGAATATACAAGTGTCGAGCACATTTATATGGCGTTATTAAAAGAAAGAAATACTCCCTCACAGGCAATTTTCAAACGCTATGGGATCACCCTTGAAAAGTTTATGGCTGCACTGGGGAAGGTGCGGAGCAATCAGCGAATTACGTCTAAAAATCCGGAAGAAACCTATGATGCGCTAAAAAGGTTTGGGCGCGATTTGGTAGAGCTTGCGAGGCTTGGAAAACTCGATCCGGTGATCGGCAGGGATGCAGAGATCCGGCGTGCCATCCGTATTTTGTCCAGAAGGACAAAGAACAACCCGGTATTAATCGGGGAGCCGGGGGTAGGAAAAACCGCCGTTGTAGAAGGACTTGCACAAAGAATATTAAAGGGGGATGTTCCAGAAGGATTAAAGGATAAGACGATTTTTGCCCTGGATATGGGTGCTTTAATTGCCGGGGCCAAATACAGGGGTGAATTTGAGGAGAGGCTCAAGGCGGTATTAAATGATGTCAATCAATCCGACGGCAGGATTATCCTTTTTATTGATGAGCTTCATAATATCGTAGGTGCAGGCAAGGTGGAAGGGGCCATGGATGCGGGCAATATCCTGAAGCCCATGCTGGCCCGGGGAGAGCTTCACTGCATTGGTGCGACTACTCTTGATGAATACAGAAAATATATAGAAAAGGATGCAGCCCTGGAGCGAAGGTTTCAGCCCATTGTGGTAGACCAGCCTACGGTAGAGGATACCATCTCGATTCTGAGAGGCTTAAAGGAGCGTTTTGAAATCCACCACGGGGTCAGGATCACCGACAACGCCATTATTGCCTGTGCCGTATTGTCAAACAGGTATATCAGCGACCGCTTTCTGCCCGACAAGGCCATAGACCTTATGGACGAGGCCGCTGCCATGATACGGACGGAAATTGACAGCATGCCTACGGAGCTTGATGAAATATCCAGGCGCGTCATGCAGTTGGAAATAGAGCGCCAAGCCCTTAAAAAGGAGGAGGACGAGATTTCCGGGGACAGGCTTTCGGCTTTGGAGAAGGAAATAGCTTCCTTAAAGGACAATTCCGATCGGATGAAAGCCCAATGGGAGCTGGAGAAGGAAAATATCAAGAGAGAGAAAGAAATAAAGCAGCAAATGGAAGAGGTTAAAAGGCAGATCGAGGAGGCGGAGAGGTTTTATGACCTTAACACCCTTGCAGTTTTAAAGCATGGCAAGCTGCCGGAACTGCAAAAGCATCTGGAAGAAGAAAAGCAGCGTAAAAGGTTAAATGAGAATGTGCTTTTAAAGGAAGAGGTCACCGAGGAAGAGATTTCCGAAATTGTTTCCCGGTGGACGGGAATACCTGTGACCAAGCTCATTGAAAATGAAAGGGATAAGCTTTTAAACCTCGAGGAAATACTGCATAAGCGCGTAGTGGGACAGGATGAGGCTGTATCGGCGGTAAGCAACGCGGTCATCCGTGCCAGGTCAGGCTTAAAAGATCCCAAAAAGCCCATCGGCTCGTTTATTTTTCTCGGGCCGACCGGTGTCGGAAAAACGGAGCTGGCAAAGGCATTATCCGAAGCCCTTTTTGACAGTGAGGAAAATGTGGTCCGCATCGATATGTCGGAATACATGGAAAAGCATGCAATCGCAAAGCTGATCGGTGCACCTCCCGGCTACGTGGGATATGAGGAGGGAGGGCAGCTTACTGAAGCTGTAAGAAGAAAGCCCTATTGTGTAATACTTTTTGACGAGATTGAAAAGGCACATCCGGAAGTATTTAACGTGCTTTTACAGCTTTTGGATGATGGCCGGTTAACGGACAGCCAGGGACGGACCGTGAATTTTAAAAATACGGTTGTAATTATGACCTCCAACATTGGAAGCCAGCATCTTTTAAGCGGTATCCAGTCAAAGGGCGAAATTGACGAGGCTGCAAGAGAGGCGGTAATGGGAGAATTAAACCGGCACTTTAAGCCTGAGTTTTTAAACCGTGTCGATGAGACGGTTCTTTTCAAGCCTCTGGGACAGGGAGAAATCGTTAAAATCATCGACCTTGCTTTGAATGATATACAAAGAAGGCTTGAGGACAGGCGCATGAATCTTAAGGTCTCGGACGGGGCAAAGCAGTTTATGGCACAGAATGCGTATAATCCTGTATTTGGTGCAAGACCCGTAAAAAGGTACATGCAGAAATTCATAGAAACCGAAATAGGAAAAATGATCATTAAGGGAGATGTAGTTGAGGGAAGCAGTATAAATGTTGATTATCTGGACGGTGAGCTCAAAATCAGTACAAAAGAAATTTAAAGATTCCGCCCCTCAATGGAGGAGCGAATCAAAATGAAGGAACGGTTCTTCCACCGAAGCACGGAAAAATAATAGCGGATACAAAAAGGCCCGTATGCAACATCAATCAAATGATGCTGATACGGGCCTTTTGCAGTCGTCTTATCCCAATAAACTTCGATTTTGGGTATAATTTATTCATTTTGAGTATTTATGTAAAGTAGAATATTGTTTATACTATATAAATAAGGAGGTCTGTGCATTGTTGGTTTTAAGCAACTACTACCACATATGGAAGGGAATTCTATGTTCAAAATTAATCTCATGAAACGTAAGCTGTTTTTTAATTGGTTGATTTCATATTTATCCGTGCTGCTCATTGCGGCATCCATTATTTCAATCATCTATTATAGAGTGGAAAGAACGATTGAAAATGAAACAGATAGAGCCAATGAATTGCATTTAAGCAAAATCCAGAAAACGGGGGATCTTCGACTGAATGATATGAGCAGCATAGCCCGCCTTGTTGGAATCGACCGAAGAGTGAGGACCCTTGCAAATATAAAACCGGCTTTTGGGGCAGAGCACCAACTGGATATCATAAGCATTAAAGACTTTTTGAATATAATAAAGGTTTCTAATGGCTTTATTGACCAGATTTATGTTTATTTTAGGAATACGGATTCATCCATAAGCAGCGATTCCCACGTAGACAGCGAACTATCCTACAGGCTTTTTAACAGCGATAAGGCAATCTCCTTTGAAGAGTGGAAGCAGATTGTCAATAAAAGATATCAAGGCAACTTTGTTAACGACTTGACGCTCAATATCGGAGATGGAAAATACGATGCTGTCAGCTTTATACAGTCCATACCCGTAGAAGAAGTAAGTGCACATACGGCGAATATTGTGATACAGTTTAACCGGGATAAATTCCAGGAAGTTTTACGAAGTGTGGTAAGTACAGACCAAAACATTGTCATGCTGGTAAATAATGATGAGGTGATCGCTTCTACAAGCACTAGCAATGTTATTGATACAAAAAAAATTGCCAGTTTAAAGGAAAAAAGTGGCTTTTTTTTTGATTCCGTAAATAATAAGAAAGTACTGGTATCCTATATAAGTTCGGATATACCTGGGTATCGATATATTTCCATCATTCCGTACAATATTTACCTGGAAAAGGTTATAAATTCACGCAGGTTGGTCCTGATCATATCCATTTCCTTTATTATCCTGGGGGCTCTGGGTGTTCAGTATATTGTAAGGAGAAACTATAATCCAATTAACACCCTGATTGAAAATATTACAAAGAAGTTAGGGATGCCGTTGGAAAGCCAGCGGGATGAACTGAGCTTTATCCAGTCCGTGCTTACCAACACCATGGATGAGAATGATAAAATTATAAAAAAAATGAAGGAAAATGAAGATGTAATCCGAACCAGTTTTCTTGAAAGATTGCTAAAAGGAAGGGTTGATGAGAGCAAGATCACAGAGGAGATTTTGAGGGATTTTGATTTGTCCTTCGAGAGTCAGAACTTTGCCGTGATGCTTTTTGTCATAGAAGATCATGATCCGGCAGAGGATGTTGGAGAGGAAATGTATGGAGTAAAACTTCTGCATTTTATTATCACCAATGTTGTAGGAGAATTAATAAATCAATCACATAAGGGGATGATGGTTGAACTGGATAACTCCACCATTGCATGTATTGTGAATATCAAGAATTCCGATGCGGATAACGGGCAAACCAAAAGAGAGATTGTAGAAGCGGTTAAAAGCGCGCAGCAGTTTGTAAGCGAGCATTTTAAAATACGTTTTTCCGCCTCCTTAAGTAATATATACGATACGTTCAGCGGAATTGCATTTGCCTATAGGGAAGCATTAAACGCGATGAATCATAAAGCCTTCATGGGTGAAGGCAGCATCATCTGCCACGATGATGTTGCAAAGCTGGATAACTTTTATGAATATTCCGCAGATACGGAATACAAGCTGATGAATGTGATAAGGGAAGGAAACTTTACAGATGCTAAAAAGATCGTGGACGGTATCTTTGAAAGCAATTTCAATAACCTGTCGCTGACGGTGGAAACCGGTGAATGTCTGGTCTTCGATTTGCTGGGGACGTTAATTAAAATTGTTGACGATAATGTACTCATGGACAAATTGCAGCCTATAAGCAGATTGAAAAAATGCAGTACCATTCACCAGATAAAAGCCGAGATTATTAGTTTGCTGGAGTATATTTGCGAGTATTTCCTGCAAAAAAATAAAGTGAAGAGTGAATATAAGCTGAGCATGGACGTGATGGGCTATATTGAAAAGAATTATAAAAATGAGAATTTGAACGTAGCAATGATTGGCGAGCATTTTAATATGACGTCAAATTATCTGTCCAGAATGTTTAAAACTCAGGTAGAGGAAGGCTTGCATAACTATATTGAGAGAATCCGAATAGAAAAGGCAAAGGAGCTCATGATAAATGAGAAGCTGAATATCCTTGAAATTGCAAAGGAAGTTGGATATACCAACAGCAAGACCTTTATCCGCGTATTTAAGAAAATTGAGGGGACAACTCCGGGTAAATATAGGGAATTAGTTTAATCAAAGTAAGGCTATAGGGGGTCTAGGAAAAAGAGTATTCCATCGGTTGTGCTGCAGCCGCGTGCGGTATTCCGCAAGCGACCCGCAAAAGAGAATACTATGTTTTCTTAGGCCTTCTTTGCACAACGAATACTATAATTATCCTCAAAAGAAGGTAAAACCTTTTATACCTGCTGCAGATGCCTTTTTGGGAATGGATTTGCCTTTTTGAGTATTTACAGCAGAACAAGGCACGGATAGCTTTTTAAGCTTGAAAGGGTATATGCCGGGCATTGGGCTTCCCGGCAGCATTTAGGAACACTTTGCTGTCTGAAAATTATAGAGTGGATGGAATTATGAGAATGTTTCCGCTCTTTTGAGTATTTACGCAAGTGAGGGCGGAACATATAATTAACTCATGGTTTCCAGAGCGATGAATTCCGCGAGGATGCAGATTGGTTTGGGAATAAAGCGCATAGTATAGATATCCAACTTTAGGCTTGAATGTATCCAGGGGTAAAGCTGCCCCAAGATCCGGTCATTTTTGCCGCAGGAATAAGTTTTAAAGTTGGATATCTGCAAGGAAAAGGAGATGAAAGGGTACTATTAAAACAAATCTCAAGTCTTAACAGTTAATTTACTAAAAACTTAGAGGAGGATGTAGAATGAAGAGATTACTCTCAGGAATCCTGGCAGGAGTTTTACTCAGCAGCACCTTGGTAGGTTGCGGCGGGGAAAAGAAAAGCACCGGTGATACTCCGGCAAATACAAGTGCACCCGCGGCAAGCGGAAATCCTTACCCGGTAAAGGGCAATCCGACCTTGAAGGTATGGGCTGGAAATATTTCTTCCAAAGCAATCAAGACCAATTCGGATGCTCTCTGGGAACCGGAATTGCAAAAAATAACAGGGGTCAAAATCGAGTGGACACATTCCATGTCGGCGGACCAGTTTAATTTAATGCTTGCTTCCGGAGACCTACCGGATATAATTTATTCCGACTGGATTTATAATTACGCGGGCGGTCCTACAAAAGCAATCGAGAATAACTTGATCATACCTTTAAATGACGTAATTGACAAATATTCGCCAAACTTAAAAAAATACTTGAAAGAACATCCGAATGTTGATAAAAGGATGAAAACGGATGAAGGCAAATACGGCGTATACCCGACGATCCGCGATGACATGACGCTGCGGGTTTATTTCGGTCCCATGGTGCGTAAAGACTGGATGGACGAACTATCCATCAAAACTCCTGAAACCATTGATGACTGGTATACGATGCTGAAGACCTTCAAGGAGAAAAAGAACCTCTCGGCAACATTATCCTGGGAAAATGGCGGAAATAAGGGCCTGCCTCCAAGAGATACCGGACTCATCGGCTCCTATGGCTTATACTATGGAATGTTTATAAAAGACGGTAAAGTTAAGTACGGTCCTGCAGAGCCTGAATATAAGGATTTTATGGCTACCATGGTCAAATGGTATAAAGAGGGACTGATTGATCCGGATATCGCTACCGTTGACAAAAAGGTGATAGACTCCAAATTTACAAGTGAAAAAACTGCTGTTACGTTTGGTTTGTTGGGCGGTGGAATCGGCACCTATATGAGCACAATGGAAAAGACAAACCCCAAAGTAAATATTGAAGGTATTCCTTATCCGGTATTGAAAAAAGGCGACAAACCTCAAATCTCTTCCATCTCCGGAGTGTTCGGACCTTACCAGGCAGCTATCTCAACCAACTGCAAGAATGTAGAAGCTGCCGCTCGTTGGCTTGACTATGCTTATAGTGAAGAAGGGCATATGTTCTACAACTTTGGCACGCAAGGAGTAGCCTACAACCTGGAAAACGGGTATCCGAAATACACGGATGATATCATGAAATCCACCATGGGAGCCCGAGAAATCCTGGGTAAGTACACTCCGATCAACGGTGCATTCATCAATGACGTCAGATCCTTCGAGCAGTACAGCGTATCCAGAAAGCAGCAAACAGAGGCTATCAAAACCTGGACCACGGAAACGCAGAAGTACCTGATGCCGGAGGTATATCCCACTGCCGATGAAATGGCGGAAATCTCCACGTTGATGAATGATATAAAGAGCTATGTAGATGAAATGTACTTTAAATTCCTCTTCGGAAACGAGAAAATTGAAAACATGGATAGTTACTATGCACGGCTGAAAAAGTTAAATGTTGACAAGGCAATTAGCTTATACCAGAAGGCATATGACAGATTCCAAAAGAGATAAGGTAACAAAGTGATTCAAATCAGCAGAGGATAAAGCTCACACCTTTATCCTCCGCGTTTTCTAAGAGTAAAATATCTTACTTCTTAATTTGGGGGTACAGGGGCCATAGCCTCCCTGTTGGCCGCTCCAGCGGCTAAAAAAGTCTCCCCTTCCTCGGGAAGGGGTAGGGGGACGGGTTAAATTATGAAGTAAGCTATGAGCTTTGTTGCAAATCCGGTTAAAATATATAAGGGGATTGATCTTATGGAAATGGTAAAAGCAAAAAGCATTACAAAAACTAATAAGGAAATGGGGTTCATCCCCAAGATTACGCAGGACTTCAAAAAATATAAATACTTATACTTGATGGTACTTCCGGTTTTGATTTACTATATCATATTCCATTATGCACCTTTGTACGGTGCTACCATTGCCTTTAAGAATTTCAGTCCTGGCAAAGGAATTATGGGAAGTCCGTGGGTAGGATTCAAGCATTTTGAAGCCTTCTTAAGCAGTGTTTACTTTTGGAGAGTATTCAGCAATACACTCATGATCAATATTTTAGAGTTAATATTTGGATTTCCGGCACCGATTCTCTTAGCTCTTTTATTGAATGAAATACGAAACAGCGCCTTTAAAAGAACCATTCAAACCGTAACCTATATGCCTCACTTTATTTCTCTTGTTGTTGTGTGTGGTATGATCGTTGATTTTACATCCTCTGAAGGTGTTTTCAACAGCATTATTACATCCCTCGGAGGGGAGAAAGTATTGTTTTTACAAAAGCCTGAGTACTTTAGGACCATCTATGTAGCTTCAGGAATCTGGCAGCAAATCGGATGGGGATCTATTATATACTTGGCTGCGTTGAGTTCTATAGACCCAAGTCTATATGAAGCAGCTTATATGGACGGCGCCGGCAGGCTGAGGCAGCTATGGCATGTAACGCTTCCGGGTATAGCACCTACCATTGTTATTTTATTGATCTTGAACTTGGGAAAGATGATGAATGTTGGCTTTGAAAAGATTATCCTTCTTTACAACCCTGCTACGTATGAGACTGCAGATGTTATATCAAGCTTTGTTTACCGGAGAGGTTTAAGAGAATCCAACTGGAGTTTCGGATCAGCGGTGGGGCTGCTTAACTCCGTAATCAATCTTGTGTTAATTACAGTGTCGAATAAAATCAGCAGAAAACTAAACGAAACCAGTTTGTGGTAAGGAGGATTTATGATAAGGAATAAGAGCATATCAGAAAAAATGTTTGACGGAATCAATAGCATCATTATGATTTTACTTATGCTGCTTTGTTTATATCCGTTGTTATATGTAGCATTTGCATCCGTCAGTGAAGGAACGCAGCTCATCAGCCACAGCGGTTTACTCATAAGACCTCTTGGAATAAACTTTTCATCCTATAAAATGGTTTTTGAAAACCCGATGATTCTACAGGGATACGGGAATACATTATTCATTGTTATTGTCGGCTTGATCGTGAATCTGCTGATGACATCCCTGGGAGCCTATTTTCTATCCAGAAAAGGCATGTACTGGAAAAAGTCCATCACCATGTTCATTGTATTTACCATGTTTTTTGGGGGTGGCTTGATCCCCTTTTACCTCACCATTAAAGGGCTGAATTTAAATGATACCTTATGGGCGGTAATCATTCCCTATGCCATTAACACCTACAACTTGATCATTATGAGGACTTCCTTTGAAGCAATTCCCGAATCGCTGGAGGAGGCTGCGAAAATGGATGGGGCGAATGATTTCCACGTACTCTTTAAGATTGTGCTTCCTTTATCCATGCCGGTCATCGCTGTAATGATTCTATACTATGGAGTGGCTCACTGGAACAGTTGGTTCCCTGCCATGATGTTTATCAGGAAAAGGGAATTATATCCTCTCCAGTTGATCCTGCGGGAAATTCTCATTGAAAACAATACGGATGCCATGATGACCAATGCAGGCGTCAACATAGAAGACTACCTTACAGCAACCCTGACCGTTAAGTATGCCACTACCATGATTGCCACAATACCTATTTTATGTGTATATCCTTTCCTTCAAAAGTATTTTGCTAAAGGGGTAATGATTGGCGCGGTTAAAGGATAATAAAAATATACGAATAATAGGGGATGTGACGGAATGAAATATATCGATGATTGGGGCTTGTTGAAGAATAAGGCAGAGCATTCACAGAAAGCAAAAGATATGCTTAAGGAAATGGATGAGAGTGTGACGCTCTGGATGGATATTTTCAAGGATAGCCCGGAAAAATTGAGCGGTTGGGGGCACCAGTATTTCTGTGAGGAAGACGGAGGGAAGCTTGTCTTTGATTTGGATAAGCCCAATTCGCACCTGTGCAGCATTTGCGGAAGAGAATATAAGGGCGGGGGCTATGACGCCGCCTGGATCTACATTTACCGTTATGAGGCTGTAATGTCGGCGTTCAAATCCGCTGTTCTATACAAAGTGAAGCATGAAGAAAAGTATCTGGATTACGCGCAGCGCGTCATCGGGTTTTATAGCGATCATTACGACGAGTTTGAGGTGCATGGCAAAGGTCCTACCACTTCCGGCAATGGAAAAATAACGCCGCAGGCGCTGAATGAAGCGATATTTATCGTAAGGGTAGTGAATATCCTTGAACTCTTGAAGGAAGATCTGCCTAAGGAATTCCTGGACAGTGTATCCGATCGGTTTTTGAAACCCGCAGCATATTTTATCGATGAACAAAAGAAAAGCATCCATAATATCCCGTGCTGGATTAATGCAGGCGTAGCGGCTGCCGGATTGTTTACAGGAGATCAGGACCTCATCTACAGAGCCTTCGATTCCGAGTTTGGTCTGGAAAATCAGCTGGCCCAAGGGGTTACGAAAGATTATTTCTGGTATGAAGGGTCGATACACTATAACTTTTTTACCATTGAGGCCTTTTTGAATACCCTGCTTTTTGCCGGAATCTATGGCAGGCAGGTGAGCGAAAAAGGCCTGGATATCGTAAAAAATATGATGTTCGCTCCTTATATCTATGCATTTGACAATTTGATTCTTCCGAACCCCAACGATGGATGGCCGAATTTGAGTCTGAAGACTTACAGCTTCCTCTATGAAATCTCCAGGAAGATCTTCCGGGAGGAGGCCTTTGAGTATATCCTGCACAAAATCGATGCTTCCCCGGTGAAAAGGTATTCCGTACCTTTAACCCAGCCTTACTATTATGAAGAAAAGAGTCTTGAATGGCTGTTGTTTGGCGATCGCGAATACAGAGAAGGACCATTGGATTTCGGAGGCAAATCCTATGATTTCAGTACCTCCAATTTTGCCATTCTGAAGAATAAGAATATCAATACCTTTATCAAGTATGGACACCGGTCCCCGAGCCATGCCCATCCGGACAAAATGAACCTGGAGGTTATGGCCTATGGAGAGATCATCAGCCGGGATTTGTCCAACTGCGGGTATGCAGCCAGGCTGTGCAATGAATTCCACAGAACCACGGCTGCCCACAATACGGTGATGGTAGACGGGGAAAGCCATCCTTCAACGAAAGAGGGTAAAACCCTTGCCTTTGATGAAGAACGGAACTGCATCCGGGTTTTATCGGAAGAGGTCTATAAGGGAGTTCATTTTACCAGAGAAGTGCAGCAGAAAGAGGATGGATTTGTAGATACTTTTGAAGCTGCTTCTGCAGAAAACCACAGCTATGATTGGATTTTCCATGTAGAGGGTGAATTGATAAACATCCCTGAAGGAGTCAGTGCCGGCCTTGGATTTAATCAAAACGGATACCAGCACTTTTCGGATATCAAAAAGTTGAAGGACTCTTCACAGACCCTGGAAATCCAATGGCAGTTTAAAAACGGAGTCACCGGAATTCAAAGCTTGAATACGGAAAATGCAGAGATTTACTTGTGTAAAAGCTATGATAACCCTGTGAATTTTTACAGGAACACCGTGATTGTCAGAAGGAACGGGCAAAACGTTCAATTTGGTCAAAGCTGGAGCTTTCATAAATAAGTGGCTTTTGCAGCTTTAACCCTCACCCTCCAACTCCCTCTCCCAAAATTGGTAGAGGGAGAGAATGGAAACGGAACCGATTTTCCCCTTCTACCAAGCTTGGGAGAAGGGGCTAGGGGATGAGGGTCGAGGCGTGGAGGTAGCTAAACAACATTGATCTCCGGCCCCTCTCCCGAATTGGCAGAGGTCGAAGAGAAAGACAGGGAAGGAGAAAAATCCCATGAATAACACCCCCTATATTCTGGTTCCCCAGGGGTTCGAAGAATTAAGAGCGGAGATAAAAGATATAAGAAAGTCCATGTTCAAACGACTGTATGAACAATGCAATCTGTATAAAAAAGAGACGTTGCCGGAAGAGCATCCGATGAAGAGTATTACGTACTTTGGCATGGCAGCGGCAAACCTGAGTATGGCCTATAAGCTAACGGGGCAGGGACATTACCTGGAGGAAGCAAAAAGGTGGATTTTCCGCGGTGTGTCCTTTGATCACTGGGGAAGGGCTGTAAAGGTTGATGTCGACTTAAGTGCAGCATGGCTCCTGTTTGGATTCGGGCTTTCCTACAATTGGATAAAGGAAGATTTGACTTTGGAGGAGAGGGCGGCATTGAAGGATAAGCTAATCCTCCAGGGAGAGCGGATGTATGAATATGCGATAAAAACCGAAGGATCCTCCTGGAGTACGGAGTTCTGGCAAAATCATAACTGGATTGATTATGCAGGACTTGCTGTAGCAGGGTACGCCCTCCTGGATGAATATCCGGAAGCGAGAAAATGGACGGAAAAAGCAAAGAGCGACTTCCAGAAGGTAATTCCGCTTCTTGCTGATGACGGCAGTGATTATGAAGGCGTGGTGTACTGGAGGTATGGCGTCCTGTGGCTTCTGATCTATGCAGATTTGTTAAGAGACCGGGAAGGGATTGATCTTTTCAAACAGAGCAGCTTCTTACGAAATACATTTTACTTCCGGCTCTACCAGGCAGCACCGAACCTGGAGGAAATCGTCAATTTCGGAGATTGCCATGACCGGCACAGCGGCCATTCCATTGCCATGTACTATAAGCTGGCTTCTGAGTACCGACTTGAGCATGCCCAGTATCTTGCCCAATATGTTTTGAAAAATTGTATCTGGCGGGAAGGGTACGAAAGCGGAATCAAACCGGGGATTTTACCGGAAGCCTTTTTAGAGCTTTTGTGGTATGACGCTGCCGTAGAGGCAAAAAGCTTCGAGGATCTGCCTTGTGTGAAGTACTTTAATGATTTGGGACTGGTAGTCATAAGAAATGGCTGGCATGAGGACGCAATCCATTTTTCCTTTAAAGCAAGCCCGGGAGGCGGTCATAAACAGTGGCATAAATCCTTTGCGCTGGATCGGGAAAATGGGTGGCGGACAAGATCGGCGGGACACCACCACCCGGACAGCAACAGCTTTATCCTCATGGGTCATAACAGCTATCTGGCCATTGATGAGGGCTATAACAAGCACAAAATGGCCCTCGATCATAATTTGGTATTGGTGGATGGGCAAGGGTATAGCGGGGATGGTTCCTTTGATGTTTATAGAGATCTGCCCATAGACGCGACGGCAGAAATTGAAGAGTTTTCTCAAAAGGATGGGTATGTTTTTGTGGCAGGTGAATCCTCCAGGCTCTATAAGAGGGAGCTTCAACTGAAGCGGTTTGCCAGAAACGTGCTTTATACCGGCGAGTCTTACTTCATCATGATCGACGAACTGGAAAGCAGCGAACCCCATACCTATACATGGCAAATGCACAGCGATGTACCGGCGGAAGCGATGGAGGGGAAAAGCTTTGAAGTAGCCAACGGGAAAGGGGTTCTTACCATCCATAACCTGGAGCCTGAGGACATGAACAGCTTCAACAGAGAGACGAAAGTGGTTGCAAACCCCACGACCCAGGAGCCTACGCTGATCATTGAACAAAACATGAAAACTCTTTGTATGGAAAATAAGGTGCCTGTGAAAGACCTGCAATTTGTAAATGTCCTTGATGTAACCAGTATTTTTGAAAAGGAAAAGCATCATATTGCGCAGGAAAAACATTCAGGGTTCAGGCTGATCCGAATTATCCGGGGAGACGCGGAGGAAATCGTAATTTGGAAGGATGACCCGAGGGACATGAATATAACGTTTACTTTGCAAAACGAAGAGGAACTTCACCTGGAAGCGGATGGAAGATGGATATCCCTTAAGTTTCAAAAAGGCGCATGGAAAGGTGGTGCTGCGTATAAGTCAAGCAAGGTGGTTCTGGGAGGCAGGCAGCTCCTGGAAAAGGTAGAAGCGTTGAATGAAATAATAAGCTTTTAAAAACAGGGAAAGGAGTGCTATAAAATGATAGTAAAAGGTGAGTCGGTGGCAGCCGTGCCTGTCGGTGACGGCGTCGAAAGGAAGATTATTGCCAGCGGTGGGAATATGATGTCAGTGGAGGTTTCCTTTAAAAAGGGAAGCATCGGACCGGTACATTCCCACCCTCATGAACAGGTGAGCTACGTTTTGAAGGGTTCCTTTGAATTCGAACTGGAAGGTAAAAAAGAGATCATAAAGGCTGGGGACAGCTATTACACTGCACCTCATGCCATGCATGGAGTTGTAGCACTGGAAGACTCGGTCATACTCGATCTCTTCACCCCGCAAAGGGAAGATTTCTTAAAATAAAATTTATTGGAGGATTAAACTATGAACAAAAAGGTTTTATTGATCACAGGAGCTGCCGGCGGTATCGGTTCGGAAGTGTGCAAATTATTCGGTCAGAAAGGCTATCGTATCGCTTTCAATGATTATAGACAGGAGAATGGTGAGAAAATTTTGGCAGAGCTTCAGGGGATGGGGATCGAAGCTGCATTCTTTCAGGCGGATATTACAAAGGAAGACAGCGTAAATGAGATGGTGAAGAAGGTTGTTGATACCTTCGGAAGAATCGACGTGCTCATCAATAATGGTGGAGGACTTGGCGGCAGAAGCTTCATTGATGAAATGTCGCTGGAGTTCTATAACAAGGTGATGGATCTGAACATGACCAGTGTATTTTATGTAACTAGAGCCTGTGTACCCTACTTGAAAAAAGCAGGGCAGGAAAACGGGGATGCGTCCATCATCAATGTAACATCCATCGCTGCCTACAATGGCGGCGGGCCCGGCGCATCCATTTATGGAGCATCAAAAGCGGCTGTTCTTGCCTTTACTAAAGCAATGGCAAAGGAGCTTATTCCTTCCGGCGTAAGGGTAAATGCCGTATCACCGGGTACCATTGATACACCTTTCCACAGCGCTACGGCTCCGGAAATCATTGAATCCTGGAAAAAGGCAATTCCGGCGCAAAGACTCGGAGAGCCATCGGAAGTTGCTAATGTAATGTATTTCCTTTCTTCCGAGCAGGCATCCTACCTGGTGGGTGAGGTCATTCAAATCAATGGCGGACAGATGATGGACTAATACGGACTGAAAACTTGCAGAACAAGAATCTGAATGAAAGCAGGCAAAAAATTCAGGTTCTTGTTCTGTTGTTTCTAAAATTTATTGCGTTGGGGGACAGAGTACATGATATATAAAAATATAGAGTTCTTTAATGTGGCGGAATTGGAAGAAGTGGAAGGCTTCAGCGGTGTACGGCTGCAAAGGTTTCCTAAAAAGGTAAGGGATTCTCTTGGAATTGAACTGTATGAGAAAGGCCGGATCGTATCCCAGCATTCCACGGGATGTGAAATCAGGTTCGTTACGGACGCAAAGCAGGTCCGGCTATTTCTCTCTACGGTGGAGGCAGAAGGCGATGCACTGGTGTACCGGGGAAACTTTTTTCATTCCCGCCATACGCTGAAACCGGGGGTGATCACACCCATCAGTCTCGAAGAGCCGGCGGCTTTTGCAAATGCCAAAGAAGAAGTATTGGAGAGCGGACATTTTTCCTCAAAGGTCTGGCGGATTTTGTTTAACAGGTACTGTGTGGTATTCCACGGGATCGATACCTACGGACATGGGGTAAGACCCCCGGAAGAAAACGAAGTGCCCAGAATAAAATGGCTTGCCTACGGTTCTTCCATCACTCATGGAGCTTCATCACAGTCCTTTGAGAATTCTTACGTAGAGCAGGCAGCCAAAAGGCTTAAAATTGATGTGAAGTGCTGCGGACTCAGCGGGTCGTGCTACTGTGAAAAGGAAGTGGCCGACTTTATTGCCACCGAAGCCCAATGGGATATTGCCACGCTGGAGATTGGCGTGAATATGCGCAGTGTTTTTACACCGGAGGAATTTGAGCAGCGTGCAACCTATCTGATTCGAACCATTTTGGAGAACAATCCGCAAAAACCTGTGGTGATCATCTCCATTTTTCCCAACCATGCGGATTATCCATTAAATGAAAGCAGCCTATATGTCATAAGGAGCAGGGAATTTGCCGCGATTTTAAAAAAGATATATTCCGAACTGAAAAATCCATATCTTTTTCTCATTGATGGGAAGGATATCCTGACGGATTTCACTGCTCTAACCTGTGACCTGCTTCATCCGTCCGCCTTTGGTCATATTTTGATGGGAGAAACCCTTGCAAACAGGTTGAGGCCCTTCATGAACGCGCTTGTACTGCCAAAGCTGGATAACCTGCCTGTAAAGGAAGATGCCGTCAAAGAGAAGGAAATCAAGTTCCTGGACCGCGTTCGATGGCTCCAGGATGTTGAAATCGGCAAGGGTGGAGACAAAGTACTCAAAATGGATATCGTCATGCCAGGGGAAAAGAGCGCTAAGCCATGGCCGGCCATTGTGTACATCCATGGCGGAGGATGGAACCATGGGAGTAAGGATGATCATGTCATGAAGCTGGTGGATATTGCGAAAAGAGGATATGTTGCAGTAGCGATTCAGTACCGGTTGACCCATGAGGCGATCTTCCCCGGGCAGCTGGAGGACTGCAAGCTGGCCATCCGTTATTTGCGCGGAAAGGCAAAGACATACAATATCGATACAAACCGTATCGGTGTGTGGGGAAACTCTGCCGGGGGGCATTTGGCTGCACTTCTCGGAACCACCCAGGGGATGGCTGAATTCGAAGGAAACGGTGGATGGCAGGAGTTTTCAAGTGATGTAAATGCAATCGTGGATTGGAGCGGTCCTGTGGATTTTTCAACAGAGTATGCCAACAATTACAGTTCCGTTACCAAGCTGCTGGGTGTAAGAGCCTTTGACGACAGGGAAAGGGCAGCAAGAGCCATGCCTACCTCCTATATCGCGGAAGAGACTCCACCGTTTTTAATTATCCACGGTGATAACGATGCGATTGTGCCGTATACCCAAAGTGTTACCCTGTATGAGTATTTAAAAGAGAAAGGAGTGGATGTAACCTTCAAACTTCTTCCCGGTGAAGGACACCAGTATGTGTCCGAAGAACCGGAGCAAATGACCATGAATTTCTTTGATATGGTGTTGAAAAGCAAGGAATAAAAGGATGTAAATGAAAAGGACTGCTGGGGGAGGCTGTGAAAAGGGGTTTTATCCTTTTCACAGCTCTCTGTAGGTAGAAGTATGTTCGGTTTTACAATAATTTATGGAGGTTTGAAAATGAGAAAAACGAGATTTGTAGCAATACTGTTAGTGATAGCATTTTTGTCGACAATGGTTTTTTCTTTTCCTTCTACGGTAAGAGCCGCCTTTGTAGCGGAAGATTTCCAGACAAATAATACAAATGAACGGTTGATCGCTGCCTGGGGAGCCGGAGCTGCATTAACCGGCGGGAGTGTAGACAACTCATTGAACCCTTTAAACTATACCTTAAAAGTATCCGGTGTATCGGCAGCCAATAAAATAATGAACAGCATGAACAAAACATCACAATTTACTTTCAAGTTCAGGTTTTATGCAGTAAATACATCCGGTTTAAAAGCTGGAATCAAGCTCTACAGCGGCGGTACTTCCAGCACCAATGAGGTGGCGAGGGTTAAGTTTGACGGTGGAGCTGTACGATATGGAGTTAGCTTATCCGGTTCCACCGTAGGCTATAACCCGGGCCCGGCACCGTATACGGAGAATACATGGCATGAGGTGGCTCTGGTCATTACTCCAAGCACAACCAATATGCTGACAGATATTTATCTTGACGGTACCAGAGTAAATACCGGGTTAACGAATCTGAGAAATGCAGGTACCATCGACTATTTTAACATATTTACCGATAGCATGAATTCAAGTTCAAGCTGCATCTTTATCGATGATATGCGGGTAGAGGATGGGGATACCGGTAGTATTGTCACCCCGACGCCCTCTGCATCACCAACACCTTCACCCACAGCTACGCCGGTTCCATCACCGATTGCTACCGTGAGTCCTACTGCATACCCGGCTCCGAATATTTATGGTGCAGGACTTCAGGGATACACGGTGCAGACACCCGCACCGGTTACAGGGAGGACAATAGATGTCACTGCCTTTGGAGCAGTTCCCAATGATGGGCAGGATGATACCCTGGCCATAAGAAACGCCATTGAAGCCGCAGTGGCAGGGGATGAAGTGTATTTTCCCAATGGCACCTATGACTTGCTCTCAAATGATGCTGCCATTCTTTCGGCCAAAACAGGTGTAAGCCTAAGGGGGGAAAGCCAGTGGGGAGTGGTACTGAAAGCCGATATTACGGAATCCTATACGGTTAAATCCCACACGCTCCTGGATGTAAAAGGAAAAAATAATCTAAAAGTATCAAATCTTACACTCACCTCCGTGTTTACCGGGAATTACAGTACGGCGACCAATGGAAATAACCCGGAACGCGGTAATTTAACCTATGGAATCAATCTGGATGTGGATAGCAGTTCCGGTATGGCTGTGCCTGCTTATAACGTACTGCTTGAAAATCTGACGATAGAAAATTTCACGAAAATAGCCATAAGAGCTTCCCGGACCCATGACGTTATTATTCGAGGCTGTATTTTCCAAAATGCCACCGATGTGGGCGATGGGGGAGCCGGTTATGGTGTTTCCCTGCAAGGTCAGGGAGCGGGAATCAACAGAATCGGAAATGAAGATGATTCCAGAAATAACCTTGTTGAAAACAATATCGCCATAGGCCCTTACATACGCCATGGTATCCTGCTGCAATACTACACCCATAACAATTTAATCATCAATAATACCCTTTATAAAACAGCCCTGGATAGTATCGATCTTCATGGAGAAGATGAATATAGGAATGAGATTTATAATAATCGGATCACAGATTGCTCCGGCGGAGCCGCCATCGGTGTGGGGAATTCCGGTGCCGGCCATGACGAAGCCGGGCCGCTGAACTACATTCATGGGAATACCTCCATCAATAACAAAAGGGGAATCGATGTAATGCTGGGTTCTCCGGATACGATGATTGAAAATAACACCATCATCGGAAATGACGGGTTTGCATCCGGCAGTGGTATTTACCTGGGAAATGCCCCCAGGACCATAGTGAAGAACAATATTATTTCAAATAATAGTGCCACGGGCTATTATGCGATAAAACTGGATCATGACAAAGGATATATGGATGGTACTGTTAAGCGGGGAGAAGGAGCTCCTGTCGATTCTCAAATCGCATATAACACCATTACCAATAATACATATGCTGTTTATGTGAATTCCGGCAGCGGAAATTACTTTCTTGATAATTCCGTTACGGGTAATCTCAACGGGAATGAGATCGCAGCAGCAAGCAGCGATTTTATTTCTACCGTCAGTAAAAATGCCGGCCTTGTTGCTTTGCAAGTAGAGGGCGGGAGTCTTAACAAGCTTTTCAATCCCGCACTTACAAATTATACGGTTTATGTGGGCAGTGATGTGGATCGTATCACCCTAACACCCCATGCTTCAGGAATAAGGTATGGAAGCATCACCGTCAACGGTGTAAATGCTGTTTCGGGTATACCTTTGGCAGTTCCGGCAGCGGTGGGAACCAGCAGCATTCCTGTAGTTGTTACGGCAGAGGATGGGATCACCACAAAAGTCTATAACCTGAAGGTAGTCAGGCTATCAGAGGCAGGTCCGCTGCCTGTGTCCGTAAAAAGCCTGACCATCTCTCAAACGGCACCTACCCTGGGTCTGGGAGAATCTCTTTCCCTTACTCCTGTCATCAGCCCTGCGAATGCTGCAAATAAAAGGGTACTTTGGCGTGTAGTCGATGGAAGTACCCACGTTGTTACAGTCAATGAAAGCGGAGTTGTAAACACCGTTGGACTGGGAGCAGCAACGGTTAGAGCGGTGAGCGAGGAAGATCCGGATACGTACGCAGATGTTGTAATTACAGTGGTTGAACCACGAACTCCGCCGCCTGTTCTGGACCCGGCAGCCTCACAGTTACCGGTGGCATCCGTATCGGATAGTTCCAATGACGGCAATATACCCCAGTTTGCCATTGACAGGGATATGAATACACGGTGGGCAGCCTCGGGAGATCCTCAACACATTGAGCTTGATCTGGGAGAAATAAAAATCGTATCCTATGTGAATATTGCATGGAATAAGGGAGATCAAAGAAAATCCGCCTTTGATATCGCAGTATCTACCGACAGAAGCAATTGGAGCACAGTCTTTACCGGAAAAAGCAACGGCACTACCGCTGATTTTGAAGCCTATGATTTTGCAGATGTGAACGCCCGGTACGTCAAGATCATCGGGCATGGCAATTATGCGAATGCAAACGATGCATATAACCCATGGAACAGTATCTGGGAGGTCATGGTGATGGGCAAACCTTATACCGGTGGGCCTATACCTACGCCGGCGCCCACACCGATGCCGACCCCGACCCCCAATCCTACACCTACGCCTTATCCTGTTACCGGAGAAGTATTGCAATTGTTTGTTGATAATTTCGATGATCCGGACAATTACGGTTCTGAGGGAAATAAGGAAGTCCCTTCACCCTGGATACAGGAAGGGGGCTCAAGTAAGGCAAAAACTTCAGTTTCCGGCAGTGCACCTACGTTACCCAATCTGATAAAAATCGATTCCAGTGATATTTTAACACTGCCCTTAAATACTTCTGCCTATGGAAACATCAAGTTAAATTATACGACCCGGGCTTCCTCCTATACCAAAGGAAGTGTGATGGTGGAATATTCCCCGGATGGCGGAGGAACGTGGACGATCCTGGAGGAGTTCAAACTGCCTGCCGGGACCACCAGCCAGGGGAGTACACCAAAGACAAAGTCCCTGGGCAATGACGCCTGCAATAATATAAATTTAAAAATCAGATTCCGCGTTGGAGAAGCGATCACCGGCAACATGTACATTGATAGTGTGTCGGTTACAGGGCAGCTGATTCCAGGGATGACACCGGTGGCAACTCCCGTTCCTACGCCGGCGGCGACGCCGGCCGCCCCCGACCCGGCTCCTGCCGGCGTTAAATTGTATGAAGATGTGGAAATCGGAACTGCAGGGAACCGTACCTTATATACTTCTATCGCAGTTCCGGAGGTTCCTTCGGATACACCCATGCCGGTGGTTGTTTACATCCACGGAGGCGGGTGGAACCATGGAACCAGAAAAGATGGCCTGAGTGCAATCTGTTCCTATGTGAAGAAAGGATATATTGGCGTGTCGCTGGATTACCGCCTGACGCCCGAAGCTCCGTTCCCGGCACAGATACAGGATGTAAAGCTTGCGATTCGCTATTTGAGGGCCCATGCCCAGCAATACAATATCGATCCGGACCGGATCGGAGCGTGGGGTTCTTCCGCAGGCAGCCATCTGGCGGCACTTTTGGGTACATCAGCGGATTTGACTTCAAAGGATCAGATACTGCTTGACAACGGAAACAAAGTAAACGTACCGGATCTGGAAGGTTCAGGAGGATGGCAGGAGTATTCGGATCGAATCCAGGCGGTCATTGATTTCTTTGGTCCTGCCGACTTTACTACCGCTTTTGCGAACAATTACAGCTCCGTCACAGCATTCCTGGGTGCCAAGGCATTTTCTGTACCGGACTTTGCAAGGCTGGCTATGCCGGGCACCTATGCTTCTCCCGATGATCCTCCGTTTTTTATCCGGCACGGGGATGCCGATGCAACCATCCCTTACACAGATAGCGAAGTTTTAAAAAATCAACTGTTATCGGCCGGTGTACCTGTGGTGGATTATAAAATTCTGCTCGGACAAGGGCACGGTTTTACAGGTATGGCAAAGGATACTGCCGTTTCCGAGGCCTGGGCATTTATGGACCAGCATGTTAAAAACAGGGTTGTAACGGAACACATCCTGTACAAACCTGGTTATGTACCGGCACCAACACCCACGCCAACACCAACTCCAACACCAGTATCAGTAGTTTTGGATGCTTCCAATATTACTATGAACCTTGGAGAGACAAAGCAGTTTGTTAGAAATGAAATTGCAGGCTATGCGGCTTTGGAGGTGGCAGCTTTGGTTAAAGAAGGACTTGTAAAGGGCAAGGGAGCAAGCCTTGAACCGCAGGAATCCACGACCAGAGCCGAAGCGGCGGTTTTACTGTACAGGGTTTACAATAAGTAGAGGATACCTAGGAATGCAGAGAGAGTCTACGGTCGTGTGCCATGGACTCTCTCTTTTTCTTACCTCGCTGCATCTATAGAATATAAAAAAACGGAAGAGGGAATCAGTTTTGCAGAGTATGCAGTGAATGTCCGAAGCAAGAATACCCTCGATGTGGCATGGGATATGCTTAAATGAAACAGGACAGTCCCTTTGTGGATTAAATTGGGTTATAACCACTTTATTGTTATACTAGAATACGGTAAAATAGGCATATATTTCAATAAAGGAGCATTGAGGCACCCGAGCATAATCGAGTGTAGAGGGGGAGGTTTTATGCTGTCAAATTCAAAGTTGCCTCGGAGCAAACCAGAAGAGCAAGGTGTTTTGTCCTCCGGCATTTTAGCGTTTCTGGAGGCTGTCGAAAGGCAATCCCAAGGAAAGAAGAATCAGGAACTGCATAGTTTTATGCTGGTACGGCATGGTTACGTAATCGCAGAGGGCTGGTGGGCACCCTACCGTTCACAGTATCCTCATATGCTATTCTCCCTGAGTAAAAGCTTCACTTCGACCGCCATAGGATTGGCTGTTTCGGAAGGGCTTCTGTCTGTAGAGGATTTTGTAGTGTCCTTTTTTCAGGAGGAGATTCCGAAAGAGCCGGGAGAAAACCTGGCTTCCATGCGCGTCAGGCATTTATTGTCCATGAGCACGGGAAATAAAGAAGATACCATGCAGTATCAGATGGAAGAGAAGGACGGAAACTGGGTCAGAGGGTTTCTTAGTGCGCCCGTGGAGTATTTGCCTGGTACGCGTTTCCTTTACAATACGGGAGCTACTTATATGCTGTCTGCAATCCTTCAGAAGGTAACAGGCCAGACGCTGATGCAGTATTTGCAACCGCGGCTTTTTGAACCTTTGGGCATCGAGGATGCTACATGGGAAACATGTCCCAGGGGGATTCATGTGGGAGGGTTCGGGCTAAGCATAAAGACGGAGGATATCGCTAAATTTGGACAGTTATACCTCCAGAAGGGGTATTGGAAGGGGAGTCAGATCGTACCGAAGGAATGGGTGAAGGAAGCGACCCGCAGCCAGATCTCCAATGGGACAAAAGCCAATAGTGATTGGGCACAAGGATATGGATACCAGTTTTGGCGATGTCGAAACAATGCCTATCGAGGGGATGGGGCTTTTGGACAATACTGCGTGGTTATGCCGGAGCAGGATGCTGTAATTGCCATCACCAGCGGCTTGGATGACATGCAAGTAGTCCTGAATCTTGTTTGGGAATACCTGCTCCCAGCGATGGAAAGCACTCCGCTGCCGGAAACAAGCGTGGATCAAAGGGCTTTGGAGAAAAAGCTTTCCTCTCTTGCATTAGCCTTACCGGAGGGACTGGAGGTTGATCCAATTACCGCTAAAGTATCGGGAATACGGTATGAACTGGAACAAGACGGATTTAATTTTACGGAGACCTCATTAAGTTTTAACGAAGACCGATGTGTTATCACCATACAGGATAACACGACTGTATATGAAATTGACTGCGGAATTGGAAAGTGGCTGGAGAGTGAGGTTCCGCTAGCAGGGAACCTATCGCGTGTTGCTGCCTGTGGTGCATGGTCCGGCAATGCCGCATTTACCGTTGATATACGTTTTATTGAGACTCCTTACTGTAATACGGTTACCTATACTTTTGAGGGTGATAGACTGTTGTTAGAGATAAATACCAATGTTTCCTTTGACCCTAAGGAACCACAGCTTATTAAGGGGAGAACCGCTTAGACGTCAAAGCCATCGTACTCCCTGCGCTGAAAGAATTTGGAAGAGAGTATTGATTTTCTCCATATGCATATATTATAATATATAAGTAATAAAACCATAAGCTAGTACAGGAGGAGTTTACCATGGAATGGTGTTTTCCCAATGTACCGGCAAAAGGCCGCGGCCTCAGCTCTGAACAATGACCATAGGGTCAGAGGACCAAAGTGCATATTTTATTCGGTGATGCATTGTCCAGAGCCTAAAAGCCATAAGTAGCCGATGTCGGGAGGATTTTGAATAGATTTTGCTGTTCAACTGTAATCAACAGTTTGTTTGTTCATGTCTTTTTTCAAACAGCCCGACGGATTTCGGTGAAAGCGCCTTATAGAGTTTAGTACGGCTAGTATAAGCTTAACATATGCGGCATTTGACGCTTAATCAACCATCTCCTCTTTAGTAGAAGCGGTTGATTTGAGGTCTTTGCTGCGATATATTTTGCACAGTCAAGCTGCGGACGGCACACGAATTCCGCGGCTTTTTTATTTCCTGCAAATTTCCTGCTAAGGAAAGGGTTTACAGGTTGTATCGCAGCAGGCAGCGACATGCTTACAAACGATATGGACTCCATCCCATGTTTTGAAAGCGCTGCCGGCGAAAACAAACCGTACTCTACTTAACTAGGGAATTCCATATCCTTTTCCTGCCGGAATCCAGGCCGCGGATATATATCTGCGGTCTTTTATTGTTGTCCAGGAAAGTCCTCTTTCCTGGACAACAATAAAACATGGAATTATCCGGTTGAATAAAAGGAGGAAAGCGTTATGAGCTTATTAGTACTCAACAATATTGTAAAAGAATACAGGAACAGGACGGTGCTTGATGGTGCCAGCCTGCGAATTGAAAAAGGGGAAAGGGTTGCCCTCGTCGGACCCAATGGTTCGGGGAAAACCACGCTTTTAAGAATCGCAGCAGGCTTCGAAGCCTGCGACAGCGGAAGTGTAATCATTGCAAGAGGCACGAAAATGGGGTACCTCACACAGGATTTAAAGGAAATGGACCCTGAGGGGACGATATTTAAAGAAACCGCCCTCTATCATGAAGAGGTAAGCCGGCTCGAACAGAAAATACAAAACCTGGAGAAGCGGATGGCGGAACCGGCACTGGTGGATAACCCGGAAGAATATAACGCCGTTCTCTCGGAATACACAAGGCTTGTAAGCCGTTATGAAAGTTTGGATGGGTATACGATAGAATCAAAAATAAGATCCACGCTGCTTGGATTGGGCCTTAAGGAGGAAGCGCTCACCCATCCCATGGAACTGTTGAGTGGGGGAGAGAAGATGCGGGTAGCCCTTGCCAGGATTTTGCTGGAGGAGCCGGACCTCCTGGTACTGGACGAACCCACAAACCATCTGGATATCGATGCGGTGGAATGGCTGGAAGGCTTTCTGAAGCGCTTTGGTGGAGGCGTCCTTGTGATATCCCATGACAGGTATTTCCTCGACCAGGTGGCTACAAGGGTTGCCGAGCTGGGGAACGGAACCATTGCAGAACGAAGCGGAAATTATTCTACCTTTATGGAGCAAAAGGACCGAATGCGGGAGTTTGCACGAAAGGAGCAGTTCCGGCTCAGACAGGAAATAAAACGTGAAGCTGCCATTGCCGAACAATTGAAAGAGACACAAAAAATCAGTGCATGGAAAAGCCGGCTGAAAACTGTGCAGCGTCTTGAGAAAGAACTGTCCGTGAGCCTTAAGGAGATGAAGGAGCAGCATCACCTTTACCGCACAACAGCGCCAAAGGTCTCCTTCGATACCATCAAGCATATGAGTGCCGAAATTGCCATGGCGGAGGGGCTGGCAAAATATTACGGCAGCTACCGGCTGTTTTCGGATGTAAACTTCCTTATAAAAGGAGGAGAAAAGGTGGGAATCATAGGACCCAATGGCTGCGGTAAAACCACACTGCTGGGTATCCTTCTGGGAAAGGATAAAGACTTCAAGGGGAGGGCCAGACTGGGAGAATGGGTCCGATACGGATATCTGGGCCAGGAAGTGGATTTCCAGGATGAAGGGCATACCATTGCCGAGGAACTCCTTGCCGTAAAAGAGATGCCCATGGATGCTGCGAGGGAGTATCTTGCCAGGTTTCAGTTTTATGGGGATGAGATTGATAAGAAAATTGAGGTGCTAAGCGGCGGAGAAAGGGTTCGGCTGTACCTGGGATGTATGATGCTGGAAAGTCCCGACTGCCTGATCATGGATGAGCCGACAAACCATCTCGATGTACCGGCCAGGGATGCCCTGGAGACGGCCCTGCTGGAGTTCAAGGGAACTGTCATCGCCATATCGCATGACAGGTACTTCCTGAATCGCTGTATCAACAGAATATTGGAATTTTCCGATCATACGGTTCAATCCTTTGAGGGAAATTATGACGTTTACAAGCTGAAGAAGCTGGAAGCCCGGGCCATCAGGCAGGCAGAAAAAGGGAAGCGGAATACTGCAGCAAACAAAACCCTGAAGAAGCCGGAAAAGCAGCCGGCGGAGAAAAAGCCCGATGCCGGACAGATAGAAGCCAGGATCACCGAGCTGGAGGAAAAGCGGAAAGAACTTGAAAATTCTTTTGGGGCGGATACTCCACCGGAGAAATATGTGGAGTATGATGAATTGATAAAGGAGCTTGAGCACTTGTATGAATTATATATAACATGCAGTATCACCGGATAAGCTGCAAACTACAGGACGAAGCCGAAAAGGCACGCGAAAGTTTTTAGCACTTTACATTATTTTAGTTAAAGTTTATAATAATATAAACAAAATGCTATGAAAAGGGATAGTAAGCTAAGTTTCCTCACCTACAGAGAACCCTGATTGCTGAGAATGGGCGTTGCGGAAGTAGCTGAACAGGCCTTGGAGCTTTGCACCGAACTAGAGAGGCAAATTCTGCCGGAGGGACTATCCTCTGGTGTGTTTCAGAATTCCTTATCCCAGTAGGCTGCAACGGCGGCACCCGTTACCGTGCTGCAGTATCTCGCATCAAGCGTTTCCTGTAGAAACGAAGGCAATCCGATGTGACGTACTTGATAAGACCTTTGCTGTGAAGCAAGGGTAAACCGGGGTGGTACCACGAAGCATAGGCTCTCGTCCCCAGGATATATTCCTGGAGGTGGGAGCTTTTTTAATGGGATTCAAGTGATCAAAATAACAGGCTTTAATAAAAGGAGGAACTTATATGAATAACCGGGAAGAAAAAAATAGAAATTCGATCCCAGAAGCTGCTTCGGCCGAAAACAGGCCTGAATTCCCCAGGCGAGCAGTCATTACGGCCGGAATGCCTTATGGAAATAAGGAGCTTCATCTGGGGCATATCGGTGGAGTTTTTGTTCATGCGGACACCTTCGCACGTTTTTTGCGCGATCGCATTGGCAAAGAGAATGTTATTTTTGTTTCGGGGACGGACTGCTACGGCTCTCCCATCGTGGAGCACCACCGCCAGCTGGTAGATAAGGGAGCTTTTAAAGGTACCATTGAGGAGTTTGTCCAGCTTAACCATAACCGGCAAAGGGAAGTTTTGGAATCCTATGCCATCGATATCGATCTTTTTGCTGCTTCCGGTATCGGCCCTTCGGCAGAGATTCACCGTGAAGTTTCTTCTGCTTTCATTAATAAACTCCACGCCAACGGACACCTTATAAAAATGACTACATCGCAGTTTTATGATACCGAACTTGATGTGTTCCTTAATGGGCGTCAGGTGGTGGGGCAATGTCCTATTGCAGGCTGTTCATCGGAAAGAGGGTATGCGGATGAATGCTCCTTGGGACATCAGTATATGCCCAGCGAGCTGATCAATCCGAAGAGTACTCTTTCGGGAAAGAAGCCGGAAATGAGGGGGGTAACGAATTGGTACTTCGCACTGAATGAGTTCCATGATTTACTGGCGCAATGGCTTGAAGAATTTAAAAAGCACCCGAGCTCCCGGCACTTTGTTGCCAAAAGCATTCAGGAGTTTTTAGAGCCGCCCGTTATCTATGTAAAAAGAGACCAACTGGATTTGTTAAGTACGATAGAGGGCCAGCTTCCTGAATATACTTTGTGTGATGAGGAAAATAAATCCTCCGTGCTTCTGGTTTTTGACAGTCTTGAAAAAAGGGAAAAGGCGTGTTCCCTGCTTTCCGGAAATTCCATCCGTTTCCGTACCGGTAAGACGCTGGTGCCCTTCCGGCTGACGGGAAATATCGAGTGGGGAGTTCCGGCGCCTGCACTGGAAGGACTGGAGGATTTAACCGTCTGGGTATGGCCGGAATCCCTCTGGGCGCCCATCTCCTTTACCATGGCTTGTCTTGAACTGCAAAACAAGGACAAAAATACCTGGAAGGACTGGTGGTGCTCCAAAGAGTCGAAGGTATACCAATTTATCGGTGAAGATAATATTTACTTCTACGGGCCTGTAGAAATGGCCATGTTCATGGGGAGCCAGGGGAAAGCTCCTTCCGCCGATCCTGCGGAAGGGGAACTGCAACTGCCTGCACTTATTGCGAATAACCATATTCTCTTTTTAGATAAAAAGGCCAGCAGCAGCGGAGAAATCAAACCCCCTACGGCCAGGGAACTGCTTGAATATTATACAGTAGAACAATTACGGGCTCATTTCCTCGGTCTGGGACTTGGAATCCGAAGTGTTGGTTTCCAGCCGAAACCCTTAAACCCAAAGGCCGGTGAGAAGGACAATGATCCGGTACTGAAAGAGGGGAATCTGCTTACGAATGTATTGAACCGGGTGGTACGCTCCTGTTTTTATTCCGCCCAAAAGTATTACGATGGAAAAATCCCGGTAGGGAACATCAGTAAAGAAATACGGGAAGAGGCGGAAAAGACCATCCTTGAATTTGAGCGGTTGATTTACAAATGCGAGTTCCATCTTGTAATGAACCTGATGGATACCTATATTCGCAATGTAAACAAGTACTGGGCGAAAAATATGCGGCAGGCGGAAGAGGAGGAGAATGCGGCGCTTCGTTTCCAAACCCTGGTGGATGCGTTTCACATGGTCCGTACGGCAACGGTTCTGATGCACCCCATCGCACCGGAAGGTACGGAGATGGTACTGGATTATCTTAACCTCAAGGAAGATTTTTGGAACTGGGATCGGATCTTTGAGCCCATCTATACCTTTATGAACAGCCCGCAGGAGCACAGGCTTAAGTTCCTGGAGCCCAGAGTAGACTTTTTTAAGAAACATCCGAGCCAGATCGGATAGTATAAGGTTAAATTTTGAAGAGGCGGTGTCTTTGTATCATGAAAGCAGGGACGAGGCGATTTGTTGTCCCTGCGTCGTGATACAAAAACACCGCCATATTTGCCTGAATGAATAATCCTCAGGTGCATTCGAAAGCTGTTTTTCGGCTCGGATTTTTAAGGTGTAAGGCTCATTTTATCTATAATTGATAGGGCCGAGGTATTGAGTTTGAAGTGCGAATCATGTAATATTAAGTCGAACACATTGTTTCGGCTTTTTTTGTTCTCGTGACAGCAGCTATTTCCGTAAAGAGAATTGGCCGGATTGAAAAACAGTACATTTTATTACATATGAGGAGAATCATTTTATGATAGAGAAGAATAAAGCAGTAGTTTGTATATATGGAACCAACTATACAGTGACCGGGGCTGAATCGGAAGAGTATATGCATGAAGTTGCCCTATATATTGATCGAAGGATGAAAGAGATCGCTCGGTCGAAAAATACGTTAAGTAACGGTATGATTGCAGTATTGGCCGCTGTTAATATTGTAGATGATTACTTTAAAAGTATAACTGAGTTGGATAAGGTAAAGCAGGACTGTCTCAATGAAATAGAGGAATTGAAGGCGGAATACCGGCGGAGTGAGGAGCAGCTTCTTGGAGAGAATGATAAAGTAAGGGCTGAATATCGCCGGGTCATGGAGGAATTACGAAAAAACGAGGAAGTAAAGGCTGCGGAGAGGCGGAGAAAAGAAGCGCTGGAAAAAGAGATCCTGCGGCTCACGAGTGAACATCGGGAAAAGGAGCTGCAGCTGGTAAAAGAGCAGAAGCAATTAAAGGCGGAATACCATCAACAAAATGAGGAATTGCTAAAGGCGGAGCAATTGGGGAATGAAGAAAGGCAAAACAAGGAGAAGCTGATTGGAGAACTCCAACGGGTACAGACTGAGTTCCAACAGCAAAAGGAGCAGTTACAGGAAACCGAAGGGTTAATGGCGGAGGAAAGGCAAGAAAAAGAGGCTGTAATCAGTGCGATGGAGCGGTTACAGGCTGAATTCCGGCAGCAGACGGAGCAATTGGAAAGAACGGAGCAATCCATGGTGGAGGAAAGAGCCGCAAAGGCAATTCTGCTGGAAGAGCTGGAGCAGTTAAAGAACGCGTATCAGCAAAGGGAAGAGTTCCTGCTGGAGGAAAAGGAGAAATGGGCGGAAGAGCACCGGCAGAAAAGGGCAGAGGTGCAGGAAGCGGAGCAGCGAATGGCTGAAGAAAGGCAGAAAAATAAGGCTTTGCTTCTGGAACTGGAGCAGGTAAAGAGCCAGTACCGGGAAATGGAGGCGTTGTTTACAGCAGAGAGTGACAAGCTAAGGAATGAACTCCAGGGGAAAAAGGAAGAATTGCAGGATGCTGAGCAGGTAAGGGCAGAAGCGGGAGAAAGAGAAAAAGCGCTGGCAAATGAAATAGAGACGTTACGGATGACGTATCAGCGGAAAACGGAAGAAATGGCGGAGGTGGAACAGCTAAGGGCTGTAGAGAGAGAAAGGGAGGAGGCCATGGCTAGAGAGCTGGAGCAGCTTAGGGCTGAATACCGGCAGAAAGAAGAAGCGCTGCAGGAAGCTGAACAATTAAGGACGGAGGAAGCAGATAGAGTAGAAACTCTGGGCAGGGAGTTAGAGCAGCTCAAGGCTGAATACCAGCGAAAAAAAGAGGAGCTGCAGGAAGTTGAAGGACTAAGGATTGCGGAAACAGAGAGAGTAGGGGCGCTGGCGAAGAAATTGGCGCAGCTAAAAATCGAACACCAGCAAAGGGAAGCGCTGCTGCGGGAAGAGAAGGATAAGCTAAAGACCGAATTGCAACAGCTAAGCGGTGAGGAGAGGCAGAGAGAAGAAGTTTTGGCAAAAGAGCTGGAGCAGCTTAAGGCGGAATACCGGCAGAGCAAAGAAACATTGCAGGCAGTGGAGCAATTAAGGTCGGAGGGGGCAGACAGAGAAGCTGCTTTGGCAAAAGAACTGGAGCGGGTAAAGGATGAATACCAGCAAATGGAGGAACTGATGTTTGAGGAATACAACAATTTAAAAAGTGAGTACCAGCGAAAGGAAGAAGAATTAATTGGGGAAATTGTAACCCTTGATTAAAAGAGGTTCTCTAGGAATATAGGTACCAATAAACTTCCAAGGAAGTGTATTGCTCCAACTTAAAAGGGTAAGGACCCAAAAGAAACTTTGGGTCCTTACCCTTTTAAACATAGTTCGCTTTTGTGCACCTTGCTGAATTTAAGTCCTGCCCTTGCGGACGAATTATCTAAACTTTCCACATTGATGAGGCATATAATTGAACTTTTACTTTGTTTATTTTGTTTTAACTTTATGTTAGACTTTAGTTACAAAGCAGAAATTACAGCACACCTGACGCTATAACAAACCTGAAGCCGCAGCAGACTAAATTATTTAATAATTTATAGGATGAGCTAACAGGCAGCATTTCTAACGCAGTTTTTTAATAGCAATACTATAGTTTTCGAGTTAGCCACAACAAAATATTGAGTATCGTAAAAAGGGTGAAAGCAATGATTGGAATTGGTGCAGTAGGCGGTATGGCCATGGCCAGGATATATCGGATCGAAGAAAACACTCTGGAAATTGTCAAGAAGGAAATAGAAAACCCTGATGAGGAATATCAGAGATTTCTTGATGCCAAGCAAATCTGTGCCTTACAGCTGGAAAGGATTATGAAATCCGCTATCGAGGACTTTGGACAGGAAAACGGTGAGATCTTTGATTATCAGCTTTTGATGCTGGAGGATAGGGACTTTCTGGGCAAAATCAAAGAATATATTTTCAAGGAACACGTCAATAGTGAATTCGCGCTGCGGGTTGTTACACAGGAGTTTATTAAAATACTTCAAAACATCGACAATGAGTACTTGCGCGAGCGTACCGCCGATATGGAGGATTTGGCGAAAAGGCTTACTTTTGCTTTGTGCGGAAAGGAACTGAAAACACTTTCGGGAATCGAGGGGGAATCCATCGTTGCCGCATTGGACTTGTCACCGTCCCAGGCAGCAGGAATCAATAAGGAACGTGTAAAGGGCATTATTTTGGAACGGGGTGGTAAGTCATGCCATAGCGTGATATTGGCAAGATCCATGGGGATTCCCTGCGTTGTCGGGATACCGGAGCTTATGAAAAATGTAAGGCAGGGAGATTTGGCGGTTATCAATGGTGAAACCGGCGAAGTTGCTGTTTTACCGACGGAGGAGCAGGTCAATGCCTTTAAAAGCTACCAGGAGAAAAAGACGCAGGAGCAGCAGCTGCTGAGGGAATACATGCATTGCGAGAGCAAAACGCTGGATGGGTTTGAAGTCAAGGTGTTTGCAAATATTGCACTGGAAAATGAAGCGGCTGCCGTTATCGAAAACGGCGGTGAGGGTGTAGGGCTTTTCCGTACGGAATTTATATACATGAAGAGCAGTGTTCCTCCCCCGGAGGAAGTACAGTACAAGATGTATTCCAACATTGCCAAAACCCTGGAAGAACGTCCGCTGATCATACGGACGCTGGATGCAGGGGGAGACAAGGTGGTTCCGTACCTGGACATTCCCGAGGAGGAGAACCCTTTTCTGGGTTACCGTGCCATACGGTACTGCCTTGCAAACCCACCTCTATTTAAAGCGCAGATATCGGCAATATTGCGGTCCGGCCTGGCCCGGAACGTTTCCATTATGATACCCATGATTGCCTCCATGGAGGAGCTATATCAAACAAAGGCCGTCATTGAGGAAGTAAAAAGGGAACTCAATGAAAAGGGGATACCGTTTGGAAGTAATGTCAAGCTGGGGATGATGATGGAAATACCGGCGGCGGCCGTTATGGCCGAAAGCTTTGCGAAGGAAGTGGATTTTTTCAGTATCGGCACCAACGATTTGACACAATATCTGTTTGCTGCGGATCGTATGAATGAAAAGGTTGCCTATTTGAATTCCTATTTCCATCCTGCTTTGCTGCAAATGGTGAAACATATTTGTTCCAGTGCTGCAAAACACGGCATCGAAGTGGATATATGCGGGCAGGCGGGAGAGGTACCCGAACTCATTCCCTTATGGGTCGCCATGGGTGTTACGAATTTAAGCGTCAGCATACCGTCCATATCCAGGGTGCGGAAAATCATATGCAATACGGATAAATCCCAAGCGGCTGTGCTTTTGGGAAGGGTACTTTCCTTTGCTACAGCCTCGGAAGTGGAAAGCTATTTAAAATCTCAGTTTGGAAAGGAATGCAAATTATGCTAATCCAGGAGCTTACAGTACTCAATGAGCTTGGTATCCACGCAAGGGTTGCCAGCAGGCTGGTTCGCTGCGCAAATAGCTTTAAAAGCAGCGTCGTCGCCAAAAAGGGAGGCAAGGAGTATGATCTGAAAAATGTGATCGGGATCATGACGCTCAATGCCAAATGCGGTGAGTCAGTGACCATCGAATTTGAAGGCGAGGATGAAAAGGAAGCGGCGGAAGCAGTTAAGGATTTATTTGAAATCAAATTCGGAGAAAAGTAGGGAGTGGAGATATGGATACTTTACAAACCGCCATGGGGCTTATTGCGGGTGCAGGAGATTCAAAAAGCTATTCAATGGAAGCCATAATGTACGCCAAGGCAGGAAACTTCACGGAAGCACGGGTCTGCATTGAAAAGGCAAGGAATGCCATGGTCGATACACACGATGTTCAGACGGAGCTCATTCGGGGAGAGATGTCGGGTGAAAAATCCGAGATTACACTTCTTATGGTCCATGCACAGGATCATTTGACATCTGCCATGCTTATGCGCGATATGGCAGTAGAGTTTATTGATTTGTATGAAAAATTGGCAGATAAAAATATAAAGGAGGGGGAATAAATGTTAACTATTACGCTGATATGCAATCTGGGAATGTCCACCAGCATGCTGGTGGATAAAATGAAAGCCGCTGCAACTGCAAAAGGGATTGAAGTCGATATTGACGCATTGCCCTTTGATAAGATGGGGGACCGGGTCAAAAAGACCGACATCCTTCTGCTGGGCCCGCAGGTAAGGTATCTTTTATCCAAGTTTAAAGCCGAGTACGGCAGCGCTGTCCCGGTAATTGAGGTAATGAACTTTTCCGACTATGCTCTGATAAATGCCGAGAAAATTCTGAATGAATCCCTTGCGAAACTCAAAACCAATAAGCCGTGAGCTTAGTGATTATATTATATGAATCGCAAAAGTGATTTTACAAGGAATAAATTTAATTTTTGCGATGAGCAAGCAAGGAAATACAAGCGCACAAAAGAGGAAATGCAAACCCTTTTGTGCGTGTATATAGTTAAAAAAATTAAGGAGGTTTATTATGAGCACAAACAGATCCATGAGTAACTTTATGGAAGAAAAGTTCTTGCCTGTGGCTGCCAAAATCGGTGGACAAAGACACCTGCTGGCTCTCCGTGACGGTATCGTCATGGTAATGCCGCTTCTCATTCTGGGCGCTTTTTCAATGATCGTCGCAGAGTTTCCACTCAAAGCCTATCTCGACTTCATGACCAAAACTTTCGGCGAAAGCTGGAACTCTTTTGAAGGCATCATCATGAACGCTACCTACGGTATCGTAGCCCTGGTTGCCTGCTTCGGCGTTGCCAGCTCCCTTGTCAACAGCTATCATATTGATGGTACTCCGGCAGGAATTATTTCACTCTCAGCATTTTTTACCATCAATATTGTCGGTTCCTTCAAACAGGGGGATGCCACCATTGCGGCATGGGCAACCAAGACTTTTACGGCGGAATTCCTGTTTACGGCATTGATTATCGCGCTGGTTACGGGTGAAATTTACCGGATTCTTGTTCAGAAAAGCTTTACCATCAAGCTTCCGAAATCCGTTCCTCCGTCCGTATCGCGCCAGTTTACGGCACTTGTACCGGGAGCTATCATTATACTCTTTTTCCTGATTGTTCGCGGATTGTTTTCACTTACACCGTGGGAAAACTTCCCGGCCTTCGTATCCACAGTAATTTCAATACCGTTACGCGGCTTCGGAACTTCCTATATCGGTACATTGATTGCCGTATTTTCCGAGCATTTGCTGTGGTCCCTCGGCTTGCACGGTTCCTCCATCGTTATTTTCCCGATCTTTGAGCCCATGTGGATCGTGAACCTGCAGGAAAACATCGGTAAAGCAGCAAAACATATTGTTACACAACCTTTCTATGAAAATGGCGTTTGGATCGGCGGTTCTGGAGCGACGCTTCCAGCTGTGGTATACATGCTGGTATTTGCAAAATCAAAGCTCCTGAAACAGGTCGGACGTATCGGTATCGCACCTGGACTGTTTAATATTAACGAACCTGTTACCTTTGGTTTGCCGGTAGTATTGAACCCATTCCTTATGATACCTTTCATAGCAACTCCGGCTGTTGTAATGACCATCCAATATATCGGTACGGCCATCGGCTTATTCCCGTTATGCAACTACATGGTACCCTGGACAACGCCATTCCTCATCAGCGGTTTCCTGATGACCCAGAATCTGATGGGTGTTGTAGCGCAGATTATTTCCTTTGTTGTTGCATTCCTGATTTGGCTTCCCTTCATCAGAGTTTGGGATTTGAAAAACTATTCCATGGAGAAAGAGGAAGAAAAGGAACAAGCAGCCCAGTATGCAAACGTATAAACGGTTATTTTAAAAGTGATTTTTCCGGTTTGGCAGGATGGGTCATCGCACCTCGTGTCAAACCGGAAGTTCCTCCTGTAAAGCAGCTATAATTCATTGAATTTACGCTCCCGGCTTCTTTAAAGCAGCGGGAGCGTAAGCAAATATTAAAAAAGGGTGATAAAACATGGCTTTTCTGGGATTGGAAATTGGTAAAAATGAACCGGGGTATCGTCTTAAACGTTTTGCTGCGTTTTTGCTGGATACGGTCATCGTAGTAACCATTGTCTATATTGTATTTCGTTTTACTGGAAAGCCTGATTTTCCTGCTGTAAAAGCAGCGATGGATACTGCCGGGGAAGGGGCGGGCGGCCCAAATGCCCAGGCTCTTGCAAACGAAATGTTTACTCTGTTTAACGCCGCATACTGGCAGACTTTGATGATTTGGTTCCTGTATGAGGTGGTGAGCCAGTTTGCGTTTTTCGGCGCGACTCCAGGGAAGCTGATTCTGGGCCTGCGGATTGCTTCCATGAATCCAAACCGGAAATGGCCTCTTCACTATCTGCTTATGGCGGTAAGGAGTGCTATAAAAGTTGCTTCCTTATATATTTTCCAGGGGTTCCCCTTCCTTATCGCAGTACTGTCTATTTTTGCAAATAAGGAAGCAAGAGCCGGATATGATATTTTTGCAAAAACCTATGTAAAAAATATAAGAGGAGAGAAGTTGCGTGAAAATATTTATCAATTCCCCGTTAATGAGTGATAAAATCATTGCTTTACTCAATGAGTACAAGGAAAATGGAATCGAGTTCAGGTTTGTTAAAAAGCTTGGAATCAAGCTGGAATTTGAAGTCAGCGGTATTGAACCCCAGGAGGCCTGTATCCTGGCAAAGAATCTGATTAAGAATACCGAGTTTGGAAAAGTGCTGTATTTTAACGTTGAGGCAGGAAAATAATACTACTTTATACTTGGGGCAAAATGTGAGAGGGAGTCAAAAGCAGCTCATGACTCCATTCCATGCCCCTGCGGGTATTTAGGACTTGTAAAATAATAATCTGGTCTATAATTTTGCTACACCCTTCATGGATGCTAGGATGCATAGGCGAGCAGCAAGCAGTGCTTGCGACCAGCCCATGGCGGGCCCGCAAAAAAGACCAGCTAATTATTTTACGGCGCCTTAACAGCCGTTAGTTTTGTAGAAAAGTAAAGGTGGAAAATAATGAACCAATTCGAAAAAAAGATGGGGAAGATTATTGAGGTATTATTGGAAACTGAAAAGTACATGACACTGGAGGCCTTGTCGCAGCAAATCGGTGTATCGAAGCGGTCCATACAGAATTACATCTGTAAAATAGAGGGATGGTTTTCTGAAATCGGTTTAAATGAAATTAAGGTTTTAAAAAAGCAGGGCTATGGAATCAAGCTCCTGGTCAACCAGGAAGACAAAAATAAGCTGGTTAAAAAATTAAAGATCGATAATATTAATATTTTTGAAGATATGGTCCGAAGAAGGCTGGAAACGCTGAAGGCACTGCTCTTCTCCAACGATGAGCTTACCATTCAGTTTTTTGCGGACCATTTTTACGTCAGCAGAACCGCAGTGCTAAAGGACCTGGAATGGATCAGCCAATGGCTTTCAAAGTATGGTTTGAAGCTGTTTAAGTGCCAGCATAGAGGGATTGGTATTGAAGGAAATGAATTATGCCGCAGAAATGCAATTGCGGGATTTTTTGATATATATAAAACCAATGAAAAGGATGTTTTAACGGGCTTTAACTGCTGTGGCAGGCTGCCGGAAGAGAAGTATACGAAATTAAAAAGTGTATATGGAAAAATCGACATCCTAAATGTATGCAATATTATTGAGGATGCGGAAAAGACCTTTGATTTTTTTCTCACCGATGAATATTTTTTATCCATCGTTACCCATTTGGTCATCGGCATTGCCAGGCTTACCACCGGAAAAAATGTAGAGGATCATTTTATGCCACCGGACCATGAATATACGAGTCTGGAACTGAAAACCTCGGAATATATTTCTTCCAGGCTTGAATCGGAATTTAACCTGAAAATGCCGGAGTCGGAGAGAACCTATATCTGTATCCACCTCATGAGCTACAATACCTTCAACCACTCCGACAGCGCAATCAGTTACATTCCGCAGAAAATCGAGCTGCTGGCCATCAAATTGATCGATTGCGTAGATGTGCAGCTTGGAACAACCTTTGCCACCGATAAAATTCTGTTTTTCGGCGTCATATCCCACTTGAAAACCTCCCTTTACCGGTTGGAAGAAAACATTCCCATAAAAACTTCTGCCATGGAGGACTTCCTGAATCCGACGGCGGAGATCGTCAATGCGGTTTCAAAAGCAAGTGCTTTGTATGAGGAGGTTTGTAATGTGAAATCGGATGAGGAGGAGATCATCACCGTATCCCTGCACTTTATACTGTCGCAAAAACGGAATGCCAGGAAGAAGAAGGCGCTGCTGGTATGCAATAATGGAATTATCGCAGGATTTAAATTGCAAAAGGTATTGTATGAAAGCTTTGTGGATATAGAAATTGTCGACATCTGTTCCAGCTTGCAGCTGGCCTATAAAGCAGAGAACGAATATGACTTTATAATATCGACAGTGGCATTGGAGAATTGCTCAAAGCCTGTTGCCGATTTATCCCATGTGTCAAAAAGCGATTATACTAAATTCCTGGATGAATTTATGTTTTCACTCATGTAAATGAGGAGACATTATCACCCTTGACGGGTTTATAAAGTAGATAACCTTACAGAATTAAAAAAGTCTCTTATTTATAATTATAACTATAGTAATAGCAGGAATGAATAAAATGAAACTCCGGTGGATTGCCGGAGTTTTTGTATTGTGCAAAATATACCCTGGTTTTGCCGGTTGTCAGTAACAAAATTGAAGGGCATATTTATCATATTGCTTTTATAAATGGAAAAATGATACAATAGGATAAACACCGTACGGTTGCAGCAAGATTATTACCCCCTCAGCCACTGATATTTGCGTATGGGTGTATATATTCATTGAAATAATAGTATTAATATAAAAAGAGTATTGGTGGTGATAAAATGGAGTTTATAAATTTGCTTGAGGATGGGACTCGTAACCTGATTCCTCGAAATCTCAATACGGAATACGCGTTTATAGCTGATTACGGGAATTTTGGGTTCGATTTTGATCGTGAGGGTGTTTCCACCCATTTTATTGTGACGGCCATTATCGTGGATGGAAGTAAGATCTCAAAGCTTGAAGAGGAAATAGAAGCGATACGAGCTCAGCATTTTCCCGGGGATGAAATGAAATCTTCCACCCTGGGGGAGGATGATGCCCGACGGATTAAAATCCTCGAGGATATTCGCAAGCTTGACTTCCATATTTTCTCCCTCGTTGTTGATAAACGCAGGATCGTATTGGACAGCGGTTTGGCTTTTGAGGATTCCTTTATAAAGTTCCTGAACAACATGCTCCACAAAGAGTTGTATCAGGCCTATCCCCGGCTGCAGATGATGGCCGGTGAGCATGAAAATAAAGGGTTTATGGAAAGCTTTAAACGGTATGTACACGAGAGGCATACGCCAGATATGTTTGAATATTATGATTTCGGCTTTGCCCCCGGCAGGTCCGGTGCAGTAGTCCAACTGGCTGATTTTATATGCGGGACCATGGCGGCAGGATACGATGAGAAGAAAAAGTCGGATAAATTCTCCGATTTCATGAGTTTTCTAAAGGATAAGATCATTACGATTCTGCACTGGCCGGAATCCTATCGAAGATATCTGGTCAACACAGCTGTCGATACCGGAACGCAATTTGATGAAAAAATTGCGACCCTGGCACTGCGGCAGGCAAACAGCTTTATCGAACTGCACGAAAACTCGGATGTACCTGAGGTGGTAGAGCAGGTGCTGGTCATTAAGTTTTTGAGGTTCAAGCTTCAGTTCAATCGGCCGGATCTCTATGTATCGACCCATGAAATTATTGATAACCTGTATCAGATACGAAAAAGAAGATTTACCGTGCATTATCTCAGGACCAGAATTGTAGCAAAACTACGAGATGCAGGGGTGATTATCGCCAGCAGCAAACACGGCTATAAGCTGCCCATTTCCGAGAAGGAACTCTATGATTTTGCAAACCAGAGCAGCATGGTTATAAAGCCTATGCTGAGCCGTCTAAAAACCTGCAGGGATCTGGTCAGGGCTGCAACGAAGAATGGGCTGGATATCCTGGATAAGCCTGAATATCATGATTTGAAGAAGTTTTTTGATGAGTAGGCTTTAGCGCAGTAAATCAACCGGTTATAGGGTAGGAGCGTTTTTTACATAGTGCAGTGAATATTCTTGGTGCAAAGGAAGTGTTGATAAAGCACTTCCTTTGATTTTCCGAAGAGCAAGAGAGATTCAGCGTTGAATGTTGAAATAATCACCGCTGGAAGGTAGGAAGTAAACAGCCTGTATACCTCTTGACCGGAGGAAAGTTTGCTTTCATAGAATCGGACCGTTTAATCGAAGTAAACTAATTAAAAAAGGGGCAGCCCGATGCAGGAAATCTGCAGCGGGCTGCCCCTTTTTCTGCACATAAATTCAGTGCTTTTGACCGTCTTATGCAATAAAATAGTAATTCTGTACAAAAAAAACACAATCCAGTTCACAAAAACCTTACCGGTACAGTCTGTTATATTTATAACAAAGAATTTCGCAAAAATATGCACAAATGAAGAAATGCGGTCCATTATATTTTTGTGCAAAATCACCTATTATGTAATTGTGATTCACTTTTATAGAATTCCATCAGCATCAAAATAATTCATAAAGGAGATTGAGGATTGTGAAGAATGCCCCAAGGCTTGAATTGAGAGGTGTTGAGAAATCATTCCCCGGTGTCAAGGCACTTAGCAACGTCAACTTTTCTGTTAAAAAGGGTACTGTTCATGTGCTTTGCGGAGAAAATGGTGCAGGTAAATCGACACTGATGAAGATTATCAATGGGATTTACCAGCCGGACAACGGACAGATCCTTATGGATGGCAAGGAAGTTAAAATCCATAACCCCATAGAGGCAAGGAAACTGGGTATATCGATGATATTCCAGGAACTTAATTATATCCCGGAAATTACAGTTGAACAAAACCTGTTCCTCGGCTGTGAGCCGGTGAATAAACTTGGAGCTGTCGATTGGAAGGAAATACGGAAGCGGACTGTAGAACTGATGAAGCAGGAAAACCTGATGTATGAGCCGGAAACGAAGCTGAAGGATTTGACGGTATCCGATATTCAGATGCTGGAGATACTGAAAGCCATTTCCTATGATTCGGATGTTATCATCATGGATGAGCCTACATCGGCCATTACCAACAGAGAAGTAGAGGTACTGTTTAAAAAGATTGCGGACCTGAAAGCAAAGGGCGTCAGCATCATTTACATCTCACACAAAATGGAAGAGATATTCAGAATTGCGGATGAAATAACCATACTGCGTGACGGAAGTGTTATTGATACCCTTCCGGCGAGCGAACTTACCATCGATAAGGTGATTTCCCTTATGGTAGGCCGAACCATCACCAATGTGTATCCAAAGGAGCAAGTACCCATAGGAGATGTTGTGTTGGAGGTAGAAGGATTGACCCAGGGTCAGACATTCAACGATGTTAATTTTACTGTACGGGCCGGTGAAATTGTCGGTTTTGCAGGACTCATGGGCGCAGGCCGTACCGAAGTTGCCCGTGCCATCTTCGGACTGGATCCCTTTACAGCCGGCAAAATAAAAATCAAGGGCAGGGAAGTTACCATAAAGAGTGTCGAGGATAGTATCGAAAACGGGATGGTCATGCTCTCGGAAGATCGAAAACGTTTCGGCATTGTTCCGATGCGAAGTGTTTTAGAAAATGTATCACTCCCTAACCTGCGCTTATTTATTAAAAAAGGCCGTTTACATGCCAGAAATGAAAATAGCACTGTAAAAACCTACTGTGATCGGATGCGGGTGAAGACGCCGACACTGGAAACCTCCATCGATTCCCTCAGCGGCGGTAATCAGCAAAAGGTGGTGCTTGCAAAGTGGATGCTCCGAAACCCGGATGTTCTGATTGTGGACGAACCTACAAGAGGGATTGATGTCGGTGCAAAGTTTGAAATTTATAAGCTTATGACAGACCTTGCACGGGAGAAAAAAGCCGTTATCATGATCTCCTCCGAACTGCCGGAGCTTCTGGGTATGTGTGACAGGATCTATGTTATGGCAAAGGGGAGAATCATGGGAGAGCTTGGCCTGCCGGACTTCACCCAGGAAAATATAATGAAATTAGCGACGAGGAGTAGATAAAGATGAATCAAAACAAAATAACAGCCCTGTGGTCCAGGGTAACCAGTAAGTATAGCATATACTTAATACTTGCTGCGATGTTTGTCCTATGTTCGGTAATCAGTCCCGTGTTTTTTTCGGGGAAGAACTTTGCAAACATCTCCAGGCAAATCTCCATTACCACCATCATTGCTTTTGGAGAAACCTTGCTCATTATTGCAGGTCTTATCGACCTTTCCGCAGGCTCCGTACTTGCACTTGCCGGACTTCTTGCCGTTTCGGCCTATAAGGTCACCGGTTCGCTTATGCTGGCGATGCTGGTGGGAATATTGGTCGGCGTCTTGTGCAACTTCATCAACGGAGTAATGGTTACAAAGTTCAACACACCTCCCTTTATTGCTACACTTGCCATGATGACCGTTGCCAGGGGCGCGGCCCTGCTTTATACGGACGGTCAGAATATCTACCAGTTGGGTAACTTCATCGTATGGGGACAGAGCAATTTCTTCTTCATTCCTACACCCGTTGTATTTATGATCGGTATTACCGTCATTACATGGTACTTGCTGAAGCATACCAAATTTGGACGCTACCTGTACGCAGTGGGGGGAAATCAAGAGGCGGCCCGTGCTTCCGGTATCAATATCAATAAAACAAAGATGAAGGCATATCTGATCAACGGTTTGTTTGTAGGTTTGGCAGGGGTACTGTTTATGTCCCGTGTGAATGCCGGTTTGCCGAATGCGGGGAACGGCTTTGAATTTGAAGCCATGACAGCGGCAATTATCGGAGGTACAAGTTTTTCCGGCGGTATCGGAACAGCCATGGGAACCCTTGTAGGTGCATTTATTATGGGGTTGTTAAGCAATATCATGAATCTGGTCGGTGTACAGTCCTACATGCAGCAGATTGTTAAAGGCGTTATCATCGCATTGGCTGTTATCTATGACATTTATTCAAAAAACAGAAGAACCTCAAAAATACTTGGCAGCATAGAGGAAAGAACGGATAAGAAAAGCAAGGATATGAGTGCATAGCGGTGTCTATCAAAGGACAGTGAAAAAATAACTTCCGTCTGCACTATTATCACAAATCGTGCTATTTAGGCAGAAAAAATATCTGCTTGGATAAATAAAATTAAAAATGAAAGGGAGAAAAGAAATGAAAAAGATTCTAGCAATGGTACTAACGGCTATGGTATCCATAACAGCGCTTGCCGGCTGCTCCATGCCCTCAACCACGGAAAAATCCACAGATAAACCCGCTCAACAGACAGATAAAGCAGGCAAGAAGTATAAGCTTGCCTATATCGCCAGAGCCCAGGGTGACTCATTTGCTTCCTGGCTGGCCAATGCAGTAAAGGCAGAAGTGGAAAAGAAATATCCTGACATGGAAGTTACGGTTTTCGATGGACAGAGTAAAAATGATGTCATTGCCTCCCATATTGAGAACGCGGTAACGAAGAAGTTTGACGCCATCCTTCTTCAACCGCTGGATTCGGAGGCACAGGTGGCTCCTATGAAGGCTGCAGCCGCCGCTGGCGTTAAGACGGCAACCGTTAACCTCCGTATCAACGATGGCGACCAGGCGTCCGCTGTTGATGCCGATCCTGTCGAGCAGGGTGCAGCCAATGCCAGACTTGCTTTTAAGCAGATTCCGCAGAATGCCAATGTTGTTGTTTTACTTGGACCAGCAGGAAATACACACTCCATTAAAAGACGTGAAGGATGGCAGAAGGAGTTCTTCTCCAAGCGTCCCGATGTGAAGATTGTCGGTGAGCAGATTGCCAACTGGAATAAGGATGAAGGAATGAAATTCATGGAAGACTGGATTCAGAAAACCGGCGGTAAAATCGATGCCATCATATCCATGAATGACAACATGTGCGTGGGTGCTTTGGAAGCTTCTAAAGCTGCGGGTATAAAGAACATTTTAGCTTACGGAGTTGACGGTACCGGTGAAGCCTGCCTCTATATCAAGGATGGCCGCATGACTTCTACTACGCTCCAGAGTGCGTACGCTCTTGCTGAAAAATCAGTAAAGCTGGTGCATGACCTTGTTACCGGAGCAACAAAACATGATGTAACCTTCATCGATTGCGACCTTATTACAAAAGACAATGTAGATAAGTTCATCCAAATGCATAAGGAAGCAGGAAACCTTAAATAGGAAAACATTTGAGTATTTCGCGCACAGTGGACCTGTGCGCGAAATAATTATAATTATTTATTTACAGGAGGGAATCAAGTGATGGAAAACAAAGCAGTATTTATGAAGGGAATCGGCGAAATGGAAATTGTTCCTGTAGAGATGCCTGCGCTCAGAGACAATGATGTATTGGTGAAAATGGAATATGTGGGCATCTGCGGCTCGGATGTCCATTATTACGAGAAGGGCAGAATCGGCAATTTTATCGTAGAGGGTGATTTTATCCTCGGACATGAATGTGCCGGTGAGGTAGTAAAAGTCGGCAGTGCGGTAAAGGGACTGAAAGTCGGAGATAAAGTTGCGCTGGAACCCGGGATCACTTGCGGTCAGTGTGAATTCTGCAAGGGAGGCAAATACAATCTTTGTCCGGACGTTGAATTTTTAGCAACGCCTCCTTATCACGGCTGTCTGAAAAACTATATTGCATTTCCGGAAAATATGGCTTTCAAGCTGCCTGACAATGTATCCACCAAAGAAGGCGCGCTGGTAGAGCCTCTCGCTGTCGGCCTCCATGCTGCGGCACAGGGGGGGGTAAAGCTGGGCGATAAGGTAGTGGTGCTGGGGGCTGGGTGTATCGGACTTGTAACGCTGCTGGCCTGCAAGGCATTTGGAGCAACGGAAGTTATTGTTGTTGACGTCATCGATAAGAGACTGGAGTGTGCCATGAACCTGGGCGCTTCCCATGTAATCAATGCAAAGAAAGAGAATACACTGGATAAAATAGCGGAATTGACCGGCGGGAAAGGGGCAGATATCGTAATTGAAACTGCCGGCAGTGAGTTTACCATAAAGCAAACGGCCTATGCGGTAAAGCGGGGAGGAACCATAGTTCTTGTGGGACTGGCACCGAAGGATGTTATCGAATTCGATTTTATGCAGATTATGATCAAGGAAGCCGACATCAAATCCGTATTCCGTTACCGTAACCTATATCCTGCTGCTATTGGTGCTATTGCGGATGGTAAAATTGATGTTAAGGGCATTGTCACCCATGAGTTTGATTTTGAAGATAGCAAGAAAGCCTTTGACTTTGTGATTGAGAATAAGAATGACGTTGTTAAAGCAGTCATTAAAATATAACGATTGAATTTGTAGATGCAGGTTGCGTTGAGGAAAATTTCGCATACTACCCTGGGTTTGTTATAACCTGGGGTAGTTGTGATTTTTTGTCGAAAATTAAAACCTATAATGAGGATAGATATAATATCCATTTGTATTTTGTTAGGATAAAAGGTAAAATCATAGTATAAGGCAAGCAGTGTACTTTTCATTCGGAGGTGGTTCCGTGGCAAAAAGAATGAGTATTACAATCCTTGTGGCAGTGCTGTTGGTCTCTATTCTTTCAACATTCGTTTCTGACGGTCCTTTGAATATGAAAAATAAGAATATGGGATTGCCGGGTGAAATCGGGAATGATTCGGATAAACAGGTGGTAGCTGCACCTTTTTATGAAGCGTATTCCAGCCTTCCGAATATTGAAGCGCCGGAAGGGTTTGACTGGCGCCAATTTGAGGGAGTGACTTTAAATTTCTTGGTTGAAAATACCATCAATGCGAATATCTTAACAAAGGAAAGTCAGGAATTTACCAAAGTTACAGGGATCAATATCAATATCCGCGCGATGGACTTTAGTGCCCTAAGTGAAAAAATAAACATGGGGTTTATTACAAAGGATGGGAGATACCCGCTTATCTATGTAGATCCTTATCAAACCTTAAACCGGTTCGCAACAAATTTTGAGGATCTGAACCGCTATAACGGAAATCCGAATCTGCCGCACATACCGGGGGGGCTGGAGGATTTTTTTGAAGAGCAGGTAAACGTCGAGTCGTACTATATTGATAAGGCAGCCGTGTATTCCATACCTTTCGATACGACCACCATGATCCTATATTACCGGAAGGACATCTTCGAGAAGTATAGGGAAAGCTTTCAAAGGGATAGGGGCTATGACTGGACTCCCGGACAATACGGTTTTACCTGGGAAAAGTATTGTGAGATTGCCGACTGGATTGATAAGAATGTTCCGGATACTGAGGTGAAATACGGCAGCGGGCACATGGCCCAGGAGCACAACTCGATTTTTTGTGACTTTTCCAATGTATTGGCTGCTTACGGAGGCGATTATTTTAAGGATGAAAATGTAGGCAGCCTCGGGATAAAGGAGCCGCATGAAATCGGTGTCCTGACCCCCAATTTTATCGATGCCCTTACGATGTATAAAAAAATCATACAATCCTCTTCCTCAAAAAGTTTGAATTGGGATTGGTATGATACTGCACAGGCCTTCAAAAACGGTGAAATCGCCATGATGCCCAACTGGGATGAAAACTCATCCTCCATCGAAAACCCGTCGACTTCAAAGGTTGCCGGTAAGGTGGGTTACAGCATATTACCCTACGGCCCGGAGCGAAGTGCGAGTATCTACGGAGGGTCCGGTATCGGAATTAACAAGTATGCCTCTGAACAGGAAAAACAGGCGGCATGGCTGTTTATCGTATGGGCGACCTCTCCGCAGACCCAGCTTTTCGTGCTGAAACACTCGGAAGGCGGAGGAATCCCACCCAGGAAGTCGGTATACGAGGATAAGGATATAAAGAATGTAATCGCAGGAAACCAGGGCAGCAACAGCAAATACAGGGCGATGCCGGAACTTCCGGCTGTGCTGGATGCATGGAAAAAAGAAAATGCGTATTACCGACCTAAAATAGGAAACTTTTACTATGTTGAGCAGATCATTATTAAAAATCTGCATCAAATGATCCGAGACGATATAAACGTAGAAAATGTAGCAAAATCAATCCATGATGAGATTAAAGCCTTAAGCAGCAACTATACAAATTCGGATGGAACTTAGCTGATTCGTACATCGTAAGGCCCTAGAACCGTTGGCTGTACGATACCCAAATCAGCAGTTACCAATCCGATTGTATATAAATGCTGCAGCGGATTATTTCCGTAAGGCCATTCGGTATCTTTTGCTGTAGAACCATCCCAAATTGTGAGGAGCAAATGTATGGAAGGTGTAAAATTCATCAATAGTTTCCGGTTCAAGCTGATCTGCATTACCATCGTTTTCATCTTGGTTCCCATTATACTTTTTTCCGTTATATATTCAAATCTGGTAAAAGGAATTATAAGCAAAAAGTACAGCGAGTCGGCCATTCAGTCGGTATATGAAGCCGGAAAGAACATTGACTTTATTTTAAACGATATCCAGGAGTTTTCCAATGTGATTCTTGCCAACAGAGATTTCTTACAAGCGTTAAATAATAGAGAGACGATGGATACGGTCCAATTTCGGAATTTGCTGAGAAGCTTTTACACCTCAAGAGATGACATCGATGGGATCGATATATTGACGGACAAGAACTTTTATTCGGTGGGTGCAATTAAAGTGGCTGAAAAGCCGGATTATATGCCCGTTGATATGTTATCTAAGACAGAAGGGGAAATTCTTTGGGTAAACACCCGCCGTGAAAAAATAAAAATTCTATCGGGGGAGTTTGATAAGTATTACTTATCTCTGGGAAGAAAGTTAGTTGATTTTAATACATTGAAGGAACTGGGCCTGATGACCATTGATATCGATGAGGCCGTGCTTGAAAAGTCTTACAAAAACCTCATGAGCGGGGAAGGCGGGCAGGTTTTCATCTGCAATCGGGACGGAGAAATTGTAAGCCATCCGGATAAGACCAAGATCGGGAGCAGTATAAAGGAGGAAAGCTATGCAAAACAAATCCTTTCCAACCAGAAAAACAGCGGACATGCTTCCTTTACGGATAACCGTGTAGAGCAAATCGCCATATACTCCACATGCAGCACCAACGGCTGGAAGATTGTAAAAACAATCCCGTCCAAGTATTTATATAAAGAGATTGAGGAAATTCAATGGAATTTGATAACGACGGGGATCATCTATGTTATTATTACTCTAGGTTTAGCACTTGCTTTTTCCATAAAAGTCACGGAACCCATCATCCGCATGATGAAGGTGATGAAAAAGGCGGAAAATGGAAATCTGGATGTACGCGTCACTATGACCGGAAAGGATGAGATCGGGCAGCTGGGTACAAGCTTTAATACGATGATCAGCGAGACAAAATCACTGATTGAGAAACTGATTGAAGAGGAGAGGCAGAAGAAGGAGATCGAATTGGAGGCCCTCCATGCCCAAATTAACCCCCACTTTTTATATAATACGCTGAATACCATTAAATGGATGGCGAAAATTCAAGGTGCAAAGAGTATAAGCAGTGCGGTAACTGCACTGATTAAACTTCTTAAAGTCAGCATAAACCTGGGGAAGGATATGATTTTGCTCAGAGAGGAAATCGAACATGTAGAGAACTATATTCTAATACAAAAGCTGCGCTTTAACGAATCCTTTACCATTGGCTACACAATTGCCGATGAATGTTACGGATGCTGTATTCCCAAGCTGATTTTACAGCCCATTATTGAAAACTCCATTATTTACGGGTCGGGATCGGAGGAGGAAAATCCGAGGCAGCTTCATATAGAAATAAAAGCTTATAAAAAGGACACAACACTGGTGATTGAGGTGAATGACAACGGTCCCGGAATCAAGCCGGAGATACTGAAGAACATCTTCAGATCGGAAAAGGATGTAAACAAATTCAGTACAGTGGGACTCAATAATATTCAGCAGAGAATAAAGCTGTATTTTGGAGAGAATTATGGCATTCACATCGTTACAGGTGAAAATGAGGGAACACATATTACGCTTACACTGCCATATAAAACGGAAGGGTTATCCTAAAGGAGGGTTTTATGTACAAGGTGCTGATTGTTGATGATGAGGTTCTGGTCAGGGTCGGGATAAAATCAACCATTGATTGGGAAAGTATCGGGTTTTCCATTGTAGCGGAAGCCTCTAACGGAGAGCAGGCCTATGAAGCTTATAAGCTTCACCGACCGGATGTGATTCTTACAGATATCAAAATGCCGAAACAGGACGGGCTTTGGCTTACAAAAAAGATCCGGCAGGAGAACCGGCAGGCTAAGATATTGATCTTAACCTGTTATGATGATTTTGGATACGCCAGGGAAGCGCTGAAAAGCGGCGCGGATGATTATATTCTAAAATCCGAGGTGGAAGATGAAGAACTGATAAAAGCAATGACAACCCTAAAGAAAAGCCTTGACGCAAAATTAGGCGAACAGGAGCGGACCAGTTATTTAAAAAAGCAGATTGATACAAACATAGAAACACTGAAAGAAAAGCTGTTAAGTGACTTTTTAAAATCCGAAAGCGTAGTGGAAGATAAATTATTATCCACATGCTCTGATTTGGGTTTTACCGTAGAAGAATCAAGGTTTGCCGTAATGATGCTGTTTAGGGATGATGCAGAGCGTAAAACGGATTTTTCAGACCAGGAATGGCAGCACATGAATAATGCCATTATTAATATAGCTTCGGGCATTATAGCCGAGGCCAGGATGGCTTATTTGGTTAAGGAAAGCAGCAATGAATTCGTTTTCCTTTTATCGAAAAAGAACCTGGAGGCAGCGGAAGTTCAAAATAGCATTGCATCCATACGGAATTCGATGATGCAATACTTCGATATTCCGCTGAGTGGAGTAGTAAGCCGCACTTTTACCGATATAAGGAAAGTTTTCAGTGTGTACCAGGATGTCTGTTTACAGGCGGAACAGATCTTCTACATGGATGAAAGCCGGGTGATCAGTGCTTCCGAAGGAGCCGTGCATAATATTAATATATTCAGTATCAAAAAGGGCTATGAACAGCAGCTGATCAGTTATATGGACGAAGAAGATGAGGAAAAAGTCGTTGCTGTGATCGAGCAAATGGAAGCTTTTTTCAGACAGAATACGGCCAAGGTAGTAGAGGTGAAATTGTTTTACTCCAATATGATCAGCAATATCTTTGAGCGCTATCACCACTGCTTTACGGAAGGCGATGAAAACAGAAACTACTCCTATTACCATACGATGATCATGACGACAACCAAAATAAAAAGTACCGTTAAACTATTTAAGGGTGTTATTATGATGGTGATACGGGATATTAAAAATTACAGACTGGACAATTCGAACTATATCATTAAGAAGGCAGTGGACTATATTGAGAAAAACTATGATAAGGAAGTCTCGTTGAAATTCCTGGCAGAGTACCTGAATCTTTCAAAGCACTATGTTTGCTATCTGTTTAAAAAGGAAACCGGCGATAATATTTCTCTTTATGTGAACAAGCTTAGGATAGAAAAAGCCAAGCAGCTTGTATTGGAATCCAACTATAAAATAAAAGAGATTTATGACAAGCTGGGTTTTTCCGATCAGCAGTACTTTTGCAAGATCTTTAAGAAGCTTACGGGAATGACGGTGGTACAGTATCGAGACAGTGTATTGAAAAAGAAAAGCGTGTAATTTTTTGAGCAAATCCTCCAATATTAGGAAGCATAATGAAATAGGGTGCCTTCAAATAGTTGAAGGCACCCTATTTAAAGTATTATTGAATTTTAGTTACCGGTTTACTCATATGTGGGGAAGAGCCCCATTCTTATCCAGTGTTCTACCATTATATGAGCAGTCCTTTCGTCGTATCCTTTGCCCATTAAATAGGCAGTTAGTGCTGCCTCCCGGACAGCGTGCCTTGTTCCAAACTCTTTGCTCTCCCATACACCTCGCTCAACGATAGGTTCCATCTTTCTAATAAGATAACATGCATCTAAATGTGAAGGCTTGGGAGGGTGTGGTATCACAGTCTGAGTACACATATATCCGTCCTTTAAGCCATGCATTTTAATTCCCCTTTCTTATATATAGATCCTAATCTATTCTATGATCGCGCATCTATTTATGTGTATTATGTAACCTTGGCGGATCCTAAAAATTAGTACCTGTAAATATGCTTACACATGCTTGAAATCACTGAGAACTACTGCTCGCCTGTTTTTATAGTCAATTTATTGCGCAAAGCCTTGCACTGTCCGGATTATATAATATATACTATACTTTGGGAAGTATTGATGATTTTATTCTATTATTTTCGAAAAGATAGAATTGAGAATTACAGGTGGTTATATGGAAGAAAAATTGGTGAAATGTCCGGCGGGCGAATGGTGCCCCATTGAAAGGGCACTGGATATTATAGGGAGTAAGTGGACATTTTTAATTATCCGCGACCTATTAATCGATGGGCCCCTGCGGTACGGTGAGCTGCTAAAATCCTTACAGGGAGTAAGCCCCAAAGTCCTTTCCCTGCGATTAAAGGAGCTTGAAAAAAGCCACATTGTTAAACGTAAGGTGTATCCTGAAGTTCCTCCTAAGGTTGAGTACAGTTTAACGGAGAAAGGGAAGCTTTTGGAATCGGTATTTATTGAACTGAAAAAATGGGGAAAAGCATATAGCAGAGAGTGATTTATAATCTTCCTTTCATCAACAAATCGTTTTGCTGATTTTAGCCAATTTATTTCCCAAAATGCGAAACAATGGAGTGTACCCGACAGCCTGATCGAGTCTGCCGGAATGGATGGGGCGAACGAATTTACTATTCTGCTCAGGCTTGTTTTACCTTTGTCCCTTCCCGCCATTGCCGTTATGGCGCTTTACTACGGTGTAGGCCGTTGGAATTCATGGTTTAGCGCCATGATCTATTTGAGGAAAAGGGAACTGTACCCTCTCCAGTTGGTGCTGCGGGAGATTCTGATCTCCAACAGTACCAATGACATGATGCAAAACGTGGCTGTTACGGAGAAGGAAGCCATATCCGAAACCATAAAATATGCCACCATCATGGTGGCGACAGTTCCGATCCTATGTGCGTATCCGTTCCTGCAGAAGTATTTTGTGAAGGGTGCCATGGTAGGTGCATTGAAAGGATAATATAACATGCGGCAGGGGAGGCCTTCTTCCCTGCCGCATGTTTTTCCGGGTTTTGATATGACGGCTTGAATAGGTACTATTTTTTATTACGGATATAGATGTGTTTCACGTGCTGGCGTCCTGTATCCCGTTCATCGATCTCAAATTGCCGTAATGCTTTGATCAAAGGTGCCAGCTTTTGATAGCCATAGACACGGGGGTCAAAATCCGGCTGCTTTTTGATAATGAGTGTTCCAACTTCCCCTAAAAAGGCCCATCCGTTTTCATCGGCCAGATCATTGACCGAGGAGGCAATTAAGGTGCTTAATTGCTGGCCAACCTTTTTCAGGGTATTGCCTTTAGGATTCTGTTTTGGCTTCGCGGTGCTGTTCTTAATTATTTCCGATTCATCCGCTTCAAATTTATCCTCTGCGGAATTTATGATTTCGATGTAGATGAATTTGTCGCAGGCCACGATAAAAGGGTTGGGGGTTTTTCTTTCTCCGATACCGATGACTCTCATACCGGCTTCACGAAGTCGGGTCGCCAGCCGGGTAAAATCGCTGTCGCTGGAGACCAGGCAGAATCCATCTACCTTACCTGAATAGAGGATGTCCATGGCATCGATAATCATGGCAGAGTCGGTAGAATTCTTTCCCGTCGTGTAACTGTATTGCTGAATGGGTGTTATGGCATTTTTTAAAAGAACATTCTTCCAGCCTGAAACACTGGGGTTCGTCCAGTCTCCGTAGATCCTTTTAAAAGTTGGCGTACCGTACTTCGCGATTTCTTCCATCATACCTTTTACATTACTATAGGGAACATTATCTGCGTCAATGAGTACTGCAAGTCTCAAGTCGTTTAATGTTTGCATTCTTTTTCTCCTTTGTCTTTCTACTGCGAGAATTAAATGTATTTACATATTCTCCTTGGTATATATTCATTATACCATAAATGCAAAGATGTAAAAGTGGGCCCCAAATTTCCCGTCCATTAAAATGGATCAGCTAAGTTCCATCCGGATTTGTATAGCCTATACTTCGGACAGCTCGTCCAATTACCGCGGCTCATTCTCCGGCAGGGAATCCGTTTTCGGAATTTTTAAAATTACAACAGTCCCCTTACCAATTTCACTTTCAATGATTAATTTTCCATGGTGGGCTTCCACGATGCTTCTGACAATAATGAGCCCCAGCCCTCCATTGGTTTGATGGATTGAAAAATTAAAAAAGTCATGCTGGGTAACCCTTTTTATGGTATCCTGCGGAATACCGCAGCCATTGTCGGAGACCCGGAGGGAAGCATAAGGATCTTCTTCCGCTGCTTCGGGAACGGTTACGGTGATGCAGCAGCCGTTCTTGTTATGCTTTGCACTGTTCATGATGAGGTTTACTACAGCGCGTAAAAACAGTTTGTCATCCAGTAAAACAACTGTATTTTCATCTTCTATAACCCCATCAATACGGCAGTTCTGAAGAACACCGCTGTTAATGCAGCTTGCCATTGCTTCTCTCGCGATATTTCCCAGTCTGACCCGGGAGCGTGTCAACGGCTGCATATTGTACTGTAAAGAGGTGGCGAGGTTCAGGTCCGTGACAAGCTCTCTTAATCGAAGTGCATTCTCCGTGATGATCTTCGCTTGTGAATGTATTTCTTCCGGTAAAGCAGCATCTTCCTCCATTAATGCGGAATATCCTAAAATCATGGATAAGGGTGTTCGAACATCATGTGAAATCCCTGCAACCCAGTTGGTAACAGCAGCATCACGAAGTCTGATTTTGTTGTTTTTATCTATAATCGTTCGTGATGTTTCCGTGATGCTCTGGGCCAAATCCATATATACGCCTTTTTCCTCTATATATACCTCTTTTTCCTGCTTTAATAAGAAAACTGCATTGATTAAGCGGGTTAAGGGCTTCGTCAGTCTTCTACCCAGAAATATGGATACGATCACTGTAATGGCTACGTTAAAGAGCAGGAGGAAAAGAAAGGTTGAGGGGAGGGAGGCTCCGATTTTCGTCGGTATATACCAATTGTATCTGGATATGGAATCCTTGGGATAACCCAGCAGGACCAGGTTTTCTCCGCTCTCCCAAACAAAAACGGGATAATCATTTAAAAAGTTTCTGGATAATACGGCAATATCCTTAAGGGAATAATGGCCGCCGATATCATTGGGCTTGTTGCTGTCATAAATTACATCACCCTTTGGATCTACAAGCTGTACCCACAGGTTGTTATTTTTTATCATTTCCGCTGTTTCCAAGGATAATTGGTGATTGTCCTGATGCAGCTCCAGTGCGAGGGCTTTTACGGTTTGGGCCGGCTCCATTACCGACGGGCTCCAGCGGATAAAGAAAAGGAAAAGGCCATAGTTTAGAGCGAGTACGATTAATACGATGAAAACAATGGTGCTGATATATTGAAGCGTAATTTTAACTGATTTATTTTTCATGATTCCCACCTGTTCTATAAGAGCAATTTATATCCAAGTCCCTTAACGGTTATAAGTGAAGCCGGAGAAGAGGGATTGCCTTCAATTTTTTCTCGAATATGACGCATATGCACCATCAAAGTGTTCTCGTAACCGTAGGAGTCATCTCCCCAGGCGGATTGGCAGAGGGTGTCCGTCGTTACGATTTTATTTGCGTTTTCATAGAGTGCAAGTAGAATTGCGTGTTCCTTGGCAGTCAGCGGAAGCTTTTCCTGTCCTTTTACTACTTCAGCTTTTCCCAGGTCCACGGTGCAAAAAGGAAGGCGAAAAACCGGCAATTCCGTTTTAAGGGTGCGCCCAGAAGTGCGCTTTAGGACTGCCTGTACCCGTAAAGTAAGCTCCTTGGGTAAAAAAGGCTTTACAATATAATCATCGGCGCCGAGTCCAAGGCCTAAGATCTTTTCTTCCGCTTCCCCTCTTGCCGTGAGAAACAATACAGGAATATCGCAAATTTTTTTAATTGCACTGAGCAAGGAAAATCCATCCCCGTCAGGAAGCATGACATCAAGTACGGCGATATCGGGCCTGCTGGCCGTTGATACGGCCACTGCTTCAGCAAAGGTTGAAGCGGTATATATCTGATAGAAACCATCTTTTCTAAATATGGTTTCCAGCATTTTCAATAATTGGGGTTCGTCATCTACAAGCAATATCTTTTTGTTTTTCAGCAAATCCATTTGTACACCTTCTTTTTTCTATAGTATTCCCTTTATTATAGCATACTCCAGCTCTTGGGCTTGTTTTCTGCAAAATTTAAGGTTCTCTTAAGGTTGTATATAGGTTTGCCTAAGGTGTAGGTGCTACACTGAAAACCAGCCAAAGACTCCTCCAAGAGCTATGCATTACCCACATCGTTGGAAAAAGAATGGAAAGCGTGATTTCAAATGGCTTTTGCAGCTTTAACCCTCACCCTCCAACTCCCTCTCCCAAAATTGGTAGAGGGAGAGAATGGAAAGCGATCCGAATTTCCCCTTCTCCCAAGCTTGGGAGAAGGGGCCAGGGGATGAGGGTTAGACCCGCAAAGTGCTACTAAATCAATATCTTGGCCGTCTTGCATAATTGTAATTGTATTCCATCGTTATGGGTAATGCATAGCTCCTGGTAGCGGATTGGCAGAAGGAAAATAAACAAATGACGGAGGGTATGAATGATGAAAAGCAGGAGTAGAAAAATTTGTAAGGCTATTGGGCTAGGCGTTGTGAGTATAATGGCACTATGCGCTGTTTTCCTTTTGGCCTGCGCCATTAACAATCAAATACAGTTGAAAAAAGAGTCCCGTATTTTAATTCCACCCGGCAAAATTGTCGAGGTGAACGGACACAAAATGCATGTTTATGCAGAAGGCAAAGGGGATGCAACCTGTGTGTTTATGGCCGGCTCAGGGATTGCCGGTTCTGAGCTGGAGTTTAAAGGCTTGTACAAAAAATTTTCGGATGAATATAGAATCGCAGTGGTGGATCGAGCCGGTTACGGCTTTAGTGAAGTTGCCGGGGATAAAAGAGATATCGACATCATACTGGAGGAAACGAGAAAGGCTTTGGCTCTGGCAGGGGAAAAAGCGCCTTATATTCTGTTCCCTCACTCTGTTTCCGGGGTGGAAGCGATTTATTGGGCACAGAAATACCCAGAAGAGGTGAAAGCGGTTGTTGGGCTTGATATTGGTTTACCGGATTTGTATGTGGAGCATGGGATAAAAAAATCTGACCGGTTCGTTATGGACGTTCAAGCCTTTTTGTTCAAAAGCGGTATCCTGCGGTTGGTTCCATCTATGGCCCTGAATGCAAAAATTTTGGAAGGCGATTTCCTATCGGAAAAGGAGAAGGAGGTATACAAAGCACTGACATACAAGAATGCACTTTCTAAAAATGTACTTGGGGAGTTCAAGTCCATAGAAGCAAATGCAAGGAAATCTCTTGCATTGAAATTGCCGGCAAAAACACCTATCCGCATCTTCCTTGCCGTCTCATCGGAAGCGGCAGAACAGCGGCCGGATTTTGTGGAACAACGGGCTAATTATTATAAGGATTATGTATCGAAATTTGACGATGGGAAAGTGATTTCCCTTTGCGGAAATCATTGTATATACTTATATGAGCCTGAAACCATTGCAAAGGAAAGCAAGGCGTTTATAAAAAGCATTATTACTCCGTAAAAAAATTCAAATTATTTCCTTGTGGTTTTTATCGGCTGAAAGTCTGCTATATCCGGCGGCTTATCAATAAATGTTCCTAAGGAAATAAAAAAAGGGTATTGCATAATTTATAAAATTGAGGTAAGATTTAAGTAACCGGTTTACTAAACCGGTTACTTAGACAAAACATACAAAAAGTGGGGATGTTATGAAGGTAACTATTAGTGATATTGCTAGAATGGCCAATGTTTCGAAAGCAACAGTATCGAGAGTCATAAACAATAAACCGGACGGTGTAAGCAAGGAAACGAGGGATCGGATCATGCAGCTGGTCGCAGAGCTGAAGTTCCAACCCAGTATGATTGCCAGAGGCCTTGTAACAAAAAAAACGAAATCCATAGGACTAATTATTCCGGACATAACAAACCCTTTCTTTCCACAACTGGTAAGAGGTGCGGAAGATTATGCCAATAAATTCGGATACCACATTTTTTTATGCAACTCGGATAAAAGCATAGAAAAAGAAGAAGCGTACTTACACGCTTTTGTTGAAAAGAGTGTAGATGGGGTTATTCTAACTTCAAATATTTCTGCGACGGATTCGCAGTACAAGCTGCTGAAACAGAACAATATCCCTTGTGTTTTACTCGACCGGTATGTAGAAAATAAGGAGTATGAAGCAGGCGTTTTTCTGGATAACATTAAGGGAGCCTACATGGCTACGGAATTCCTGCTACGGCATGATCATAAGAAAATCGCATTTATATCCGGACCTTTAGCGGTTACTACTTCAATGAACAGGTTAAAGGGATATGAAATGGCACTGCAGGAGAAGGGGATTCAAGTAAATCCTGAACTGATTCTGGAGGGAGACTATTTGATCAATAGCGGTTATACCATTGTAAGTAAGCTGATAGAGGAAGGTAAAGAATTTACAGCAATTTTTGCAGGAAATGATATGATGGCCATCGGTGCCATAAAAGCATTGAGAGACAAAAATGTAAAAATACCCGAAGAAGTTGAAATCATCGGATTTGATAATATAGAGATTTCTCAAATTATAGAACCCGCCCTAAGTACTGTTGCACAGCCAGCCTATGAAATGGGTGCAAAGGGAGCGGATGTAATCATTAAACTGATCGAAGGAAAGAAGCTAAAAACAAAAAATGTTATTCTCGAACCGGAATTAATGCTGAGGGGGACCACAAGGAGGCTGTAGTGCATGTCAAAAGGCAAGATTATGGTAATCGGAAGCTTGAATATGGATTTGGTTGTGAATGTGCCGTATATGCCCAAAGTGGGTGAAACAATCCTGGGATACGGTTTTAAAACCATACCGGGTGGAAAAGGTGCGAACCAGGCATTTGCAGCTTCAAAGCTCGGCGGAGAAGTGTACATGCTTGGAAAGGTGGGAACCGATGAATACGGGCAGATGGAAGTGGAAAGCCTGAAGAGCGCCGGTGTCAATGCCCAAAGCATCGAAAAGCAGGCAGGAATGCATACGGGACTTGCTTTCATCTACGTGAATGACGAGGGGGATAATAACATTGTTGTCGTACCCGGAGCCAACAGCATGTGTTCCAAGGAATATATCGACCGGCACAGGCCGCTGATGGGAGAATGCGATATCATCATACTTCAGCTTGAGATACCTTTTGAAACAGTTTCCTACGCAGTGGAACTGGCAAAGCAAATGAACAAAACAGTGATTTTAAATCCCGCTCCGGCTCCTGACCGTATTCCGGAAAACATACTGGAAAAGGTAGATATTATAACTCCCAACGAGACGGAACTTCAGAAAATTACCCGGCATGAGACGAATTCACTGGAGGATATAAGGAAAGCTGCCAATATTATTCTCTCCAAAGGGGTAAAGACGGTAATCGTTACCTGGGGAGATCAGGGTGCCGTACTGGTCACCGAAAACGAGTGTACCCATTATCCTGTACAAAAGGTAAAGGTGGTAGATACAACGGCCGCCGGCGATTCCTTTACAGCTGCTGTAGCCGTTGCCCTTTCAGAAAAAAGGAACCTGGGGGAGGCCATCGCGTTTGCCAATAAGGTTGCAAGTATTGTAGTTACGAGGGAAGGGGCGCAGACCTCCATTCCCCGGCGAGACGAGGTGGAAAAAGCTTCTGATGCTTGATTTTGGATGGCAAGGAAAATATGCGGATTTACTAAGAGTAAGGGCTGGAAGTACCGGCAGCTTGAGTGCCTTAGTACTTTATTGACGATAGGGGGCGTACGAATGAAAAAAGGGGTTTTGCTGAACAGTGAGATAGCAGCGGTCATCGCTGCCATGGGGCATACGGATTTACTGACCGTCGCTGATTGTGGGTTACCCATACCGGATACGACGAAAAGAATCGATCTGGCGCTTACAAAAAATGTTCCGGGTTTTCTTGAAACATTGAATGCGGTTTTGCTTGAATTGGAAGTGGAAGAGGCCTTTATTGCCCGGGAGATGGTGGAGCGGTCGCCGGATCTGTTTACCGCTTTGCAGGAAAAATTGGGCAGCATACCGATTCGATTCGTTACTCACGAGGAATTCAAATTAATGACAAAAAGCGCTAAAGCATGCATAAGGACAGGGGAATGCACCCCCTATGCAAACATTATCTTAAAATCGGGAGTTACCTTTTAAAGGAGGTATAATCATGGATATTCCTATTTTAAAAATGGAAAACATAGGTAAATCATTTCCCGGTGTAAAAGCTCTCGATGGAGTAAACCTGGAGCTTTATAGAGGAAAGGTCCTGGGGCTGATGGGAGAAAACGGGGCTGGAAAGTCAACCCTGATGAAAATCCTTAGCGGCATCTATAAAAAGGACGCGGGAAAAATTTTCTACGAAGGAAATGCAATCGATATTAACGGACCCAAACATGCGCAGGATTTGGGAATTGCCATCATACACCAGGAATTGAATCTCATTCCCTACCTTTCCATACAGGAAAACATCTTTCTAGGCAGAGAATTCACAAAAAAGCTGTCTAAAGGAATTGATTGGCACAAGCTGCACAGTGAAAGCAAAAAGTACCTGGACATGCTGGGGGTAACTACGGACCCCAGGACACCGGTAAAGAACCTCAGTGTTGGAGAACAGCAGATGGTTGAAATCGCCAAAGCCCTTTCGCTTGATGCAAAAATAATCATTATGGACGAACCCACAGGCACTCTCACCACAAGGGAGACGGAAAAGCTTTTTGAGGTCATTAGAAACCTTCGGGACAACAATAAATCCATCGTCTATATATCCCATCGTTTGGAAGAGATCTTCCTGCTGTGTGACTCCGTAACGGTACTGCGGGATGGAAAATACGTAGGCAGCGCAGAAATCAAGGAGCTTGATGATGAAAAGCTAATTCAGATGATGGTGGGAAGGAACCTGCAGGATAAATTTCCAAGGCTGGTGCTGGAACCGGGAAAGGAAATCTTAAAGGTAGAGGGACTGAGCAAAAAAGGTGTATTAAACGATATTAGTTTTTCCGTGAAACAGGGGGAAGTCCTGGGGATCTCCGGACTCATGGGTTCCGGCAGGACTGAGGTGGCGAAAGCAATATTTGGCGCATTGAAACCGGATTGCGGACAAGTATATCTGGAGGGAGAGAAAGTGGATATTAAAAGTCCGGAGGATGCTGTAAGGTATGGAATTGCCTATTTATCCGAGGATCGAAAGATGGAAGGCCTTCTCCTGCAATTATCGGTAAAACATAATATGACCCTGTCCTCCCTGGATAAGGTGTCAAAAGTAGGGAAAATCGATAAAAAGGGAGAAGCTGAAATTGTTTCCGGTTATATAAGGAAGTTGGCCATTAAAACACCCACTCCAGCGCAGAAAGTAAAGAATCTGAGCGGCGGAAACCAGCAAAAGGTCGTAATATCAAAATGGATGCTGATCAACCCTAAGGTTCTCATTCTGGATGAGCCTACAAGGGGCGTCGATGTCGGAGCGAAAATCGAGATTTATGAATTAATCAATCAATTAAAAGCATCGGGAGTAGCTATCATCGTAATATCCTCCGAAATGCCGGAGGTCATGGGCATTAGCGATCGAATCCTGGTAATGCATGAAGGGCGGATCAGTGGAGAATTTACACATGATGAAGCGGACCAGAAGAGGATAATGAAATGCGCAGTAGGGTTAATGGGGGGAACAAAAAATGAACAATAGTATCGTTAAGCAATCACTGAGCAAGTTAAAAACCATTGTAGGCTTGCTGGCACTGGTAATACTTTTAAGTATTCTGTCACCCAGATTCTTATCGGTGGCAAACTTGACCAACGTTTTACGGCAGACATCCATTAATGCCATTATTGCCATCGGCATGACCTTCGTAATTTTGACAGGCGGAATCGACCTGTCGGTGGGCTCCATATTTGCCTTCTCCAGTGCTGTAACAGCGACCTTGCTCACGGCAGGGATACCGGCACCTGTTGCCATCCTCATCGGCTTGCTTATAGGAGCACTTGCCGGGGTAGTCAACGGTCTTTTGGTTACGAGAGGAAAAGTTCCGCCATTTATTGCAACCCTTGCCATGATGACCATTGTAAGAGGTGCGACCATGGTATATACCCATGGAGAGCCCATTTCAAGACTTGGGGATTCCTTTTACTGGATTGGGAACGGCTATGTATGGATTTTCCCTGTACCTGTTATCCTCACGGTGATCGTTTCCGGTTTGGCTTATTATATTCTGACGCAGTTCAAACTCGGAAGATATATATACTCGATTGGTGGAAATGAAGAGGCGTCAAGGCTTTCAGGCATTAATACAAAGAAAGTAAAAGTTATTGTCTACAGCATATCCGGTTTATTAGCCGCCTTAAGCGGTATCATCATCACATCGCGGCTGAACTCGGCGCAGCCAACCGCGGGGCAAGGTGCGGAATTGGATGCCATTGCAGCGGTAGTTCTTGGAGGGACAAGCCTTTCCGGGGGCCAGGGAGGCGTTGGCGGAACTATCATCGGTGCTCTCATCATTGGAATTTTGAATAACGGATTAAATTTATTGAATGTTTCACCGTTTTACCAGGCCATCGTCAAGGGGGTGGTAATCCTGATCGCGATTCTTCTTGACAACAACGATAAGTAGAGCCGGATTTCCATGTATTCGTACTGGGGGTGATAGCGGAGTAATGGTACTTGTCTGACCGGTAACAAATTCTATTATATTTAATTAAATTTTTAGGGGGAAAATTTTATGAAGAGTGTGAAGAGAATTATTTCATTGGCAGTTAGCGGCTTATTGGCAGTATCCCTATTCAGCGGCTGTGCAGCAAAGCAGGGAACGGATACCCAAAAACAACCGGAGTCTACGGCGAAACAGGGAACAAAAAGTATCGGGCTGGTTGTTTCAACGTTAAACAACCCTTTCTTCGTATCCCTTAAGAACGGAGCAGAGAAGAAGGCGAAGGAACTGGGGTATAACCTGATTGCTGTAGATTCGCAGAATGATTCCACGAAAGAGGCTTCCAATATCGAAGACTTGATTTCGAAGAAGGTGGATTTACTCCTTATAAACCCTACGGATAGTGATGCAGTGGTAAATGCGGTTAAGGCAGCAAACAGTAAGAAAATACCCGTCATTACGCTGGACCGTGCATCCAATGGCGGAGAAGTAGTGGCGCATATTGCCTCCGATAATATTGCCGGGGGAAAAATGGCTGCAGACTTCATCGCCAAGCAATTGAACGGTAAGGGAAAAGTGGTGGAATTACAGGGAATCGCAGGAACATCTGCAGCCAGAGACAGGGGTAAGGGTTTCAATACCGGTATTGCAGCCAATAAGGACATCAAGGTGATTGCTCAGCAAGCTGCAGATTTTGACAGGGCAAAGGGCTTGTCCGTAATGGAAAACATTTTGCAGGCACAACCCGAGATTAACGCGGTATTTGCCCATAACGACGAAATGGCTTTGGGGGCAGTGAAAGCCATTGAAGCTGCAAAACGCAGTAATGTGATTGTTGTAGGCTTTGATGCCGTGGATGATGCGGTAAAGGCGGTGCAAAGCGGTACTATGGCAGCCACTGTGGCGCAACAGCCGGAATTAATCGGTTCACTGGGAATTGAGAATGCGGACAAGGTAATCAAAGGTGAAAAGGTTGAAAAATCCATTCCCGTTGAATTGAAACTTATCACAAAATAAGAGCGGGCTGTTTTTGGAATAGAACTGTAAAAGCGGTAAGGCAGCATAAGGTTTAGCTGAGGTAAAGGACTTTGATAAGGAGGGTAATTTCCCACCTGTCGGAGTCCTTTATTCTTTTACAATTTTCATGCTATAGCGAAGATACCGAAGGCCTTTGCCGCATGTTGTTTACATTTTATGACATAATGTGTATACTATGTATATGCTGAGACCTGGATTATGGAGTCTTACGGTAAAATTGTGTTGGGAGATAAATGGATGGGTGAGTTTGATATTGTACTGAACAAGCTTCAATTATTTGAAAAAATATATCATACCATGAGAGTGGTCGATCCGGTGAGTAAAAAAGTACTTGAAGTAACGGAAAGCGAAGTATCTCAAATGGATCTTATCTGCTACGAGTTCTGGCAAAAGGGGATGATCTGCGAGAACTGCATCTCCATGAGGGCGTATAATGAGGAGGATACTATTTTTAAAATAGAGCATACAGGGAATTCGGTTTTCATGGTAACGGCAGTTCCCATATTTATTCATGGCAGAAGACTTGTGGTTGAGTTGTTGAAGAATTCCACCAACAGTCTGTATCTGGGGGAGGGGAAACCCGGCAGCGAGGTAAGAATGCTTTCCACCATTGAGTATATGAACCAGGCGGCCGTGAGGGATGAATTGACGAATCTGTATAACCGAAGGTATATCAATGAAAAATTGCCTGCGGATTTATTGCATTCCTCTATCCATGATGAGCCCTTATCCATTATATTTGCAGATTTGGACTTTTTTAAGATTATTAATGATAGGTATGGGCATACTGCGGGGGATCAGGTATTACGGGAGTTTTCCGGGGAAATGAAAAACCATATCCGCAGTGGAAAGGACTGGATAGCAAGATTCGGAGGAGAAGAATTCATGATATGTCTTCCGGGTACGGATATTGAAACTGCAAAGGCCATTGCAGAAAGAATAAGAAAGAGTGTAATGGAAAAAACATTTACCGCCGGAAGTGAACAAATTCATGTAACATGCAGCTTTGGTGTTCATACTGTATGTGACGGGAATGAGTGCCTGACGGTGGACGGAATTATTGAACTTGCGGATAAGAAATTGTATCAGGCAAAGAGTGGCGGAAGAAATCAGGTAGTTTAGGTAAGGGGAGGACCGTCCCTATTTGACTCAGTGGTCTGGCCTTCAAGCAGTGATCATTATGGATGCTTTGAGACATAACGGGCTGCTCAAGTTATAATAAAGCTGTAGTCTGATTTTTCATCCAGGATTGCTGCACCAGAGGAGGCCGGACATCAACAAGACAGCCCTTTTGAGTAGGAAGGTTAAACTCCAGGCCCATTCCCGCGCTTCTATGAGAGTTGCAGAAACAAAAACCCCATTAACTGTATTCCTTTTTATACTTAAGTGGAGACATACCTGTTTTCTTTTTAAATATGTTTGAGAAGTAAAATTCATCTGCAAATTTTAGTTTTTGTGCGATTTCCTTGACCGACAGGTTTGTCCGGATCAGTAGGTTTTTTGACAATTCAATTCTTTTTAGAATATAGTAATTGTAAGGAGTAACGCCGACCTCTTTTTTAAAAATATTATTAATATGTCGTGGTGTTAAAGGAACGATCTTATTTAAATCCTTAAGGTTGATTTTATCTTCCAAATGCTTGTCGATATAGTCCTTAACTTTTTGAACGTAACTGGGAAACAGCAGCTTGCGTTCTATCAGCCTGCTGTCTGTATCGTTATCCTCTGGGGTATTTATTACCGGGAAGCGGCGTGCATGGTGTATAAAGGATATTTCAATGAGAATCTGTGTTAAAAGTAATGCAAGACTTTTTTGTTTTACTACTGCATTCATGGTTTCATCCGCTGCCAGTTCGATACCCTTTCGAAATAGGGGCTCCAATCCGCAGTGTTCAAGGATATGAATATTTTCTATCTGAAACGCGGTAAGAAGATGTAAGATATAGTCCTTTCTAATGTTGAAGCGGATGAAGCCCCAGGGCTCGTGGGCATCCTTCGATGCAGAAATATGGTAGTTATTGTTTTTGCATAGGATAAAGAGGTCACCTTTATGGAGCGGATAGATACCTGAATCAGTATGTAATATTCCTCTCCCTGAAATTACACAGGCGATAAAGCTGACATCAAAGCGCCACAGCTCTTTACGATATTCGTTTTGAAAATAGTCAATTCCCATAGTTTCAACACTGATAGGGGTTTGCAGGTTCTCGTCCACTGGATATGTATAGCTTACATAGTTTCTCATTTCCATAACCCTCATGCTTTACAACATTTTCTTCATTTTATTAATGGATAAAACTGGTATAATAGTATTATAGTTCTCAAGAAAATGGAAGAGGAAATGAAGTACTTCCTATAATTAATGTAAAAGTAGTAGTGTATTGGAGGAATGGTCGTTATAAATAATTTTTTTCTGTTCTTAATTTGATTTTACATCGATCTTTAAAAGAGTTCGCTTATTATTCTACTTTATAATTTGATAGGTCGCGACTGTGCTTTTATTGGCAAGGTACTTTGAATGTTCTTCCATTTATGCTTTAGAGGAGATATTCGGAATACGTTTATTTATTGTGCCTTTTTTAGTGAAATCATTACACAATCGTATGTTAAATAGAGTTAACATAAAAATATTAATCATTTTTGGAGGTAAGTGTTATGAAAAAAAGCAAGCTCATCAGTTGTATTTTATGTTTTATGCTGTTTTTGGGACTTGTTTGCGGAGTAGTTCCTGCAAATACATCCAAGGTTATGGCGGCTGCCAAGTCCTACTGGATATTTGACTTCGGTACTGCCTCAAGTTCTGTAGGAAGTAATTATACACAGATAACTCCCTCTACGGTCTATAGTTCGTCTCTTGGATATGGTTTTACAAGCACTACCGGTTTTGATTCCCGTGATAGGGGAGCTCCCGACTACGTTCGCCAGGATTTTGTACTCTGTGGTTCGGCATGTACCTTCAAGGCGGATGTACCTAACGGAAGCTATACAGTAAGAATCATTTCCGGGGATAATATAGCGTCATCCGCTTTAACCAGTGTAAAAGCGGAAGGCACTACGGTTATCAGCAATGCCAGTGCCTCCGCAGGAAACTTTATTGAGAAGATCTTTAACGTGACGGTTTCCGATGGACAGCTGACTCTCGATTTTGCTGCAAGCATTGTCCGTATCAATGCCATTGAAATCAATACAGCCGCTACACCTTCCCAGCCCACCGTATATATTGCCGGAGACTCAACCGTACAAAGCTATTCTTCGAGTTATGCTCCGCAGCAAGGTTGGGGCAAGCGTATACCCGAATATTTTACCACAGGTGTTTCCTTCGTTAACAAGGCCATAGGCGGAAGAAGCTCAAAATCCTTTTATGTTCAGGGACGTCTGGATGAAATTATAGCTTTGTTGCATAAGAATGATTATCTGTTTGTCCAGATGGGACATAATGATGCAGATTCCAGCAATTCCGACCGTTATGCCGATCCTGCTGCTTATAAAGTATACCTTAAAAGATATATAGATGGTGCACGCGCCAAAGGGGCCACACCGGTATTGATTACACCCGTAGCAAGATTGCATTATTCAAACGGTGTATTTATCAATGATTTCCCGGCATACTGTACGGCAATGAAGGAAGTTGCTGCTGAAACCGGTACCCAATGCATCGATTTGATGACAAAGAGTCTTACTTCCTGGACTTCCTTAGGATATAACGCTGTATATCCTTTCTATATGGTTTCTTCCAACGGCACCGACTATACACATTTTACGGAAACCGGCGCATACAAAGTTGCAGGGTTGGTATCCCAAGGAGTGAAGGAGATCAATATTCCGATTTCTCAGTATGTTAAATAGTAATTCCTAATAAATAAGGAGGCAGAAAGTATGATAAAAAGGATGAAACTAAGCGTATTGTTTTTAATGATAATTTCCTTATTAACCATTAGTTTTACAGTTCCGGCGGTTCATGCAGCATCCACCAATATTGCCCTTAATAAGACGGTAATTACGGATAGTGCCCAATCAGGGAATCCAGCAGCAAATGCTGTTGATGGCAGTACCACAACCCGCTGGTGTGCCGCCAATAACTATGCCAACCACTGGTTGGCGGTAGATCTGGGAGGGTCTGCCAGCATTACCGGCGCGGAAGTCATGTGGGAGAAAAGCGGTGTTGTGTATAAGTACAAGGTAGAAGTTTCAACCGATAACAGCACCTGGACGACAAAGGTGGATAAAACCGGAAACACCAGTACCGCACAAACACAAACCGATAATTTCACTGCAACTGCAAGGTATGTGCGGATTACCGTGACCGGCTTGCCCAATACCAGTACATGGGCAAGTATCTTCGAATTCAGGGTGTTGGGTACGGTTACAACCACAGCAAAGCCCACCGTATATCTGGCCGGCGATTCTACCGTCCAGACATATACTGTAAGTCAGGCTCCGCAGCAAGGCTGGGGTCAACGCATACCGGAGTTTTTCACTACCGATGTTATATTTGTTAACAAGGCAATTGGCGGAAGAAGTTCAAAGTCTTTTATTGATGAAGGCAGATTAACTGAAATTCTAAATGTAATCCAGCCCAACGATTATCTTTTTTGCCAATGGGGAATCAATGACAGGTACAAGAGTGATCCTACCCGCTATACAGAGCCTTATACTACCTTTAAGGAATACTTGAAACAGTACATTACCGGTGCCCGCTCAAAGAATGCCATTCCGGTATTGATTACACCGACCCCAAGGTTCGACTATGTCAATGGCGTATTTCAAAACGATTTCCCGGATTATTGTACTGCAATGAAGCAGGTGGCAGCGGAAACAAATACAAAAATCATCGATTTGCAAACCGATGCCCTCAGCTATTTGAACTCCATAGGCTATAATGCTGCATTGGCTTTGTATATGCCGAATGATGTCCTCCACTTTAATGATAAAGGAGCTTACCAGATGGCCAGACTGGTATCCCAGGGTGTAAAGGGAATTAACATGCCTATCTCGCAGTATGTGAAATAAAAGTTTTTATTAAAGAGTAAAATATGTAATAGGCAAATGGGGACGGATCTGACTTGCGCAAGTCAGATCCGTCCCTATTTGTCTTGATGAACCCTTACCTATTATATTTGCAGATTTGGACTTTTCTAAGGTTATTAACGATAGGTATGGGCATACTGCGGGGGACCCGGTATTACGGGAATTTTCCGGGGAATTGAAAAACCATGTCCGCAGTGGAAAGGACTGGATAGCAAGATTCGGAGGAGAAGAATTCATGATATCTCTTCCGGGTACGGATATTGAAACTGCAAAGGCCATTGCGGAAAGAATAAGAAAGAGTGTAATGGAAAAAACATTTACCGCCGGAAGTGAACAAATTCATGTAACACGCAGCTTTGGCGTTCATACTGTATGTGACGGAAATGAGTGCCTGACGGTGGACGGAATTATTGAACTTGCGGATAAGAAATTGTATCAGGCAAAGAGTGGCGGAAGAAATCAGGTGGCCTAGGTAAAGGGAGGAAGGTTAACGATATAATAAAAATAGGATGGAGCATTAGAAGGGATCAGGAAATATTTGTCGAATATATAGAGTATGACTTATGGAGGGCAAGTGGCATACTGTCAATAGAATCGCTTACTTAGAGTAGTTATGTTTACCATAAAAGATGTTATAATAAAATAAGAAGAAGGCAGGTAAAAACGATGTTGACAATTTTTGCTGTTTCCGATTCAATAGGAGAAACTGCCGAGCAGGTTGCGTTAGCGGCAGCGAGTCAATTCAAAGATAACGCTGCGGTAAAGAGAATACCCTATGTGAAATCCATGGAAGATATAGAAGATGTCATGCGGAATATACAGGAATGCGGTCCCTGCATGGTGATTTCAACCATTATTACGGTCAATGTCAGAGAGTTTCTAACAGCAAGGTGCATAGAAAACAATATTAACATTATTAATGTCTTAGGGCCCATCATCAATGTTGCATCCACTTTATTGAATGTCCATCCCGATTATAATCCGGGAGCCATAAGGCAATTGGACGAACAGTATTTCAAACGGATCGAAGCCATGGAGTTTGCCATGCAATATGACGACTCGAAGGATTACAGGGGGCTTAAAATTGCCGATGTTGTACTCATCGGTTTATCCAGAACGTCAAAGACGGTACTTTGTATGTATCTGGCCAACAAAGGCATTAAGGCGATGAATGTACCCATAATACCCGAAGTGGAGGTTCCTGAGGAATTATATAAAATTGATAAAAAGAAGGTCTTTGGATTGTCCATTAACCCCCTGGAACTGATTGAGATACGGAAGAGGAGAATGGAAAAATTCAACAAAACCTTTTATTCGGTGGAGTATGCCAGTGATGCCAGAATACTGGAAGAGTTCGAATTCCTCGATAAAGTCATCAAAAAGGTGGGCTGCAGGACCATCGATATTACGCGAAGGGCTATCGAGGACACGGCGGTGATTATTATGGATGCCTTGGGGCATAATGGTTTGTTTAAGCTGGAATAAGATTGCCGCAGGTACGGTTATTCCGCCGATTGGCGGAAGAACCGTACCTGCGGAGACTATACATTTTTGTTTATAAGCTCCACGAGTTCTTCCAGAGCGCTGCCGGAATATTTTTCGGCATACTCCAGTCGAAGATAACCTTGAGGATCGATTAAGAAAACATGGGTATAATCGTCATGGCCGGGAGTAGCCAGACCCGTTGATTTATTCCAATCGATTAAAAAAGGTACTTTTCCATAGCCTCTTTTTAGCTGATTTTTTACTGAAGCCTTTATACTGGCGGGAGGTTCCTTTTCAACAAAGGCGACATTTAAAAAAGTTATAGAACCACTATCATAGATGGAGTTAAGGGCTTTTCCCCATTGTGGAGATTCCTTTGCGGATTTTTGAGTGCTGCGCAGAAGGAGGATTGGTTTGCCCTTAAAGTCGGATAAAAAAACTTTGGAATCACTTAGGTCGGTAAAATAGATGTTTCCTGTCTCAATACTCTCATTCTCTAATAATCTTTTCATGTTATCCGATTCCTTTCTTTGTTAAGATGAAAATTTTTATTAATGAATCCTGTATTTATCAACTACTTACACACTTTGCGAAGTAGAAATTTGTCCTCAGTTCAAAATAAAAAGCGCTTCATAACACCTCCCTGATCTCAATTCTTCCTGGACCTGTATACAGTACTTTGAAATTTTCAATGATCTCCTACGTAAAAACAATGGACTCATAGTAACTATTATATGAATGCAACCGAATTATGTTAACAATCATTCCTGTTGTATAATAGGGATTTTACTTGTGATATAATTCTATACGTATAATGAGACTCGGCCTCTGGACAGGATAATTTTGTTTCAAAGCAGGTGAAGTATGCAAAATAAGATTTTGTTTGTTGAAGATGATCTATCCATAAGTGAGATGGTTAAAAACTATCTGGTTAAATTTGGAATGAGAAAAAAATCGGTATCGGCGACCATCGTAGCATCTGTTCTGGTGGCAACTCTTTTATCTTCCAATACTAATGGCTTCTCATTAAGTTCGATTATAGCCATTCCTCTATCCTTTGCTGTCATCGGAGTCATTATTGCCTATTTGAGCATTAGAAATATAGAGCATACGGATATAGACAATTAGGCAGCGGAAAGGAAGAAATCAAAGGCGGGTCTTTTCATGCCTTTGCCCTGGAAAGGCTGGGGAAAAGGCATTCTGCAGGTTCGCTGCACTGCGCGTGCTGTTCTATGGATACGTCACCTTAATTCTGTTTAAGCAGTGGGTAAACCGCCCAGATTTTGGGATGGTTTACCCACTGCTTACTATAAGGAATAAAATGCTTCCTCTGAAGGCGGAGCCCGGAAAAAGAATACCTATGTTTTTCACAGCCTTCCGGCCCTGGGCTGAATAATGGAAAGCCGGAAGATATACTATTTTCAATTTTATAGTAAGTATACTTAATAAGCTTTAATAATACCTAGTAAACATATAGGAAAAATAAAAAATATTTTCAAAATCTATTGACATATTTTGCAGTAAACAGTAAAATTAATATAACATATAAAACATATAAGAATAGTAGGAATAAATGCATTTTAGAGGTGATGACATTTCAAATGATTAAGAATCCAAGGGATCTCATTGATAATATCTGATGGATGGAGTTATCCAACGATAGCAATTCAAATAATCTATATGCAATATTAAATCGGTCATGTTGGTGACTGCTGAATGCAGATAAAAGGGGGAGAAATCCCTTTTAATTTTAATCTAATTCTTATAAAAACTATAGGAATACTATAATATAATATGAGGTGAGTATATTGAGTAAAAAGGCAGTACTATGGGAGGAATTAACCCTGGATAAGGCAGCGGAGCTTGCAGAAAAAAGAGGAATTATTATCTTTCCGGTAGCAACCACGGAAGCCCATGGAAACCATCTTCCCCTTGGAACAGATACTTTTACCGCTGAATGGATCGCGGAGGAACTAAGCAAGATTACAGGAATTCCCGTACTATCTCCGACGCCCATAAGAGCAGGCACATCTCCGACCTTTCATTATGATACAAAAGGAGATCCGCTGCCGGGAACCCTGGCTATAAGCCAGAGCACCATGCACAATCTTATTAAGGACATTATAAGAGGACTCTGGGTAGTAGGGTTTAGAAAGATCATTATCGTACAAGGACATGGGCAGGAACCGAACTTCCAGGTTATCACCCATGAAGTGGCAACAGAGCTGAGAAGAGAAGGCAAGCCCTTATTCATAGCAGCGGCAACCTATTGGGAACTGGCAGCAGAGACATTACGGCGGGAGGTGTCTACACCTTTCTACCATTCGGGAGAGGAGGAAACCAGCAATGTCTTATGGGTAAGGCCGGAGCTGGTTAAAATCGAAAATACAGCCGGAAAAGAGCTGAACCCCCTCATTGATAAAAGCTTGTTGAAGAAGTCCATCACCCAGGATGAAACAGAAACCTTCCAGGTCTTTGACATCGCACAAATCATCCCTGTACCGGCGCCCGGTCATAAAAGCACAGGGGGTATAGGGACCACCGAGCAAATAAAAAGTGCATCGGCAGAAAAAGGGAAAAAAGTACTGACAAGAGCCGTAGAAAGATACCTTGACCTGATCCGCGATCTGGAACGGTACTATGCACCCAATGAGGTTCCCGGTGTGGATGTCAGGGAAAGACCTGCGGAAGCCAGGTTTGAAGTGAATTATTAATAAAGAATGTAAATTTACATAACGGAGGGATGTCAAATTGAATAAGAAAATTGGTCTCATTGCACTAGTTGTTGTCGTAGTACTTGTAATTTCAGGTTTTGCAGTATTCCAGTCGGGGATTTTAAACAAAAAGGGTGGAACTCTTACTTTCGGAATCGCACCGGGTCCTTATGGCGATATGGTTAAGACAGCCATCAAACCGGGGCTTGAGAAAAAGGGCTACAAGGTGGAGGTAAAGGAATTCAGCGATTATGTGCAGCCCAATCTCGCCCTGGCCAATGGAGAGATCAGCGCAAACGTATTTCAACACGCACGGTATCTAAAGAAGTTTTCCGAGGATAAGAACCTGCAGCTTACGGAAGTTGTTAAAGTTCCTACCGCCATGCTGGGTATATACTCTAAAAAGCTAACGGCAAAAAACGCGGATGAACTTAAAAAGCAGTTAAAAAAAGGGGATGTTGTAACCATTGCCAATGATGCGACCAACCTCGCCAGGGCACTGATACTTTTAAAGGATACAGGACTGATTACAATCAAAAAGGAAATAGATCCGACCACGGCATCTGAAAAGGATATAGACCAAAACCCCTACGGCCTTGTTATTCAGCCGGTAGAAGCAGCGCAGCTGCCCAGAACCCTGGAGAGTGTGACGATATCGCTGGTAAATGGGAATTATGCCATTGCAGCCGGGATACCCCTTTCCAGTGCCATTGTAAAGGAAAAGCTGGTAGAGGACACGCTTAATCTTATTGCAGTCAGAACTGCAGACATAAATGCACAGTTTGTGAAGGACATTAAGGAAGTGGTTGAAACGGAAGGCTTTAAAAACGAGATTGAGAATACCCAATATGAATTCAAGGAATTCCAAAGGCCTGAATGGTACATAAAGAAATGGAATATTCAGAATAAGTAAAGGGAACTCTGGCAGCCGGATGCCCTTCCAATGAGAAGACATCCGGTTGACATAAATGACAAGGAAGTGCTGACAATGATAAATTTTCAAAACGTTCACGTAAGTTTCGGGGCAAGAAATAAAAGCATTGAGGCTGTCAAAGATGTTTCCTTTGAGATTCATAAAGGAGAGATATTCGGGATTGTCGGTACCAGTGGGGCGGGAAAAAGTACCCTGCTCAGAACCATCAATCTTTTGCAAAGGCCGAGCAGCGGAAATGTGATCATCAGCGGCAAGGATGTTACACATCTTAAAGGGGAAGGGCTCCGAAAGCTGCGGGTTGAGACCGGCATGATTTTTCAACACTTCAATCTTATTCATACCAAAACAGTTTTTGAAAACGTTGCCTTTGCTATGAAGGCCGCCGGACATACCCAGGAGAAAATAAACAAAAGAGTGCCGGAAGTGCTTGAACTGGTGGGCCTGTCCGAGCGGATCACGGCATATCCCTCGAAGCTCAGCGGTGGACAAAAGCAGCGGGTCGGTATAGCAAGGGCCATTGCAAATGATCCTAAAATCCTTTTATGTGACGAACCCACTTCTGCCCTTGATCTTGAAACCACAAACTCCATACTGGAGCTTTTGAAGGAAGTCAATAAGCAGCTGGGAATTACAACCGTCATCATATCCCATGAAATGAATGTTATAAAGAAGATCTGTGATAGAGTGGCTGTGATGAATGGCGGGGAAGTGGTTGAGCTGGACAGCGTATTTAACGTATTTGCAGCGCCCAGGCACGATTTTACCAGGCAACTGGTCAACCATACCATCAATCTCGATTTGCCCGAAAGGTTTTTCAAAGAGCATACCAAGCGGCTTTTAAAAATTGTGTACAGGGGATACAAGGCGGAAGAGCCTGTAATCTCAGATACTATAAAGGAATATAATGTGAATTTGAATATACTTCATGGAAAGATTGAATATATATCGGATCAACCCCTGGGAATCCTTGTAGTTCATCTGGATGGGAAACCCGAAAATATTGCTGCTGCTGAAAAATATTTAAAGGAGAGAGCGGCAGATGTGGAGGTGCTGAATGGCTAGATTAAATTTTTCCGAATTGCTTCAGAATTTAATTAAAGCATTTTCAGAAACTTTTTTAATGTGCGGAACCTCCATCCTACTGGCTATTTTGCTGGGAGTTCCCCTGGGCCTTTTCATCTATATTACCAGAAAAGGTCTGTTCTGGGAAAACAAAGCGCTCAATTTTGCAGGGGGCTTTTTAATAAATATCGTTCGGTCGACACCGTTTGTAATTCTATTGGTATTGCTTATCCCCGTCACCCAGAAGCTGGTGGGAACAACCATCGGTCCGCTGGCGGCTTCCGTGCCGTTATCGGTTGCAGCCATTGCATTTTATGCAAGATTGGTGGAAGGCGCTCTCTGCGAGGTGGATAAAGGAGTTATTGAAGCAGCTACTGCTACAGGCGCTTCAACAATGATGATTATTAAGGATGTTTTACTGGCGGAAGCTCTCCCGGGACTCTTCCGGGGGCTCACGGTAACTGTAATAAGCCTTATCGGTTATTCAGCCATGGCAGGCATCGTGGGGGGAGGCGGTATCGGAGACCTGGCAATACGATTCGGGTATTACAGATACCAGACGGATGTCATGATTATCACGGTGGTCTCCATGATTGTACTTGTACAGGCAATTCAAACCCTTGGCGACTATGTAGCCAAAAAAGCGGATCGAAGATAGAAAAAGAAGGAGAAGGTAGTATGGGGGCAAAATTGTATTGGAATGAAGAACTTGAAACCATTTCCAGAGATGCGCTGGAAAACATCCAGGAAGGGCTGCTTTCAGAGCACCTGGCACTGGCCTATAACAAATCCGAATATTACAGGGAAGCCTTTGATAAGGCAGGTGTAAAGCCGGAGGATTTTAAAAAGCTTTCCGATATCACAAAATTCCCTTTTGTCAATAAATACATAGAGCGCGAAAGGCAGCTTCATAAGCCGCTGCTGGGCGATATGCTGGCTGTAGAGGAAGAGGACGTGGTGTTTGTATCCGCTTCCAGCGGTTCAACAGGGGTTCCTACCTTAAGCCCTTTTACCAAGAAAGACTTTGAAGAGTTCCAGGATGTACAAAGCAGGCTTTTTTGGGCGGCAGGCATGAGACCCAAAGACCGGTATGTGCATGCCCTGAACTTTACCCTATTTGTCGGAGGACCGGATGTTATCGGGGCGCAGAACCTGGGTGCCCTTTGTATCTGGGCAGGGGCGATCCCCTCTGACAGGCTGCTTTTTATATTAAAGGAGTTCCAGCCAACCGTCATATGGACAACGCCTTCCTATGCATGGTATCTGGGAGAAACTGCGAAAAAGCAGGGGATCGATCCTGCAAAGGACCTTGCTATTAATAAAATTATCGTGGCCGGTGAGCCGGGGGGCTCCATCGCTGCGACCCGGGAATCCATTGAAGCGCTTTGGGATGCCGAGGTCTATGATTTCTTTGGGATTTCGGACATATTTGGAGCCTGCGCAGGAATGTGCAGTGAAAGGAACGGACTTCATTTGGCAGAGGATCATATTCTCGCCGAAGTGATTCATCCTGATACCCTTGAGCCTGTGGCCGAAGGAGAACGCGGTGAGATTGTCCTGACCACCTTGCGGAAAACTGCAAGGCCGATGATACGCTTCCGAACCGGCGATATAGGGACCATCAACAAGGAAAGGTGCAATTGCGGACGCACCCATGCCAGAATCAATATTACAGGCCGTTTGGATGACATGTTGATTGTTTCGGGAGTGAATGTGTTTCCCAGCGATATTGAGTATGTTGTCCGCAATATGGAGGAGCTTTCGGGAGAGTATAGAATCACTGCCCTCACGGAAAATTTCACTACCAAGTTCAAGGTAGAGGTGGAGCGGGCAGCCGGAAATGAGGAGTCAAAGGAAGCTCTTGCGGAAAAGGTTTCAGGCCGGATTAAGGTTCGTGCAGGTGTTAAACCCAAAGAGGTTGTAGTTTTGGAAAATGGCGAACTGCCCAGGGCGACCCATAAGGCCAAACGCCTTGTAGATCTTAGAAAAGAGCCATAAGCACCAGGGTCCGGTGTTTTCAAACAAAGAAAAGGAAAGAGGTTGAGTATGCCAAAACTAAGTAATAGAATCGAATATTTTACGGATTCGGTCATTCGGCGCATGACCCGTATCGCAAATTCCCATGGAGCCGTGAATTTGTCCCAGGGCTTTCCGGACTTTGACCCTCCCGCCGAATTAAAAAGTGCTTTGCAGGAGGTGGCTTCAGGCAGCATCCATCAATATGCCGTAACCTGGGGGGCTCCGAATTTCAGAGAGGCATTGACTAAAAAACAGTCCAGATTCATGGGCTTTCCAATAGACCCTGACACGCAGGTGGTTGTGACCTGCGGAAGCACGGAAGCGATGATGGCGGCCATGATGACCGTCTGCAACCCCGGAGATAAAGTGATTGTGTTTTCACCGTTCTATGAAAATTATACCGCAGACGCAATTCTTTCGGGCGCAGAGCCTGTTTACGTGCATTTAAGGCCTCCGGAATTCGGCTTTGATGTCAATGAGCTGGAGGAAGCCTTTAAAAAAGGCCCGAAGGCGCTGATCCTGTGTAACCCGTCAAATCCCACAGGAAAGGTTTTCACCCTGGAGGAACTGAAGATTATTGCGGATTTCGCGGAGAAGTACGATGTATTTGTAATCACGGACGAGGTGTATGAGCATATCGTCTATGAGCCCTATAAGCATATCTATTTTGCGTCACTGCCGGGGATGTTTGAAAGGACCCTATCCTGCAGCTCGCTATCCAAGACCTACTCCATTACAGGCTGGAGGCTGGGATACCTCATCGCCCCGGCAAGGATCATTGACGGAGCACGCAAGGTCCATGACTTTTTGACGGTGGGAGCTGCGTCTCCTCTTCAGGAGGCAGCAGTGACAGCGTTGAATTTTGAAGATGAATATTATACTCACTTGAGGGAGATCTACACGGAAAAAAAGGATCTTTTCTTAAAGGGTCTGGATGAACTGGAGCTGAAGTATACGGTTCCCCAGGGGGCTTACTATGTAATGGTGGATATTTCGGAATTTGGCGCCGAAAGCGATCTGGAATTCTGCGAGTGGCTGGCACGGGAGGTGGGAGTTGCCGCTGTCCCCGGCTCAAGCTTTTTTAAGGAAGATGTAAACCATTTGATCCGGTTCCATTTCGCCAAAAGGAAAGAAACCCTGGAGGAAGCGCTGCGGCGTCTCCAGCAGCTTCGCAGCAAAGCAAGGGAGAGAGTAAAATGATTGAAATACGATGGCATGGAAGAGGGGGACAGGGAAGCTTTACCGCGTCCAAGCTGCTGGGGGCTTCCGTGGCCCTGTATGGCGGCAGGCATGCCCTTGCCTTTCCTTCCTTCGGGCCGGAGAGAAGGGGCGCACCGGTTTTGGCTTTTACTAAAATCGATGATAAAAAAATCACAGACCGCGGTGAGATCAAGCAGTGCGACTATATTGTGGTTTTGGATGAAAGCCTGTTCGAGGAGAGTTTCTTAGGGGATTTGAAGGAGAAGGGGAAGATTATTATCAACACGGAAAACCCTTCGGCATATTCATGGTATGACGCTGAAAAAATCACAACGGTGGATGCTACCTCCATCGCGTTGGAGATACTGGGAAAGCCCATTACCAATACGGCCATGCTTGGCGCACTTGCCGGTGTTTCAGGCATAGCAGAGCTGGCTTCCGTAGAAAAGGGAATGGAAAGCTTTTTTAAGGGTACGCTTCGCGAGAAAAATATCCGGGTAGTGGAAAGAACCTTCCGGCAGAGTAAGGGGGCAGGGGAATGAACAGACCGGCAGTGAAGAAGTTTGTAAAACCGAAGCACATCCGTGATTACCCTGTGGGACCCTGCTATGAAGCGGGACACCTGGTGACGGAAAATGCAGGCTGGAGAACCAAAAGGCCGGTTATAGCACTAGAGCAATGCGTTGCTTGCTATTATTGCTACCTTTGCTGTCCGGAAGGCGTCATTTTTAAAAAAGACAAGAAAGTTGACATCGATTATGCCTTTTGCAAGGGCTGCGGCATTTGCGCCAGAGTGTGCCCCAAAACGGCAGTAAAAATGATACGGGAGGGGGAGGCAAATGCAAAATAAAGCATTTCTATCAGGAAATGAAGCTGTAGCAGAAGGGGTTCGCCTGGCCCATCCTCACGTCATAGCAGCATATCCCATCACGCCCCAGACCGTTGCGGTGGAAAGACTGGCTGAAATGGTGGAGGATGGAAGCCTGAAGTCGGAATTCCTTCATGTGGAATCAGAGCACTCCGCCCTATCGGCCTGTATGGGAGCCAGTGCCATCGGCGCCAGGACCTTTACAGCGACTTCCTCCCAGGGACTTTTATATATGGCGGAGTGCTTGCATTATGCCAGTGGAGGAAGATTTCCCATCGTAATGATGAATGCCAACCGTTCTCTTGCACTGCCCTGGAGCATCTATGGCGACCATCGCGATTCCTTGTCGCTGCTTGACAGCGGGTGGATACAGGTCTATGTGGAGGATGCCCAGGAAAGCCTTGATATGGTGATTCAATCCTATGCCATAGCGGAGAAGCAGGAGGTGCTTACACCGGTGATGCTGAATCTGGACGGCTTTGTTCTGACCCATACCTACGAACTGGTGGAAATACCTTCGGAAGAAGAGGTGCTCGGTTTTCTTCCGCCCTTTGACAATCCCAACAAAATGGATTTGGAGAATCCGAAAAATATGGGCTTCAGCTCCTCGCCTGCGGATAATATGGAGTTTAAGTACCAACAGCATAAAGCTGTGCTTGATGCAAAAGAGATCATAAAGGAAGTGGATGCCTCCTTTAAGAAGAGCTTCGGAAGAGGCTATGGAGGCCTGGTTGACGCTTACAGGTGCGAGGATGCGGAAATGATCGTAGTCAGTCTGGGAAGCACCACAGGCACCTGCAGGACGGTGGTGGATGAGCTTCGGGAAGAGGGCTGGAGTGTGGGTGTACTGAAGATCCGCTTCATGAGGCCATTTCCGGAGGAGGAAATCATCCGGATCACGCGGAATACAAGGGCTGTTGCGGTTATCGACCGTGATATATCCTTCGGTTATGAGGGCACGGTGTTTACCAATGTGAATTCTGCGCTGTCAAAGACGGGCAGGGATATTCCTGCACTGAATTTCATTGCAGGGCTTGGGGGACGGGATATTTCCAGGGAAAGCATCCGTGAGGTGTTTTCCGACTTGAAGGAAAGGCTGGAAGGAGAACCGAAGAGCAGGGTCAAATTTTTAAGCCTGGGGGTGGCGACCGATGAGTAGCAGCGGTACAAATACCATTACTGCCAGAAACATAACAGACAAGGAGTTTTTCTACGGACACAAAGCCTGTGCAGGGTGCGGAGGAAGCATAGCGGTCAGGCTCATTTTGAAGGTGCTGGGTGAAAGAACCTTTACGGTAATTCCCGCAGGCTGTATGTCTGCGGTAGGCTTTATTTATCCCCAGCTATGCTTTTCGAATAATGCGATGATCTCCACCTTTCCCGGAACTGCCTCCATGCTGTCGGGGATTGCGGCGGGGGCAAAGGCCCTGGGTTTGAAGGATTACCACGTAGTCGGTATTGCCGGAGACGGCGGAACGGCGGATATCGGACTTCAAGCCTTGTCGGGTGCCATAGACCGGCGGGATAAAATCATCTATATATGCTATGACAATGAAGCCTATATGAATACGGGAATACAGAAGAGCGGGCTTACGCCTTATGGCGCCAGGACCACCACCACTCCTGCCGGAGACAACCTCCGGGGAACTGTCACCCAGAAGAAAAACATGTTTGAGATTGCCGCTGCCCATGGCATTGATTATGCCGCTACGGCAAGCGTAGGTTATATACAGGACTTTATGAACAAAGTGCAAAAAGCTTCAAAGGTGGAGGGTACCTCCTATATCCATGTCTTTGCTCCGTGTCCCACCGGTTGGGGAACTCCTGCAGACAGTGCGGTGGATGTTGCCAGGGAGGTTGTGGATTGCGGGCTGTGGTATCTGGCGGAATACGAAAACGATGAATTCATACTGAATAAGAATCCGAAGACATTTTCCTCCGTAGAGGAATATCTCAAGAAACAGTCACGGTTTAAGCACCTGAATGCGGAAGATATAGCGGGTATTGTCCGTTCCAGGGATAAGAAATGGGAACGTATCCGAAGTGCATGGAAACTGAAAGGAGAGGCAGTATGATTTATAATGATACATTGGAGCTTATCGGGAATACGCCGATGGTTGAAATAAAATGCTTTGACACGGGAAGCTCCAGACTGTTTTTAAAGCTTGAAAATCAAAATCCCGGCGGCTCAATCAAGGACAGAGTGGGCCTATCCATGATAGAAAACGCGGAAAAGGAAGGGAAAATCAAGCCCGGCGACACGCTGATAGAAGCTACGGCAGGAAATACCGGCCTGGGGCTTGCCCTCACCGCTGCAAAAAAAGGCTATAAACTGCTCCTTGTGATACCGGATAAAATGAGTCAGGAGAAGGTTTCTCATTTAAAGGCCATGGGAGCTGAAATCGTTATGACCCGTTCCGATGTGGAAAAAGGGCATCCGGAATATTATCAGGATTATGCTTTGCGGCTTTCACAGGAAATTCCAAATTCCTATTATATCAATCAATTTAATAATCCCTCGAATCCGTTGGCCCATGAAACCACAACAGGGCCGGAGATCTGGGCGCAGATGCAGCAAAATGTGGATGCTGTTGTAGTGGGTGTAGGCTCCGCAGGGACCATCGGAGGCTTATCCCGCTTTTTTAGAAAGGTGAAGCCGGATATAGAGTTTGTTCTGGCAGATCCCAAGGGTTCCATTCTTAAGGATTACTTTTATTCTCAAAAAGTCGGAGAGGCAGGGAGCTGGCTGGTGGAGGGAATCGGAGAGGATTTTGTTCCTTTGCAGTGTGATCTGAGTCTTGTTAAGGAAGCCTATTCCATAAGCGATAAGGAGGCGTTTCTGGCAGCAAGGACATTGCTGCGGGAAGAGGGAATCCTTGCAGGTTCCTCCACCGGTGTGCTACTGGCTGCTGCGGTAAAATATGCACAGCAGCAAAGGACTCCTAAGAATATCGTTACGTTTGCTTGTGACAGCGGAAACAAGTATTTGTCAAAAATGTTCAACGATTATTGGATGCTGGATAACGGCTTTATCGATAAAGAGAAAAAGGGCGATCTGACGGATATTATTTCAAGGAATTATAATGAAAGAGCCATCATTACGGTAAAGCAGGAGGATACCATTTTACAGGCCTACTCCAAAATGAAATTATATAATATTTCTCAGCTCCCTGTAGTAGAAAAGGATAAAGTCATCGGAATCATTGATGAATATGACATTCTGCTGGCCATTGAAGCGGGCAATGAGACAGATTTCAAGAAACGCATTAAAGACTATATGACTTCGAATCTGGAGACCTTAAAGCCCAAGGATGATGTTAAAAGCCTGGTTGCCATATTAAAAAAAGGCTATACAGCCATCATTAGTGATGAAAAAGAATTTTACGGGTTGATAACAAAAATAGATTTTCTAAATTATCTGCGGTTAAAAATGAGAGGTTAACAGGAGGTTCCTATGAGTAATTATAGTTTTTCAACAAAGGCAATCCATTCCGGTCAGGCGCCGGACCCTGCCACAGGGGCTATTATGACGCCTATTTACGCGACTTCCACCTATGTACAGGAAAGTCCGGGCGTGCATAAAGGGTATGAATATTCAAGGACTAAAAATCCTACAAGGTTTGCATTGGAAGAATGCATTGCGGATCTGGAAAATGGAAAAAGAGGGTTTGCTTTTTCCTCCGGACTGGCTGCCTCCTCCACTGTAATAGACCTTTTGCCCAAAGACTCCCATATTATTTCCATCAATGACCTTTACGGCGGAAGCTATCGGATTTTTGAGAAAGTAAAAAAGCTTACTTCAGGAATTTCCGTTGATTTTGTAGATATGGAAAATCCGGAAGAGATAGAAAAATATATTACGGATAAAACAAAGATGATTTGGGTGGAAAGTCCCACCAACCCGCTTTTAAAAGTGGTGGATTTAAGAAAAATTGCAGCCATCGCCAAAAAACATCATATCCTCGCTGTTTGCGATAATACCTTTGCAACCCCTTATATCCAGAAGCCGCTGGACTTTGGCTTTGACATTGTAGTGCATTCCGCAACGAAATACCTGAATGGCCATTCCGATGTGGTCGCGGGAATTGTAGTTGTAGGTGACAATAACGAACTTGTGGAAAAACTGAGCTTTTTACACAACGCCACCGGGGCTGTATTGTCTCCCTTTGACTCCTTTCTTGTTTTGAGAGGCATTAAAACACTTTCCATCCGGATGCGGGAGCATTCTTCAAACGCGCAGAAAATCGCAGAGTTTCTGGAAAGCCATCCAAAGGTTGAAGGTGTAATCTATCCGGGACTTAAAAGTCATCCGCAGTATGAACTTGCAAGAAGCCAGATGAATGCGCCGGGTGGAATGGTTACATTCTTTCTTAAAGGCGGCATCGATGAATCCAGGCGGTTTTTGGAAAAAACAAAGCTTTTTGCTTTAGCCGAAAGCCTTGGAGGGGTAGAGAGTCTGATCGAGCATCCGGCCATTATGACGCATGCGTCCATTCCGAAGGAAAATAGGGAGAAAATAGGGATTTTTGATAATCTTATAAGAATCTCCGTAGGGATAGAAGACAGCAAGGATTTAATCGGGGATCTTGAACATGCATTATCCTTTATTTGAATAGGAGGATATAGCTCCAGTAAATGATTTTATGGAAGAGGAATGGAACGGATTCTGTAAATACTGAGCAAGTACTTGCAAAACATGGGTTAAAGCCGCACTTTGTGCGGCTTTTGTCTGTATTGCAGCTGCATCTTGCTGCCTTTGCGGCAAGCCATCCATCGCCTATAGAAAAATGGGAAAACAGGACTCGAAACGGTCTCCTGGAATTGACTTTTAACAATTTTAATTTTATACTTAGGTCAAGCGAGTGTTTGAGAACAAATTGATTCCCGGTTCTATGTTCAGTCCGATGAATAACTTGGCAAACTTCCTGTAATGCCTGGTTAACCAGTATTTTGCTCCTTTACAGCTTACTTTTGTTCCGAAGCACTTGCCGGGGTGCTAAGGGGTTAAAAATGATTTTGTTAAGAGGTGTAAAAGCTTAACCGGAGTTACCTTAGCATCACGAAAAAACTCTTTAGGAGGGTACTCGTTTTGCTTTACGAAAAGTTAAAATCACATTCAGTAAGGAACTTTACGATTGTTCTATGCTTTTTCCTCATAAGCCGCATCGGTATCTATACCGTCGCTTATTTTGGCTATAACCTCTTCCCCAAGTACACGGAACGCCCGCAGTATACACAGGATGAGAAGGGGTATACGAGGCTTGAAACCCCGGACTTTGTCTATGAGACTCATTTTCCCTCAGTGAAGGATTTTATTAAGTTTGACAGTGGTTTCTATCTCAGAATCGCTGAAAGAGGCTATGACACGTACCGGATGGATGAACCCCATCCTGCGGCTGACTGGCCGTTTTTCCCCTTATATCCGATGCTTATACGCCTGGTTTGTTTTATAACCCCCCTGGGTGCCGCCACGGCAGCGATGCTTTTATCCAATCTCTTCGGCTTTTTGGGTATATACCTGATATACCTTATCGCCCGGAGTATGACCGGAGAGGATGAAACTGCGCGAAGTTCCATTCTATATATGCTTATTTATCCGGCTTCTATTTATCTGTCCATGGCCTATACGGAAAGCCTGTTTATTTTTTTATCCGCCCTGTCCGTATATCTTTATATGAATAAAAAAACCGGATGGAGCATACTGGCAGCATCCCTTTCGACGGTGGCGAGAATACCGGGCATTGCCAATTTGTTTTTTATCGCCTTCTGTATGGTGCGGGAGGCCAAGTGGAACTTTAGAAGCATCCCATTAAAACGGTATCTCCAGTTTGTATTATCGGGAGGCCCTCTCCTGGCTTTTTTCACGTACATGTATTTTCTCACGGGAGATTTCCTTGCCGTTTTCCACGAGCTGTCTTTAAACTGGGGGAGAACCACCAGCGTCCCTTTTCTCTCCTATATAGGCTATTTCTTTTATCCGTCCTTTATCCAACCCGGCGGCTGGGATTTGGGACTGGCCAGCTTCCTGTTCACCACCTTTGCGCTGGCAGTATACATAAGGTTTTTCCGAAGCCGCCGATGGGACAAGCCCTATGCCCTGGAACTTGCCGTTTACGGCCTTGTCCTGGTACTTATACCCTTAAGCAGTGCTTCCTATACCATGACCAGCGTTATTCGGTACTATATGGCAAGCTTTCCGCTTTTTATCTTCCTGGCAATGGCTGCAAAGGAGAAAAGATTGCTTGACTTCACCTTTATTACACTGTTTCTGAGCTTTAACGTAATTTATACCATCGCCTACATCAATGAATATTTCTTTGTAGTCTGAGGTTCAAGGAAAAAGCCGGAATGAACATTCTGCCCTGAGGCCACGTACAAAAGGTCTGTAACAAAAAACTTGCAAAATGACACCAGTGTCGTTATAATTATAATGACACTGGTGTCATTTTGGGTTAAGGAGGGTGTAGCTATGAAAATACTAATTTTTGGAGCTGGAGCCATTGGAACGATTTATGGATATTTTCTATCAAGGGCCGGGAACGAAGTTGTGCATTATGTAAGGGAAAATAGAGCCGGGCAATTGAGAAAAGGAATCGATGTAAATATCCTGGATGGCAGAGATGAAAAAAATATGGAGGAAATTCGGGATCATTATACAATCAGAACCATAACGGATTTTAAAGAATACAGGGAATTCGATCTAATGATGGTAAGTGTAAAGCACGGTTCTCTGGAAGGGGTTTTACAAGTACTGAAGGAAAATTCCATTACCGGGGATATCCTTTTCTTTAACGGACTGTGGAAGGACTACTCCTATGTAGATAATTTCATAAGCCGGGAAAGGTATCTATGGGGCTATCCGGTGGCAGGAGGCAATATGGACTATGAAAATAGAAAATTAGAGGGTGCAATCCTGGATCACATCCTGCTCGGAGAGACAGACGGTAAAAAAACAAAAAGGCTGGAAATGATCAAAGCAATATTCGAAAAGGCAAAAATAAAAGTGGAAACGCCAAAGGATGTTTTGCATTGGATTTGGATTCATATGGCGGTCAATGCCGGTGTCATCAGTACATGCTTAAAATACGGAAGTGCGCCGGCCTTTATGGATAATGTCAAAGCGCTGCGGGAAGGCATTCTCACAATGAGGGAAGCGCTAAAAGTGGTTGAAGCCAGGGGCGTCAATTTAAATGACTATAAGAATGAAATAAAAATGTATTACTACCCGGCGTTATTTTCAAGCATACTGTTTAAGCATTATTTTAAGAAAAATATACTAGCCAGAAAAATTATGGAGCTGCATAATAATCTGGAGGATCTATATGAACTGTGCGGTGATGTGTACGGGACCGCGAAAGCTTTAAATATAAGTACTCCATTACTTACAAATAAGGAAAAGTATTTTTTAGCCGGACAAAATGTCCAGGGGCTTTAGAGGATTGAAGCGGAGGGATCATAGTGAGCCCGAGGGTATCGGAACGTTATAAAAATGATAAGATACAATGTATTCTTGAATCGGCCAAAAGGGTTTTCATCCGAAAGGGGTTTGATGAAACCACGATGCAGGATATTGTGGATGAATGTAATATCAGCCGCGGTGGTTTATACAGGTATTTCTCCTCTACGGAAGAAATCTTTGCTGCATTGATGGAAAGTGACATGCAGGAGGATAAGAATGGAATCGAGGGTCTTATGGAAATGGATTGGAGTGCGTATGAAATCATAAAAGCTTTTGTGGAAGCGGAGAAAAATAGTATTTTGCATATCCATACTACATTACTTCCTGCTGCATATGAGTTTTTCATAAAGAGCAGGAGAAATCACAAGGAGCTGGATTTCCTGACCAAAAGGCATGATATTGCCTTAAAAGCCCTTAGCCGGTTGATTGAATACGGAGTGCAAAGAGGCGAGTTTTCCAGAAAAGTCAACGCAGAAGAAGTTTCCGGTTATATAATTACTTTTGTTGAAGGATTGATTATTACTGCCATTTCCATTGGCACAGAGGAGAAATCGATAGACAGTCATTGTAAACTGTTATTGGAGTTTATAGACCTGCATTTGAAAGCATAATTTGACACATGTGTGCCAAATTATGCCAGGTTTGCTGGTTTCTCACCAGCACAGTGGAGGCATCCTACCGGCAGGCTGGACAGTCTTCCTCAGGGGGATCAAAGGGGTAGACCCATAACTACGTATGGGACAGATCCTTTTTGACGATGCCCTTTACCGGTATGGCGGAAACCCACTTGATCCGTAAAATCAAGAGCGTGGTAATGACGGCGGCCATATAATTGGAGAATAGATTGCCCCAGAATACGGAATAAAATCCTAGGGAGTGCTCCGTTGCCAAAATAAAGAGATACCGCAAAAGCCAGATCCGCAATATGTTCATCACCAGGGGAATCCGCATGCGTCCCAAACCGATATAAGCACCCTGCTGCACCATGCAGATGCCGAAACCGATAACGGAATAGGTGTAGATATGCAAGGCTTTGTTTGCAATATCAAGGACTTCCTTTTGCCGTGTAAACAAAACCGTGAGATACGGGGACAAGGGCACAACGACGGCGATCAGGAGAGCGGCGGTTATGGCACTGATAACGCAGCCTACGATACAGGCGGTACGGGCTTTGTCGGCTTGGCCGGCTCCCACATTCATACTGACCATGGTAGTAACGGAGGAACCGAAGGAAGAAGGCAGAATAAAGCAAACAGAGGTTATGTTTCCTGCAATCCCCTGACCCGTCAAAACCACAGGTCCGTATTTTTGAATCTCATTATTGATGAGAACGAATCCCAGGTTAAGCATCAGGCTGGAAATGACGGAGGGAATTCCGATCCGGAACAGATCACGTAAAATTCCAAAGTCAAATTTGAAGCCGCGCAGCTTGAGCCGGTCTTCCCCGGACTTCATGAACAGCTCATAATACATCCAGAAGCAAATCAAAGCATTTGACATCAGGGAAGCCATAAAAGCACCTAAAATGCCCCAACGGAAAAAAGCGATAAATATGGCATTGAATATCACCTTCAGCACCAGCATAAGGATCATTCGGATAAAAGTAGCCTCCGGCCTTCCGCTGGCATTTTTTATTGCATTATAGATGGACTCGATAAAGGAAAAGGGCACAACCAGTGAGTTCAGTGCCAGATATAAAAATACATCGTGTGAAATTTGGGTGTCCACATGCCAGGACACGGGAAAAGATACAAAAAAAAGTATGGGAGCAATAATGCAGCCCAATACAAAAGAGAAAACAACCAGCTGTGTGGAGACATGCCGTGCGCCGGCAAAATCACCTCTTCCGTTTGCCTGGCCGATCATCGCCATTCCGGCGACGCTAAGGCCCTGGGCTAATGCACTCATCATGTTGATAATGGGTGTGGAGTATGTAATGGCGCTTGCTGCCACAGTACCCGCAATATTGTTGATAAAAAGTCCGTCCATAACGGGCATAATGGATTGAACCAGGCCCATCATTAACGTAGGAATAGATAAGAATAGAATAGTTGTCGATATACGGCCGTTTAAGATCAGGTTACGCCTTTCTTCCGTATTCTGCTGTAAAAAATTAAACTTCATGAAACACGCCAGCTTTCTTGTAAATGATATCTCTATTTTGCCAATTGCACAAAAATAGAGTGAAAATTATGCTTCACTCCTTCGAAAGAACGATTGATTGCTTAACATAATCTTCTTACTCTTCTCGAATTATGATTATACTCCTCTAAAGGGGCAGGGTCAAGTACAGGAATTCGTCAGTGCCGGATTTTCCATGCCGCAGAGGTGGATCGAAAGCAATTGAACCTTTGATTTCAAAGTGTTACAATACTTTATAACGAGGCATAAAATATCCCTCACCTCTTTGGGTGGTGGGTACCGATTAACTTTATAGGCGGCGAGCATATCTCCCGCCTCGTTGAAACGGACTGGTCGTAAGCAAAGCTTACTGCTCGTCCATGCAGCCTGGCTGGTCGCAAGCAAAGCTTGCTGCTCGCCCA
>JAEZXR010000140.1 GCA_023419605.1 Bacillota bacterium | reverse complement strand
CGAACACGGCAGTTAAGCTTCTCAGTGCCGATGATACTTGGAGGGAAACCTCCCGGGAAAGTAGGTCGCTGCCAGATTTATATCAAAGCCTTATGCGAATAGCATAAGGCTTTGTTTTATGTCTTTCAATGGCACGGACAGGCTTTCATAAGAGCCTCAGATGGGGTCCATAGAGAGCCTTGATATCTGCATATACGGTATTATTCCGGCATAACTTTGTCCCGGCAGCAATATGTATAATAAGGTGCTGTTAAAGAAAATATTCTTTGACAAAGCCTAAGTTATAAACTTTTGGAGTGGGGACATGAAAAAAAAGTCTTTTGTGGGTGGGGCCATCATTCTTATGATTGCCGGGTTCATCGTTAGAATATTGGGATTTGTATATAGAATCTACCTTTCCAACCTCATTGGGGCGGAAGGGATGGGACTTTTCCAATTGATTACGCCTGTATATTCCCTTGTAATTCTTACACTAACTTCAGGGATTTCCATCGCTGTTTCCAAAATGGTGGCGGCCGAATATGCAAAAAATCATATGGTGAATCTACGACGGATTACTGCCTGCGCATTGCTCCTGGTGGTCACTTCCGGTGTCATCATATCCGTATTTATGTATACCAATATGGGGTTTATTGTTGACGCAATATTAAAAGACCGGAGAACGTATTACTCCATGCTGTTTTTGATACCCAGCATTCCCGTTATTGCAGCGGCGTCCGCATTAAAAGGATACTTCTACGGCATACAGCGTGTTGTACCTACTGCTCTTTCACAGATTGTGGAACAAGTAGTTAGAATTGGCCTCGTTATGGCCATGGCTGCGTATTTTGTTAATATTGGATTGGAATATGCCTGCGCCCTTGCAACTGTGGGCATGGCAGTCGGTGAGATTTCAAATCTTCTGGTTCTCGTGATAATTTATAAATTTAGAAACCGTAAATCAAAAGTACCTGCGTCCAGAGAAGGATATACGGGTAGACGGAGCATCCTAAAGGAAATGTTGGCTATATCCATCCCTGTGTCTTTTAATCGCTTTGTTACATCCATTATGTTTACGATTGAACAGATTCTTATACCCAGAAGTCTTCTGGCAGGAGGATTGGACTACCAGCAAAGCATGATGGAGTTTGGAAGGCTTTCAGGGATGGCAATGCCTCTTTTGTCTTTTCCGTCCCTTGTAACTTCGTCCCTTGCTACGACGTTGGTCCCCGCCATCGCAGAGGCTGTGTCATTGAAAAACTATAGAACGGTGAACTATAGGATATCAAAATCCATTCAACTGACCTTTATCCTTGGATTTATATTCACAGCTATTTTCTATTCTTATCCCCATGATATCAGCGGTATGATCTATAGGAAGGAAAAGATCGGAGATATATTGTATCTGCTTTCCTTTACCTGTATTTTCATGTATCTTCAGCAAACCCTCCTGGGCACCCTGAATGGACTGGGCAAACAGGGTATTTCTCTGAGAAATTCCATAATAGGAAACTCGGTACGTATCGGATTTGTTTACTTCTGCATTCCTTACTATGGAATTAAGGGGTATGTATGGGGTATTATAGCCAGTTCTATTATTGTTTGTGTGTTGAATATGTATACGGTTATAAAGACGACGGGGATGTCCTTGGATTTCAGGAACTGGTTGGTGCGGCCGGGACTGGTTTGTGCGTTCATGGTATTTACAAGCAAATATGTATACAGCTTCTTTACTATATTTAACGCAGGAAGTACGTGGACAATAGCACTTACTCTTCTGGGAAATGTATTTACAGGGTTAGGTCTGATGGTAGTTGTTGGAGCACTGAAAAAAGAGGAAGTAATAAAATTGCTTGGGATTAGAAAAAGAAGAAAAGCGTAGATTAAGTGCGAAATAGAAGTATAAATTAATGCAATCGGTGTTTATTTTCAATAAAAGTCAAAGAAAGTCAAAATCCAATTTTGATTCTCCTGCATAGAATATGATATAAATAATATGTAAGGTCAAAGAAAGTCAAAAACAAATATTAAGAAATAATAACCAGGAGGTGCTGTTTATGTTCGGATTGACTCCGTTCAACAGAAGAAATAATGATTTGATAAGAAGAAACGATTTTATGGATTTGAGGAGTGTATTTGATGATTTCTTTAGTGATTCGCTTTTTCCGGCAGCTTTTTCTTCCACGGCCGGTATTCGTGCCGATATACGCGAGACAGAAAAGGAATATGTGATTGATGCAGAGATTCCCGGCGTAAAAAAGGAAGACATCAAGCTGGATTTAAGGGATGATGTCCTTCGCATTTCAGTAGAGCACAATGAGGAAGTAAACGAGGAAAGAGAAAACTTTATCCGCCGTGAAAGAAGGTTTGGCTCCTTCAGTAGAAGCTTTCACGTAGACAATGTAAAGCACGAAGATGTAAAAGCTAAATATGAAGATGGGATCCTTTCCATCACGCTGCCAAAGAGTGATGACAAGAAAGAAAATAAGAGAAAGATTGAAATACAGTAAAAGGGCCGGGAGATTCCCGGTTCTTTTATTGTATTTCACAAAATTTAAACAAAAATTTGCATAAAATATGTGGAATTTATACAATGTGTGTAATATAAACTTAATATCCAGTTTATAACTTATTAACATATTCTTTATATAGTATATACATAGAATTCTTAGAGAAAGGAGGCATGGGTCATGGAAACGACTACAAAGGAACTGGAAAAGCAAATCGCAGAGAAGAACGATATGCTGGAGTCCCTCGCGAAGAACGGAAAAACAGATAGAGAGAAGATTCGGTACATCAAAGCCGAGCTGGATCGGCTGCTTTATACATATTACAAATCCCTCAAAGGCAAATACACACTTGTTGGGTTGTTGTAGTGACTCACACAGGGCTGTACGAAACCGTGCCTGTTTACAGTATAAAAGTGCATTTGGGATGTTACGGAGAGTTCGAAATAGATATGGCATACTCTGTTGAAGCGATGCCATATTTCAACCGGAGTTGCTTTGAAAGGTAGTGTACCCTGGTATTTTTATGATCTATGCAAAATTCATATCCGCGGACCGGATCAGGTCTTTGCTCTTTTTTAGCCTGTAACTATCGGCATAGTCTATAATCGTTATGCCCATTTATTTTTAAAAATGGTGGACAGGTAGGGCGCGCAAGGTATACTTCCGATGATGTCCGGAAGTATTAATCTGTTCCATACAATTTTTTCTATAGTAACGCTTTTCTTAACGATGGAGTTTTCTGCGTGTGTTTTCGACTGGGTATACCAACAATGGGTGATGTTCCCGGTTTTTCACTTCTTATGGCCTTTATAACGGTTTCTTTTAAATAACAGATCATTATGCCTTCTGTAGAATAAAAATTCTGATTCTTCAAAGCGTATGTTAAAAGACAATAGTCATAAAGCACAGTTAAAAATACGATTCTGGCTATATAGTACTCGATCTTTTACATGGAAAGGAATATCCCTCTGATAGAACCGGATTTTATCAATTTGATAGGATAATGGGCTAATTTATGGTAGAATAATTAGAACGCGTCACGGATTAATAAATGACGAAGTCTATAATGGGGGAATATAAAATGAAAGTGCTGGTAACCGGCGGCTGCGGGTTTATAGGTTCACATATTGTGGATCTGCTTATAGACCAGGGCCATGAAGTAACTGTTGTAGATAACCTTTGTACAGGGAATATGGATAACCTGAATCCGAAGGCTGCATTTTACGAGGTGGACATAATATCCGGGGAATTGCAGCGAGTATTTGAAGCCTGTAAGCCGGATGTGGTTTACCATGAGGCTGCACAGATTGACATACAGAGGTCCATAAAGGATACGGTCTTCGATACCACGGTTAATATCGTGGGTACGGTAAATGTATTGGAGAATTGCAGGGACTTTGGGGTGGGAAAAATTATCTACGCCTCCTCAGCGGCGGTCTATGGAAATCCGCAGTATCTGGGAGTAGATGAGAATCATCCGGTAGAGCCTATTTCCTTTTACGGAATTTCAAAGCATACCCCAGAGCACTACATAAAGATCTACTCCAACCTGTACGGTCTTCGGTACACCATCCTTCGTTATGCCAATGTCTACGGCATCCGGCAGGATCCCAAGGGTGAAGGAGGGGTCGTATCCATCTTTCTGGATAAGATGTTTAAGGGGGAAATCCCTACTATCTTTGGAGGGGGTGAGCAGACCCGCGACTTTATCTATGTGAAGGACATTGCTTCTGCCAACATTGCCGTTTTGGATAAAGGAGATGGTGAGATTATGAATGTAGGAACCAACCTGCCAGTGACGGTAAATGAGGTGTTCCGGCAGATGAAGGAGATACTCAACGGTTCACTGAAGCCGAAGTACGGACCGGAACGCAAGGGAGATATCCTCCACAGTCACTTGAGCAATGAAAAAATTCTCAGGATGGTGGGCTGGAAGCCGCAGTATACCTTAGAACAGGGACTTCGGGAAACCGTTGGCTACTATAAAAATAAAATGGAAAAATAAAGGGTATGGAAAAGCCTCCACTTTTGGGGGCTTTTCCATACCCTGACAGCGGATCGCAGAACTACAATATCGGCAGGTTTCTCTGGGAATCTTCCCGGCCTCTTTGCTGCCCAAAGAGCTCACAAAGCTGGCGAACGCCGTTTTCAATCTGATGGTCATAGACGGCTGCAAAGCTTAGCCGGAGGTTATTGACTTTTTGTGGAGAACTGGCGCTGTAGAAGATTTTACCGGGTGCAAAAACGATACCCCGGGCTGCTGCTTCCTTAAAGAGGTTTCCGGTCATCAGTCCGTAGGGGAGACTCAACCAGAGGTTCAACCCGCCTCCCGGCCGCATATAGGTGATGCTGGAGGGCAAGTAAGCATCCAGCGCTTCAACTATTTTAAAATAGCGTTTTCTGTACACCTGGTACATGAATTTAAAATGCTTGTCCCAGAAGCCTTTGCGTATATAAAGATCAAAAGCGCGCTGAATAAGCCCGGAGGTGGATATATCGGTGGAATGTTTGGCTTCCAGTATAACTCCCTGCAAACTTGGAGGAACCACCATGAACCCGAGCCGCAAACCGGGCATGAAAATCTTTGAAAAGCTTTTTATAAATATCACCCGGCTGCTTTTGTCCATGGCTTTTAAGGAAACGAGTCCCTTTTCTTCAAAGTCCAGATCACTGACATAGTCGTCTTCAATGATATAGGCATTATATTTTTCTGCCAGCTTTAGAACCTCAACCCGTTTGGCGTTGGAATAGGAATATCCTGTAGGATTCTGAAAAGAAGGTATGGTATAAATGAGCCTGGGCTTATACTTTTTCAGGTTGTATTCAAGGATTGCAAGATTTGGCCCGTCCGGCTCCAGTTCAATGTCAATAATTTCAGCACCTCGGGATTTGAAAACCGCGATGGCACCTGTATAGGTGGGGCTCTCAGTAATCACATAATCTCCCTGCTTTAAAAAGGCCTTTGATATAATATCAATCCCCTGCTGGGCACCGGAGATAACCTGGATATGATCCGGGGTACAGTTAATGCCGGTATGATCAAGAATCCCGCAGATGCATTCCCGTATGGGGAAAAAACCCTGACTATCCTGGTAACCGAAAGCATTTCCCAAATCTCTGTCCAGAATTTCATTCATCACCACTTTGAAATCATCCACGGGAAATAAATCAGGAGTGGGTGTTGCACTGGCAAAGTTGATGGTATGTTCATCGATTTTAATCTGGCCGTTGCTGATGGTATAAAGGTCATCCTGGGAATAGATTTCGTCGGTGATGGAACTGTTTGTTACAGCATATTGACTATCCTTTGCCGGGATAAAATCAGCTACAAAGGTTCCGCTGCCGGTTTTAGAATATATATAGCCTTCATTTTCAAGCAGTCTGTAAGCGGAAACTACAGTGACCTGATTTACGGAAAGGAAGCTTGAAAGCCGGCGGATAGAGGGCATCCGATAACCGGGAAACAGGATGCCTTCCTCGATCATGTTTTTTGCCTTATCATATAGCTGTTGGTAGAGAGGGATATCTCCATTCTTGTCGAGTCGTAGATCAATAAACAATTCCATTCCAGCGGGCTCCTTTTTTAAAATTGTGAATTATTTCATTCGATTTTATCATTCTATCACTGGAGTGTAAAGGATATATATAGGGTGAAAAACTATCAATGGATGAAGTACAATATTCCAAAAAGTGTATAGAACTGGAAGAGGTGGTGAAAATGTAAAGAGTACAGTATGGAAAAATTGCATGAATTATTTATTATATATTACAAATGTGGCATAAATATGGACAGAATATTTCAATTATGTTACAATATTTTTTAAATAGAAAAGGCGCCATTGGCCGTTCATAGCTGCATTACAGGAATTTTTGGGGAACTGCCCGGGCTTAGTTGGCAGCAATAATGAACTGATTATGTCAGCCACTTTGTAGACGAGGGAGTCCTGAAATGGAGAAATGGTTCAAGAAGAAGGAGATAATTGACAGTGGGGCACTTTTGTTTTTAGCCCTGGTCCCCAGATTAGCGTATTATTTCACCCGTCTGTTATCAGAAAAGGGCCTTCCCCAGGCACATGATACGGAATGGTATTTGAGGCATGCGAGGCTGCTTTTATCGAATTTCCACGTTGATATTGACTTCAATGGTATTTTTTACTTGAGCTATTATTCCCTGCTGGCCCTGATGTTGGTTTTCGTTAAAACCCAGGCGGGAATTGTTTTCATCCAAATGCTTATTAATGCTGTAAGTGTTGTTTTGGTTTACAAAATTTCAATCCTGCTTTTTAATCGAAGAACCGGGATTCTTGCAGGTGTTTTTTACGCCTTGCTTTGGCCGGTCATATACTGGTCGATTTATATTATAACAGATAGTTTATTCATATCGCTTATGCTTCTTCAGGTGTATTTTCTTCTTAAGGCCTATGATACCGGAAAAAAGAGCTACTGGGGCCTTTTTGCAGGTACTTCGCTGTACATGATTTTTTTCAGGCCGACAGGCGTAGTCACATTGACTTTCGTATTTGTGTATATTATCATTAATTTGAAGACAAAAGGTTACGTCAACAAGTATAAACCCTATATTATTTGCGCGGGTGTAGTTGCTGCCATTGCTGTTGTATATCTTGCAGGTGTGGTGTCTGCAAGCTCTTTGGGGCGATCGCTTTATTATAACATGCGGTGGTTGCTGCTGCATAACTACGCTGAAGGGCGGATCTATGATATAGTAACTCCTTATGATTACAAGTATAGAGCTGTTACGGGTCCGCGTTTTTCCGATAACTTTGTTATAAGCTTTTTTATTAATAACTGGAACCATATTTTAGTGTTGTACGGAAAGCGAATCGTTTCCTTTGCCGGGGTTTGGGTTTGGAAACTGGATTCGGTGGGGATGCTTGTCAGATTGAAATACATCCTGCCCACTGCTGCCGCCCTTTTTGTGGCAGGTGTGGGGATTGCGGGGATGGTCCGACGGAAAATCTTCAGGAAGGCTTCTATTCTCATATTTGTAGTTTTATCCATACTGTTTTTCACTGTTTTCTTTTTTATGGATTCGGCTTATAGGTATAGGGTTCCAGCCCTTGTGTTCCTAACTATTATAGGAGCCTATGGAGTGGATATATGCATTGATATCGGCTTAAAAGGCCTTAAAAGGTTAAAAGGGATGGGTGTTAAGTGAAAAAAAGAATTCTCATTGTTGTTCCTTCTTTTAATGAGGAGAAAAATGTGCCTGTTGTTATAGAGGATATACGGACAAGCCTGCCGGAATGCGACATTTTAGTGGTAAATGATTGTTCCACCGATAACACCTCCCGGGTCGTAAGAGAAACTAAGGGTGCGAAGGTCGTCGACCTCCCCTATAATCTTGGCATTGGAGGGGCTGTACAAACCGGCTTCAAGTATGCAGCCAGAAATGACTATGATTATGCTGTACAGGTAGATGGTGACGGGCAGCACATCGCTGCCGAGGTTGTCAAGCTGATCGATACCATGGACAAAGCAGGCTGTGATATGGTCATAGGCTCCAGGTTTTTGGATGTTGAATCCTTCCGGACGACTGCGGTGAGACGTGTCGGAATAAGGGTATTCTATATTTTATATAAACTTTTAGCACGGATAAGTGTGACAGACGGTACTTCGGGGTTTAGAGCCTATAACCGGAGATGTATCAAGTTTTTAAGCGATAATTACCCGGACGATTATCCGGAGCCGGAAGCGGTAATAATGCTTAAGAAGAACGGGTTTAAAATACTTGAGGTAGGGGTTGGCATGAGGGAGAGGGTCCACGGGAAGTCTTCCATCACCCCTTTGAAGAGCATTTATTATATGATTAAGGTTGTGTTTTCAATATTCTTCGCATATTTGAGGAATTAGCGGCCGACAGGGAAACGCCCAATAAGGCTTCCTTTCCGTAGGGAGAGGTTGGGTTGGACGTATCCAACGTAAAAAGCGTATGGGAGATAGAGTTTATGGTAGAGCCTAGCCATTTTTATAGTGTACAGATTGTGGGCGGTATTTTTGGGTTGTTTCTCATTGTATCCATGTTTTTTTTGGTGAAATCCAAAATGGTGCAGGAGAAACATTCTTTAGTGTGGATTTTTATTGGAGCTCTGATCTTGGTATTTTCCATTTTCAGAGATCTTATGGAGGTTTTTTCGGATTTTATCGGCATTTATTATGCACCTTCCGCTCTGTTTGCGATTTTAATCGCCTGTGCTTATATTCTGCTTTTAAATATGAGCATAAGCATTTCCACATTGAAGAAGAAAACCAAGACGCTGATACAGGAATCGGCGTTGTTAAAGCTAAAAATTGAAGAATTGGAAAAAAGGCTTGAAGAGAGGGAAAAAGTGTGAGATACATAGCTCTGATTATCAGTGTGGCGTTGACTGTGTCTGCCCAGACCTTATGGAAAATTGGCGGAAGCTCTTTTGAAGGTAAGACCCAAGGCCTTCTGGGCACCGCATTGGCTTATATGACGTCCCCGTTGATCCTTCTGGGATTCGGGTTATCGGGAGTGGCTGCCTTGCTCTGGACTTATGCCCTTGCGGAATTGGACTTTAATTATGTGAGCTTTATCAGCAGTCTTTCCTATGTGTTTGTCCTACTGGTTTCATTTTTTATTTTTAAAGAGACGATTCCGCCCATGCGATGGCTGGGGTGTGCTTTTATCATGGTAGGCATAGTATTTGTTCTCAGGAGTTAATGCAAATGTACAAATTAATTGAGTATAAAGAGAAGAATAGAAAGCAGTGGAATCAATTTGCTGAGGAGAATGGGACGGTTTTTCACCGGATTGAATGGAAGGAGATCCTTGAAAAGGTCTTCGGATATAGGGGCCACTATCTTATGGTTATGGAGGAAGCAGGGGCCATTGCGGCGCTGATCCCCATTATGGTGGGAAGGGATCTGCTGCTGAAAAAAGCGGGAATTTCCTTACCTTTCGTTAATTATATGGATATTTGCTGTAGGGAGGAAACCGTATACCGGTTTGTAGTTGAGCAGGCGCACTCCTTGTTGAATTCCCTAAAGCTGGATTATATGGAACTGCGATTGAAGGACCAGACGGTAGAGGATGATGTGGTTGGTGTAAAGGATAACAATTATACGTTTATTATCCCTTTAGAGGGAGATGAGGAAAGGGTTCTTTCCCTGTCTACGGCAAACAATCGGAACCACGTGAGAAAAGTATATAAAAACAATTGGTTTTCCGTATCTTTCGCACCCGAAAACCTCCGGGAATTTTATAGGGTGTACTGCATCACAATGAAGCGTTTAGGGTCACCGGCGCCCTCCTATGGCTTTTTTTCGGAAACCCTGGAGAAAATGCCGCAAAACACTCGCCTGCTGACCGTTATTGACAATGAGAATGGCAGGATCGCTGGAGGAATGTTCCTCTTTACTTCCGGGGATACCATTTACTATCAATGGGGAGGCTGTTTGACAGAGTATAATAAAAAGTATATAAATAATTTTATGTACTGGGAAGCTGTGAAGTTCGGCCTGGAAAATGGGTTTAAATATCTGGATTTGGGAAGATCTCCATTGGACTCCGGAACCTATCGGTTCAAGCAGCAGTGGGGGGCTGTTCCTGCACAATTGAAATACTACCGCTTCAGCAAGTTCCCGAAGAACAGCAAAGCCGTGGATAAGGAAAGCCTGGGCATCTTTATTTCTTTGTGGAAGAAAATGCCGGGCCTGGTGACGGATACAGCCGGAAGGATATTAATAAAGCACGTAATGCCATAGATAAGCGGCAGTGAAAATATAACTTTATCTATTATAACGCGCTCAGCCACTCCTTTTACCCTGATCGTTGCTGTGACTGGAAGAGCGCATTTCATACAGTATATAGTATAGGAGGAAAAGGCAATGTCACAATCCAACTGGAAGGAATACTTTAACGATAAGGCAAAAACTCATGGCGGCTCGGTGATGACCTCGGACTACTTCAATGAAAAAAGTTTTTACATACAGAGAGAGAATACATTAAGGTGGCTGGGCGCGTTGAAGGGCAAAGAGATTCTGGATGCCGGCTGTGGAGTAGGCGCTTTTAGCGAGACTCTGGTGAAGGAGAATACTGTACACGGTGTGGATTTCTCGGAAAAAAGTCTTGAATTCGCGAAAAAGAGAGGGCTTACTACTCACTGTGGAGACCTTGGAGCACTTCCCTATGAGGATGGAAAGTTTGACTTGGTATTATGTATTGGTGTCATCCAGTTGATTACGGATTATAAGAGAATCATTAACGAACTGGCCAGGGTCACAAAGCCGGGAGGCACTTTGCTTATTGAGACTCTCAACAGAAATTCCTTACAAAGGAAAATGTATTCAGTCATCAATAAGGATAAAAAGTTTGACCTCATGTATACCCGGGAGGAATTGGAGGGCGTCTTTAAAGAGCTCGGTTTTGGCAGTATTGAGTTCATGAATATACATCATCCTTTAAGTTATGTGACCTATAAAAAGGATGAGGGTTTTATTGATAAATGTTTCAGTACTTCTTTTGCAATAAAAGGGGTAAAGGTAAAATAGCAACAGAGAGTGGAAATGTTATACCGGAGAAGAAGACGATGAAAAATATTCTAACTTTCGATATTGAAGAATGGTTTCATGCCAATTACTGTGGGAGTCCGGAAGCAAATCAGTGCAAGGACTCAAATTTCAGGGAGAATATGGAGAAACTCCTTACACTTTGCAAAAAGAACCAGTGTAAGGCGACGTTCTTTGTTCTGGGCTGTATCGGGGAGAACTACCCGGATATAGTAAGAAAAATTGCAGAGGAAGGGCATGATGTAGCTTCCCATGGCTATGGGCACGAATTGGCCTACAAGCAGTCAATCCAGGAATTTGAAGAGGATGTGAAAAAGTCCCTGGGAATTCTGGAGGATATTACCGGCAAAAAAGTACTGGGATACAGAGCGCCTTCCTGGTCTATCGTCGAAAGCAACCTTCACTACCTGGAAGTGCTGGAGAAGTTAGGGATTCGGTATGATGCCAGTATTTTTCCGGTTAAAACCTTCCTTTATGGAATTCCGGATGCGAAGAAGCATATACACAGGCCGGTGGTTAAAGGACGGGAGCTGAACCTGTATGAGGTTCCTACCTCGGTGTTCAATTTCCTTGGCAGAGGCGTCGGATACTCAGGCGGTTTTTACTTCCGGTTTTTCCCGAAGTTCTTTATCAAGAGACAAATCCGGAAATCCAACGGTAACAGCGCTCCCTCCATTTTATACCTGCATCCGAGAGAGATCGATGCAAATGAGAAGAGGCTGGTACTGCCGCCGAAAGAGCGTTTTATCCATTACTATAACATCCAGACAACCTTCGACAAATTGAATAATATAACAAGTGAATACGAATTTACTTCCATAAGGGACTATTTAAAAGAAGGACATGCTGTAGATTTTTCCGATGGAGAATGGTATAATCGTGGCATGACGGATGTAAGTTATTAAGGTTGGCAGAGGCAGGTTAGAGAACTTGCCTCTGCACTTATGTGGAGGTTGAAAAGAAATGAAACGATTTTATAGAATCATGACCCTGCTAATGGCCTTGGTATTTATCGTGGCAGCTGCAGGCTGTGCAACAGCTGGAAATAAAAAAGCTGATTCCGGGGTTACGCCTACGCCATCACCGGTGGCTACACCCACTCCGGTTGAGGTGAAGCACACTCCTACTCCTATTCCCGTAACACCTGCACCTACTCCTTCGGCAACACCCAAAACTCTTGCAAAGAGAACGTTCCCTATTTTGTATTACCATGCAATTAACGATGAAATAGGACAAGGACAACTTGCGGAGCTTTTCGTATCACCGAAGGAATTTGAAAAACAGATGGCGTTTCTTAAGCAAAACAACTATAACGTTATAACCTTTGATGACTTACATAACCTGGACAATGTTTCGAATCCTGTCATCATAACATTTGATGATGGCTACGAGGACAACTATTTGTATGCCTATCCGGTGCTGAAGAAATATGGTTTTAAGGCGAGTATTTTCCTTGTGTCGGACTTCATTGGGAATTCTTCCATTCTGAATAAGGCACAGATTAAAGAGATGTCGGACTTGATAAATTTCCAGGGACATACCATGACACATCCTAATTTGCCGGATATCAAAATAGAGGATGCAGAGAGAGAGATTTCCGTGTCAAAGAAAGCTATTGAAGAGATTACCGATAAACCGGTCACCGTATTTGCCTACCCTACAGGGTTATACAATAAGCAGATTCTGGACATTACAAAAAAGCACTATCAATACGCCGTCTGGAACGGAGGCGGGTTATACACTGCTACGGATGACCCCTATATCATGAAGAGGGTATACATCCCCAGGGAACTGGATATAAAAGGATTTGAAAAGAAGATAAAGGGCTTGCAATAGCCTATAATATGGGGGGCATATGGCTAACGGTGAGAGTGGCAAGAGGGTCATTTATACAGATATTTTACGGATTGTTGCCAGTGTATGTGTCGTAATTATTCATGTTTCCGGTGAGTTCGTGGTAAACCCTGCACTGCTGGGAACGCGGACCTGGTGGTTTGCCAATATATTGGATTCCTTTATACGCTGGTGTGTTCCGGTGTTCTTTATGCTCAGCGGAGCCTTTATTCTGGATAGTAAAAAAGACTACGGAGTAGTGACCTTTATACAAAAAAGAGTATCCAAGGTATTTATTCCCTTTATCGTTTGGAGCATTCTTTATGTAGTGTTTAATTTTAGAGACAAAATGGACCAGATTACCCTAAGAAATATGGTGAGTCGGATCCTTACAGGAAATACCCATTATCATCTCTGGTTTTTCTATACCTTGATCGGGCTGTATCTGGTGGCGCCGGTTCTAAAGGCCATTGTACGGCAGTGCGACAGGAACACGCTGCTGTATTTTATTGGACTTTGCTATGTAAATGTTTCAATTCTAGGCCTTCTAAGTAAATTTTTCCATGTTAATGTTGGCTTCAGTATTCCCCTGGGATCTGCCTATGTAGGATATTTTGTCCTGGGCAACGTGCTGCTTAACTGGGATTTTAAGAAAAGTACAAGGTATTTGCTTTATGCGTTGGGTATTCTGGGTGTCGTCGTAACCATGGTTGGTTCCTACCTGATCTCAGGGAGGGACCCAGGAGTGGATTTGTATTTCTACGAGTATGCATCCATTAATACCTTTTTCGTATCCATTGCTGTTTTTGTACTTTTCAAAAATATTAACTGGGAAAGAATTATCGGCAACAGGCAGCGCCTGTATAAGGTGATTCGTGCGTTGACGGATGCAAGTCTCGGGATATACCTTATCCACCCGGCGTTTCTGAAGTATACGGAGAAGATTCCCTTCATTATGAATATGCGTACGGTTGTGTATATTCTATTTACAAGCATCGCACTGTATATTGCGAGCTTTTTGGCTGTGTGCGTGCTTAAAAAGCTGCCGGTCGTAAGACATATTGTTCCATAAGGTAGAAATAATATCTTACAAGTGTTATAATGGTTGGGATAGTATTCTAAAGTAATGGAGGACAAGCACTGTGGAAGCTAAACTTAATTCGGACAATCAGTTTAAAATAGACAGTAAGGCCTTTAACCGTTCCGTCTTTGAAGTGATAGGAGAAGCATTGAAGCTTTTCAGAGGGCTTTTTATCAGCCGTAAATTCAGCAAATGTGCCGGATTATTCAGAGCAGGAAAAGGTGTAAGGGTTTTGCGGAAAAATGCTTCCATTGAGGTAGGGAGAAAAGTCCAACTGCACAGAGGCGTGAAACTCAGCGCATGGGGGAATGAAGGTTTTTCACAGATCGTTATCGGTGACAATACAGCCATTGGAGATCGAACTGAAATTCATGCCGGAAAACGGGTAGAGATAGGCTCCGGTTGTAATATATCCTGGGATGTGTGCATTATGGACCGGGACTACCATAAGTTTAACAGCCCTACGGAAGAGATAAAGCCTGTAAAGATCGAAGACAATGTGTGGATCGGCTGCAACTGCCTTATACTGAAGGGCGTCACCGTTGGGAAAGGTGCTGTGGTGGCTGCCGGCAGTGTTGTAACAAAGAATGTTCCACCGGGAGTTCTGGTGGGAGGAAACCCGGCAAAGGTGTTGAAGGAAGAAGTGTATTGGATACCGTAAAGCAGATTGAGAATTGAAAATGGAGAATTGAGAATGAATTTGAGGGTTTAAGGTAAGACCTGCCTGATTGGGGCTTTAGCTGCAGAAGGCGATTGCATTCCCGGGAAGGGATGGGAGCTCTCAGTTTATTTTATTGAAGGAGCTTTAGACGAAGAAATGAAGAAAAGTGTTGCTAAGACAGTGGGGCTGGTCATGGTGATCACCCTGCTTTCCCGTCTGATGGCTTTACTAAGCCAGCAGATTTATATGACGCGATTTGGTGTAAACGCCCATATGGATATATATTCCTACGCTGTAAATTTTCAGGTTTACACCATCAATTGTATAGGAACTACGCTGATTACGGTTATGATCCCTGTATTTGCGGGCTTTATCGGTACAGGAGAGAAGAAAAGAGCTTTCCGTTTTGCCAATAACGTCATAACGCTTTCCTCTCTTTTGGCAGGATTACTGACAGTGGCGGGAATGGTTCTGGCACCCTACATAATAAAGCTGACACAGTTTGAAAGTACGGGAGAGCATGGCTTTGCGGTGACTGCGCTCCGGATTATGTTTCCGGTGCTGATCTTTTATACCTTAACCTACACGCTTCAGGGAATACTGCAATCGCAAGGACGGTTTCTTGTGCCGGCCATTGTCAGCTTGTCCAGCAGCCTTGTTGTTATACTGTATACGTTGATTTTCGGCAGCCGATTTGGGATAAAAGGACTTTTGATTGCGACACTGATTGGTCTTTCCTCTCAGGCCCTCATTCAGATTCCTTCGGTGTACAGGACCGAATACCGATTTTCACCGTCCTTTGGAGTAAAGGACAGGGATGTCGTAGATGCATTAAAGCTGGTTCCTCCTATTTTGATCAGCTCTTCCGCCTATCAGATCAACATGATCTTTAATATGAGCATGGCAGCGAACTTTCAGGATACGGTTTCCGTAGTGAATGTGGCACAGCAGTTGGTTTTAGCTGCGATATTATCTACTGCCATATCCATGACGTCGGTTATGTTCCCGAGGCTTACGACCCTGGCAGCGTCCAATAATATTCCGGAGTTCAAGCAGTCGGTACTGAAAATACTGAAAACGATGGTGTTTTTATTGGTGCCTATGACACTGGGACTCATGTCTGTAAGCAATGAAACGGTAAACTTTATCTACGGATATGGGAAGTTCACACCGGAGAATGTATCCCTGACTGCGAAAATTTTAGCGTTCTACTGCATTGGCGGTGTAGGACTCGGAATAAAGGAGGTGGCAGACAAAGCCTTCTACTCGCTGAAAGATACCGTAAAACCCGCCATCGTAGGTGTAATTATGATGGTTGCCAATATAACCTTCAGCTTGATCCTTATGAACTTTATCGGTGTTTTTGCCATACCGGTGGCCTATTCCATAGCGGCACTGGTGGGAAGTACCTCCAGCCTGTATATTTTATGGAGAAAGATTGGCCCCTTTGGAGTGATGGACTTTTTGAAGAGTGGAATAAAGATACTGGTTTCCTCTATCGCTATGGTTGCTGCAGTTTTAGCGGTTGCTTTTTTGTTGAGGGGGATTGAAGCTCCCTTCGGACTCACCGGAGCTTTGGGCGCTGTAGGTAAGAATGCTATAAAGCTGTTTATTCCGGTAGGTGTTGGGGCGGTTATATTCTTTGTTTGTGCCTGGTTTTTGAAGGTAGAGGAAGCTGTAGAGGCGTTGGGAAAGGTAAAAGGAAAGCTGCTGCGGAAGGCATAGCATAGAATGTTTTTTGGCAGGATGAGAGCCCTTCGCTGTGGAAGATGCTTTTTACACACTATACAAATTAGGATGGAACTTAGCTAATTCGACATTCGCACAACCCCAGAATCATTGGTTGTGAGAACGTCAAATTAGCAGTTACCAATCCTATTGTATATAAAATATCATAGAGATAAAACAATCGGAAATACTAAGGGAGAGTGAAAATATTGCTTCCGGTTTTGTGCGGGCCCTTCGCAGTATTTACGCAGGGTGTAGCATAATCGCAGCGGAAGTTATATTTAAACCGGCCCTAACATTATATATGTTCGGAGGTTATAAAATTGATTAAGGTTTTATATTTGATGAACCATGCGGGAAAAGCGGGAACAGAAAGATATGTCCAATCCCTGGTGGAAAAACTGAACAACAAGCAAATCAAAGCCTATTTTGCTTATAATGAGGAAGGTTTGCTGGTTGACAGGATGAAAGCGTTGGGTGTGGAGACCTTCCGGATTGCCATGCGGAACCCTTTTGATATGAAAGCCGCCTGGGATCTGAGCCGGCTGTGCAAAAAGCTGGACATTGACCTCATACATACCCAATACTTGAGAGAGAACTATGTTGCGCTTTTTTCGAGGACATTTAATCCTAAAGTTAAAGTCATGTATACCAATCATTTTATTCTGGAAAACAACTGGTTTCTTAGGAAATGGAACAAAATTCTTTCGCCGCTCCAGGCAAATATTATCGCCGTGTGTAACCGCGGAAAGGAAATGATGATTCAAAACGGGGTGGACGGCAGGAAAATTTCGGTTGTCTTTAATGGTGTAGACCCGAACTTCTGGGGTGAACCGGCAGAGTCTACTCTGCGAAAGGAGTTTGGAATTGGAGAGGATGTCTTTGTATTATTCTGTGGCTCCCGATTCGCCTATGATAAGGGACATAAATTCCTTGTAAACTCCATTGCAGAGCTTAAAAAGATGACCCAGGAAAAATTCAAGCTGGTGTTGGCCAGTGACGGTCCCTTCTTCGAACAGGTAAAGAAACAGGTGGAGGATTTGGGCCTTCAGGATGAGGTCATATTCACCGGTTTTCGGAAGGATATGAAGAACCTCATTGATGGAAGCGACCTGTATATCAACTCTTCTCAGCACGAGGCCCTTAGTTTTGCCATCATTGAGGTGCTGGCTGCAGGGCTTCCCGTTGTCGCAACGGACATGGGAGGGAATAGTGATATCATCAACCCGGAGACCAACTGCGGCATGCTGGTTCAATATGATGATGCCAAGGGGTTGGCGGAGACCATAAAGAAGGTCATGGAGGATACAAACCTTCAAAAAACCTTCCGGAAGAATGCACTAAAAGCGGTGAAAGAGAAATTTAGTCTTGATAACATGGTGATGCAAGCATATAATCTATACAGGAAAAGCTGTGGAGAAAGTTGAAAGAGGGCACAGAGTCCGGCTGCTTTCAAAACAGCGTAATAACTAGAATGGGGGATTTGGAAAGTGATTATCGATAGTAAGGGAAAACTATTTGGAAAGATCAGCATTATAGACATTTTAGTACTCGTTATTATTGTGGGTGGAATTGCAGGTGTGAGTTATAAATTTATGAAATCCAGGACACTCAGTCCTTTTGCAAAGACAAATACAATTATAACGCAATTTTATCAAGCGGAAGTTGATGAATTTGCGGCAAAGTCCATTAAAGTTGGCGATATGGTTACTGACCATTCCACGGGTGCTAATTTCGGAAAAGTAACAAATATTGAAATTGACAAATCTGCTTCCTTCGCATCAGATGATAAAGGAGTGTGGGTGGAATCTCCGAAACCTCGTTACGCGTCGGTAATAATTACCGTAGAAGGGCCTGGTATCTATAAGGATGGTGTAGGCGAACAAGGGGTTTCCTTTGGAAGTACGGACTTTTATGTAGACAGAAGTGTAGATGTACAGGTAGGAAATGTGAATTTTTGGGCAAAGGTTTACAGCTTACAGAAAAAGGGGTAATGCAAATTGTATTATAATAGTATAATTTTCGGTTTTATATTCGACCTCTTGAATAAGCTGAAAGACTTGTATTACGCCAGCACTACAGCTCGGCTGGTAAAAGGTCTGGCGGATAAGGGAAAAGAGCTGTTTTCCCACAGCAGGATATGGTGTTTTGTAAAGCGAAGAGATTACCTATCTTCTGTATGGGAGTACAGTGGGGTTGTGAGGTTTTTGACCTGGATACTAAATGCTCCTGCAGCATTTTGGGGTAGGTTTTATCACGGGAGCAAGGAGGTTGTGAGGGAAAGCTATACAGTAAGAACTATAACAAATAGTGCTGTATTCCGTTTTGTACGACTCCTGCTGGTTAGATTTGAAGTTACTATCGGGCTCAGTATTGCATTGATTGCTGTTATCCATCATCAAATATGGAATAATCTATACAGTACGGTGATTATTTTAGGGCTGTTTGTAATATATTTTATAAAAACTCTACTGCAACGATATGAAGGCTTTAACCTAAAGGCCATTGACTTCGCGTTGTTTGCCTTTATGCTGTCCGTTGTAGTGGCAGAACTTACCGGTCTTTTTCCTATGGACAGCCTGCGGCCTTTTATATTTTATGCCACCTGCTTCCTGTTTGTTTTGCTGATCAGCAGTTCCATGCGAACAGGTCGAGCTTTAAACAGCCTTGTGGAGATCATGCTGGTGGGAATCTGCTTAACCGGGATTTACGCTATTTATCAGAGTATTATGGGGGTTCCTACAGATCCTTCACTTACTGATTTGACATTAAATGCGGGAATGCCGGGAAGAGTATACTCAACCATGCAGAATCCCAATAGCTATGCAGAGATATTGATACTTACCCTTCCGTTTTTCGCTGCAGTTATCTTCAATGCAGAAAGTATTTTAAGAAAACTGTTTTTTACAGCCTTGGCCATACCTCCACTCTTTGCACTGTTTGCCACAGGCTCACGATCTTCCTGGATTGGTCTGGCAGCAGCCATTATGGTGCTTGTTTTCTTTAAGGAAAGGCGGTTGATTCCTGTAGCTGTATTGCTGGGTATATTATCACTGCCTGTAATGGGCATTGTCGCACCCTCGATTTATAGGAGGGTAATGACAATATTCAAGGCGAGCAAAGACACATCCTTCAACTACAGAGGCTATATATTCGAGACGTTCAAGCCTATGCTACAGGATTTCTGGTTTACAGGGATTGGTTTGGGAAGTGGGATGAAGAATCAAACTTTCATGAAGATTCTTCAGAGATACCCTTTGCACCCCGAGTTGAATGGGACCTACCCCCCCCATACGCACAATACGTTTTTGCAGGTATGGATTGAGGTTGGGTTTGTGGGTATAGCGACCTTCGTATGGTTTATCATTCGGATGGTCAAAAACTGCATGATTAACATCTTCAGTGGTACGGAAAAGCAGGTCAATCACATCCTCATGGCAGGAGTTGCTGCTATTAGCGCTAACCTGGTGATGAGCCTGGCAGAGTACACCTGGTTCTATCCAAGGGCCATGCTGTTTTTCTGGATTGATGTCGGCATCATTCTAGCGGGGGTGGCTATTGTGGCTAGAAAAAAGGAAGGACTTTCAAAGAAAAGTGTAAAATAGGTTTCGGTTTTACTCCAAACCCCAAATGCAAACTTTACGAATTCGTAAAGTTTGCATTTGGGGTTTGACCAAATTTTCCGATAAATAGGGTAAGTGGGCTATACATGAAAAATAACAGGTTTCCAGCCCTCACCTTAAACCGTATCGGAGGTTTACTTCTATGTTTGGTTTTTTAAAAAGAAATAGCAAGGAAAATAAGTTTGACGGGAAAGTTCTGTGGAAAAATGACATATCGCTGCTGATTCTGGATGAAAGATGGAATTCACTGTTTAAGAATACGGAAAAAACGCCGGATATTCTGCGGTGTGAAGAAGATCTGAGAGAACTTCTTAAAGAGCAAGCGCGGCTCACAACAGAAGCCAAAGAGCTGGTACAAAGAAAAAAGGTATGTATGGAGTCCATACTGAAGCTTACGACAGAAGCCTTTGAAAATAACAATGACCAAGCTAGAAAAGAGATGCAAGAGCTGGAACGGGAAATAAAAAGGATTAACGATCGATTGCCGCAGGTTCAGGATACTGTGGATGGAATCCCAGCGAGGGTAAAACAAAAAAACCTGGAGCTTCTGGACTATGCGGTAAACCAGGTCTATTTGCAAATGAGGGAAGGGCAGAGAAGAGTGGAGGAGTTGGAAGCCCTTATCGCCGAAACAAGGGAAAAGCTCAAACAATATATTGATGAAAAAGAATCTCTCGCCCAGGAGGGAACAGAAGTATATTCCTACTTTCATGATCTTCTCGGTGGAGAGGTATTGGAAAGATTGGACAAGGAACACTTTGGGTAAAATATGATATGTTTTACCCAATGGAGAATGGAAAATTGAAAATGGAAAATGATGTAGGGCTTTAATCCTTAATTCTCAATTTTCAATTCTCCATTTTCAATTCCTTAAGGGGGTGTTGTACAATGAAGGTGGTTACGCCTGAACAAATGAATCGGATTGATCGAAGTTGTATTGAAGACTTCGGGATTCCGGGAATTGTGCTTATGGAAAATGCAGCTTTACGGGTCGTAGATGAAATTTTGAGGTGTCTGGACAATGTCAGGGGGAAAAACATCGTGTTGTTTGCCGGAAAGGGTAACAACGGAGGAGATGCTCTGGCAGTAGCCAGGCACCTTTTTAACAAAGGAGCGGCGGTACGTGTTTTTCTTCTTGCGGAGGAGGCTGCGCTGACAGGCGATGCGGCAACCAACTATTCCATTCTAAAAGCCATGGGGGTTCCGGTGGAGCTCTTGCTACAGGGTCTGCAGTTGGAAGCAGTGAAAGCAGCGCTGGGAGCTTCGGAACTTGTTATCGATGGAATTTTTGGAACGGGACTTAAACGGGATGTAGCCGGGATAGCAAAGCAGGTCATTGAAGCTGTGAACGATTCAGGAAAAAAGGTTATTGCCATTGATGTACCTTCGGGTATCCATGGGGAAAGCGGGAGGGTCCTAGGGACGTGTGTAAAGGCAGATACTACAGTGACCTTCGGTTTTCCCAAGCTGGGGCTTCTGGTCCATCCGGGCTGTGAGTATGCAGGAAGGCTCATGGTTACGGACATTGGCATACCCGAAAGGGCCATCGATGGAATCGATATAAATCATGAGGGCATCGATGAGCACCAGGTAAGCGAACGAATTCCCAAAAGGTTCTCCAATAGCAACAAGGGCAGCTATGGAAAAGTATTTTTTGTCAGCGGTTCCAGGGGAATGACGGGAGCGGGCTGTCTTGCCGGAAAGGCAGCTTTGCGGACGGGTGCAGGCCTTGTCTATCTGGGGGTACCGGGAAGTCTATCTGCCATCTATGATACGGCGGTCCCCGAAACCGTTACAGTTCCCCTGGAAGATCACGAGAAGGGAGTTCTTTCAAGGGAGTGTACCGGGGTTCTTCAGGCGTGGATGCACAAGGCTTCGGTTTTGGCTGTTGGGCCAGGACTGTCCACCCATGGGGATATAGTTGAAATTATCCGGTATATCCTGCGGAATGCAAAGGTGCCTTTGGTTTTGGATGCAGATGCATTGAATGCCATTTCCAGTGACATAGAAATGCTGAAGGAACTGAAGACGGATGCGGTTATTACCCCACATCCCGGGGAAATGTGCAGACTGGCAGGTATAAGTGTTGAGGATGTGCAGAATAATAGAATAGAAGTTGCCAGGGAGTTTTCAGCAAAATGGAAAGTTACGACTGTACTCAAAGGGGCTAAAACGGTGGTTGCATGTCCCGGGGGAAAAGTATATATTAATAGTAATGGTAACTCCGGAATGGCGAAGGCCGGGACCGGGGATGTCCTCACAGGGGTTGTAGCCGGTCTGATTGCGCAGGGGGCAGGAGTGGAAGCTGCAGCTATCGCAGGTGTCTATCTTCATGGCCGGGCAGGTGATAGAGTGGCGCAGTCGAAGGGAGAGTACGGTTTGATTGCTGGAGATCTGGTTGAAGAAATTCCCTTTGTGTTGAAGGAAATAATGGGAAGCGGTGGAAGCCGGTAGGGGCGGAGACTGCTTACAATGTTGGATAAAAAGGAGAGATGCTGCATGCGAGTGTCGGATATAATGTCTACTGAGGTTGTAACCGTTGGCATCGATGCCACCATCGAAGAGGTTGCAAAGCTGCTTACAGAGAAAAATATCAGTGGAGCCCCGGTGGTGAATCATGCGAATCGAGTGGTTGGCATGGTGACACACAAGGATTTGCTCTATAAGGATATGGAGCCCAGATTCCCGGCGGCAGTGGAACTCCTCGGAGGGTTCATATACCTCCAGGGAGTTCATAGATATAACGAGGAGCTAAGAAAGCTGGCAGCAACGAAGGTGGAAGACATCATGACCCGGGAGGTCATAACCGTATCGGAAAGTACCGAAATCGAAGACGTTGCCCGTCTGATGGTAGATAAAGCCATCAACAGGGTACCGGTGCTGAAGGAGGATAAGCTGGTAGGAATCGTAAGCCGAGCGGACGTAGTAAAATATATTGCAAAAATCATGGAGTAAAGAAAGAATTGAAAATTGAGAATGGAAAATTGAAAATGAAAAACCAAACGCTTTTCATTCTCAATTCTCCATTCTCAATTTTCAATTCCTATTCTAGGTAGAGGGGATTTGTCAGATGGAGTATAAATTAAATAGAGCTTGGGCAGAGGTTAATTTGGATCATATTGCTCACAATGTTCGTGAAATACGCAGGATAACAAATAAAAAAGCGGAAATTATGGGGATCGTAAAGGCAGACGCCTATGGACATGGAGTTATGGAGGTTGCACGGACGCTCTTAAGTAACGGAGTTACGCGTCTGGCAGTGTCTATGCTGGATGAGGCGATACAACTGCGCAACCATGGGATCGAAGTGCCGATTTTGGTTCTTAGTTATACGGACCCCAGACGCGCCGAAGAAATTATCACCAACGAGGTGACCCAGGCTGTTTTCAGCCATGATCTGGCCTGTGCGCTTTCAGAGGCTGCGGGTAAACTCAACAGAAATGTAAAAATACACATTAAGATTGATACGGGAATGACCCGCGTGGGCTTTATGCCGGGCTACAGTGCCATAAAGGATGTTGTGCAGATCAGTAAGCTGCCGGGAATCATTATTGAGGGGTTATTTACTCATTTTGCTTCTGCCGATGAAACGGACAAGAGCTATACCTATATGCAGTATGAAAAATTCATGAGTATTTGCACCGAATTGAACCGGATCGGTCTCTATATTCCCATCAAGCATGTGGCGAACAGTGCAGGAATTATACAGTTTCCGGAGATGCACCTGGACATGGTACGGCCTGGAGTTATATTATACGGTATGTATCCGTCGGCGGAAGTGGATAAAACCGTAATCGATCTGAAACCGGCCATGACGTTAAAAGCGAACGTGACACTGGTTAAAGATGTGGAACCCGGCACCAGCATCAGCTACGGAAGAATATTTACAACCCGCAGGCCCAGCAGGATCGCTACAATTCCCATAGGATATGCGGACGGATACACGCGGCTGTTGAACGGCAAAGGGAAGGTACTGATTAATGGCGCATCGGCACCTGTGGTGGGTAAAATATGCATGGACCAGTGTATGGTGGATGTAACCGATCTAACGGAGGATGTTAAAGTGGGGGATGAGGTAGTACTCTTTGGTGAGCAGGGTGGAAGCCGAATCCCAATTGAAGAGGTGGCGGCTCAAATCGGTACCATTAATTATGAGGTTGTATGTATCATCGGTAAGAGAATCCCCAGGGTCTATCTGCAGGATGGAAGGATCTCCAGGGTTCTGAATTATCTAATATGAGAAGGCCTTTCCTCTGCTGCCAGTAATTACATGCCTTTTAAGGGAAAAGAAATAAAATTTTAATTTGACCTTGCATAGAAGGAACTATATAATTATATACATATTATGTGGTTTTACTGTGCCTTTATTTTTACTAAGAAAATAAATAAAATTGTTTAATTTATACATTTTTACGAAACAAATTGAGAATTATATAATATTGGAATAAATGTACTTCTTGACCTTTGAGAAGTGTGGATTGAAACAGTCAATCCCAGGTGCCGCTAAAGAGTTGCTTGTGCTTATCTGCGGGTCCCTCACGGAGATCGCAGAATAATAGAATAAGTTGTTCCTTAGTTAATCCGTATACCGAGCGTGGACACAAATTCTTCCTTGGTTGTTGGTGTGCCCGGACAGCGAGGTTCATACTCCGCAGCCTTGTAGATTTATTCCTGTGCGGAGTATATATTCTGGCCCAAATGAAACGGGGGGGTTATTTTGGCAGAGTTAAGAAAGATTCTGATAAGCTTGCCTGATAATTTACTAAAGGAAGTCGATCAACTGGTTTCCGTTGAAAAAACAAACCGGAGCGAGTTTGTCAGAGAAGCTATGAAACTCTACATTAGGGAAAAAAGAAAGATTGAGATGAGGGATAAGATGAAAAAGGGTTATCTTGAAATGGCGGAAATCAACATAAAGCTTGCTGAAATGTTTTTTGAAGCAGACAACGACCTTCAAAATAAATATGAAGAAAAGCTTGGGGAGTTGGAGAATAGTGGTAATTAAACGAGGAGATATTTTCTATGCCGATCTAAGCCCTGTTGTAGGTTCTGAACAGGGCGGCGTAAGGCCCGTGCTTATTGTACAGAATGATGTGGGAAACAAATACAGTCCCACAGTGATAGCGGCGGCTATCACATCGCAGATCAATAAAGCCAAGCTGCCTACACATATAGAGATTAGTGCGCAGGAATACGGACTTCTTAAGGACTCCGTAATTCTTCTGGAGCAAATACGAACCATAGATAAAAAGCGGTTGAGGGAAAAAATCGGACATCTGGATGATGAACTGATGGAGAGAGTAAATGAAGCCCTTGGCGTAAGCTTTGGACTATTAGATATATAATTTTTTCGGGGGTGCGAAAGATGAAATTTTTACGAGGTACTAAGATAATACATATAGTGTTAACCCTTGTGGTAGCTTCCAGCTTTACGTTAATACATATAACCCGGGCTGCGACGGCAGAGCCGGGTACACCTGAAGACCCTGTGGTGTCCCAAAGCTATGTTGATGCAAAAATCGCTGCTCTCACCAGTGAGATCAACGTCCTGAAACAGCAGCTGCAAAATACGCAGCCAGGTCAGCCAGCCCAGGGAGCGAAGTATGAAGTTGTAGGACCCCTGCAGCCCGGAAAGCAGATCATAGCCGGAGAGAGTACGGAGATCGTGGTTAGGGCTGGAGGTGCAACTGCTATTGCCAGTGACAAGGGTGGCGTAGCAGACCTGATTACAGGTACTGATTTGGGAACGGGCGCAAATGTTCCATTGAATCATCTGCTTTTGATACCAAGAAATGACGGAAGAGGGATTACCATAACCAAAGCGGAAACCTATATCCTGGTTCGGGGCTCTTATTCCATCCGATAAGATTACAGTGAAAATAAAACATGGCCGGATCGCAAATCCGGCCATGTTTTATTTTTTAAGTTTAAATGCAAAGGTTTTTAGTACGTATTTGGGAAGCTTGAGCATTCTTTTATAGCGCCAGGGCTCTTTGTATAGTCTGTAAAGCCACTCAAGCCCGTTTTTACGGAAAAAATCGGGAGCAAGGCTTACATTGCCTGCCACTACATCGAGGCTGCCGCCTACGCCGATACAAACCCTGGTATTGAGTTGGTCCTTGTATCTGCTAATCCACTTCTCCTGCTTTGGTGCTCCCAGTGCTACCAGGAGGATATCTGCATTACTGGCATTGACTTGTTCGACGATTTCCTTTTCATCCTTTTCAGAGAAATACCCGTTTCGGCAGCCTGCGATTTCAACATTGGGATAATCCCGCAGCATATTCTGCGCCGCTGTTTCTGCAATTCCAGGTTTTCCACCGAAAAGAAAATACCGTATCTTTCGTTCAAAGTTCATGGAAAACGTGTTTTTTGTCAAATCGAAGCCTGGAACCTTTTCCGGAAGGTTATTGCCAAGGATGCGTGAAGCCAGTACAACTCCGGCTCCGTCTGCAATCAACATATCAGCTTCCCGAAGGATTCCTGCAAGCTGTGGGTCATTCATGGCGTCCATCATAATCTCCGCATTGGGCGTATAAATCGTATGAACTTTATCTTCACGAAGAAACTCCTTAACTCTCTCCACAGCTTCCGACATTGTAACATAATCAACGGGAATTCCCATTATGTCAACGGTTTTACGCAAATTATTCACTCCGTTTCTCAAATTAACTATGGATGCAATATAAACGCGGTACATTGGATTAAGGACACTGACCGGAAGCGAGAGGGCGGCATCCCGCGACGTGTTGCCGGCATTGTAATCCATCGTGCTTTTGCGGACTGTAGATAACCTATTGGCCGCCATATAGAATGAACAAATCAATGTCCGAGTATATTTTTGTAGATCTCCAAGTGCGTTTTGCATATATTATCCAAAGAAAACTCCGCACAGGCCTTCCGGTAAATCCGCTCTCCCATTTCTCTGCGGAGGGAATCGTTATTTACCAGCTCCGTCAGGTATTCAGCAAGTTTCTTATAATCCCCCGGCTCAAAGAGATAGCCGTTTTTGCCGCTCTCGATGAGATCCGAAATCCCCCCGACATTGCTGCTTACGGTAGCTCTTTTATAAAGCACACCTTCAAGTATGACGTAGGGGAAGCTCTCACTTAGGGAGGTAAGGGTATTAATGTCCAGACAGCTCATAAACTCATGGGCATTACTGATCCAGCCTGGGAACAATACATTGGAGGATATTCCCAGAGAGGATGCAAGGTTCTCCAACTCTTTCCGCTGCTTTCCTTCTCCCCCCAGAATGAACTTTACCGAAGGACTGCGGCTTACAACAATCTTTGCAGCCCGGATAAAAGTATCCATGCCCTTTACCGGGTCAAAGCGGCCAAGAATACCCACCAGGATATCATCGGGTTTTATATCCAGGCCATATTTTTTTGCGAACTCTTCCCTGGAGTAGGGAACAGGTTCTTTTGAAAAGTCGATGCCGTTATATACAGTGAAAATTCTTTCGGCCTTGAAGCCCCTTTTCACCAGCATGTTTTTAAAGTTATTTGAAACAGCCACGTAGTAATTGATAAACCGTAAAGCAATGGTATTAATCACTCCAAAAGAGAGCCTTTTGGGCAGGCTCTGTAAATAGTCCAACCGGTAATCACTATGTACTGTTGTGACGGTAGGAATGTTCACAAACCTTTTTGCGATGGCTCCCAACATGTTTGCCTTCGCACCGTGGCAGTGGATTGCTTCATATCCGTCTTTTTTAATGATTGCCGTAATTTTCTTTATATCACGGAAAATATTTCCTGTATTTACTACTTCCACGTCAATGCCCATAGCTCTTGCATCCTCGGCAAAGGGACCGGGACGTAACGCTACAAGTTTGACGTCTATGTACTTTCCTAATTCCCTAACCAAGGTGAGTACATGGAATTTTGCACCTCCCACGTCTCCTCCTCCAATTAAATGAAGAATCTTCATATACAAGTCTCCCTGCTTTGTTTTGTAAAAAGCATGCTACAAAACTTCATTATCAACTTCAAGTTTATTGTAAACAAAATTATTTGTCAATATTATAAAGAAGGGGTTTACCTAGGTATTTTTTCATTTTGGGAGAATAAATATAAATAAAAAATATAAGTTGTATATTTCGAAAAAATCATGTATAATTATTCATTGTGAATTTGTGATTTCAGTCTAGGAGGAAGATAAAAATGAAAACCAAAAGGTTAACACGGCTTTTTGCAGCTATTATAGCAGGTACTATGTTGTTTGCTGTTAGTGGATGCGGCCCTAAGGCGAAGTCTGTAGCAAGCATTAAAAAAGAAGGAAAAATCGTTATGGGAACCAGCGCCGACTATCCACCGTATGAATTTCACAAGGAAATCAACGGCAAGGATACCGTTGTTGGATTTGACGTTGAGATTGCCAAAGAAATAGCGAAAGACCTTGGCGTAGAGCTTGAAATAAAAGAGATGGAATTTGGAGGACTGCTGGCAGGATTAAAGACCGGTAAGGTGGACTTCGTAATTGCAGGTATGACTCCGGATGAAAAGAGAAAGAAGGAAGTAGATTTCTCCAACATCTACTATTTGGCAAAGCAGGGTGTACTGGTAAGAGCGGAAGACAAAGGCAAAATTAAAACCATTGCGGACCTGAAGGGCAAGAAGGTCGGTGCGCAGCAGGGGTCTGTACAGGAAGATATAGCAAAAGAACAAATAAAGGATGCTGAACTCAAAACTCTTGCGAATGTTGCGGATCTAGTTCTTGAGTTGAAGAACAAAAAGGTGGATGCGGTTGTAATGGAGCTTCCTGTTGCAAATGCATATATTCTCCAAAATACTGAATTGGTAGTATCCGATGTGAAAGTTGAGGAAGACACCGGTGGTTCCGCTGTAGGTATTGCAAAAGGAAATAAGGAATTGACGGATTCCATAAACAAGACCATCGACCGGTTGCAGTCAGCTAAAATGATTGATAAATTTGTAGATGATGCATCCAAACTGAGCATTCAGAAGTAACAACCGGAACGACATAAGAAACCATCATAAAAATAGCGGTCATCCACCGCTATTTTTTAATGTTAGGGAAATGATATTCATTTCGGCAAAATAAAACCGAATAAGCCTGCTGTTTGGAATCTGACAGATTTTGTTCTTGTTCAAAGCTTAAGGACTGTAGTATAATTAGGCTGCTTATTGTATAAATTGTTTATACAATTCAGGATGGAACTTAGCTAATTCGACGTTCGCATAGCCCCAGAATCATTGGCTATGCGAACGCCAAATTAGCAGTTGCCAGTCCTATTGTATATAGTTAACCGGGTAGGAGGGGGACCTTTTGATTTCAATTTTTTCTGAATATTATATGTATTTTTTAAATGGTGTAAAGAACACCATATTGCTATCCCTGCTCACAGTGGCGCTGGGTGTGGTAATCGGTATTTTTCTTGCACTGATGAGGATTTCCAAGAATAAGATTTTAAAGTTTATATCGACGGCCTATGTCGAGTTTATTCGAGGCACGCCGCTCATGGTTCAGCTTTTTATTATATATTTCGGAGCCGAAGGTCTGGGGGTAAGCTATCCGGATTTTGCGGTATTCAAGCAGTTGACAGGGGTCAGCTCCAGTGACTTTATACCTGCCATCATAGCATTGGCAGTAAACAGTAGTGCCTATGTATCTGAAATCATCCGCGCAGGCATACAGTCTATCGATAAGGGGCAAATGGAAGCTGCCCGCTCTCTGGGGATGAACTATAATATGGCAATGCGCTACATCATTATCCCACAGGCTTTCAAAAACATTTTGCCGGCGCTGGGGAACGAATTTGTTGTAGTCATCAAAGAATCATCCATTGTGTCGGTTATCGGCATTGCAGAACTCATGAAGAATGCCAATATCGTGCGAAGCACCACCTATGATCCATTTACGCCGTTAATTATTGCTGCTATTATGTATTTTATACTGACATTTACTCTGTCCAAGCTTTTGGGCGTGGCTGAAAGGAGGATGAGGACCAGTGATTAAAGTAACGAATTTGCATAAGAAATTCGGCAAGCTGCATGTTTTACAAGGAATCGATACCCATGTTAAAAAGGGTGAGGTTATCGTGGTGGTAGGCCCCAGTGGGTCAGGAAAAAGTACTTTCCTCAGGTGTCTTAACCTTTTGGAGCACCCGACGGAGGGTGAGATTGTCTTTGAAGGGGTATCCATAACCAGTAAAAATAACGATATAAATAAACAGCGTCAAAAAATGGGAATGGTGTTCCAGCAATTCAATCTGTTCCCTCACATGACTGTTTTGGATAATATAACATTGGCGCCCAGAAAGCTCAAGGGGATGTCCGGAGAGGAAGCAGAAAAGGTAGCATTCCAGCTTTTGAAGAGGATCGGTCTGGAAGATAAGGCGAAAAGCTATCCCGGACAGCTGTCCGGAGGACAGAAGCAGAGAATTGCCATCGCCAGAGCGCTGGCAATGGCACCGGATGTAATGCTTTTTGATGAGCCTACGTCCGCTCTGGACCCGGAAATGGTAGGGGAAGTTTTGGATGTTATGAAGGAACTGGCTGCCGATGGAATGACCATGGTGGTGGTCACGCATGAAATGGGATTTGCGAAGGAAGTAGGAACACGAATTTTCTTTATGGATGAAGGACGGATTGTGGAGGAAGGAGATCCTAAAGAGTTCTTTGATCATCCGCAGAGCCCGAGAGCGAAGGAGTTTCTTGGAAAGGTGCTTAGGTAGGTTTTGTGGAGGCAATGCCCGAGGGGGTGTTGCCTTTGCTGTGTTTTGTAAGCCTGCAGTTTTTGATAAGATATCTCTGTGTGAGGGATGGGGGATTCCTTTAGAGTGTCTTTGTAGTGTCTACGGAGTTCAAAGGGGAACCCATTCCGCATCGGTTCCCCTTTGGATGCCCTCCCCGCTCGGCCCGGGAATTCGTTGGCTAGAGACTCTAATGCCTTCTCCGTTTCCTCCGGGGCCGGCATTTACTGACGTCCTGTCAGGAAATGCCTAAAACCCACGTCCTGTGGGTTTTTCCCCTGCGGAAACTCCAAAGCCATAAGAGTCTCTACGTCCCCAAATTACGGGCCTGTGGTATTCCTTACGGGTGGCTTTGCAGAATGCTTCGGAGAGACTTAGGAGGGCTACCCTAGCAAGTTCTTCGAAGGCTTCTCCAGAGTCTCTTTAGAGGAATACCTATGGGTCCGTGATTTAGCTCCTTACAGGTTCTTAGGGTACTGGAGGTTCTGGAGGGGTAAAACCCACAGGACGTCAATAGAAGCCGACCCTGGAAGAATCGGAAGCGGCATTAGAACCTGTTGGAGTTAAATCCCCGGACCCAGGCAAGGAGGGGGTTGCCGGGGGAAACTCTGCCGAATGAACATGGTTCCCCCGGCGCTACATTGCCCACCGCAGAGGCATACCCCAGAAAAACGCCCTCTCCAAAGAAGCCACTAACTAAAAATAAAAGGAGAAAAGCCATGCTCACACTCATCAAAAACGCCCAAATCTACACTCCTGACCCTATCGGCAAAAAAGACCTCCTCATCGCTGGCGGCAAAATCGCTGCCATCGAAGATGAAATCATACCCAGCTTCCCGGTGGAGGCAGAAGTCATCGATGCCGAAGGCAAAATCCTCACACCCGGCTTCATCGACCAGCATGTGCATATTACGGGCGGCGGCGGAGAAGGTGGATTTGCAACCCGGACAAAGGAGATCGATGCTTCCGACCTGCTTGATAACGGTATAACCACCGTTGTAGGAGTGCTGGGAACCGATGGTGTTACCCGGAGTATGGAAGGCTTGTACGCAAAGGCCAAAGCACTGGAGTTGGAAGGTGTCTCTACCTACATCTACTCAGGCTCCTACCAGGTGCCTCTCGTTACCCTGACGGGAAGTGTACAGCGGGATATGGTGCTGATTGACAAGGTGATTGGAGCCGGGGAGATCGCCATTGCAGACCACAGGTCCTTTCACCCGACAGTGAATGAGCTGGCAAGGGTCGCGTCGGAGGCCAGAATTGGCGGAATGCTGTCCGGAAAGGCCGGGGTGGTGCATTTACACATGGGCGATGCAGAAGAGGGATTTGGGCTGATTTATGCGCTTCTAAAGAGGACTGCCATACCGATTGCACATTTTGTACCTACCCATGTGAATCGAAACAGGAGGCTTCTGGAGGAAGCAGTGAATTTCTGTAAAAGAGGAGGAACCGTAGACCTGACAGCGGGATTTGAACCGGAAGAGGGCTTCACAGACTGCGTACCCGCCTATGAAGCCATGAAATATTTGATGGGACACGGAGTAGACCCGAATTTTATTACCTTCAGTTCGGATGGCAATGGAAGCAAGCCGTCCTTCAACGAAAAGGGAGAGCTGACAGGGATTGAAGCTGCCAGTTGCAAAATACTGCTGGCAGACATGCAAAAGGCGGTGAAATTTTCAGGAATACCCCTGGAGACCGTACTGAAAGCCGTAACTTCAAACCCCGCCAGGGTACTGAAGCTAAACACCTTAAAGGGGGGCGTATTTGTCGGGGCAGATGCAGATATGGTACTCATGGACAGGGCAGTGGAGGTGGAAGCGGTCTTCGTCCAAGGGCGGAGACGGCAGGTGTAGGAGAAGATTGTATATCTTTAATCTGTAATAAATATTTAATATTTGCCAAAAGGTAACAAAATATAAGAGAAAATCGTAAATATCAAGACTTTCAAGTTTTATCTGCTTTACATATGGTGTATAATTATTTATAATACTACTGTGGTATAGTAGTGGATTTTTCAGAGATAGAAGGTTAGAAACACGGACGGATACCCTGAAAGCTGGCCCCAAAGCCAGTTGCTTTGTTGTGTCGATTGATGTAAAGCATTTGTTATCTTTAGTACTTGTAAAATTATTCCCATGGGGAGTATACAAATGACAAATATGGAATCCTTTAAAGAGGAATTCCCTTTAATTTTTTGAGGTGATAATTTAGTGTGCAGGGTTGTGATTTCAGGCTTTTACGGCTTTGATAATGCAGGAGATGAAGCAATACTTCAATCCATGGTATCCGAGTTTCGCAAAAAAATTCCGGATATCCATATTGTCGTGCTTTCCGCAAACCCTTCCAAGACCACACATGACCATCATGTAGAAGCTGTTGACAGATCGAATTTGGTTGATATATATTCTGCAATAAAGAATTGTGATGTGCTTATTAGTGGGGGAGGGAGTTTGCTTCAAGATGCCACAAGTGTTTTAAGCATGTGGTATTATAGTGGCATTATACTATTGGCATTTCTCTTCAAAAAGCCCGTGTTTGCGTTTGCGCATGGCATAGGGCCGATTGTGAACAGATTTAACATACGATTACTCAAATACATAATGAATCGCGTATTAGGCGTCTCCGTGAGAGACAAACGTTCCCAGAGTGAGCTAAAAAAACTGGGGGTAGAGCGGGAGGTTTCCTGCACCATTGACCCGGCTTTTTTGATCAATGCCATAGCAGAGGAAAAAAGCCTTGAGTTATTAAAAAAAGAAAACGGGAATGAAGAATCGAATCGTCCGAAAGTTGGCTTTTCCATTCGCAGGTGGAAGGGCGATGTGGACATCAGCGGTATTATCGCGGAGGTTGCAGACAAGGTTTACAGAGAGCTGGGCGCGGATATCGTGCTGTTTCCCCTGCATTACAAAAAGGATATTTCCCTTGCAGAAGAGATTGCCTCCAAAATGGAGGAGAGCGCCATTATTGTCAGGGGGAACTATACATCGGAGGAACTTATCGGGTTGTATGGACAGATGAGGGTCAATGTTTGTGTACGATTCCATGGCCTTGTGTTTTCCATCGTAAATAGTGTACCTGTGGTTGCCATATCCTATGACCCTAAGATTGACAGTCTGATGGAATCCCTGGAAATGAAGACAGCTCTGCGATACGAAGAACTGAGCCCTTTGGGAATCTTTAATGAAATCAAGAACAAATGGCAAAATCAAAAATCCATTTCCCAGCAAATGAATTTGAAAACGGAAGAATTCAAACAACTGGCTAAAGAGGGAATGGATGAAGTTATGAAGTGGCTCGAAGTGGTTGAGAAGTGAGGTTTGAATAAAATTATACTGTGATAAAGGAACTGTCTTCTATGGATGGTTCCTTATTTTTTTGGGCATAGTAGGTAGTAAAATATTCTAACTTAGGGTACAATGAAAGTAGAGAATAAATGGAAATTCCGTGTTCTCTTTTAGCTTATGGATTGAGAGGTGTGAGCTTGGCTAGAAATTATATGAAAGGCTTAAAAATATATCTTTGGATCATTATTGGTTCAATTTTGACGGCACTAGCCATCAATATTTTTCTTGTGCCCTACAAGATTGCGCCGGGGGGCGTCAGCGGTATCGCTACGGTGATTTACTATTTAAGTAATGAACGCTTTCCCGTAGGCGTTACAATGCTGGCGCTGAACATTCCTCTCTTTCTTCTGGGGATGCGGTTTATCGGCGGAAAATTCGTAGTACGAACATTGTTCAGCACGGTTTTCCTTTCAGTGGTTATTGACCTTTCAGAACCTTATACCATGGCTTTTGTAGATAAGTACCTTCATCAAATGAATATGCCGTCGGACCCTAACCTGATGCTGTACTCGGTATTTGGCGGTTTTTTAATGGGCGTAGGCCTGGGCCTTGTATTCCGATCCGGAGCAACTACCGGAGGGACGGATCTAGCGGCAAAGATCGTACACCATTTTATACCCCACATAACGGTAGGGCAGATCCTGCTCTTTATCGATACCGGAGTAGTGGTACTGGCCGCCGTTGTTTTCCAGAGCTTCCAGCTGGGGCTTTATGCCATCATAACTCTTTTTGTTACCTCCAAGATCATCGATGCCTTAGTGGAGGGTGTGAATTTTGCCAAGACTGTCTTCATCATATCGGATAAATCCGACGAGATTGCCCAGAAGATCATGAAAGACCTCGACCGCGGGGTTACAGCCTTGAAGGGAACCGGAATGTATACCGGCATGGATAAAAAGGTGCTGCTGTGTGTACTTCAAAGGGGCGAGATACCGACACTCAAAGAGATTGTTAAGAGTGTGGATGAGAGAGCCTTTGTTATACTTACGGATATACGGGAAGTCTTGGGAGAAGGGTTTCAGAGCCCATGAGTAAGCGTATTTTATAATTCGGTTATACAAAATATAAATAAAGCGAATAAATCATCAGTATTACCTAAAAAAGAATCGTATACTACTATAGAATGATGTGATTAAGCGGGGGTGCAATATATGCGGTATGTTATCCGACAGAAGGTTTTCTCTCTAGGGGATAGTTTTGCTATAAAGAACGAGATGGGAGACGACTTGTTTATTGTGCAAAGCCAGCTTTTGTCTTTTGGAAAAAAGCTGAGAATCTATGACCTTGCAGGCAATGAATTATGCTATATTGAACAGCAGCTTTTCCGGTTTATGCCGGAATATAACATATACCTTGCCGGCCAACTGGTAGCAAATGTAAAGAAAAAGTTTGCTTTTTTCAGAAATGATTTTGAGATTTCCAGCCATCAGGGTCGTTATGATGTGGAAGGAGATTTCTTTGCGCATGAGTTTAGCCTGATTAAGGATGGGAGAATCGCTGCAAGGATATCCAAGGCATTTTTCTCTTTTACCGATACCTATGGCGTCGATATCGATGATAACTACGACCAGGTTACGACACTGGCTCTGGCTATCGTAATCGACATGGCTTGCCATGACCATGACCACTGATAATTTAATGTCGAAATTTTATCAAATTATGGTTTAAGGATACCCCGTGGGGGTATATATCGAATAGCAGGAAATAATAGCATGGCATGAATGAATTGCAAATGGCAAACATAATATTGTCTGCATTTTTAAATTATCAAGTGGATTTACATGGAGGTATGATATATGAATGTTACAGTTTACAGCACTCCTACCTGCCCTTGGTGCGTGAGAGTGAAAGATTATTTGAATTATAAGGAAGTGCGGTATAAGGAAGTCAATGTCGCTGAAGACCGCGAAGGTGCTGCCGAAATGATAAGTAAGTCAGGTCAAAGAGGTGTTCCTGTAGTGGATATCGAAGGGAATATTGTTGTAGGCTTCAACCAGGCGGAAATTGATCGGTTGCTGTCTGTGGAAAAGCAATAAAGTTATTTTGAAGATAAAATAAAAAATTACAAAGACCCTCAAAACCCGTGAAACCGGTTTAAAGGGTCTCTTTTATGCTGGCGTACAGTTGTAAAACTGTGATGAATATCACATAAAACCATGGTAAATGTTACGGTATTCCCAGATTAAAATGGTAGAATGTATTTACAATATAAAAAAGGTGAAACTAAGGATAGGGCACTTTGAACCTATAATTATCAATCGGCGAAATGCCTGGTTTTAGGGCAGCTTATCCCTTGGATAAATTCAGGAGTAAAGTGATGTATCTGCAAGGAAGGCTAAAAATATAGTTTGAATTTTAGGAGGATGGCACAATGAAAATAACAAAGGATATGACCATCGGTGAAGTAGTAAGAAATTTCCCGCAAAGCGTGCGGGTTTTGATGAGCTTTGGCATGGGATGCGTAGGATGCCCGTCAGCACAGGCTGAAACCCTTGAAGAAGCTGCTATGGTTCATGGAATGAATCTGGATGAGTTAATGAATGCACTGAATGCTGCAGTGTAGTCGATGAACCTGGGAGGTCGCAATTATGAGTTTATTCTTGGGCAAAATTCACTTTTGGCTCTACAATAAAATTATCTGGTTTGAGCGGATCGAAGAAGCGGTTCACCAGTGGGGGAGAGAACAGGGTTTTCCCATGGAGGAATGGACCGGGCGCATATTTGGCGAGTTTGGTGAACCTACAGGGGGGAAGCCGCTGGAGGAAATCATCGAAACATCCAACATTCATGGCTGGCTGCAGGACAAAATAGAAAAAGCTGAGCTGCGGCAGGCGGCACTGGTTACGGAAGTTCTGAAGCAAAATTCCGCTTATAAGGAAGAACTTCTACGGATATTTGCGGCACAAGGCCAAAAAGCTGCCGGTGAATATGAGGGACAGGTAGACACTCCGGAGGAGGCATTTGATGTCCTGAACGATTTTATCCTGGAGGGAATGCCCTGCGACCGGGTAAATCAGGTTGTCAGCAGCAGTGATGGTGAATTTGTCTGGAAAACGACAACATGCCTGCATAAACCTTACTGGGAGAGAATAAAGGGTGATGTGCAGAACTATTATGATTTGAGAGAAGCATGGATCAGAGCGTTTGTTCAAGTTTTGAACCCGGAATTGAAGTACGAAGAATTGCCGGAAAATACGCATCGGATCGCCCGCTAGGGAGAAGGGAGCCCGTATGAACTGTATAGAACTTATGGTGGAAGAGCATGTCTATATAAAGAGAATGCTGGCGGTAATCCGGAAATATTGCTATAAGATTTTGAAGGGTGAAGAGGTGCAGTACGAGGACTTCTACAAAATTATCGATTTTGTAAGGAATTATGCTGATAAACACCATCATGGCAAGGAAGAGAGCATGCTCTTTAACCGGATGGTAGATGAGATGGGACCGGCAGCGGAGAAGCTGGTAAAACACGGAATGCTGGTAGAGCACGATCTGGGCAGACTTCACATGCAGGACCTGGAAAATGCTTTGAAGCAGGTGCTGGAGGGAGACGACGAAGCCCGCCTGGATGTTATCGCAAATGCAATCTCCTATACCCATTTACTTCACAGGCATATCCAGAAGGAAGATGATGTGGTTTACAAGTTTGCGGAAAAGAACTTGAACCCGACGACTATGGAGAAATTAAACCGGGAATGCGAGCAGTACGAGCAGGATGAAAATGCAAAGGCTGTGAGACGGAAGTATCTGGCCATGGTAGAAGAATTTGAAGCCAGAGTAGGATAGAATAATCACGGAGCTAGGGCAGGCAGGAATGAGATCTCATTCCTGCCTGCTTTTTTGCTTTACATAAAACTGTTACAAAATTATTAAAATAAAGCATGTTTATGGAAATAACGGGTATTCCGTTATAAAATAATAAGTATACGGGCAGGATGCGGGCGTGTGAAATGGTAAAGAATAAAAGGAAGGTGCCATTAATCCTGTGGGCTGCTCTTTATAGAGGGTCCTGAAACCGTAAAAGTGATGCTTATAAAAATGAGAGGTGCAAAATATGAAAAAGCTGCTGATTCTTCTCCTGTGCGGGTTTTTAACTGCCTGCTCCGCCTCTGATCCCCGGCAGGGTATTAAGCTGGAAACCGTACAACAAGGGGAAAAGACTGCGGAAAATGGACAGAAAGCCACTCCTGCGCCGAAAAAGAAGGCAAAGATAAAATTAGTGAACGAAGAAGGAAAAACCATAGAAGAACGGTTTTCCGTACCGGAGGGCTTTGAGAGAATAAAGGCAGAGGAAGGCTCCTATGGGCAATATCTGCGGAGTTTGCCGTTGAAGCCCCATGGATCAAAAGTGAAATATTATAATGGGGAAACCAAGAGCAGGGATGTCCATGAAGCGGTCCTCGACATTGATGTAGGAGAAAGGGACTTGCAGCAGTGTGCGGATGCAGTCATGCGGCTCCGGGCGGAGTACCTGTATGGCAAAGGACAGTTTAACAAAATCCACTTTAATTTTGTCAGCGGATTTAAGGCGGATTATCCTACCTGGGCACAGGGGAACCGCATCGTAGTGGAGGGGAACAAGGTGTACTGGGTAAAGAAAACCGGCTATTCCACGGAATATAAAAGCTTCCGGCAATACATGGACATGGTATTTGCCTATGCAGGAACTGAATCTCTGGACAAGGAAATGAAGAAAGTACCGCTGGAAAGTATGCAGATCGGGGATGTATTCCTGAAGGGAAGCCTGCCGGGGCATAGTATCATTATCGTAGATATGGCGGAGAATAAAACGACCGGAGAGAAACTGTTCATGGCAGCCCAGAGCTACATGCCGGCCCAGGATATTCATATACTGAAGAATCCTCAGAACAATGACATGAGTCCCTGGTATTCCATAAATTTCGGAGAAACCCTCATTACCCCAGAGTGGCAGTTTAACCGGGATCAATTAGTACGGTTTGAGGAGTAAGGGGATAAGAAAAGGAGAACAAGAATGCATAAAAAACCAGGCTGCCTGCTTATACATGGCTTTGGAGGTAATACGGAAGAGGTGCGGCCGCTATTGGAGAGGCTGACGGGGGAGGGGTATGAGGTTCTTTGCCCCTCGCTGAAGGGGCATACAGGGATAAGAAAGGACTTAAAGACAGTGACCTACAGGGATTGGATTGCTTCTGCCCAAAATGACCTGGAGAAGTTGAAGAAGGAGTGCGAGGCTATTTGCATTATAGGGTTTTCCATGGGGGGGCTCATTGCAATTCAGCTGGCTTGCAAGTACCCGGCAGCGGCGGTAGTGACACTGAATTCTCCCATCTATTATTGGGATGTGAAAAGAGTTTTTCTGAACATCCTTGATGATTTCAGACGAAAAAGCTATGACAACATATCCAGGTATATAAATTCCGGCAGAAGGTTACCATTAAACGCTTTAATCCAATTTCGCCTGCTGCTTTCCCAAACAAAACCCCTGCTGAAGGAAATCCGCTGCCCTGTTTTCGTGGTTCAGGCACTTCAGGACGATACGGTGAGAAAGAAGAGTGCCGATTACATTTACAGTCATGTATCTGCAAAAGAAAAAAGCCTTCAATTTTATGAAGGCTCAGGGCATTTGATCCTGTGGAGTAAAGCCGCGGAAAAAGTAATGAACGATATCCTTCATTACCTCCATAAGCTGTAAAATTTGTCGGCTATTAATGGGCTGGGAAAAAGATCATCTGCAAAGCAAAAATGACTCCGAATACATACAGGAGCGGATGGACCTTTTTTGCCTTTCCACTGACCAGCTTCATGACGGGATACGCAATAAATCCGATAGAAATTCCGGTAGCGATGCTGGAGGTCAGCGGCATGCTAAGGATGATCAAGAAGGCGGGAAATGCATCATCAAAGGTTTTCCAGTCGATCTTTGCCAGGCCCTCCATCATAAAGCAGCCTACAATGATAAGTACGGGCGCTGTAATGGCGGAAAGATTGGAAAAAGCAGAGATGGCGGGTGAGAAGAACATGGAAACCAGAAATAGCCCCGCGGCGACCAAGGCTGTCAAACCGGTGCGGCCTCCTGCTGCAACACCGGTAGAAGATTCGATATAAGCCGTACAAGGACTGGTGCCAAACATGGAGCCTACTACTGTAGATACCGCGTCCGCCATGAGAGCTGATTTGGCTCTGGGCAGTTTTCCTTCCTTCATAAGGCCTGCCTGTTCGGCTACTCCGATCATGGTGCCGGTGGTATCGAAAATAGTAACCAGCAAAAAGGCAAATACGGTTGTATATAGGCCGTAGGTGAAGACTCCTGCAACATCAATATCAAAAAATACCGGCATAGGTGGCGGGGCTATGATTCCGTTAAATTTCAGCAGACCCGTAAAGAAACCGATGATGGCCGTAACCACCATGCCGATAAACAGTGCTCCGTTAATCTTTCGAGACATCAGTGCCAGTGTTATAAAAAGTCCGGCCAACGTTAATGCAGTGGCAGGCGCGTGCAGATCTCCCAGAGATACCAGGTTTGACGGGTTTGCCACAATAATCCCCGACATTTTGAGGCCGATAAAGGCGATAAACAAACCGATACCTGCTGTAATTCCGTATTTCAAAGGATTGGGAATCGCCTCGATCAAGGTTTCTCTTAAGCGGGTAAAACTGAGCAAAGTAAACAGGAGTCCTGCCAGAAATACTGCGCCGAATACTACCTGGTAGGGTATTCCACGAGTTGCAACAATACTGGCAAAGTAGGCATTCATCCCCATTCCGGGTGCAATGGCAATCGGATATTTGGCAAACAAGGCCATATAAAGCGTTCCTGCAACAGCAGAAATGATAGTTGCCATAAATACCTGATTAAAAGGAACTCCTGCCGAAGATAATATTACAGGATTCACCACGAATATGTAGACCATGGTCAAGAATGTGGTCACTCCTGCGGTAATTTCCGTTTTTACTGTAGTTCCATTTTCCTTTAAGCTGAATAAGTTTTCCATAACATCCTCCAAACTGGTGTGTCAAATCCAAGGACTGACACTAGCGGTACTCTACTTATTTTTCCGAATTGTGGAATATTTATTAAAAGAGCCGGAAAACATTATACACGGTTTAACGGCTAAAGTACATACTATGGATATCCAATTTTAGATTCGAATTTATCCGGCGGCAGAACTGCCCTAAAACCCGGATATTTCACTGCTGGAAATTATAAGGTTTGAAACCGGATATATGCAAAATCTGTGGTTCCTAAAGTTTTTATAAGAAAGTAGCTGGGGAAAGAGTAGTTGGAGGAACATTTGCGTATAATTGTATAATAAAATATAAAACGGGTATTTTAATTTCAAAAACGTGGGTGAGGGAAATGATACATTCATACGAGGAAAAAGCGTTGGAGGACCTGTTAAAATGGCAGCAAGGGATGAACAGGAGGCCTTCTTTTACAAGCTATATAACCAAGGGAATACAAACAAAGGCGAATAATCTCATTCCCGATAAGGTGCATGAGGTAGTTACGGCGACCATTAAAAATATGGTAAAGGCAGTGCTGGTGGGATCGGAGTTCACTACGAAGGAACCGCTGGTTTACGCCTCTTTACAGCAGCGTGAAGAACTGGTAAAGGAAAGGCTGGAGTATTATAGAAAAGGTGCAGCCTTAAGCGGTGCAGGGACCGGAGCCGGAGGCATCCTGCTGGGTCTGGCGGATTTTCCCATTCTCATTGGGCTGAAATTCAAGTTTCTCTTTGAAGTTGCCAGTTTATACGGCTTTGATGTGAAAAATTATAAGGAAAGACTGTATATTTTATACGTATTCCAATTGGCTTTTTCCAGTCAGCAAAGGACCCGGGAGGTATACCGGGAGATGCTGGACTGGGATCATTATATAAAGGGATTGCCGGAGGACATGGAATCCTTCGATTGGAGGACATTCCAACAGGAATACCGTGACTATATCGATCTGGCAAAGCTGCTGCAATTGGTTCCGGGTATCGGGGCCGTTGTAGGCGCAGTCGCCAATTACCGGCTCATGGACAAACTGGGGGAAACCGCCACCTATGCCTACCGTCTCCGGTTGTTTGACCGGGAAGGGCCCACACAATAGTTAGTTCAGGAGTGTGGGGGTTTTGATTTACCTAAGGGTATCGCCTTTAAGGATGGATGCCAAGTATCCTACTGCTTAGGAAGTACATCCTGGGGGGGCAGGGGAGGACGCCCACCTCTGCTGGCCGCTTCAGCGGCCAAATCAAGGCGCCCCCTTCCTCGGGAAGGGGGCGGGGGATGGGTTGGCGCTGCGTATAAAAGTCTAGAATACAATGAAATCCAGCCCGAAGAAAGCACGGTGAAAAAACTTTTCGCCGTGCATTACTTTTACTTAAAAAAATGATAAAATTGATTAAAGTTATGGCATTATGATACAATATTTATTAAAATATATTATACATATTATTAAGCTATAGGAAGGCGTGAAAATATAGATACTCCTTTGCGTGGACGACTGACAGGGTTCCATGTGCGGTGCAGCGGAAACTGGGGAGTATTCTTTCACAGCTGCCTGTAAGTAAGGAGAATGAACGATGGCGGTTAACGTAAGAACCAGGTATGCACCCAGTCCTACAGGGTATATGCATATAGGAAATTTGAGGACTGCACTTTATGAGTATTTGATCGCGAAAAAAAATAACGGCAAATTTATTTTACGAATTGAGGATACAGATCAGGAAAGATATGTAGAAGGTGCAATCGACGTAATATATAATACCCTTAAAATGGTTGGATTGCAGCATGATGAGGGCCCGGATATCGGGGGAGACTATGGTCCGTATGTTCAAAGCGAAAGAAAGAATATATATAAGCCCTATGCGGAGAAGCTGGTAGAGACCGGACATGCCTACTACTGCTTCTGCACGAAGGAAAGATTGGCGGAAGTAAGACAAAAAAGTGAGGAAACCGGAGCGCCCAACAAATATGACAGGCACTGCCTGAGCCTCAGCAAAGAGGAAATTCAGCAAAAGCTGGAAAGCGGTATACCCTATGTAATTCGCCAGAAAATGCCGGATACAGGGGCTACAAGCTTTGAGGATGCAGTGTTTGGCACCATTACGGTGGAAAACAACACGCTGGATGAACAGATCCTGCTGAAATCCGATGGGCTGCCGACCTATAATTTTGCCAATGTTGTAGACGACCATCTAATGGAGATTACCCACGTGGTAAGAGGAAGTGAATATCTGTCATCTACGCCCAAATACAACCTCCTTTACCAGGCTTTCGGATGGAATATTCCTACCTATGTGCATCTCCCTGTAGTGCAGAAGGCACCGGGAGTAAAGCTGAGCAAGCGGTCGGGAGATGCTTCCTTTGAGGACCTGGTAGAAATGGGATATCTGGTAGAGGCCATTGTAAACTATATAGCACTCTTGGGATGGAGTCCGGGAGGAACCCAGGAAATCTTTACTTTGGAAGAACTGGGACAGGCTTTTGATATCAGCGGTATCAACAAGGCACCCGCCATATTTGATATGGCAAAACTGAGCTGGATGAATGGCGAATACATAAGGAAAATGACGCTGGAACAGTTCCATGAGGTGGCAAAGCCCTACTATACAGGGCATATAAACAGCCCATCCATTGATCTGAAGAAGGTGAGCCGGATTCTTCAGCCAAGGACGGAGGTTTTGACTACAATCCCGGAAAGTGTGGATTTTATTGATGTTCTTCCGGAATACGACTGTGAAATCTATGTGCACAAGAAAATGAAAACAACTCTGGAAAACTCCCTGGAGAGCCTTAAGGCAGCCGTGCCTGTATTGGAGGCTGTTGCCGATTGGAGTGAGCAGACCATTCACGATAGACTGATGGAACTGGTGCAAACACTGGGTATAAAGAACGGCCAGATGCTGTGGCCCATTCGCACCGCCATTACAGGAAAGCCCGTAACGCCAGGGGGGGCCATTGAGGTGGCGGACATTCTCGGAAAAGCGGAGACCCTAAAGCGAGTGGAAAACGGTATAAAGAAGCTTGAAGAAGCGACAAAATAGATAGGACTGCAAGGAGGAAAACAATGGATAACGAGAATATGAATGCAATGGAAGATAAAGAAGAGGGTAAAGCAGGCTCGAATTTTGTACAGGACTTTATCAGGGAAGATCTGGAAAGCGGCAGGTTTGAAAAGGTTTTGACACGGTTTCCGCCCGAACCTAACGGATATCTCCACATAGGACATGCAAAGGCCATATGCATCGATTTTGGGATGGCCAGTAAGTTTGGGGGGAAATGCAACCTCCGTTTTGACGACACTAACCCCACAAAGGAAGAAACGGAATATGTTGATTCCATCATGGAGGATGTGCGCTGGCTTGGTTTTAACTGGGAGGATCGGTTGTTCTTTGCCTCCGACTATTTCGACAGACTCTATGGCTATGCGGAAGAACTGATCCAAAAGGGGAAAGCCTACGTATGTGATTTGAATGTCGATGAGATCAGGGAATACCGCGGTACCTTGACGCAGCCGGGAAAGGAAAGCCCCTACCGGAACCGCCCGGTAGAAGAAAATCTGGATCTTTTCAGAAGAATGAAGGCCGGTGAGTTCGAGGATGGCGAAAAGGTACTCCGGGCAAAGATTGACATGACCTCACCCAACTTAAATATGCGTGACCCTGTTATATACAGGATTCGTAGAGCGCATCACCATAGAACCGGCGACAAATGGTGTATCTACCCGATGTATGACTTCCAGCATCCCGTTTCCGATGCCATAGAGGGCATATCCCATTCGCTGTGCTCCCTTGAATATGAAGATCATCGCCCGCTTTACGAGTGGGTTGTGAATAATGTAAGCGTTCCGGCCAAACCGCGGCAGATCGAATTTGCGAGGCTAAACCTGAACTATACGGTCATGAGCAAGAGAAAACTGCTGGAGCTGGTAAAGAACAACTATGTAAACGGGTGGGATGACCCAAGAATGCCTACCTTGTCAGGACTTAGGAGAAGAGGATATACATCAGAGGCCATAAGAGATTTCTGTGACAGGATCGGAGTAGCTAAAACAACCAGTATGGTGGACTTGGGACTGCTCGAACATTGTGTCCGGGAAGACCTGAATAAGAAGGCCAACCGTATTATGGGGGTACTGCGCCCGTTGAAAGTAGTAATTGATAATTATCCCGATGATCTGGTAGAAGAGTTTGAAGCGGAAAATAATCCGGAGGATCCTGACAGCGGCACTCGGAAGGTTCCTTTCTCGAAAGTGCTGTACATCGAGCAAGAGGACTTTGCAGAGAATCCGCCTAAAAACTATTTCCGTTTGTCTCCGGGGCGTGAGGTACGGCTGAAGCATACCTATTTTGTGAAGTGTGAGAGCTTTGTAAAGGACGAAAATACGGGAGAAGTCATTGAGGTCCACTGTACCTATGATCCTGAGACAAGGGGAGGAAATGCTCCTGACGGCAGAAAGGTGAAGGGAACCATTCATTGGGTATCCGCTGCCCACGCGCTGGATGCTGAGGTTAGGCTGTATGATACATTGTTTACGGTACCCAACCCGGACGATGATGAAAAGGATTATAAGGAAAACCTGAACCCGAATTCTCTGGAGGTGCTTACCTCCAGCAAAATAGAGCCCAGTGTAAAAACTGCGGCGCCGGGAACAAGGTACCAGTTCCTTCGGATGGGATATTTCTGCATTGATACTAAGGATACAACCGCAGACCGTCCGGTATTTAACAGAGTCGTAGCGCTAAAGGATTCATGGGCCAAGGTTGTAAATAAAGGGTAGTAAAAAAACAGGGCAAAGAGGTCTGGCCTCTATAATGGCAGGCCTCTTCGCCTGAAGGTTTCAGGTAAAATTTTCACGCGAAAAAGCCTTGACAACGGATTGCAAAGTGTTTATAATAAGCTATACAAGTGATTGATGCGGGTTTAACTCAGCGGTAGAGTGTCACCTTGCCAAGGTGAAAGTCGCGAGTTCAAATCTCGTAACCCGCTCCAAAAAGTACAGAGACTAGATAGCAGAAAACAGAAATGAGAAACACGTCTGTTTTCTGCTATCTAATCTCTGACAAACTGAATTTATGCGGGTGTAGTTCAATGGTAGAACATCAGCCTTCCAAGCTGATTGCGTGGGTTCGATTCCCATCACCCGCTCCACTAAAACCGGTAGATTGAAAATCTATCGGTTTTTTTATGTCTATAAGACAAAAAAATACACACACTCTGACGTCAAGAATGTGTGTATTTTTGTATTCTTTATGCCGACTTGGGAGGGTCGGCGAAAAAGTCAGAAGTAGTCTTTAAACTTTCCCTTAGGTCGGTGAAAATATAACTTCATCTATCCTTTTGCTACACCCTTCATTGAGGCAATGGTGGGCCCGCAAAAAAGATGAAGTAACATTTTCACTCTCCTTTAGAATGCGGCTGAATTGCCCTTGCTCTTTTCTTTGGATTTTGCGAATCCTCCTGCTTTTGAGTAGAACACGGAGCCGATAACCACAATGGTCAAAACGATGGCGCTTATAATAACACCCGGGCTCGAAGGTTTGAATTGGATAAGCACAGGAGCTGCCAGCAGGGAAACCAGGTTGATAACCTTGATCATTGGGTTCAGCGCAGGACCAGCAGTGTCTTTTAGAGGATCGCCTACCGTATCTCCTACAACGGAAGCCTTGTGGGCTTCAGAGCCCTTTCCGCCGTAAATGCCGTCTTCAATGGTTTTCTTGGCATTATCCCAGGCACCGCCGGAGGTGGACATAAATACGGCAAGCAGCTGACCGGAAAGGATAACTCCTGCGAGAGCTCCGCCAAGAGCCTCAACGCCCAGGAACATGCCTACTGCAAGCGGTGTCAATACAGAGATCAGAGCCAGGCTGATCAATTCCTTTTGTGCGGCTGTAGTACAGATACCTACGGCTTTATCATACTCGGGCTTGACTTTGCCTTCCATGAGGCCCGGTATATGGAACTGGCGTCTTACTTCTTCAACAATCAGTGAAGCGGCACGTGCAACGGAGTTAATGATAAGCGAAGAGAATAGCCAGGGAACTGCAGCACCGATGAGAGCGCCGATGAATACTCTGGGTTCGGAAATCCGTATTCCTGTGGAAAGCAGGCGGAGATTTTCTGCAACACCCATCTGCTCCTGAACCTTTGTAACATCGGTGAGGAAAGAACCGAAGAGGGATACGGCCGCGATAACGGCAGAACCGATGGCAACGCCCTTAGTGATGGCTTTTGTTGTATTGCCGACGGCATCCAGGTGCGCCATAACCTTCCTGGCTTCAGGTCCAAGGTCAGCCATTTCGCCGATACCGTTTGCATTGTCTGCAATGGGTCCGAAGGAGTCCATGGCCACATTGTTACCTGTAAGGGTCAACATTCCGATACCTGTCATAGCCACTCCGTAGAGGACATAGATCACCGGCTGTCCCCAATAAATCAGAACAGCGGAGATAATGGTAACGGCAATTACGAGGGTCTGCCATACGGCTACCTCGAACCCGACGGCCAGACCTCTTAGGATAAGGGTTGCGGATCCACCGGATTTAGCAGCAGCGGCAATGCCTTTTACAGGCTTGTAATGTGTATCGGTAAAATATTTCGTTATTTCATCCAGAACAATGGCTAAAAGAATACCGACTCCGACAGAGAAGAAGGCTCTCCATTCATTCATGTAGAAATGAGCGATCAAGAGGAAAGCAGCAACACAGATGGCCGCGGAGGTGTAAAAGCCGCGGTTGATGGAAGACATGGCATTGTTGTTTGCCTTGCCTTTTTTGTCCTTTTTCTCGCCGCGTACCAGGTAAGTACCGATGATGGAAGAGAGAACACCAATACCGCGAACCAATAGAGGAAAGATAATCCACTTGAGTTCACCGGTAAGGGATACCAGTGAAAGGCCGAGGATTAAACCGGACACGATGGTTACCTCATAGGACTCGAATATATCAGCTGCCATACCTGCACAGTCACCCACGTTATCGCCCACCAGGTCGGCGATAACGGCCGCATTTCGAGGGTCATCCTCGGGGATGCCGGCTTCTACCTTGCCTACCAGGTCTGCACCGACGTCAGCTGCTTTGGTGTAAATACCGCCGCCGACACGCATGAACAGTGCCAGAAGAGTACCACCGAAGCCAAATCCGAGAAGGGCATCCGGTGCAGCGATACCGAAAACAATAAAGATAAGGGTACCACCCAATAGTCCCAAACCATCCGTCAGCATTCCAGTGATAGTGCCGGAACGATAGGCAATTTTAAGCGCTTCGGAGAAACTCTTGCGTGAAGCTGCCGCAACGCGTACATTGCCCTGCACCGCCATTCTCATACCAAACTGGCCCACGATCAGGGAGAAGACCGCACCCATTATAAAAGCGATAGCACGGCCGATACCGATGATAACCCGGACCTGGTTCTCTGAAAACTGGCTAAACCGCTCAGTAGCCTCATGGCTCGGCGGTATTATATAAACCGAGAAAAAGAGAACTACAGTGAAAACTGCAATAAGTGGTAAAATGGTTTTTAATTGACGGGTAAGATAAGCTTCAGCGCCCTGCCGGATTGCATTCCAGACTTCCTGCATTTTGGGAGTGCCTTTATCCTTGCTGAGAATCTGCTTGCGAAGCAGCATCGCATAGCCGAGACCAAGGAAGGAGATTAACAGGACGCACCACACGGAAATAATTTCAAACATACTGGCATTTGACAAACTTGGCATGTTTCATCATCCACCTTTCGCGATAAAATTTTACCTGTTTTGTGACGTCAAACTCAAAAAATCCATATACCGCTAATTTTATAACTAGCAAACGGGAATGTATATGTAAAAAATGTAAAATTTTTCTTAGTAAAATTTGAACAAAATTACCAAGGAATATTTCCTGCGATTTGTATATATTCAATAAAATAAATGTTGAATTTTCTGTGTGATTTCGAAGCAAAACCCCGTAAGTTTGAAGATGGAAGGATTGTTCATGTCGAGTTTTATCAAAAAAATATATAATAAATGCACAAATAATATAGCTAAAACCATAAAAAAATTATTGAATAATGCTAAGTGTTGTGGTATAGTATATGATGGGTGGAAATGTTAATTTTATATAAATTTGCCACGAGGTGAATTATATAAAAAAACTGGGAATATCCATACATAACAAGGAGGTCGTTTTATGGGGTCAAGTCTACTACTGCTAGCTCCCCTGGGGTCAGTTCTTGTACTGATCTTTGCTGAATATCTCGCCTATACTGTTATGAAACAAAGTGAAGGTGCCGGGCGGGTGGAAAAAATTACCGGAGCCGTAGCGCTGTTTGCCCATTTTGACGGTAGCATCTTTACCAAAGCAGCTAGCGTAGGAAGGGAGCTGGCGGGTAAGGTAGGAGCGGGTATTCCTAAAAACGATCGTGGAAACTCTGCTGTTATGGCAGATCGTACAGTGGCTAAAACCGGCGATGCTGCGGTCATGAGCCCAGATCTGTACGAATCCCATGCAGGCTTTATCATTTCCGCAGGTGTACTGGCAGTTGCAGCAGGACTGAGCAGCAATGGTGCAGCCCTTCCGTTTGCCATAGCTGCAATAGTAGGACTTCTGATTTTTGTCATGGAAATCTTACTCCTCCGTTCCGGAGAGCAAGCAGAGCCAAAGGTTCTGTCAGGTGCTTTACCAGGGGTTGTTTGGATCGGAGGCACCCTTATTGCTGTGGTTTCCTTCTTCCTGTTTAATATCGTACCGGGAAGTAAACATACGGGTGAATACTTTGCCATCCTCCATGGATTGGCTGTCGGTATACTCGTTGGATTTTATATATCGAATACATACAATTCAAAACAGCGGTTTGCAGATATGCCTTTGACAGGGCCGGAAACAGAGATCGCCGGGGGGATTTCTCCTGGGAGGCTGCCAACAGCAGCTCCGGGAATTACCACTGGAGTTATTGCTCTCGCCGGTTATTGCCTGGCGGGAGAGTCTGGAAACCTTGAAACGGGATTGTATGGCATAGGAGTTTTCACCATAGGCATGTTAAGTACACAGAGGATCAGCCAGGCGGCTGATGCCTGGGAACTAGTCGGCAATGCAGAAGGCACCGCTGGAATGTCCTGTCTGGAGACTGGAGCTGGAAAGCATATTGGCGCTTTGGATGCTCATAGGAATAAGGCCACTGCGGGTGATTATGACGACAAACTCGGGTGGTGCACAGGATAATGTCAAATAGTGCATAGAAGCCGGGTGCCATGGTGGAAAAGACTCTGATAGCCACAAGGCGGCTGTTACAGGTGCGAGGGTAGGGGATTCTTTTAAAGATGTATCAGAGCCTCCAGCAATAGATTCATCAGACTGCTCTTCATGGCTTCTATTGCGTTTGCACCCTTCATATGGAGTGAATGATTCATTGATTAAATAACATATAATAAGGTAGAAAAGCAAGTTGTAGTGTCTATGCTGCGGCTTGCTTTTTGTTGTGGAAAAGCCAATTTTATTCAACGGATAGCTTTTACTCCCCATTTGTTATATAATAAGGAAGAATAATATATTCTGAAAAAATAACAGGCACTTATAGCATATATACAATGGAGGTATTTCGATGTTTTCAGTTTCACTGAGAGAAATCGTTGATGAATTTCAACTGGAAGACCTTACCCACTCGAATCGGCTTGATGAAATTATGATCACCACTTCCGATGTCAACAGGCCCGGACTCCAATTGGCCGGCTATTTTGAGTATTTTGGCAGTGATAGAATCCAGATTATCGGAAAGGTAGAGACTACCTATTTGGCAGATGTATCCTCCGAAGAGCGGTATACTCGCGTGGACGAATTCTTTAAGACTGGGATTCCCTGCATGATCGTGGCGAGAGGTCTTGAAATTTTCCCGGAAATGCTTGAAGTAGCAAAAAAATATGGGACCCCCATTCTGCGGACGGAAGAGGTTACTTCCCGTTTCCTCAGCGCGCTGATTTTATACCTGAATGTACAGCTGGCTCCGAGAATTACCAAGCATGGTGTTCTGGTAGAGGTTTATGGCGAAGGTATATTGATATTGGGTGAAAGCGGAGTTGGAAAAAGTGAAACAGCCCTGGAACTGGTAAAAAGGGGACACAGGCTGGTTGCCGACGATGTGGTTGAAATCAGAAAGGTATCGGATAAGACATTGGTTGGAACGGCTCCGGATATTATACGGCATTTTATCGAGATCAGGGGTATTGGTATCCTGGATGTCAAAAATCTCTACGGGGTAGGGTCAGTTAAAGTGACTGAAAATATAAACCTGGTAATCAACCTGGAACTGTGGGATGAGAAGAAGAGCTATGACCGGCTTGGATTGGTGGATGAGTACACAGATATTCTGGGTTTGTCCATTCCTTCTTTGAACATACCTGTCAGACCGGGAAGAAATCTGGCCATCATTGTGGAAGTAGCAGCCATGAACAACCGTCAGAAAAAAATGGGTTATAATGCTGCAAAAGTTTTAAATGAAAGAGTTTTGGGAGAAATTAATAGAAACAGCTTATAGTGCAATTTTATCCAATTATCTAGGGAGGAACTATTTTGAAAATTGTTGTAGATACCCATACCCACACGGTTTCCAGTGGACATGCCTATAGCACGGTCCAGGAAATGGCGAGGGAGGCACCTGTAAATGGAATACAGATGATAGCCATAACGGACCATGGTCCCGCTATGAAAGGTGCACCGTTTCTCTATCATTTCGGAAATCTGAAGACGATTCCGGATGTTCTGTACGGAGTCAGGATTATCCGGGGTGTGGAAGCGAATATCATTGATTACAAGGGCGGCGTAGATATGCCGGACAGCTACCTCAAAAGACTGGATTTTGCCATGGCAAGCCTGCATGACATCTGCATAGAGCCAGCTACGGAAGAGGAGCATACCCATGCACTGACAGGTGCGCTGAAGAACCCGGGGATTGATGCAGTTGCGCATCCGGGAAATCCACAATTTCAGGTGGATATCGATGCAGTTGTACGAACGGCGAAGGAATATAACAAGCTCATCGAGATTAATAACCACTCCTTTGATGTGCGAACCGGCTCCTGGGAAAACTGCGTGAAATTCGCGGCCTGCTGCAAGAAACACGGAGTGAGGGTTATATGCGGCAGTGATGCGCATATCAGCTTTGAGATCGGGCGTTTTCAGAAGGTGCTGCAAATATTTGAAGAAGTGGATATGCCCGAGGAACTGATACTGAGCACCTCGGTAGAAAAGGTTGAAGCCTACCTGAAGGAGCGTAAGGAACGGATTAGATAAAGAATTGAAAATTGAGAATGGAAAATGGAGAATGTCCTTGGAATTTGCTTATTCTAAGTACAGAATATCATAAGTAAAATATAAGTAGAAAGTTGATAATGGAAAAAGCGGAGTTTTCGCACTTAATTTTCAATTCTCAATTCTCAATTTTGAATTAAAACGTTTGGGGAGTGAAATCGTTGAATAAGGAAAGTATAGCGGCAAAGTTTAGGGAAATTGTGGGCGGACGTAATGTTCTGGTTAACGAGTCGATGAAAAATCATACCTCTTTTAAAGTGGGAGGGCCCGCAGACATCCTGGTTACACCGGATAATGTACAGAATTTGAGCAGAATTTTAGATATATGCAGAAAAGAAAAAATTCCCTTCTTTATTATGGGGAACGGTACCAACTTGATTGTCAGGGATAAGGGCATACGCGGCGTTGTCATTAAGATATTCGAGAACTTTAACCATTACCGGGTTGAAGGGGATGTACTCATTGCAGAAGCAGGCTTATTGCTGTCTAAATTAGCCAATGTAGCATTGGACCATGAGCTCACGGGGTTGGAATTTGCATCGGGAATACCGGGAACTCTTGGCGGCGCCGTAGCAATGAATGCCGGTGCTTATGGCGGCGAAATGAAGGATGTGGTGCTGAGAACGGAGTTTATTGACAGGAATGGGAATATTCGCGTTCTTGCAGGACCGCAGCATCAGTTCGGATATCGAAGCAGCTATATTCAAAAGGAGTCCGGTATTGTGCTGAAAACCGAATTAAAGTTGAAAAAGGGAACCCGGTTGGAAATTAAAGCACACATGGATGACTTGAAGAAAAGAAGAAAAGAAAAGCAGCCGCTGGAAATGCCAAGTGCGGGCAGTGTATTTAAAAGACCTGAGGGGCATTTTGCAGGGAAACTGGTAGAAGACTGCGGTATGAGAGGATATCGCCTGGGAGGAGCCCAGGTTTCTGAAAAACACTGCGGTTTCATCGTCAATGCAGGCGATGCCAGTGCAGGCGATATCATGAATCTTATCGGTGCGATACAGAGCAATGTGAAAACCAAATTTGGCGTCGATTTGCATACGGAAGTAAAAGTGGTAGGGGAAGAGTGAGAAGAATGGAAAATTGAGAATTGAGAATGGAAAATTATAAGGAATGAACGGCTGTGTAAGTAAGTTATATAATTTCCACTTAGTCATTTTCAATTTTCAATTCTCCATTCTCAATTGATCTTTGTTTGGAGGATATAATGGGGTTTGTTATAGTTACCGGTTTGTCGGGTGCGGGAAAGAGTTTGGCGATTAAGTATTTAGAGGATTCGGGGTATTTTTGCGTGGATAATCTTCCCCCTTCTCTGATTCCGAAGTTTGCGGAAATATGTTTTCAAAGCAGAAGCAAAATAGAAAAAATCGCTCTTGTAACGGATATTCGAGGAGGCGAGCTTTTCAAGGATTTGATTCCTGCTCTTACGGAACTTAAAAGGACAGGGTTCTCTTATGAAGTTCTTTTCCTTGAAGCCTCTGATAAGGTGCTCATCAAGCGATTTAAGGAAAGTCGCCGCATGCATCCGCTGGCCCATGAAGGAAGGCTGATCCGGGGAATCAATGAGGAAAGAAGTATTTTACAGGAGATTAAGGCCAGGGCAGATCATATTATTGATACCTCCAATCTCACGCCCAAGCAGTTTAGAGAAGAAATCGTCAATATCTTTGTTGAGGGGAAGGCCTTTAGCGGAATTATTATAAATATTGTTTCCTTCGGTTTTAAGTATGGGATTCCCATCGAGTGTGACCTGGTATTTGATGTGCGGTTTATACCGAATCCTTACTATATTGATTCCATGCGGAGACTTACAGGGCTTAACGAGACCGTAAGGGATTATGTCCTGCAGGCGCCGGAAACAGTAGAGTTTATCGCCAAGCTTACGGATATGCTGGATTTTCTTATACCCAACTATACCCGGGAAGGAAAATCCCAGTTGGTGATCGGAATCGGGTGTACGGGAGGGAAGCACCGATCTGTAGCCATTGCAGATAAACTGTATAAAGCGCTTTCTGAGAAGGGACAAAGGGTGGTCATCGATCACCGGGATATAGAAAAGGATAACAGAGGTGCAAAATAAATGAGGATTTGGGACTGGTTCAGACCCGGAATAAGAATAAAAAGATGGCTTGCACTGGGTATTGTGGGTGTAGCCTGTATCAGCCTGGGGTTGTCATTTATGCTGAGGGAAATTTACCTCAGTTTTATCGAGAGAGTCCTGTCGATGTTTCTTATGATCTCCGGCGTTGTTTTTATCGTGCTTTCCATCAAGTATGTTGTAAAAACTATTTTTAACGCCATTACAGGAAGCGGCTTCAAGATTTCCCTGGATGCAGACCGGCTGAGCAACCTTCTTTTTGAGAAGCGAATCCTTATCAAAGGTCCCAAAATCGTTACCATCGGGGGTGGAACCGGGTTATCCACCATGTTAAGAGGTCTGAAAAAATATAGTTCAAATATAACGGCTATTGTTACGGTTGCCGATGACGGTGGAGGATCAGGGGTGCTGCGGCAGGATCTCGGCATGCTTCCCCCGGGAGATATACGTAACTGTATATTGGCCCTGGCCGATACGGAGCCGATCATGCAGCAGCTTCTTCAGTACCGGTTCAGTGACGGACTGTTGAAGGGGCAGAGCTTTGGAAATCTGTTTCTGGCTGCCATGGACGGAATATCCACCAGTTTCGAAGAAGCTGTACGGAAAATGAGTGATGTTCTTGCGGTGACAGGAAAGGTGTTGCCTGTGACTCTGGACGATGTCCGGCTGTGCTGTGAACTGGAAGACGGGCACATCATTTGCGGTGAGTCCAAAATAGGGCATCATAATGAGGTTCATCCGGGAAAAATTAAGAGAGTTTTTCTGGAGCCCGAAGGTGCGAAACCCCTCCAGGAAGTACTGGATGCCATCGAAGAGGCGGATATCATCGTTCTTGGCCCGGGAAGCCTGTATACCAGTGTGATCCCGAATTTGCTGGTACAGGGAGTCGCGGAAGCTGTAAAGAAATCCAAGGGGATCAAGGTCTATGCTGCCAACGTCATGACCCAGCCCGGAGAGACAGAGGGATATTCGGTGTTTGACCACGTAAGTGCCATTGAAAGGCATTCCTATAAAGGCATTATCGACTACTGTGTTGTTAATACTGCGGATATACCGGAGGATTTGCGTAAAAGGTATCTGGAGGACGGTGCGGATACGGTGAAGGTGGACTATGACCTGCTCTACAAGGAAGGCATCAATATTATCGGCGGAGAGTTTGTAAGCATAAAAAACGATCTGGTCCGGCATGACCCGCAAAAGCTGGCCGAGGCTGTAATCGAGCTTGTAGCGGAAATTGTTCTTGCCAAAGATAAGAAAAGAACCATTGATTATTACTACGTGAAAGAGAGATTGGCCGCGAAAGTGAAAAAATAGAACTGGGGTTAAAAATTGTGACGGAGGTGTGCCGGTCACAATTTTTAACCTTTTTTGAAGTATAGGAAATCACCCAATAATGTATGCCCTGCTAAGGCTGACTTCAGGGGAAGGTGCCCAGACGCCACAGCATTTTGTTCAGGAATTAATTTCCCAAGGGTGAGAAGGAAAAACAAAGCAGCAAGATGCTTTTCGGAGTAACGCAAAGGAACGCCAGGGTAAACGCATGAAATTTTTTGCGGGGTTTAAGGGGGGGCAAGCCCCTTTTAAATTTGAACTTTGGGGACAAAAGGATTACCCGTAATTCAGAAAGGTGTGTCCCCATACCTTAAGAAAAAAAGTAACTGGAATATCCTAAAACAAAGAGTTTATTCCA
>JAEZXR010000027.1 GCA_023419605.1 Bacillota bacterium | reverse complement strand
CCAGAGGATGTGCTTGATGTTTAGAAAGAATGAAAGGATTGTGAAATGTTATGTATACTACGAAGTTTTTGAAGTGTTACCAGCGAAAATGCTGTTTATTAGTTACACAAATATTGTACTAGGAGGGGCACTAATGGTAATAAAAAAAACAGTTGGAGATAAAATCTTCGATTTTTTCAATTATGTTATTTTAACTTTATTAATGATCATAACTATATATCCGTTTTTATATGTTGTTTTTGCATCTTTTAGCTCTGCGGACCAGCTAGCTGCCAGTAGAGGATTGCTCTATAAACCTCTAGGCTTTTCTATAAATGCTTATAAAGCAGTTTTTGATAATCCAATGATTTTGATTGGGTATAAAAACACAATTTTCTATGTGTTGGTAGGTACACTTTACAATCTCCTCATGACTTCTCTTGGAGCATATGTTTTGTCTAGAAAGAACTTCTTTTGGAAGAAGTATATGCTCGCCATGGTCATATTTACAATGTTTTTTGGGGGAGGGTTGATCCCAAACTTTCTTCTAGTAAAAGGATTGGGTATGTACAATACTGTTTGGGCTTTAATAATTCCAGGCGCAATAAGTACCATGAACCTAATTATCATGAAAACTTCATTTGAGTCAATACCTGATGGCCTTGAAGAGTCAGCCAAGATTGATGGGGCCAATGATTTTACTATCTTATTTAAAATCATTCTTCCTCTATCCATGTCTACAATTGCTGTTATGGTCCTCTATTATGGTGTGGGTCACTGGAATTCTTGGTTCGGAGCGTTAATTTATCTGAGAAACAAGAATTTATATCCTCTGCAGCTGGTACTGCGTGAAATCCTTATCAGCAACAGTATGAACGACATGCTTCAGAATACTGAGGCTGATAAGCAGTTCCTCAGCGAAACTATAAAGCATGCAACCATTATGGTTGCAACCTTGCCAATATTGCTGGTGTATCCTTTCCTTCAGAAATATTTTGTAAAGGGTGTTATGATCGGAGCTTTAAAAGGATAAAGGGAAGGATCGAAAACCATGGAATGAAATGTATTGATTTGAGGAGGGAAACAATAATGGAAAGAAATTCTTTTCCTGAGTTAAGGAAAGCCAAAAGGGTATTCAATGCGTTTTTAGCCTTTTGTGTACTGCTAAGCTCAATGATGTTTTCACCGGCGATTTATGCTGCTCCCTTTCGTTATGGGGAGCCAATACTTCCAATAAGGGACGTTTCGGTATATTCAAATGATTACTACATAAATAAAAAAATCATCGCCAGCGCAGCGCAGAGTTATCACAAACATCCGGAGGATGGAGGCGCCAAGGATGTCCAGCGTGTCGGCTTGGAGGAAGTGAATGGCCCGGCGGCTTACACTTACCTGCGGTATGATATTTCGAGCCTTCCTTCATCCGGCTTTACCGAAGTTTCTCTTGATTTTACGGTTGCAGCGCCAGCAGAAGGGAAAATCAGCGTCTATGGCTTACATTCCATGGTATCGGAGGATAATTGGTCCGAGAATATGACATGGAGCACGAATAAATTGGTGAATCTTACAGACTCCATCGATACGATTGACATCAGCGCTGCCGATACACTATGCAGGTTTAATATAACAAAGTATATGAAAGCGAAAAAAGCGGCAGGTGCCTCTACTTTAGATTTGCTGCTCAAAGCGGAAACCCCCTGCAGTATTGAGCTAAGAGGACATGAAACCACGGAAGGCGGAGCGGCGGGTTTGATCCCTTCTCTGGTCGTCCGTGAAACTTCAACAGGTTTACATGAGCCGCAAGAATTTACCCCGCAGGTGAAATTTAAATACAATACGGATATGAAACCGATCCATGATGTTGTTGCGTACAACCCGGCAACCTCTTCTAAAACCGATGGGAATAAAAATTACCATGAAATTGACACTTCAAATTCTATTGATGATAAAATGAATGCGGAGTCAAACAAATCCTATACTTATTTTAAATTTGATATCTCAGATTTTCCGGAACCCGATAAAATAGGTAAGACGTTATTTTCGGTATATGGCAGGGATACATCCAAAACAAGCGGAGCTCTATCGACAAATTATGCGCAGATATTCGCAGCAGCAGATACCGATTGGAAAGAGACGGAGCTTACATGGAATAACAAGCCGGTTTTAGATGGTACACCCATCGCCGAAATACTGTACAAATCTTCCAACACCCTGCATGATGTAGACATTACGGAATATGTAAAGACTCAGAAACAAAAGGGTGCCAAATACATTACGTTGGCAATGGTACCGAAAAACAATACGGGTACGCTGTTTCACAGAGGAAAAAATACTGTGGCAAGTGGACAAAAGCCCCCAAGAATCACTGTTGCAGATCCTGCAATGGCAGCAGAAGTACCGGAATATTTGAGCTTGGAGGCAGACGGAAGGAGCCGTCTTTATCCCGAAGGGTGGTATCCGGGCTATGAGGATAGCAAAGGAAGTTTTTTACATGACTTTTCCTATGCAGGTTACCAGAGGGGAGAAAAAGCAATACCTGAAACCGATATCACAAATAGTATCGATGTCACAAAACCACCGTACAATGCGGATCGTACTGGTAAAAGCGATGCAACGCTGGCGATACAGGGAGCCATTGATGATGCAGCCCAAAATGGTGGGGGCGTAGTCTATCTTCCGGAAGGAACTTATAAAGTCAATCCCCAGGAAGGCAAGAACTATTCACTTGCACTACATTCAAGCAATGTCGTAGTAAAAGGTGCAGGAATGAATAAGACCTTTATTTATAATGCAACGGAAAACATGAAGCAAAAAAGCATCCTCTATATTGGAAATGGAGACTGGAAAAAAACAAATGTCTCCACACTATTGAAAAAGGATGAGTTGGAACCGACGGTATTGTTGACCGTAGAAGATGCAAGCAAATTCCAGGTGGACGATTATGTATTGATCGATTTTATAACAACACAGGACTTTTTACTTGAACTGGGCATGCAGAATAAATGGGCTTCAAGGCTGGGAAATAATGACCCGCTGTTTTATAGAAAAATCATGGCAATAGACGCTGTAAATAACACTATAACCCTTGATATCCCTACAAGATATGCCCTTCGGCAGCGAGATAGCGTAAGGATTACAAAAACGGAAAAACCGGTTTCAGAAGTAGGTCTTGAAGATTTTTCCATAGCAAATGTCCAGAACTCAAAAGGAAAGAGCAGTAATGATGAAGATGACTATAAGCTGGAAGGTACGGCAGGCTATGAATGTGACAATGCAAAAGCTATTAATGCAGTCGGCGTTGCAAACAGCTGGATAAGGAATATCAATACCTATAAGCCGGAAGGAAATGCAGTCTATCATATACTTTCCAAGGGAATCATACTGGACCGGGTAAAAAATGTAACGGTAGATAACTGCACAATGGGATACCCCCAATACAGAGGAGCCAATGGCAACGGCTATTTATATCAGCTTACAGGAAACGACTGCTTGATAACAAACTCGAAAGCAGTAGCAGCCAGACACAGCTTTACTTATGCAAATTTTTCGTCAAACGGAAATGTTTTATATAAAGTTTATTCCGAAACGCCATCCTTGGCATCGGATTTCCATATGTACCTGAGTATGGCCAACCTCGTCGATAACATGACCGTAAAAGGGGATCGCATATCGGCACTTACCAGGGATTACGGCTCCTCCGAAACAAACCGGCATGGTGTTGTTACAACGGAAAGCGTATTCTGGAATACAACCGGTATAAGAAACAAGGATACCGATACTATCATCGTCGAATCAGAGCAGTTCGGAAACGGATATGTCATCGGAACGAAAGGCGAAGTAACGGGTGTAAACATTAATATTACTTCCTCCATAAGCGATGCAAATACGAAACCTTACGACATGGCGGAAGGCGTTGGAGAAGGAGATCGATTGCTGCCGCAAAGCCTGTATAAGGACCAGTTTAGTCGAAGAATCGACAACGAGGATTTAGGGTTAAAAACCTTGCAGGTTAAGGGGAAGGTAATCAGTGGGATGCAAGCCTTAAAATCAAAATATACCCATACCTTACCCTTTGGAACCACTGCGATACCTACCATCAGCGCGGCTGCGATTTCACAGGATGCAGCGGTTACCATTACTCAGCCTACGGCAGCAAAGGGTACGGGGATTGTAAGAGTAGAAAAAGGCGGAGTCGCGAAAGAATATGTGATTGAATTCAAGGTACAGGAAAAACCGGTACTGCCGAAAAGTATTGCCTTATTACCTGACAAGTCCGAAAAAGGCTGGATGGCATCCGGTAATGTCATTGGTATCGGAGATCACGGAAAACTAAAAGCGTATTTGGCACTGGATAATGGCGAAACTGTTAAAGCAGGAGATGAAACCTACCCTGTCCGATATTCGGTAACGAATGAAGAGGTCGGTGTTATAGAAGGGGATGTTTTCAAAGCGAAGAGTGAGGGCGCTGTAAAAATAACCGCGGAATACAGGCTCTTCGACACAATAGTGACGTCAAGGATGACAGTCTATGTTATTGAGAAAGAACCGTCAGGACCCTTTGCAACAATAGCCAATGTATCGGCAAGTAAAGATGATGGAAATATCCCTCAAAATACGGTGGATGGAAATCGTGAGACCCGGTGGTCGGCAGATGGGGTGCAGGAATATTTACTGCTGGAACTGGATAAGGAAGAGGTCATAGACAAAGTAAGCATACTGTTTTATTCTGGAGATGCAAGATCATCGAAGTTCGATGTGGAAGTTTCTACAGACGGAATAACGTATACAAAAGTACTTACAGACATGCGCAGCACTAAAAAAAGCCCGAATAACTTCAACACCTTCGCATTTACACCTGTGAGGGCAAAATATGTAAAGTATATCGGCAAAGGAAATGAGCTGAATACCTGGAATAGTATTCTGGAGTTCTGGGTACATATTCCGGTAGCGCTGAATAAAACATCAAGTTCACTGGTGAGAGGCGGCACTGATACATTAATTTCAACACTGGTAAGGGAAGGGCTTATCGGAAGCTCGGGAGAAATGCTGAATCCTCAGGAGAAAGCTACAAGAGCGGAAGCAGCAGTGGTCATCTATAGAATCTATAACCGATAAGGGTGTATCTTAAGGAAACATGTTTAAGAAAATAGATAAAAAGCTATGAGAAATAAAGCTCATAGCTTTTTTAGCTGCTCTGATAATGGAGGTGTACGATCTCCTAAATAAACTCAGCAATTTTCGGAATATAATGAGCAATTTTTTCGAAGTGATTTTGTTTAAAGTATTTATGGATAAAAGATATTTAATAATTTTATTCCGGTTAATAAAAATTGCTGTCCTATATAGATCGAATAAAGGACCTGATTATGAAATGATCCAGAAAGGGGGGCTTGTCCAGTTGTTTTGAAATGTCCTGAATTCGTCTGGTAGGGATATAATTGAGGAGGGAATTTATGGGAAGTAAAAGTATTCGAAAAAGATTTAGTGCGTGTATTTTAATTTTTTTGTTTTTGTTAACTACTATTTTTACGGGGCGTATTTTCGAGCAGAAGGTTGAAGCGGCTGCGTTGCTGTCAGAGAATTTTGAGCCTTACACATCCTTTCCATCCGGTGGATGGACGAATGCCGTGGACACAGCTTCATGGACAATAGCATCCGATGGTTCAAAAGTCGCCAGGAACAATACAAGTACAACAGGAACCTATGTTTTAACCAATGGTACCTCTACCTGGGCCAACTACAGTGTTTCAGCAAAAGTCAAGCCCGGTGCAACGGGAACAAGGCATGGATTGGCCTTCAGGTACAAGGATGCCGGCAACTACTATTTCTTTATATTTAAAGATGGTTCGAAAGTATACCTCTACAAAAAGGTAAACGGGACTGAAACTGCCATTACCTATGCTAGCTTCACTTACAGTACCTCAAATTTCTATGATATGAAAGTTACCGTTAGCGGGTCATCCATTACCGGTTATATAAACGGTACGCAGGTTCTCACCGGTACTGACAGCAGTTTGACAGCCGGTAAAGTTGGTCTCTATACATTCGGTAATGCATCTTTTGATGATGTAGCAGTGGACGACGGCACATCTTTAACTCCAACGCCTACGGCAACGCCAACACCGACACCAATACCTACAGTAACCCCCACTCCAACGCCGGCAGGAACCGGAACGACGTATAATATTACCACCGCAAGCCAGTTCGCTTCAGTATTTGCTTCTGCACAAGCCGGTGACACCTTGCTGGTTTCCTGTAACCTTGGCGCCATCAGTCTAAAAAGCAAGGTTGCCAGTGCTTCAAATCCCATTACAATTAAAGCTGCAACAAGGCTTGGTTATACAATGGACTCCATCGCTATCGACAATTGTAGCGGTATTGTCCTGGAAGGTTTTAAAATCGGACCCAACAGCGCATCCGTTTATTGTAAGATTATAAATTCAAAGGATTGCAAAATTACAAGAAACTTCTTTGATTCCACAGGGATTTCAGGAGGGCAGTCGTCCATATTGACAACGCAAGCGACTCAAAATGTCGAGATTTCCTATAATTTATTTGATGGCAAAACCGGTCAGGCGGGAACAACAAATTCAGGAAGTTATATAAAGACGCAGTTTGATGGCGCCGGGCTAATCGCAAAGAACCTGTGGATACATCACAACAGCTTTAAAAATGTACCTCCCGTACCTTCCGGCAGTTCTTTCGTCGGCGATTCGGACCGGGAGACAATATGCCTGGGAGTTGCGGCTTCACAGGATGAATTAACCAATCACATCATCGAGTACAACTACTTTGAAGATTGCGATGGTGAAAATGAGATTATTACGGTGAAAACCTCGCAAAATATCATCCGTTACAACACCTTTAAGAACTGTCTCGGGTCGATATCAATACGGTTTGGTACAAGGACAGAAGTTTATGGGAATTATTTCTTTGCAGACAGCAGCAACAAAAATGCTTATACGGGTGATGTCGGCGGTGTCAGGGCTTACGGCAGCTATCACAAGATTTACAATAACTATTTCCAAAACCTAACGGGAACTTCCTATCGGGTTCCGATACTCCTGGACGGGGGGGATACCAGTGACAGTACCGGAGGCGATGGACATGAAAGGGCGTCTTACTGTGAAGTTACGAATAATACGATCGTAAATTGTGCCAATGGTATCGGATTTGGAATCAATTATTCTTTAGCGCCAACGAACTGCAAGGTTTCAAATAACATCATCCAGAACTCCCAAGGAGCACTTTTTACAGTTACAAAACAAAGCGGCTGCACCTTCGAGGGGAACATCCTTAATCCACTGGGATCAGCAGCCGTTGGCAGCACTTTTACTCAAGACCAGGCATGGGTTACAGATCCACTTTTGACCAGTGCAGCAGCAAATGGCTATTCCATCTATAAGCTTGGCACTGGAAGCCCTGCAATCGATTATGCAAAAGGAGCTTATTCCTATGTAACAACCGACATGGAAGGCCAGGCCAGAAGTACAGCGGATACCGGAGCAGACGAATACTCTGCCGCTGCTGTTACAAAGGTTCCGCTTACGGACGCAAATGTAGGCCCTGCCGCGAATTAAACCAAAGGTATACAAAAAATGGATGCGGATTGTTCCGCATCCATTTTTTACGAATAATGCCATGGATCTGTCCCAATGTTGTCAGGCTAAGCATCAACCCTCACCCTAAATCCCTTTCCCGGGCTCGATAGAGGGACTTAACACGAATACCGAATCAACGTTCCCCATCTACCAAGCTTGGGAGAGGGGGCTAGGGGGTGAGGGTTGCGGCAACATTGGACGTACCCTTTTTACACAGGGAAGAGGAGTGTCATTTCTATCAGTATTGTTTCAGGTATCGATGTAATCTTGAAACACATTGGTTTTACTTTGAAAAGCGGCTAAGGAAGTACCGTTATAATCAAGGTAAGTCCCCTGATGCATAGCATACCGAGCCAGGTTATCCTTATGAAATTGGAGGGATAGCCAATGGGAATCGGAACGGATACTTTCAAAAGAAATCTTGCGAGCATCGGGCCTGGCCCATAGAAACAACTCCTTATGGGACTCCCATTCAACGCTCGTACCGATACAGGATTCATTTCCGATACGATTTACAGTAAATTTAGTTTCACAAAAAATGCCCTCGGGACGCAATACTGTGAGGAATTGCATGGTATTGCCAGGGGTAGGATTCTCAATCCGAAAAACCTTGTGCGCCCTCGTCAAAACCAGACTTGGAGTGGTTGCCAAAGGCATCACATTGATTTTTACCTCCTCGGACCGGGGAGTAAAGTTCTGCGGTTCGATACAATGAACATAAAGCTCTGCCCTGCCTTTGGATGTTTTAAAAGTATTGTTTCCGACCTCTTCGAACAAATGGTCACTGTGTAGAAGCCATGTGTATGTATGCGGTATTTGGCTCGTAAGCTCATCCATAATGATGAAATAGCCGTTTCCGGTATATAAAACTCCTCTACTGAATTTATTGAGACACAGCACCGGCGCATATAATTTTGATGATTCTCCCAGAATATATACATAGCTACCCTCATGGATAAATTCTTCAATCTGCGCCTGTGCTTCAAAGGGCAGATTATAATAGACATCGTACTTTCCTTCATTCATATAACCTTTATCATCAACAATAACGGTATTATGATGGCGGGTCAGTTTACTATTGACGACCCCGTCATCGATTGCGAGATAGGAACCATGGGAAAATAAGATGAAGCTATTGTCATCAGGGTGCTGATGACTGGCTACATTCACCATCCAACCCTTCTCACGCAAAGCTTCATGGTATATTTTCCATGCTTTATGCCCACCTGCCGGACCTGCCTTAAAGGAAAAATGAGTGGAGTTTTCCTCCCAACCGGTTCGTATGACAACAAGGCCAAGGTCATCGAAATATTTCACAAGGGGCAGATGGTTCGGCCCCTCGGGGATAATGGAATTGTCATACCATAAAAGCTCAAGGAAAGCGTCCGGTAAAAGGTCCTGCACCATATCACTTTCATATTCTGTTTTCCACAAAAACTTCTCAGAGACGATATTCGCAAGCCATTGTGCATGTCCCAGCTTATATTCGGAAGCCAATTTATAATAAACGGCAATTGAATGGCCGCTTCTTCTATTGGAGCAATCCCCGAAGTTTATGATTTCCTCCAGGGTGGGAGCCGTCTGGTATAAGCTGAAATAGAAAGTATTCCGCATGAAGGTGCTGGTTTGGAACAGATCGACACCTTCAAGGTTTCTTGCGATATCCATATAGGTGATCAGCCAGGGCGTGGCATACCTCCAAAAACTCATGCCTGCAAAGAAGCTTCCATCCTCCGGCAGCACTGCCAGGACAATTTCAAAATTTGCCCTGGCTTTGTCCATCCAATGTTGGGAGTCGGGATACTCTTCCCGGAGTGCATATCCTGCAACATAGAGGGCTGTGTAACAAATCCAGTTATGACTCTGCCAGTACACGGAACTCCAGAACTTGCCTTCGTTTTCAACTGTGTAGGTGTAAAGTCTTGTACCTTGAAGAATCAGCTTGTGCCGTAACTCGTTTTTTTCATCCACGTCAAGGCAGTCTCCGATCCAGTTATAGGCAAGACTCAAGCCAAACAGAATCCAACCGGCATCAAGACCGCTGTCTTCCAAGGTTGCCTTTCCCCAGTGCTTATAGCTGACCGCAGTAAATATCCATCTTTTGGCTTCCTTCAGATAATGCTTTTGTTTCGTAATAAGATAAGCAAGACTCAGGTTTGCGGCAGCATATCCAAACCCGGTTATGTTCGCGACGGGATGCTGCTTCGGAAGCTGTTGGGCGGAATAGTAGTCGCATTGTTCATACAGTCTTTTAAACATGGGAGCTTTGCAGGTTTTGACTTGCTCCACCAGAGTATCAGGACTGCCGTCGGGTAATAGAATATACTGTTTCCCACACATAAAGGATTTTGTTACCTCCAGGTAATTGTTTTTTACTTTTAAAAAGGCTGTATAAAATGAAGAAGTCTGCTTTACACGTGCTTTGCCGAATACTTTTTAGGGGCTATGCCAAATCTCTTCTTAAAGGCATTACAAAAGGTGGAGTAGCCGTCAAAACCGCATTTTTTATAAACCCTATCAAGGGTGTGCCCATTATCAATGAGATTTTTTGCCATCGCCAGCCTTTTTTGCAAAACGTACTGGTGTAGGGTGCATCCGGTATATTTGGTAAATTCTCTTAGCAAATGGTACTTGCTGATAAAAAATTTATCGGCAATAACATCTAAAGATAAATCATTATGGAGATTGTTATCGATAAAATCAAGGATGCCGCTTATTTTCGGATTGGGCCGAGGGGCGGATAACCTGTTATCCGAATCGGTAAAAAGGCTATTCAGTATGAACACAAATTCTATAAAACAATCATATTTTAATCTGTCCTTGCCGCTGTTACAAGATCTTTCAAGTTTTGCAACAGAAGACTTTATGCTATCACTACGATCTTTATCCGGATGAATGTGGATTGAATTCCTTTCCGAAACAATTTCAAAAAATACGTTTACATTGGGGTGTTTTATTGAAAGGTTTTTAACAAAGGATGGATTGACAAGAATAATTATCCTATCAAAACCATGTTCTCCTTCAAATACCTGCCGATGCAGTTCCCCAGGGTGGATAAGCATAATGTCTCCGGGAGATAGGGAGTAAGCACGGCCGCATGCATAAAAGGTAACACTGCCTGAAATATGGTAGAACAATTCATAATGTTCATGCTGATGATAGGATATTTCTGCTTTTGAGGAATGTTTTTCATGAAAAAGCTTGAAATCTTCAATAGATTCCTTTGTGACAAACTCAAAACAATGGTAATGGAAAATAGAATCGAAAACATCAAGCCTCATTATAGTCCCCCCAATAATGCAAACATAAAAAGCTTTCTACTTTACTATAAATTCATTTGTATTTGAAAACAAGCCGTTCCATTGTTTATGGGAATAATTTCTTTATTATGGGTATTCGTTGGTTTTTTACCTGGGGGAGTATTTTATGCCTTCATATGGACAGCACGGAGTAAAAATGGTACTATTTGACTACGGGACTGCGATAGAGTCAAAAGTATTTGAAGTTAAATGAAAATGGAGAACTTACAGGTGAAAATCAGGTCAAATGAAATGGTAAAATACGCAGTAAGCAATATGCGTTTTAGAATGGAGGATTTTTAATGGCATTAAGGAATATACGATCTTTAGGAGACGATATACTTAGAAAAAAGAGCAGAGAAGTAGAGAAAGTAGATGAAAAAGTGCTGATGCTGCTCAAGGATATGGCGGAGACCATGTATGACAATGGAAACGGAGCTGGTTTGGCAGCACCTCAGGTAGGAATTCTCAAAAGAATTGTTGTAATCGATATGGGACAGGGCCTTATAAATTTGATCAATCCTGAAATAATCGAAGCGGAAGGAAGTCAGGAAGTTATAGAAGGATGTTTAAGTATTCCTGATCAGTGGGGGAAATTAATAAGACCTAAAAGAGTTAAAGTAAAAGCATTAAATGAAAAGGCTGAAGAGGTTATAATCACAGGGGAAGGCGATTTGGCGAAGTGCCTGTGTCATGAAATTGACCATTTGGATGGCATACTTTTTATAGATAAAGTTACTGAATTTCTTAAATGATAACAGGCAGTTAACTGCTTAAAGCTGTAGCTGTTATAATAAGTGCTTCTGAGCCTTCGGTATTATCGAGGGCTTTCGTTGATGGTAAGAAAATTAAAAACCATAATTTCCTTACCATGGGGAGTGCAGAGGGGATTCCCCTCGCCGGTTTAGAGGGGGTGCTCAGGAGCGTTAGCTCCGTCGAAGGGGGAAGTAGTTTCCCCTAGCGCAGAACAAAGTGCGATAGCATTTTGTTCTGCAGAGATGGTTTCAGTGTATTTTAAAATCCTGGTTATTAGGCATACTATAGTAAGAAGAATAAGGAATGCGAAGAGGCCAGCGCATTAAAAGCTGAGTTTTGAAGACTCATTGTGCAAGTTTGAATGGAAAAATTCATTTTATTTTCTCTATAGTTGTTATAGGCCGATCCCAATTAATTAAAGAAAGTGATGAGCCAATGATAAAAGCAAGTTTTAAGGAGTATGGATTAAGCAGCGAATTATTAAAAGCAATTCATTTACTAAATTATGAAATTCCTACAAAGGTGCAGCAGCAAGTGATACCTGCTGTATTGGAGAAAAAGGATATTATCGTCAAGTCCCAAACGGGCAGCGGAAAGACGGCCGCCTTTGCCATACCTATTTGCCAGTTGGTAGATTGGGAGGAGAACAAACCGCAGGCTTTAGTACTCACGCCGACCAGGGAGCTGGCTATGCAAGTCCGGGAGGACTTTTTCAATGTAGGCAGGTTTAAAAGACTGAAGGTATCTGCCATTTACGGGAAAGCGCCCTTTTATAATCAGCAAAAGGAACTGAAACAAAAAACGCATGTAGTGGTGGGTACGCCCGGGCGCGTCATTGATCATATGGAAAGAGGGACGTTGGAGCTGTCAAACATCGGATATCTTGTAATCGATGAAGCGGATGAAATGCTGAACATGGGATTCATAGAGCAAATACAAACGATTATAGCAGGTTTGCCGGAACAACGTGTTACCCTGTTGTTTTCAGCAACGATGCCCGCAGACATAAGGCTGCTATGTGAAAAATATATGAAGGCCCCAATCCATGTGGAAATAGAAGCCGAGAGCTTGACCGTAGATACAATCTGTCAAGAAAGATACAATGTGGAGGAAAAGGATAAACCAGGGCTTTTAAGGGATATTACCATCGTTGAGAATCCCGACAGCAGTATCATATTTTGCAATACAAAGCAGCGGGTAGATCAGGTTTATGACGATATCAGAAGGATGGGGTATGCGTGCAAAAAAATTCATGGCGGAATGGAGCAAACCGATAGAACAAAAGTAATGCATGAGTTCAAGCACGGCTATTTCAGATACCTGGTAGCTACCGACGTTGCAGCCAGAGGCATCGACATCGATAATATTTCACTGGTAATTAATTATGATATCCCACGGGATGGAGAGAGATATGTTCATAGAATAGGAAGGACCGGACGTGCGAGCAGGTCGGGGAAAGCAGTTACTTTTGTTGCCCGGGATGAAGAGGGTTTTTTGAAAGATATTTGCAAATATATAGGAAAAGAAATTGATCTGAAAGAGAGACCCGAACCGGACACTGTAAGCGGTTCAAAGCAGGAATTTGATGAGAAAATAAGCGTTGCACCGGAAATCAGAGAAACAAAAGGGGTACAGCTTAGTAAGGATATCATGAAATTGCATGTGAATGCAGGTAAAAAGACAAAAATGCGACCTGTGGATATTGTAGGTACCATCTGCAGTATTGAAGGTATGACAGCGGCGGATATAGGAATTATTAACATACTTGATGTATCTACATTTGTAGAAATATTGAATAATAAGGGGGAAGCGGTGCTTGAGAAGTTGCAGGAAAAACCTATCAAAGGCAGGCTTCGCAAGGTAACTAAGGTTGAAATGTAGAGGGGTCTCACCATAAGGATGAGATTCTGAATAAATGAGGTATAATCCATCGCTGATTTTAATTGCGCATTGAAGGTTTGTTTTGAATATTGTATCAATATGTAAAATATGCTATAGTATGGATTTGGTGAAGGGTTAAGTTAAACCGGTTTTTTGCCTTTGGCAGACTTGGTTGAGAAACAAGGTAAAGCCCTTTTTAAATAAGTTAGACGGATAAGATTGATTGAAATAATTGGTGGGTGGGAAAAATGGACAATTCTTCTACAGTCGCTCCTCATCCTCATAAAGAGCGAGTGAATGGGAAAGAAAAGAGAAACCGGTTACCGCGGCATCGTGCAGAGCTTTGGGATCAGATGCAATTTTTCTTTCAGAAATATAATGATCATCAGCTTCATTGCGCTATATTTTTCGAAGGCCAGCTGGAGGTAGAATGCTTGAAAAAAGCCGTCCTTCTGACGATAGACATGATTCCCGTCCTCAAAAGCCGGTTTGTTGAAGCGCGTGTGCGTCCTTATTGGGAGCGTATACATACCGGAAATGAGGAGGTAGTTACATTTGTCGACAGCTGCTGTTTGGAGGAGGAAGTTAACTCATTTTTGACGGGAAAAACAGAAGAGTTCAAGGGGCCTCAGCTTAAGGCCAGAATTATCAGGAGTTTATCCAAAGATACATTGTGTATCGTAATGAATCACATGATTTGCGATGGGGCGGGCTTTAAAGAATATTTGTATTTGTTAAGCTCACTCTATACCGGTTTTAGAAGAGACCCGGACTATATGCCCCAGTATGAAACGAAGGGTGATAGAAGCTTGGGGCAGATATTTAAGCAAATCCATCTTGCAGATAAACTCAAGCTGCTATTACTACCCAATCATATGGCGAAGCATAATAGCGGATTCTTTTTCCCATTAAGCGGTGAAGAAGACCTGTCTCCGTCGATTCTAACGTATAAGCTTACCAGCAGCAGATTTCACATAATAAGGGAGTATGGTAAAAAACATCATGCTACCATCAACGATATTGTACTAGCCGCATATTTGCGGGCATTGTACAAAGTGCTTGACATTAAAAGCACCGAATCCATTGCTATCCCCTGTATGATCGATTTGAGACGGTTTCTCCCGGACAGAAAAGCGGGTGCAGTTTGTAATCTGACTTCCACCATTATATGTGATATCGGTCCGGAATTAGGTGACAGCTTTGATGAAACCCTTATGAAGGTAAAGTGCGATATGGATAGAAAGAAGAGTAATCTTCCGGGTTTGAATGGGCTTTTCACACTGGATGCTGCGTTCAAACTGCTTCCCTATTCAAGGGTCAGAAAAGTGATGGAGAAGATTTTTGTAAACCCTTCCATTGCTATGACCAATATAGGCGCTATTGATAAAAATAAGCTCAGCTTCGATAATCTGCAGATAGAGGATGCCTTTATAACCGGATCCATTAAATATCCGCCCTATTTTCAGTTGGCGCTTACAAGCTTTAATGACTCCATTACATTTAGTATCAATCTGTACGGATCGGAAAGCGATAAGCAGAAAATAAAGAGTTTCTTTACCCTTCTGGATCATGAGCTTCCGGATCAGGTTTGTTTGTAAATCGGCTATGCTGGGAGCAGAGGCATTTATGCAGCGTAAATATCAAGGAAATAAAAGAATCTGCATATTCAGGAGGGCTATAGGGCTGCCCGCAAAAGTTATCTTACTAAATTGTAAGATAACTTTTTTTTTGTAAGTGGACAGTCATGGAGTTAAGTGAATATGTCAAATATAATAAAAACAGGATAGGAACTATTGATTTGCACGTAGAATGCAAAGAGCAGGAAGTAAATATTTTGGAGGCTTGTTATGGAAATTTTAAAAGTACAAGGATTGAAGAAAATCTATGGAAAAGAAGGCAACAGAGTAGAGGCTCTAAGCGGAGTGGATATGAGTATAAATAAAGGTGAATTTGTAGCTATCGTGGGAGCGTCGGGCTCAGGTAAGAGTACGCTTCTGCACTTGCTGGGAGGATTGGACAGGCCCACGGAAGGAAAGGTCATCATCGATGGCGAGGATATATACAGCTATAAGGAAGAAAGACTGGCCATATTCAGAAGGAGAAAGGTAGGCTTTATCTTCCAGTTTTTTAATCTGCTGCCGGTATTGGATGTAGAGGAGAATATCGCCTTGCCTGCGCTTTTGGATAATGATAAGATTGACAAAGCGTATTTGGCGGAGATTATAAAGCTGTTGGGGCTCGAAGACAGAAAGAAGCACCTTCCTTCCGAATTATCCGGGGGTCAGCAGCAGAGAGTGTCCATTGGAAGAGCTCTCCTTAATAAACCGTCCATCATACTGGCGGATGAGCCCACGGGAAATCTGGACAGTAAAAACTCAAAGGAAGTAATCGAACTTTTGAAATTCAGCGCGAAGAAGTATAATCAAACCCTGATTCTAATTACCCATGATGTGAACATAGCTTCCGAGGCCGATCGAGTCATCACCATCATGGACGGAGCTATAATTTCTGATAAGTATTTAAAGCAGTAGCCGGGGGTGAATGAATTGATAATCAGCTATAAGGAAATTACGAATAAATATTTAAAAACCAATAAAAAAAGAACTATTCTGGCGTTGATCGGCATTGTCCTGTCCGTCTCCTTAATCTCAGCCATAGGTCTGTTTTTTATTAGCATGCAAAAGGCGCAGATCGAGGATGAAAAAATGAAAAGCGGTTCCTTTCATATTATGTTCAGGAATGCGGATGATAATTTGATCACAAAAATCAGAAGTAACCCAAAGATTAAAAACAGCGGCTTATATCTAGAAGGTAAAAAAATTAATATAAGAGATGGATTATATGCATCGGAGATTACTACAACGGATGAAGCGCTGAAACTTTTGCCGATAAAAATAAAGACGGGGAGGTTTCCTCAGGCAGAAGGGGAAGTAGCGCTGGAGGGGTGGTTTGCGAAGACCATAAAATATGATGCAAAGGTCGGAGACAAACTGAAAATTGCAGACAAAGAGTATACGCTGGTAGGCCTTTTGGCGGATAATTCCGTCAATCACAGGAATCAACTCGGGCTTCTGGTTATGAAAACAGAACATCTGGAAAATGCATCCTCTATTTTGCTGGCTGAGTTAAATACGAAAGGGAATTTTTCCAAAACCCTGCAGGAGGTAGAGAGTTTAGCTAAAGCTGAGGATGTTACTGTAAATCGATATTTGACTGTTTTAGAGGGACAGGATATGCCGGAAGGTATCCTCCAGGTACTGGCTATTATTGTTGCAGTAGTCGTTATTTCGACCATTGCTGTAATCTATAACACCTTCCAGATCAGTGTTGTGGAGAGAGTAAGGCAGTTTGGTCTTTTAAGGGCCGTAGGAGCCACACCCAAGCAAATCAGAAGAATCATTTTAAGGGAGGCCACTTTTCTTTCAGCCATAGGCATTCCTGCAGGCATTGCTTTTGGGATCCTAGCACTGTATGCGATTTACTTTACATTTAAAATCATCGGTGGAGAATCTATACTGTTTATTTCTCCTACCATTCACGTTCCTATTTTGTTGATAAGTATTGCAGTGGGACTGGTGTCGGTTTATGTTTCCGCACTTTTGCCGGCCTTATTCGCTGGAAGGATTTCTCCTCTGGTTGCTATCAGCAGCAGAAACTCGATTCACAAGGAAAAAATAAAGAGAAGAAAAAACCGGATTGTAGGTAAGGTTTTCGGATTTGAAGGAGCCCTTGCATTCAAAAATATAAAAAGAAACAGAAAAAGATACAGGACGACGGTGTTCTCCATTGTTATTAGTGTTATGCTGTTTATAACATTCAAATCTTTCATGGATATGAGTTTGAATGTTTATGGAGATAATCTGAATGAATCGAAGAACATTCATTTTACACTGGGTGCCCGGAACAGGGAAATTCCATTGAAAGAAAGCACAAAGGATAAGGTTAAGGAGATCCAGGAGGTCGAAAAAATCTATGGCGGATATGAGACGTTTTGGTTTCAGGCTGCCATGGATCCTTCCAAAGAGATAAAAGAGGTAAGAAATATTTCCAATGCGTATAGTGATAGTACCTATAAGGGAGAGAAGAAAACTCTTTTAGGAGGGGCCTTGCTAACCTATGACGAAGCTGCTCTGGAAGTTGCAAAGAACTATCTATCGGCAGGGAGCATCGATGCAAATGCAATGAATAAGGAAAATGGAGTTATAATAATCCATGAGAATAGAGTTTATAATTTAAATACAAAAAGGACATTTTACGGAAGTATTTCCAATCTGAAGGTTGGCGATGAAATATTCCTGCAGCGTGATTTGAGTCGGAACGATAACACTGCACAAAAGCTTGAGTTCGGCAAGGGAACGGTAGAAAAGGTAAAAGTGGTGGGTATTATCAACAGTGAACCTTTTAATACCTATGGCGCAGAGCATGCCCTTAAAATGGTTACTACGGAACAGGTTGCTTCCAGACTGGCATCCAAGGAAGTAAAGCCGGTAGAATTAAAGTTAAAGCTTAAAGATGTAAAAATGGAAGAGAACGTTACAAATGCCCTCGACAGGATCAGCAGCCAGGATTCGGATGTGAGCTTGGTTAACTATATCGACCAAAACCGGCATCAGAAATCTATCGTTCTCATGATAAAGATATTGCTTTATGGATTTGTTATTGTTGTTTCATTGATCGGGAGTGTAAATATAGTTAATACGCTGACAACCAATATTATTTTGAGGAGAAAGGAATTTGGAGCGTTAAAATCCATAGGACTTACGCAAAAGGGACTGAAAAAGATCATTGTTTTAGAAGGGATGCTGTATGGCATTGTGGGAAGTATCTACGGATCTATTCTGGGATGTGTTTTTTACTATCTCATGTATAACGGCATGAACGATGCCAGAGAGCAGGTTTTCAGCTTCCCTTTTGCGGCAGTGGCCATTGCCATGGGTGGAGCCATTTTGATCGGCTACCTGTCAGTACTTGCACCGTTAAAGAGAGTAGGAAAGGATAACTTAATTGAATCCTTACGAGAGGAATTTTAAAATCCGGTTGCAGGCGAAGGCTGATTCTGTGATTCCCGGTTGTAATAAAAAACTGGCTTTAGTAAAATATAGAAGTGTAGGATAAGCTGGAGAATATCATAGCAGAGAATATGCCTTGGGGACTGAACCGCAAACACGCAGGAGTGCAGCGTGTCTGAGGATCTGTCCCCATAGCGCGTTCCCGGAAACATGTCCAACGAAAAAGGAGATTTGGGAAGAACTGTGAGTAAGTTGTTATTGGTCGAAGATGATGAAGCCCTGGCACTTGGTATAGAGTTTACCTTGAGGGATGAAGGGTATGAAGTGGAAAGAGCGGCAAGGTTTGATGAGGGTAAAAGGTTATTTGAAAAGGGGAACTATGACCTGATTATCCTGGATGTGAATTTGCCGGATGGAAATGGCTATGACCTATGTAAATATATAAGGAGTTTATGCGACACTCCTGTTATCTTCCTCACTGCCTTGGATGAGGAAGTGAATGTGATTTTAGGCCTGGATATCGGTGGGGACGATTATATTACAAAACCCTTTAGAGTCAGAGAACTGCTCTCGAGGATAAAAGCGATTATAAGAAGAAATGCCAAGCTCAGTTCCGCCGGCAGCGTTTTTAAAAGTGGGAGCCTGGAAATCAATACATCTACGGCTGAAGTGAGAAAAAATGGCGAAGAAATTTCATTAACTGCCCAGGAGTACAAGCTTCTTCTGATATTTATCCAAAAGCCTTTTGTATCGATGAAAAGAGAAGAAATTTTGAAGGAACTGGTGGAGGAAGAAGAGACTTTTTTTGATGAGAATACGCTATCGGTGTATATAAAAAGAATGCGGGAAAAGATCGAGGATAATCCCAAGGAGCCTGGCTTTATAATCACGCAGAGAGGATTAGGCTACAAATGGAATATGGATGTTAAAAAGGAGTAGCACCATGAGAGAAAATCTTTATAATCCTGAAATAAAAATAAGCTCAAGAATTTTACTTTCGATCATGATTTTATTCCTGCTGTCCAATTATCTTCTTCTGGAACTGAATTTTAGAAGCTTGAAAAAGAACTACGTTGAAGTACTTGGAGCTGTTACAGCGAAAATTATTGAAAGCGATGCAAGTCTCGAAAGGATAATTGTTCCTATGATGACAAGGCCCATTACGGCAGAAGCGGGGAATAAGGGCAAGGAAATACTAAGACAGTATGGCCTGAGTGAAAACCTGGAAAATTTCTTTTTCCCCTATATGAATAAAACCATCCGGCATACAAAAATAATAGGGACTTTGATTTTCGCGGCTTTTTCCCTGCTGCTCTTTGTATTGAATCTTTTCCAGCATGGATATTTTTATAGATATATCCGGAGATTCAGCGCTGCAGCGAGAAAAATAGTAGAAGGCGAATACGATTTGAAATTAAGTGAGGAAAGAGAAGGGGATTTATCAAAACTGGCGGTTGCATTTAATTCCATGGGTGACGTTATCCGAAATCATATTTATGCCTTAAAAAAAGAAAAGCAATTCCTGGCAGACATGCTTTCCGATATCTCTCATCAGCTAAAAACACCGCTTTCCTCCATGATCGTATATAATGATATAATGCTTGAAAAAAATTTATCCCAAGAGCAGCGGAAGACGTTTTTGCTCAGTAATCAAAAGCAGCTTTCAAGAATGCATAATCTGCTCTATAATCTGCTTAAGCTGGCAAAGCTGGATGCGGATGCGGTGATCCTGGAAAAAGAGGAGCAAAACCTGTTCGAAACTGTGGAGGAGGCGTTGGAAATTCTCGATGGCAAGGCGCAGGAAGGGAAAGTGGAAATTTTGCTCGAAGGCGATGGAAGGATTTGCTTTAACCATGACAGATTATGGCTTCAGGAGGCCATCATTAACATTGTAAAAAATGCAATTGAGCACACACCGGAAGGGGGAAAGGTCACCCTACAGGTTTCTGAAAGTCCGGTTTTTAAGAGAATTATTATTCAGGATACGGGAGAGGGAATCGGTGAGGCGGATATTGCCAATATATTCAAGCGGTTTTATAAGGCTCAAAACTCTAGAAAGAGTGATTCTGTGGGAATCGGTCTTGCAATAGCCAAATCCGTTATTGAAAGGCATGGTGGATTTCTCGAAGTCGAGAGTAAAGAGAAGGTCGGAACGAAATTCACTGCTACGTTTTTAATTTAGATCCGCCGGAACCTGGAGATTTATCCGCTGAGTTTATGGAGCTCAAATTAAAAAATTTCATTGAGGGAGCAGTTTATGATGTCGTATAAAGGCGGTACTACAGCCAAATTCCATAGAGCGGCAATTTTTATTTTATTAATTCTGTACCTGGCCTGCTTAACATATCTGACCTTTTTCAGCCACCTTTACGGGCGAGAGCTTACACATAGAAGTGTAAACTATATACCCTTTACAACGGTTATAAAATACCTTGCCACAGCGAATAGTCCCGCTATTATTATAACAAACATCCTGGGAAATATGGCTGCCTTTATGCCTATGGGATTACTATTTCCCATGGCTTCAGGCAAGTTATCAAGGTTTAAAAGGACTTTTGCCGCTGTTTTTATTGCTACAGCTGTAATCGAGGTCATGCAGTATGTTGCGGGGGTTGGGGTGTCGGATATTGACGATATAATTCTGAACTTATTGGGAGGCGCGATAGGGTATGGGATCTATTGGAGGCTTAATAGAATAGGTAAGTGCCTCCAGCAAAGACTTGATTAAAACTATCAATATAGAATTCTTCTGAAGATGTAGATAAGATCGCGGTAGTAGCTTGCAAGGAAATAAAAGGAAAGTATGTATTTTTGCCGAAATACTATCTAGAATGTCATAACAGGAGCTGTATTTGAAAAATGAGGTTGAAAGTTATGAAAGATGATCGGCATGTACCGCCTACCCTTGGAGTTATCCACAATTATCTATATGAAGGAACAGTTCACGATTATTTTTTTCATACCATCCTACAGGGAATATATGCTGCAGCATGTAAAAACGGCTGCAACCTTCTTTTGGGCTTCGGTGCATATAAGCAAACAGGATATGCACTGGATTCGTCAGCCTGGCCTTTTTATTCTCCAGATTCCAGCTTTGTACCCATTAGCCCGCAGAATATCGACGGTCTTATTATAACGGATATGGACGCTTATAGCGGCAGTGATATTTTCCGGCTTGTAAAAGAGGGTTTTCCCATTGTCAACCTCCTGCAGGAAAATATCAAACTGAATGTGAATTGTGACGATTTTGGGGGGATGTACCGGGGAATCGTCCATCTGGTTGAACATGGACATAGAAGTATTGCCTTTATCGGAGCCCATAGGACTACAGTGGAAAAAGATTATATGCGCAGGCTTACTGCATACCGTAAAGCCGTTTGGGATTTTAAATTGGATAGCAACCCGAATCTTATCGAATATGGAGAGCTTGGCAGGGAAAACAGCAGGCTGGCCATGAAAAGGTTATTGGACTCCGGCGTGCCATTTACTGCAGTGGCTGCATGTGATGACAACTCAGCGATCGGTGCCATGGAGGCAATCAGGGAAGCCGGTCTGCGGATTCCGGAGGATATAGCTGTTATCGGATTTGACGATACCTACCCGGCCATGGTTCAGGCTCCCTCCTTAACAACCCTTCATCAGCAGAAATTTGATACAGGCTATCAAGCTGTAGAACTGCTGCTGGAAAAATTATCAGGAGCAAAGCCGGAGAATGAATCAAGGGAGATTCCTGTAAATCTTATTATCCGCGAGTCGTGCGGCTGCAAATCCAGCTCGATGCTACAGGATATGTGTAATTACTTCGAGTGGGATCGATATAGAACACACACGGTTGTAAGCGATGAAACCAGTCAGGAAATCCTATCCCAATTAGTTGATGAGGTCACGGCCATTGTCATTAGGAGCGTAGAATACTTAAGCCAGGATACCATAAAAGCGATCTATGGACGTTTAATCGAGGGCTTCAAAGCAAGTGTGGAACGGGGTACATCCGAGTGTTTTGATTTGGCGCTAAAGGGGATTATTGAAGAGGTAACCGCCGGAGGGGACGATATCTGTGTTCTTCAGCCTATGATTATAGGGATGAGGAAGAAAATTTGCTTTTTTATAAATGAAGAAATTGATTCCACAAAGCAAAAGCTGGCCCAGGATATGCTGGACAGCGCGGTCCTCCTGATTGGTGAAGGTGCCGTGAGGCAGCATAGAAGGCATATTATCGAGAAAAACAATATCATTGAGCAACTGGGCATATTGTCCGCGCGCCTTATGCCTGCCGCAGATGAAAAACAAATATTTCAGGTGTTGGAAGAATGTATCCCTATGTTTCAGATAAAACAGATGGATATAGCATTCTTTGAGAGTGAAGGGAAGAAGCCCACAGAATGGAGCAATCTTTACAGAATAATTCCCCCTCAATGGGAGAAACCCTATCGATTCAGAACTTGCGAGTTTCCGCCTCCGGAGCTCTTCCCGAAGAAAGAGGCCTGTCGGTGGGCGTTATTGCCTCTGATCATCGATAAGGAACAAACCGGATATGTTGTGTTTGATGCGGATAATCTGTGGCCCTGCGCTTCCGTTATGAATGAGCTGGCCACGGCAATCAAAGGAGTGGGATTATATCGGAAAGCGGTTGAGGGAAGAAAACTGGCAGAGGAATCCAACCTTCTGAAAAGTAAATTTTTATCCATGGTAAGCCATGAACTCCGTACACCTCTTCATATTATCTCTTCCTTGAGCGAAATGCTGATACGGGGGCAGGAACAGGGAAAATTTTCACTCCCGGAAGAATATGGCCGGGATTTTAAGCGGATCCATGCAAGTGCAAAGCACCTGGATACTTTAATCAGTGATGTACTGGATATGACCCAGAGTGAGGCAGGCCGGTTGAAATTGGCATTTGACAGGGTGGATATTATTGAAGTTATAACAGAAGTACAGAATATGGTTATGGGAATGGTGAGGAATAAGGGGTTAAGCCTGGAGGTGGAGGTTTTCGGCCAAATGCCCAAAGTGTGGGGGGATCGTACCCGAATCAGGCAAATAGTATTAAACCTTGTCACCAATGCAATCAAGTTTACCGAAAGAGGTGAGATCCGTATCCGAACCCAGGCAAAGGAGAGGAACGTTGTGATCTCTGTGAGCGACACGGGTATGGGGATAGCGCCTGGAGAGCAAGCGCATATATTTGAGGAATTCACGAAATCCGGGCGTACCTTCTACGGTGAATATGCCGGTCTTGGATTGGGGCTTGCCATCGCCAAGAGACTGATTGAGATGCATAACGGAACCATCGAGGTCAGGTCCTCCGGCAAGGAGGGCTATGGTTCCACTTTTACTTTTACCCTTCCGCTCCTAAAGGATTTTTCAGATGAAGCAAAGCATGAGTATGATTTGAATGAATGTGAGCGGAGAGTAGTGATTCTCAATAAGAGCAGAGAAAAGGGAGGGCAGTTGGAAAATTATCTGTCCGGGAAGGGATATGCGGTGGACACGATTAATATGGATGCGGGTATGGAATGGTATAGCGAAATACTTAAAACCATGCCTGGAGCCGTGATTTTTAATTTTAGGCCTGAAATAGAAACAGGCTGGGAAGTAATGAGAGTACTTAAGGACGATCCGAGGACCCGAAACATACAGATTCTCTTTTATTCCCTGCTGCAGGAAACAGAGCAAGGGCCCATCGGGGAGCTGGATTATTTCACAAAACCCGTCAGCGGAAATGAACTCCTTCAGGAATTAAGGAGCAGGAAACTGTACGAGAAGGAAAAGTTGATACTGATCGTGGACGACGATCCGGAAATATTGGATATACATGAGCGGCTTTTAAAGGCTGAATTACCCTTTTGCCGGGTGGTAACAAGCAGCAACGGGCAGGCAGCGCTGGAAGTATTGCAAAAGGAAGCTCCGGATCTTGTACTGCTGGATCTTATGATGCCTGTAATGGATGGATATGCTGTATTGGAAGCTATGCAAAGGAATAGTGAAAGCAGGGGGATACCTGTTATCATTCTCACCGGGCAGATCATAACCGGGGAAGAAATGCTCCGATTAAACCAGGGTGTGGCGACGGTGCTGAAAAAGGGTGTTTTCAGCATGCAGGAAACGCTGGAACATATTGAGGAGGTACTTTCAAAGAATAAGAGTTTGGGCAGTGAAAAACAACGGATTGTACGCAAAGCCATGGCATACATTCATGATCATTATAAGGAACAAATAGGATTGACGGATATTTGTAATTATGTTCACATTACTAAACGGCACTTAACCCGATGTTTCCGGGAAGAAATGGGTATCACACCTATCGTCTATCTTAACCGGTATAGGATTGGTTTGGCAAAAACATTGTTGAAAAAAGTACGCAAAAGTATTACTGAGACTGCTTTTGAAGTTGGTTTTCTATCAGCAAGCTATTTTAGCCGGGTGTTTTTAAAGGAAACAGGGATTTCTCCCTATCAATATAAATCATCTAATTGACTTTTTTATGTGTTCTTTTATTGGTAAAATATGTAAATCGCCGATCCCTTATTTTTGTGATGTATAAAAATTCCTTGCAATATGGTAGAAAAAGGTTTTTTGAATGGATGTTAAATATTGTTAATTTGCTGTAAAAAGTGATTATTTACTTGAAGATATTTCCTGTGATAAAGTGAAATGTATTAGATAAAACACCAGCGCAAGAGAATTGCTCACGGAATAAAGGAGGAGAAATATGGCAAGGAAAACCAGTTATGTTTTTATCCGTATCTCTTATCGTACTCGCAGCAGTTTTAGTAACGTCGGGAGTATTTAGTATTGTACAGGTTTTCTTTTGCAATAGTTGGCTTAAATTGTATTTATAGGGGAAAGAGGGAAAAAAGTGAAGACACAGAAGAAGGTATTTATTTGCATAATGCTTATAATTGTTCTTGTACTGGTGTTTATACTTTCTCGGCATTTTGCCCCATCAAAGGATAATGTCAACGTTTCTTATCAGCCGGGTTCTACCTACAGATTTGTGTGTATTTATTCAGGCAGCAGCGATTACTATAAATATTCCTTAAAGGAAGGTTTGGATAAAGCGGCGGAAGAATTGAACGCATGGGTCAAGTTCTATAAATTTAAATCCTTTGAAGTGGACAAGCACTGTGAAGCACTGGATAAGGCCATCGCTGCAAAGGTAGACGGCATTATTACAAATATTCCGTCGAATGATGCAATTCGCAGCTATATCGAGGCTGCTCATGACAGCAACATACCGGTTATAACAATAGAAAGTGATTTGCCGGACAGCAGGAGGATTTCATTTATTGGAACCAATAGCTATGCCTATGGGGTGGAAGCTGGGAAATTAATGGCTTTGGCAACTGGAGCGAAATCCAAAACGGCCGTTTTTAGAAATATCGACAGCAGCAGGTTTAATTTAAAAAATCAAGGTTTTCAAAATAACATAAGAAATATTCCGGGGATGAGTTGCGAATTCTTTCTCGCGGAAGAGCCCAGCATCATCGGTTATACCAATACCGCCCAATCCATTTTTGTAAATAGCCCGCAAATCGACTCGTTTTTTTGCTCCGATACGGAAAGTACCCTTGGGGTGGTACGGGCTATGATCGAGTTTAATAAAACCAATAGTGTTGTCATTGGCTCAGGGGATTCAGAAGAAATCCTGAAGTATATTAAAAATGGAATTATCTATGCTTCCCTGGTGGAAGACCCGTACTTAATCGGATACCTGTCCATTGGCAGCCTGTTAAAGTGGAAAAAGGGAGAGAGCATTTCAGAGTGTGTAAATCCCGATATCATCATACTATCGAAGGAAAATATCGACAGCGTACTATCTGCGAGAAAGGATAAGGAATAGCATGAAAGGAGAAATATGGAATATGGTTCCCCTAAGAAAAAAGGTACTGACCTACTTTTCCATCGTCATCGTTCTTATCTGTATATTAAGTTCCATACTCTACTATAATATGGCGAAGGCATTTCGGCAGTTTGACAATGTATATGGAAACTTGAATGTATTGGAAAATTATTCGGATGCCATTGAGAGGGTAAGCGCTGCTTTGAACAAGTATCTGAGCGAGAGCGACCGCGCGTATATCAGTGTGTTTAATCAGGAATATGAAAGTTTAATGGAAGAAATGAATAACACACAGTTGCTTTTTGTAAAAAAGGACGATAACATGCTTTTTGAAAATATCCGGCATATGGTTCAATCCTATGGGTACGAAGCGAACCTGGCCATCAATGAATACCGAAAACGAAATGTAAATGGATCCTCCGGCAGGCTTTCCCGTGCGATCAAGATACAATCCTATATACAGGACAGCATCGATGAACTGACTCTGAACTATATTTCTCAAAGCAAAACATTTCAAAAGGATTTGCTAAACCAGTTGTTGATTTTAAAAACGTTCATACTGCTGGTTATCATTATGCCGATCATACTCTATATGCTGCTGGCTGTTTACTTTAACAGGGCCTTGATAAAGCCCATCGATCTGCTGGTTAAAATGGCCAATAAAATTTCCCAGGGTAATTTTGAAGTGGAGAAAATAAAGATCAGCCCTCATAGTGAACTGAAGATTCTTTCGGACACCTTATACAGGATGAGCGCTGAAATAAAAAATTACGTAAAGGAGATTAAGGAAAAAGCAGAGGTCGAAAAGCTGCTGCAGGTCAAGGAAATGGAAAACCTGAGAATTAATGCACTGCTTCAGGAGACAGAGCTGAAGCGCCTTCAGGCGCAGGTGAATCCTCATTTTCTCTTTAATACCTTGACTACACTCCATCACACAGCCTTTTTGGAAGGGGCAAACGAAACCTGTGAAATCGCACAGGCAATTTCCAAAATACTGCGGTACAATTTGAGAAAATCCAATACAATCGTACTGCTTAGGGATGAAATTGAAAATATCAAATACTACATATATATCCAGGAAAAGCGGTATAAGCATCGAGCGCGGGTTTTCTTCGACATCGATGAAACGCTGCTGGATTTGCCCATTCCCAATATGACAGTCCAGCCCATCGTGGAAAACTCCTTTATACACGGCATAGAGAACAATGAAAGACCGGGTGAAATCACCTTGAAAGTATACAGGGAAGAGGAAGCGATTCTGGTAGAAATAAGGGATAACGGATTAGGCATCGAAGAGGATAAACTATGTCAAATCAGAAGTATGACGGGTGATGAAGCAGATTATAAAGGACATACCTCCAGCATCGGCATAAATAATGTCGTGAAGAGGCTTCAGGCTTTTTATACCATAAGGGAACTGTTTACTATAGAGAGTACTCCCAATGAAGGGACTGTGACAAAACTTTTTTTACCTTTCCGGTTCCAGTATAAAAGGAAAGGTGATTTTAAGGAAAATGGAAGTGTAAAGGAATTGGAGGGCTCCTTATGATGAAGGTGATGATTGCTGATGATGAAATTCTGGAAAGAGAAGTCTACAAGGTGATGATTAGCAGATATTTTCCGGGACTTCAGGTGGTGGCAGAGGCAGAAACCGGAAGGCAAGCGATAGAACTGTTTGACATCCATAAACCGGAGTTGATCCTCATGGATGTTAAAATGCCCGGAATTAACGGTATTGAGGCCATCGGAGATATTCGGAAAAGAAGCAGAAATACCAAATTTATTGTCATTTCCGCCTATAACTTTTTTGACTATGCAAAAGAGGCGCTGAAATATGGAATTGAGGATTACCTCCTGAAACCGGTGGCAAAAGACGAGTTTATCCGGATTATCGGTAAGGTTGTAAGCAAAATTGAAGATGAAATTCAATGGAGCAAAGAGGAGCTGGAGATGAAGGAAAAGCTCAGAAGCATCCTGCCTATTCTTGAAAGTGAGCTTACCTTTGCTATTATGATGGGAGACGATAGCAAAATAAAACAATACTCTTCCCTGCTAAATACGGATATATCTTCCGGCTACATTGCAATCGGTATGATCAACGACGACAGCTTTTCAACAGGGGATGAAATAACACGTAACTTAACCGCTAAAAAAATACAGGATTATATAAAGGAGAATATGCCTGAGTTAAATCCCTGCATTCGAAGCAGCTTTATTTCAAACAAAATCGTATTCATTTTTCCATGGAGGATGGATGAACAGATTTATGAGATAAAGGAGAATGCCTATAAAAAGCTGCTAAAGATCCGGAATACCATCAAGGATAATTTCAACGTGAAGATGTATTTTGGAATCGGAGAAGTATATAAAAGTCTCTCGGATATAAGGAACTCTTACAATCAAGCGCTTATGATCATAAACAATATTGATTCCTTTGGAATCGACATCATCAATTATGGAGATATAAAAAGCGATGTGATAAAACAGTTCCAATACCCCTATGACATGGAAAGGCAATTGGTAGAGAAGGTTCGCCTGGGAATCACAGAACAGGCCATAAGAGTATTTGTAAATATCTTTGATTACACTACGGAGTATTTCAAGGGCGATGTAAACAGGGTTAAATTTGAACTGCTGGAACTGTATTTTGCGCTTTCAAGAATGACCTATGAGCTGGACAGTGAATATACAGGATTGAAGGATTTTGTAATGAGCAAGGATACATATTTTAATTTAGGGACCATTCGGGAAATCTATCATATATTTGAGGAGGATATAAGAAGCATTTGCAACCAATTTAGAGAAGAGCGGAATAAGAGGGCGAAAAACATTATATTTCTTGCCGTTCGGTACGTAAAAGAGAACTATATGAAGGAAATTACACTGGAAGAAGTTGCGAAGCGGGTGTGTGTGAGTCCGAACTATTTTAGCAGGATGTTTAAAAGTGAGTTTAATCAGAATTTCATCGACTATTTGACACAAGTGAGAGTGGAAGCTGCAAAAGAGTTGATAGTAAATTCGGGAAAGAACATCAGCGATATTTGCTGGAAAGTAGGCTATAACGATCCCAATTATTTTACAAAAGTATTCAAGAAAGTTGTGGGGCTTACGCCGAGCGAATATAAGGAGAGGAAGCTCATGCAGTAAAGGAGGGCGGAGTATGAAGCTGTTTAGGAGTACCGCAGTTGTTTTGGCTTTACTCGGGCTGATACTTGGATTGGCGGCGTGTGGAAGCAAAATGTTCGAAAACGATAACTCGAAAGATATGCTGATGCGAGAAAGTATCGATCGATATTTTTCTATGGAAAAAAAGAACAAAATAAAGATTGGGTTTTCCGTTGCCAGCTTCCAGGAGGAACGATGGCTGACGGATCGGGATATTTTTGTCGCCAGGTGCAATGAATTAGGTGGTGAAGTTATTGTACAATCTGCCAATGGAGATGAAAACTTACAGGTGGAGCAGTGCAGAAAGCTGCTGAATCAAAATATCGATGTACTGGTAATCATCCCGCAAGACAGTGAAAAAGCGGCTGTTATTGTCAATGAAGCAAATAAATTAAGTATTCCCGTAGTAGCCTACGATCGGCTCATACGAAACTGTTCCGTGGATGCCCATGTGACAAATGACAATATAAGGATCGGAGAGCTTCAAGCCGAAGCGTTAGTAAGTAAAGTGCCCAAGGGTAACTACATACTCCTTGGAGGAGCTCAAACGGATTATTGTGCCATTCAGATCAAGGAAGGACAAATGAATGTGTTAAAGCCTTACATTGATAAAGGAGATATCCGGATTGTCGAAGAGAAATGGGTAGAAGACTGGAATCCGTTTGTGGCTCGGAAAATAATAGAAAATGCGCTGGCCGCCAGTAATAATATCCAGGCAGTTATGGCACCGAATGATGGCACTGCTGGTGGCGTTATTCAGGCGTTAGCTGAAAAAAAGCTTGCAGGAAAAGTTGCCGTGTCCGGCCAGGATGCGGATTTGGCGGGCTGCCAGAGAATTGTTGAAGGAACCCAGAGCATGACGGTATATGTACCTATAAAGGCGGAGGCCGAAGGGGGAGCGGAAGTTGCCATTAAACTTGCCAAAGGGGAAAAATTCGATGGCAATATTACAATCTATAACGGTAAAATTCCTGTTCCGACATTACTTCTACCCCCCATATCCGTGGATAAGGAGAGTATTGTCGACACTGTAATTCGAGATGGCTATCAGAAATTTGAAGAGGTATTTAAAAATATTCCTAAAGATAAATGGCCGCCACAGAAATGAAATATACCCATAGAAAAGTAAAATAATAGGCTCTGATAAAAGGGGCCTATTATTTTACTTTTTATTCTCTTATAAACCTCATGCAGTAAATAGTACTACTGCGTTAATTTGTATTTATCCTTGTAAAAATGACAACCCAAAATCATTGTTGCTCATTTTTACAAGACATAATTTAATGTTTTAACACAGTAGTACTAGAATATAAGCAAAATATTTCTATATAAAATTACTATAGTAAAACGGCTGTAAAAAACAGGAGATTATTTTGCTATAGATTGTAAAAACCTTCATCTGTAGAAAGTCCGCCACTATTGTATATTTAATATAAGTTGAGCATGGAAGGCATATAAGCAGCACGCCGAAATTAAATCCGTTGCATCGGAAAAGGTAGGCTTCATCCCTTGGAGATGGTGTAGAGGAGTCTTTGCGTATATAAAGATCGTCGGTGCTATTGCCGGATATCTTTTATATAACTTACCGTTAAAAAGTAAAATAACAAAGGAGGCTCGATTGAAAGATGAAAAGTCTAACATTCAGAAAAGTATGCTGTCTCGTACTGGTAGTCCTTTTGGCTGTACCCAGTATAATGATTCCCACAGGTGCGACAAAAGTTTATGCGGCTAGTCAAAATTTTTTGCCAAGCGATAACTGGAAAATCCAGTCATCGGCCAAGGCCACCCAGGATGGGTCAGTCCTCTCGAAAACAGGCTACTCCGACTCCGGATGGTACACAACAAAGATACCGAACACCATCATGGGTACTCTTGTTGATGCAGGGGTATACCAGGATCCGTATTATGACATGAACCTTAATAGCATCGACAAGACGCAGTTTACTGTACCCTGGTGGTATCGCAAGGAATTTACCCTGCCGGCTTCTGAAAATGGAAAGAAAATCATGCTCAACTTCAAGGGTATCAACTACCGCGGGGAACTCTGGGTCAATGGAACGAAATTAAGAGATGGAACGCAGATGGTGGGTGCTTTCAGAGAATATGAAATCGACATTACAAACAATGTAGTTTGCGATGGCACGACAAAGAACGTTATCGCCCTCAAAATCACAAAACCCAACTATGGAAAAGACCTTTCCATCTACTGGGTTGACTGGTGCCCGGAACCGCCGGACGACAACATGGGAGTATGGGACGATATATTTATAACTACATGCGGTACCGTAAAAGTTCGCAATCCTCTGGTTGTTTCCACTGTGGATGCGAATCTTTCGACTGCCCATCTAACAGTGGTCGGTGAGGTAAGCAACACCACCGGCAGTGCCGTAAGCGGAACACTATCCGGAACGATAACCGGACCCACAGGTACCATTACCATTTCACAGAATGTGTCGCTGAATGCAAACGAACAGGCAAAGAAGGTTTCGTTTTCCAGTGCAGCCTATCCGCAGTTGAACATATCGAATCCCGCCCTATGGTGGCCGGTTCAAATGGGCAGCCAGCCCCTGTACGATATAAAGCTTGATTTTACGGTAAACAATCAGATCACCGACAGTGTATCCGACCGCTTCGGAATCAGGCAAATCACGTCACAGCTGATTGACACAGGTTCAACAGCAGCACCAAAGGCCATTAAGTTTTTTGTAAACGGAAAACCGATTCTGATCAGAGGAGCTGCGTATTCTCCCTCTGATTTGTTTCTGCGCCATACTCATGAAAAAGAGCGTGCCATCATTGATTATGTTGTAGATATGAACCTGAATACCATTCGTCTCGAAGGAAAGTTTGAAGATAAAGAGCTGTTTGATTATTGTGATGAAAAGGGCGTGCTTGTTATACAAGGCTGGTGTTGCTGTGACAGATGGCAGCAGCCGGCATCCTGGAACACGGAAGAGCATACGGTCGCATACGAATCGTTGAAATCGGTGATGTACAGGTTGAGGAACCATGCTTCCATGCTTGTATTTATGAATGGCAGTGATGCTTCACCCAATTCCCCAACAGTGGAACAGCAGTACCTCAATATAGAGAAAGACCTGCAATGGCCGAATCCTATTATGGCCAGCGCGGCACAAGACAAATCTCCGTTAACCGGAACCTATTCCGGGGCAAAGATGCTGGGACCCTATCAATGGGAGCCCCCGAACTACTGGTATGAAGACATGAAGAATGGCGGAGCCTTCGGATTCAACTCCGAAACTTCCGTGGGACCTTCCATACCGACCATAGATAGCATTAAAAAGTTTATTCCTGCCAGCAAGCTGTGGCCCATCAATGCTTCATGGAATTACCATGCTGCCAGAAATGAATTCAAAGACCTTACCATTTACAATACAGCTTTGGATAACCGTTATGGAACATCTTCCAATGTAGAGGAGTACTGCTTCAAGGCACAGATTGCGGATTATGAGGCCATGCGTGCCGAGTTTGAATCATTTGGAGCCAACAAATATAATAAGGCGACAGGCCAGATCCAATGGATGCTGAACAATCCGTGGCCGTCAACCTACTGGAATCTCATCGATTACTATATGAGGCCCAATGGTTCCTATTTTGGGGCAAAGAAAGCCAATGAGCCTTTGCATGTACAATATAGCTACAATAACAGCAATATTAAAATTACAAATGCATATCAACAGGCCTTTAGCAATTTAACGGTTAAAGTAGAAGTTTTCAACCTCGATGGAACCAATAAATACAGCAAAACCTACAGTGCGCAGAGTGTTGGAGCGGACGGTGTTACTACGGTGGGTTCCGTTCCGGCCATAACCGGGTTGTCCACTACTTATTTCCTGCGCTTGGAGTTGATCGGCCAGGATGGTAAAACCATCACTGTAAATCCCTATGCTTTGTCAACCAAGAAGGATGTTCTTAACTTCTCAGCCTATGATTGGTATGTTACTCCGGTTTCCTCCTATGCGGACCTGAAAGGGCTGAAGACACTGCCGCAGGTTGCTCTGACGACAAGCAGCTCGGTTACACATAATGGAACTGAAGACTATAACTATGTTACGGTAAAGAATACCAGCAGCAATACCATTGCTTACGGAATACAGGTAAAGGTTAAGAAGGGTGCCAGTGGAGATGAAATTCTTCCTATACGGTATGAAGACAACTATTTCATGCTGCTTCCCAACGAACAGAGAACAATAATGGCAAAATACAATGCAGCGGATCTGGGTGGAGCAACTCCGGTTATCGAAGTAAACTGCTATAATAACATGGGGATTACGCCGACTCCAACGCCAACAAATACCCCGACTCCAACCCCCACAGCTACACCCACTCCCACACCGACTCCACCGACAGGCTCCAATCTTGCTTTAAATAGGTCTGTAACCTTCTCCAGTGAGCAGGCAGGCAATGAAGCCAGCCATGCTGTGGACGGAGACACCGCTGCCAGATGGTCTGCACAAGTCTACCCACAGTGGATTAATGTGGATTTGGGTTCCGTATACAATGTCAATAGAACAGAAGTTGTACCCTATATGGATAGGGCCTACAGGTACAAAGTTGAGGTTTCGGCTGACGGAACCAACTATATGCAGGTAGTTGATAGGACCAACAATACTACAGGCGGTTCATTACTTGCAGATACTTTTACAAGAACCGACGCAAGATATATACGGCTGACGGTGACGGGCTGCTACAATGATACTACCACCTGGGCCAGTATCAACGAGTTTAGGGTGTTTGGCGATACCTCGACCCCAACGCCAACCCCGACCCCAACGCCAACCCCGACCCCCACGCCGACGCCAACCCCAACACCGACACCAACGGCCACTCCTACACCGGGGCCGGTATGGAATTCCACTACGAGTTACAGTGCCGGTACACATAATCTCGGCAGTACCAATACAGGCGTACGTACTACAGAATTTGACCTAACTCCCTTAGCGAACGGCATTGACGGTCTGGTAGGCTATGCCGATACCTCCGTTACCGTAACTGCGGCAACCAACTTTGCCATGATTACCCGTACCAATGTCAACGGTACCTTTGAGGTAAGAAATGG
>JAEZXR010000012.1 GCA_023419605.1 Bacillota bacterium | reverse complement strand
AGTGTCATCTGCAGGACTTCCTTCAAAAACTAGACATATATCTGGTTTAACACTTCTAGCTGTAACCATTGAACCACGTAGACCAACTTCTTCTTGAGATGCAATAGCTCCTACTATATCTACATTTAAATCTTCTTTTTCAAGTTCTTGTATAACAGCTAATACAGCAGCACAGCCTAGTCTATTATCAAAAGCTTTACCTATCATAATATCTTTATTTTCCCAATATTCAAACTTAACATCTGGAAGAATAGGTGCTCCTACATTGATTTTATATTCGTTGATAACTTCTTCTTTAGAGCTAGCTCCAATATCTACGCTTAATTCAGCTATGTCTTTTAATGGTTTATTTCTTTCTTCTTCGTTCATATAATGTATAGGTTTAGTAGCTACGATACCAGTTACATAGTCGTTATCCATAGTTCTAACTTTTACTTTATGAGCAGGAATATTATAAACTAACCAACCTCCTAAAGGAACAATTTTTAACATTCCGTCTGGAGTTATAGCATGAACCATAAAGCCAACCTCGTCGCTATGGCCGTCTAGCATAATTCTAATTTTATCGTCTGCATAATTTTTAGGAAATAAATAAAAATTATTTAAAGTGTCTTCATAAGTTTCTCCTAAATCTTGAGAATATCTTTTTAATTTAAAAAGCACATCGTCCTCAAAGCCTGGAGCTCCCATGGTATTTGACAGATCTTCTATCATCTTTAACATAAATTCTTTGTTCAATATAATTACTCCTCTCATTAAATATTATTAAAAAGTATCTTTAATTATTACTTATTAGTATAACATAAAAATAATTGCCCTCATAAAAATTTTTACGAGAGCAACTATATAAGGAATTAATAATTGAGTTTTAATTTATATTGTAAAACATTTCGAAAAAACATGAATAAAATAATGTTTTTTGATAATATATGCATATATTTTTAAAATAATTTTAGCTTAATAAAATATAAACAACTTTATTATACAAATTTATGTAAAAAATAAGCTTAACTATTAAGATAAAGACATTTTGCTTTTTTGTAATAAAGTCGATTAAGTATATTTTCAATAAAAATATCAATAAAAATTATAATTAAGATTTGAATTGAAAATAACTTCTCTTATATTATACAATAAAAAAAGAAAAACGACAAAAAAATAACAAAGATTAGTAAATTTTATAATAATACATAATATTATTGCAAAAGCACAAATATCTATATAGACATTATTAAAGAAATACAATATAATAACTATAATATGGAAAAATGTAGAAATTGTGGAGGGATATATATGTCAATAGATTTAAAGGGCAGAAACTTGCTTACTTTAAAAGATTATACAATTGAAGAGATAGACTACTTACTTGATTTAGCTCAAAAACTAAAAGAAAAAAAGGCTGCTGGAATCAGAGGAGACTTACTAGATAGAAAAAATATCGTATTATTATTTGAAAAAACTTCCACAAGAACTAGGTGCGCTTTTGAAGTTGCTTGTTATGATGAAGGTGCGAATGTAACTTTTCTAGATGTAAAAGATACTCAAATAGAGAAAAAAGAATCTATGGAAGATACTGCAAAAGTATTATCTAGATACTATGATGGAATTGAATTTAGAGGTTTTGAACATAAAACCGTTGAAGAATTAGCAGAGTATTCAGAAGTGCCAGTTTGGAATGGACTTACAGACTTACACCATCCAACACAAGTTTTGGCAGACTTCTTAACTATAAAAGAAAATATAGACAAACCTTTTAGCGATATAAACTTAGTTTACATAGGAGATGGAAGAAACAATGTTTCAAATTCTCTACTTATAGGTGCAGCTAAAATGGGTATGAATTTTACCTGTATTTCTCCAAAATCACTGTGGCCAAAAGAAGATTTTGTCGAAGAGATGAAGTCAATAGGAGATAAAACAGGTGCAAATATACTTATAACAGATGAAAAAGAAGCCGTAAAAGATGCAGATGTAATTTATACAGATGTCTGGGTTTCTATGGGAGAAGAACATCTATTTATCCAAAGGATTAAGGAATTGCAAGATTATAGAGTTGACGATGAATTAATCGAAATGACTGGAAATGAAGATGTAATTTTCTTACATTGTCTACCAAGTTTCCACGATAGAAATACTATTATAGGTGAAGATATTTACAGAAAATACGGTCTAGACTGTATGGAAGTAACAGATAAAGTATTTAGGGGAAAACATTCTAAAGTCTTTGATCAAGCAGAGAATAGAATGCATACAATAAAGGCAATCATGGTAGCTACTGTAAAGTAGTTACTTTTTATTTGGTAACAACATGCCTCTAATGAAAAGGTATGTGTTATATAAAAACATAACAAAAAAAATGAAAAGGAGGAATGAAAATGACTGAAACTAAGAAAAAAGGATTTTTTAGTAGTCTAATTTTCAAACTATTAGTATCAATAGTAGTTGGTATTTTAGTAGGTTTAGTTATCACAGAGCCAATTGTAAAAATAATTGTGCCTATAAATGAAATTCTAAGCCAGCTTATTAACTATATCGTGCCATTTATTATACTTGGATTTATAACACCAGCTATTATAGGACTAAAAGAAAATGCAGGAAAAGTACTTACAGTTACACTAGTGATATGTTACTTATCATCAGTGGGCGCAGCATTTATGTCATTTATCGCAGGTAAATTAATAATCCCTAGATTAAACATCGCTTCAAATATGGATGCAGCTAGAGAATTACCGGAATCATTATTTAATTTAAATATTGAACCTATAATGCCTGTAATGACAGCTTTAGTTACAGCTATAATCGTTGGTATAGCAGTACTTGGTACAAAATCAGAAACAATGGAAAAATTATTCAACGAATTAAACAATGTAGTATTATTTATGGTGGATAAGGTAGTTATTAAAATATTACCTATTTTTATCGGTACTACATTCGCTCAATTAGCTTATAGAGGAACTATAATTTATCAATTACCAGTATTCTTAAAAATTATTGTAATTGTAATTATTGGACACTTTATTTGGATGGCATTATTATATGCAATTGGGGGAGTTTTCTCTAAGACAAATCCAAAAGAAGTATTCAAACACTACCCACCAGCTTACTTAACAGCAATGGGTACTATGAGTTCAGCAGCAACTTTACCAGTATCTCTTAAATGTGCTAGAAAATCAAAAACTCTAGATCCAAAGATAAGAGACTTCGTAATACCAATTTGTTCAAATACTCACCTTTGTGGTTCAGTACTTACAGAAGTATTCTTCGTAATGACAGTATCACAAATAGTATACGGTGCT